>DHQI01000096.1:43718-44106 GCA_002408065.1 Bacteroidales bacterium UBA5342
TACAAAGATAGCTATCTTTGTAGCTTCAAAAAATTAAAGTAGTAGCTTATGTCAGTAAACGAAAGCGCAAAAGAACCTAAAGAAAATCTGAATTTTATAGCGTCGATGATAGACGAAGCGGTAAAGGACGGCCTTAACGACAGCCGTGTACACACCCGTTTTCCTCCGGAACCTAACGGTCACCTTCACATTGGTCATGCTAAGGCTATTTGCCTTGATTTTGGTATGGCCGAGAAGTTTGGCGGTAAGTGTAACCTCCGTTTCGACGATACTAACCCAACGAAAGAACGTACCGACTTTGTGGACGGTATCAAAGAAGATATCCACTGGTTAGGCTTCGACTGGGAAGATCGTGAGTTTTATACTTCTGATTATTTTCAGCAGTTGT
>DHQI01000096.1:44331-45373 GCA_002408065.1 Bacteroidales bacterium UBA5342
TCTGATTATTTTCAGCAGTTGTGGGATTTTGCTGTTAAGCTGATCAATAACGGACTGGCTTATATCGATGAGCAGAGCGCTGAAGAAATTTCGGAACAAAAGGGAACACCTACTAAGCCGGGCACTGAAAGCCCGTATCGTGACCGTCCTACCGAAGAAAGCTTGGCACTTTTTGAAAAAATGAATAGTGGCGAACTGGAAGAGGGGGCCTGCGTACTGCGTGCCAAGGTGGATATGACATCGCCTAATATGCATATGCGCGACCCTATCATTTACCGCATCATTAAAATGCCGCATCACCGTACCGGTACCGCATGGAATGCTTACCCAATGTACGATTTTGCACACGGACAAAGTGATTATTTCGAGGGTGTTACGCACTCTTTGTGTACTTTGGAGTTTGAGGTGCACCGTCCGCTCTACGATTGGTTTATCGATCACCTGAAAGATGGCGACTACCGTCCGCGTCAGACGGAGTTTAACCGCCTGAACCTGACCTATACCGTAATGAGTAAACGTAAGCTGATGCAATTGGTGGAAGAAAACCATGTGACGGGGTGGGACGATCCGCGTATGCCTACTTTAAGTGGTATGCGTCGCCGTGGTTATACCGCTGATTCTATCAAGAACTTTATCGACCGCATTGGTTATACCAAGTTCGAAGCTACCAATGATGTGTCGCTTCTGGAGTTTGCCGTGCGCGAAGATCTGAATAAAAAAGCCCCGCGTGTGAATGCGGTTCTGAATCCTTTGAAACTGATCCTGACCAACTATCCTGAGGATAAGGTAGAGATGATGGAGATTGTCAACAATCCTGAGGATGAGACACAAGGAAGTCGTGAAATTCCGTTTACCCGCGAGCTCTACATCGAGCGCGAGGACTTTATGGAAGATCCGCCAAAGAAATTTTTCCGCTTAGGTCCGGGCCGCGAAATCCGTCTGAAGGGTGGTTATATCATCAAATGCGAAGATTATAAAAAGAACGCCGAAACAGGCGAGATAGAAGAAATCTATTGCACTTACGATCCGGATACCAAGAGTG
>DHQI01000096.1:45607-46220 GCA_002408065.1 Bacteroidales bacterium UBA5342
TACGATCCGGATACCAAGAGTGGCACACCGGGCAGTAAACGTAAGGTAAAAGGTTTGTTACATTGGGTATCGGTAAGTGAATGCTTGGATGCCGAAGTCCGCCTTTACGACCGTCTTTTCCTTGACGAAAACCCACTGGGACACAAAGACAAGGATTTCCTTGAGTTTATTAATCCGGATTCTTTACAAACCATTACTGCTAAACTGGAACCATCATTGGCTACAGCACAGCCGCTGGATTTTTTCCAGTTCCAACGCGTAGGTTACTTTAATGTAGACAAAGATTCTACCCCGGAAAAATTAGTCTTTAACCGCACCGTTGGTTTAAGAGACTCTTGGGGTAAGAAGAAATAAACTCTTCGAGAAGTTTAACATAAAATTGCAAAAACGCCCTCATAAGCTATGCTTATGGGGGCGAGTTGTATATAAATTTTTTAGGGCTTGGTCTTTTTTCTTATTTTTACCACGTAATATCAATATGGCGTTGGATTTAGCATTATTTTTTAGGGTAATGTTAAAATTAATAGTTCGTTAAATTTCCAGAAGCCACTAACAATTAGCGACTTATGAATTAGATGCAATTTGTTTAACTTGTTGATTACGTGCGAGTAAC
>DHQI01000096.1:46479-50920 GCA_002408065.1 Bacteroidales bacterium UBA5342
CTAAAAGTCTAACGGTCTATTGAAAATTATATCTGTGGTATAAAGATCATCTTCTATGAAAAAACTACTGATTTACATTGTAGCCTACAATGTTCAAGATAACTTAATAAGCTTACTAAATCGCATTCCTGAGAATGTGCTTAAAGAGTTTGATTGCGAGGTTTTGATTATTGATAATTCATCAACAGACGATACCTTTAATGTGGCATACAGTCAGGAATTGAGCAACCTAAGGCTTAATGTAAAGGTCTTGTACAATCCTATAAAGCAGGCTTATGGCGGAAATCAAAAATTAGGAATAGAATACGCTATCCGTAATGATTTTGATGGCTTTATTCTGTTGCATGGCAATGGTCTTTATGCGCCGGAAGTAATGCACCAAATGGTGAGCCCTGTACTAAATGGTAAAGCTGATATGGTGATTGGTTCGCGTGTATTGAAAAAACAAACCAAACAACGTATTCCCTTTTATAAGAAAGCAGGTAACCGCTTGCTGACAAATTTTCACAACAAAATACATCAGTCTGAGTTGACGGATTTTCATTCCGGCTACCGTGCTTTTTCTGTAAAATCTTTAAAAAGCCTCCCTTATGCAAGCAATTCAAATGATTTTCTATTCGATTCCCAAATAATTATACAGCATTTATTAGCCCAAAAGACCATTGCAGAAGTTTTCATACCGACTTATTCCGGTAAAGAAATGTATCTGTTTAATTGTTTTACCTACGGAATGGCGGGGATTAAAGCTACTCTTGCCAGTAAGCTGCATCAGCGTTCTATTTTTTATAAAAGGGAATACGATGTGTCTGACCCTTTCGAGGATTATTCCTTGAAGTTAGGTTATATGTCGTCTCATAGTATGGCTATTGAAAATACTGAGCCTAATGGGTGTGTGTTGGATATTGGTGGGGGACAGGGCCGCATAGCTAAGGAACTTAAGAAGAAAGCTTGTGTCATTACGGGTATTGATATGTGTGAGCAAAAAGATGATAGTATTTATGAAGCTTTTTATCAGCGTAACCTAGACTTTTTAGAGCTTGATTTTGATATGACTAAGTTTGACACCTTGCTCTTGCTGGATATTATAGAGCATCTGAGCCAGCCCGAAGAATTTCTGGATAAGCTAAGGGCCGGCTTTGGTTTGTCGCAGCCAAAAGTCATACTAACGACGCCTAATATTGGTTTTTTTATTACACGATTTCAGCTCTTGCTAGGGCAGTTTAACTACGGTAAAGAAGGTATTCTGGATAAAACGCATAAGCGTCTGTTTACGTTCAAAACGCTGAAAACGCTGTGTAAGCAATGTGGTTACACTATTGAAAAAACAAAGGGTGTGCCCGCGCCATTCCCCAAAGCTCTGGGAAAGAATTTTTTAGGTATGGGGCTGCTTAACATAAACCGTTTTCTGATTTTTCTTAACCGTCGTCTGTTTGCCTATCAGATTTACCTTGAAATAAAACCCACGCCCTTGGCCGGAGACTTGCTTTCTAACTCCATTAATGCCAGTGCCGAAAAGAAAAAATGACCCCAATTCAAAGCCATCAATTATGAAAACATTTTTTGAGCAACTGAAGAATAAAAATCCTTTGTCGATAAAGCAAGCTTTGTTCGCTTTGCTGGCAGTTATTTCTCTCTTTGTATTGCTACAGCAAAGCAAGACTGCTGCTATATCAGGCGATGAATACCGTTATATAAAGCAATCGGCCAAGGTGTATAAGTACTTTGAAACCAAAGGGGAGGATAAGTCGGCTATTACGCAGAAAGGCATCGACCCACAACACTTCAATAGTCAGTCCTTCGATGTGATATTGTATACTTTAGAGAAGAAGTTAAATATCAAAGATACCTTTAGGTTTCGTCATGGGGCTAATGCTCTTACGGGATGGTTGGCCATATTATTTACGGCGCTTATTGCTATGAAATTGTGGGGGGTAGAGGCCGGTATACTTACTTTTATACTTCTTTTAGCTTCTCCGCGTTTTATTGGGCATTCGTTCAATAATCATCGTGATATACCGCTGGCTTTATCCTTCGCATTTACGGTTTATAGTTTGCTTTTGTTGCTACTTCACAAAGAGTCAAAGAAGTATTTGAAATTAGGCTTTATCGCTTTAGGAATTGCCTCTGCCTATAGTTTGCGTTTAGCCGGAGGGGTCTTGTTATCAGCTTTTGTGCTGTTTTTTTACGTTATTTTTAGTCTTGATTTTAAGAAAATAGGCGAGATTTTTAATGCTAAAAACATTAATCTTATGGCTCGTCATACCTTACTGGGGGTAGTGGTTCTGATTGTCGGTTATTTTCTGGGAATTCTGATATGGCCTTTTGGTTTGGAAGGGCCTATTGAAAATGCTCTGGTTGTATTTAGGGAATCGTCCAGTCTTGGTGTTTCGTTGAATCAGTTGTTTGAAGGTCAGCTGGTGCAGTCTAGTAGTATTCCTTGGTATTACACCCCTAAGTTTATGCTGATTACTATTCCTCTGGTGGTGCTCGCAGGCTTGGCGTTATATTTTCTGATGCATACGCTACTTCGTTTCAAAAAGTTTGGACGTTTGGAATTTGTCATTGTGGGATTTGCCCTTTTACCGTTGATTTATACGGTATTGTTTACCAAGAATGATTACGGAGGTTGGCGTCATTTTATTTTTGTGTATCCTTTTATTGTATTGATGGGGACACGCGGTCTTATGTTGCTTTATGACTTTTTTAATCAGAACGTGATAAAATACGTTCTGCTTGCTATGGGGATTGTCTTAGTGGGGCTTCCTATGTCCTTTAATGCCCGCAATCATCCTTATCAGTACGTTTACTTCAATGAGTTGGTAGGAGGTGTGAGTAAGGCATACACCAGTTATGAGTCAGATTATTCCTGTAATGGTATATTGAGTGGTTCGGACTGGATAATAGCCAATGTATTGCCAAAGCTGAAAGAGGGCGAAAAAATCACCCTTGCCACCAATTATTCGGATGGTTTGAATGCGTATATGAAAGATTACAAAGATCAGGTTAAGGTCATATACACGCGATATTATAGTAAATCAGAAAAAGACTGGGATTACGCCATCTATTATTGTGGTTATATTTCGCCACAGCAACTAAGGGAGGGGTATTGGCCACCACATGGAACGGTTTATACCCATTATGTTGATGATTTTCCGATCTGTTCGGTGGTTAAGCGGCCGTCACATGAGGATTATTTAGGGTTTAAAGCACTCAAGGAGAATAAAGAAATGGAGGCTTTAGAGCATTTTAATAATTACCTGAAAATAAATCCAGAGAGTGAAGAGGTCTTAGATAAAGTAGCTAGTCTTATGCTTTCTGCTGGTCAGTTTGAGGACGTCAAACATTATGCTAAACAAGCCATCAAATATAATGACAGGCAGTTGTCCTCTTATTTATATCTGGCCATAGCCAGTAACGCTACAAAAGACTATAAGAGTGCCCTTAAATATTGTGATGAGATGGAAAATATCCGAAGAGGCATCTCTCAAGTATACTATCAAAAAGGTATCGCCTACAGAGGCCTTAATAAACCCAATGAGGCTTTTAAGGAATTTCAAAAAGCCATAACATATAACCCTAAAGATGCGCTGTCTTTCTTACAAATGGTGGAAATGTTTATCAATTACCGCAATTATGATAATGCCTTGCAAGTGCTTCAGAAGATGGAAAGCACTATAGGCCCAAACATCACCTCGGTAGTACTAAAAGCCAAATGTATTTACCTGAAAAAAGACACTAAAGGGGCTGCTCAGTTGCTGGCTCAAATCCCGGAGAAATTTCATGGCGATAATGATTATGTTAAATTGCGAATGCGTATAGCCCTGGATCAGAGACAGGAAGACTGGGTAATGCAATACATGCCTCTGCTGAGCGATATGCTTCAGGATTCAGAGGCTCAAACGCTTTTAGGGCGTGTTGCTTTATTCAATGGTCAGAATGCTGAGGCCATTCAGTATTTTAATCAGGCACTTAGAATTTCTCAAGATAATCAGGAAGCCATCGCTTTGCTGACAAAACATAAAAAATAACATTTGTAATGATCAACTCAAAAAAAGTAGTGGTGGTGATGCCGGCTTATAATGCTGAGTCCACTTTAGAAAAAACCTATGCTGAAATACCGATGGACATCGTTGATGACGTCATATTGGTGGACGACTGCAGCAGTGATAAAACTTCGGAATTAGGGGCTGCTTTGGGCATTAAGCATATAATTCGTCATACTGAGAATACCGGTTATGGGGGTAATCAAAAGTCGTGTTACAACAAAGCACTTGAGCTGGGAGCCGATATTGTGATAATGGTACATCCTGACTATCAGTATACTCCTATGCTAATTCCTTCTATAGCACACATTATTGCAAATGATTTATATCCGGTCGTTTTGGCTTCGCGTATTTTAGGCAAAGGAGCACTCAAAGGCGGTATGCCTATTTATAAGTAC
>DHQI01000096.1:51110-96933 GCA_002408065.1 Bacteroidales bacterium UBA5342
ATGCCTATTTATAAGTACATAGCTAACCGTTTCTTGACCTTGTTTGAGAATATTATGATAAACTATAAGTTGTCGGAATATCATACCGGTTATCGCGCCTTTAATCGCGAAGTTTTGGAGTCCATCAATTATAATGCTAACTCTGATGATTTTGTTTTTGACAACCAAATGCTTTCGCAAATTATTTATAAAGGCTTTGAAATAGGCGAAGTAACTTGTCCTACTAAATATTTTAAAGAAGCTTCTTCGATAAATTTCAAACGTAGTACCAAATATGGTTTTGGTGTTCTAGGAACGTCTGTCAAGCACTTTATTGGTAAGATGGGACTTGCAAATTTTGAAATCTACAAATAAGGTTTTGAGGTTTTTGCATTCTTGATGATAATAAAAATCCCCATCCTTTTGAAAATTCAAAAACAGATGGGGTATTCTTGTGTCAACAAAGATGTTTATTTGTGTTATCAGGCTTCCAGATGCTTCTCCAGTACCGCATTAATTTTTTGTACCTCAATAAGAAAGCCGTCGTGACCGTAAGGTGAGCCCAATTCGTCATAAGTCGCATTAGGAATATGTTTGGCTAATAGGCGTTGTTCCTCAGGCGGGTATAGGATATCTGTTGATACACCGATACATAAAGTCCGGGCTTTAATTTTCTTTAGGGCTTCCTCTACGCTGCCACGTCCACGTCCTACATTGTGACTATCGGCCAGTCGTGTAATGGCATAATACGAATAGGCATCAAAACGTTTTGCCAGTTTTTCGCCCTGATAGCGCTGGTAAGAACAAGAACGTTGCTCTTCTATCTTTTCGATATCGTTGGGCTGGGTATCATTGTAAATATGACTGTTGCGATAGCTCAAAAGCGCAATGCTACGGGCCACCTTCATCCCTTCGATACCGCCGTCGTCTACATCATCATAAAAGGTAGGGTCGGCTTTGATGGCCATACGTTGTGATTCGTCAAAAGCACAGGCCCAGGCTGTTTGTGTTGATGATGTGGCTGACAGCAAGAGATTTTCGGCCCTGTCAGGGAACATAATGCCGTATTCCATGGTCTGCATGCCACCAATACTACCACCAAGCATCAGGAAAATTTTGTCTATTCCTAAGTATTCTCGTAGTATATCGTGTTGTTTGGCCAAATCACGCATCGTCACTAAAGGAAAATCACGGTAATATTTTTTTCCCGTCTCAGGGTTGATGGACATAGGAGAGGTGCTACCATAGCATGAGCTTAAGATATTAGCACAAACAATAAAATATTTTTCAGGAGTGATAAAGTGACGCTCACCAATCATACCAGGCCACCAGTCTTCTACGTCCGAATTCGCCGTCAGTGCGTGGCAAATCCAAATCACATTATCCTTTTTTTCATTGAGCTGACCCCAGGTGTGGTAAACAATTTCCACTTCGGGAAGTACGCCTCCTGCTTCTAGCTCAAACGGCTCCTTGTGTTTGTAGGTATGAATCATTATTTATAATGTTAAGGATTTTTTGCTTTCTTTACCGCAAAATGTGTCCAGCATTATATGCTTTATGGTAAAAAGTGGCTGCAAAAATATAATTTTTCAAACATCTTTTCATTTAAATAGCAGATTCTCTCTATATTTGTTGACACCAAAAGTCAAAACAGAAGACAGCTTCTGATATTTTGACTTTATTATTTTAATTGTAATAAGAATACAAAAACACAATAAATTATGCCGTTTCTTTCTGATAACGTTTGTCAGGTCTTAGCTTCAATGCCTTTAGCTATTGCCTGGAAAAATACTGACCTAAGCTACGTAGGTGGTAACGATGAATTTGCCGCATTGTTGGGCTACGATTCATTTGATAAAATTAAGGGGAAAAAAGATGCAGACCTTTTTGAAGAAGAAGAGGCTGTAGAACTTTATGCTTCTGACGACCAGACGGTCTTAGAGTCTGGCGAAGGCTTGCCTAATTTTGAAGAAATTTTTTACAACAAGAATCTTAAAAAAGAAGTTTGTTGGAAAATGAGCAAGTTGCCATTGAAAGATGAAGAGGGGGAGGTTACCGGTATTGTTATCACAGCAGAGGACGTCACAGCGCTGAAAGTGGAGCAGATGGAGTTGCTTCAGCTGCGTGAAGATGTCAAGAAAAGCGACCGTATGACTAAAGCTTTTCTTTCTAATATAACGCACAGTATTCGCACGCCATTGAGTGCTATTATGGGCTTTACTGATATGATTACGCAAGGAGAATTGGATCAAGATGAGATTTTGGCCTTTTCAGACGTGCTGCAGTACAATGCCGACAAACTTAATAAGGTGATTTCTGATACTCTGGATGTTGCCTCTGTAGAAGCTGGTGAATTGGTGTTAAACCCTGAAATGGTAGATGTGAAAGCTTTTATTCAAGAAGAAGTCAAGGCTCACTCTGATCGTATTTTTGTTTCAGATAAGGCGCATTTGGAAATCAAGGCAGAAATGCCGGAGGGGGATGTGGCTTTCGAAGTGGATAAGATTCGCTTAAAACAAGTGTTAAGTAATTTGATCGGGAATGCCTTGCAATATACAGAAGCAGGTGAGATTACCATTGGGATGCGTGTTGATAACAAAAAGTCAGTACTTATATATGTGAAAGATACAGGTGCTGGTATGGATGCTGAGAAGTTGGAAATCATCTTCGAACGCTTTAAACTAGGCGGTTCTGTTGTCGAAGATGTTAATAGTGGTCTTGGCCTTGGCTTAACGATCTGTAAAGAGCTCGTCAATCAGATGGGGGGTGAAATATGGGTGGAATCAAAAGCCGGACAAGGTTCTAAATTCTCATTCACATTACCAACCGGTGATGCTGATGATAAGCCAGTAGCAGAGGCTGCATCAAGCGAAAGCTACGAATGGAAAGAAGAATGGTGTGGTAAAAAAATTATCTTGGCTGATGATGTCATATATGCTCACCAGTTTATCAAAGCCATGTTGAAGAAAAAAGATATTGAAGTCGTTTCTGCTATTGATGGTGAAGAGGCGATTAATCTGGCTGACCGTCATCAAGACGCAGCACTTGTACTGATGGATATTCAAATGCCACGTGTGGGGGGGGTAGAAGCGATGGAGCGTATCAAGGAAAAATACCCTGAGATGCCTGTGATTGCATATACTGCTTACGCGATGAGTGGAGATAGCGAACTTTACCTTGAAAAAGGCTTTGACGATTATCTTTCTAAGCCTCTTGAAACGCCTGAATTACTTCGTGTGTTTAGCCGTTTCTTCTAGAAAGAAGATGGATATAATGAAAGCTCCCCTTTTCTTTTTTTTTGAAAAGAGGGGCTTTTTTTATGCTTTACACCGAACTCCCGTTGTTAATATAATTCCATTTCTTTTGAGGGTTCAAATTTAACATAATGCATTAAGCGCTCCGGGTATTGGGGTCTTAGATAAGGTATCGTGATAAATTCATCCCAATTAGAAATAGGACCATATTCTAAGTAGCGAAAGATCGCCTTTGTGTTGTCGTAACCATCGATATAGGGGTGCCTCATAATAGTTTTGAAATCATCGTTGTTGATGTCTATTTTTTTTATCTTAATACTGTCAAGTTCTATCCTGAGGAGAATGTCTTTGTAACGTTCTTCATCAATGGAAAAGATTTCTAAAAGCTGTTTGGTGTCATAAAAGCCTCCTAATTGGTGTCGGTATTTAACGATCTTAGCGGCGCAATAAGGGTCTATTGCTGGTATTTCAGCCAGAAGGAAAGAATCGGCTCTGTTGAGGGGAATTTTCTTCATAATCAAGCTGCTGTCTATGCTTATCTGCGGAAGTATGTCACACAGCTTTTCTTCGCTCATACCATATATATTTAAGAGTTCTTCAGGCTTTTTGAATCCGCCAATGCGTAAGCGTTCCTTCACAATGTTTTTGGCATAAAACTCACCAATTCCTTTGATTTTTGTTAATTCCTTAGCCGATGCAGCGTTGATTTCAATAATAGGCAGGGCTTTGCTCGGCTTGAAAACAGGGGCATTTGTTTGCGTTTCTCTGGAGTTTTCGTTCTTATGTTCATTCCGGACTGTTTCTTTCTTGTAATAAGATTGTTTTTTTTGCGTTTTAATAGGTGGAGAGTTGTAGTATTTCATCACAGAATCCTGAAGAGCAGATAGGTCTATGGACTCTACAATGTAAGTTTGTTGTCTTATTTTGATGCCGGCAAAGATTAAAACACACAGAAAAACTAATGTAAATAGGCCATTGCGCTCTTTATTGGTAAGAGAAAAGTATTCTTTTAGCATCACTTCACTGTTTTTGAATGTCAAAAATATAAAATTATTTACTGATTGACAATAGATTAAGTTTTATATCTATGTTTCGGCATAGTATTTGTCTGTTTTTTGTTAAAGCTTCTTTCAGACTTGTTTTATATTTGCACCTCTAAAAGCTAATGCTAATGAATCTTATTATAGATCAGGGAAATACTTTTTGTAAGCTGGCACTGTTTCAAGACGACGATTTACAGCATTATTACAAAGTAGAAAATGCGCAGATAGAAACACTGAAAACAAGCTTGAGTTCTTTTAATATTGAGCGGGCCATTCTATCTTCTGTAGGGGATGAAATAGCTCTTAAAACAATGCTGGAGGGTTTGAATATTGCGTTGGTCTGTTTCAATTCAGCTTCGAAGCTACCAATTAAGGTAAATTACGAGACCCCGGAAACCTTAGGCTTGGATAGAATAGCAGCCGCTGTAGGGGCTTGGAAATTATCACCCGATACCATTAATCTGATCATTGATATTGGCACTGCTGTTACTTACGATATGGTGACACCTGAAAACGGTTTTATTGGGGGAAACATTGCACCGGGTTTGGATATGCGTCTGGGGGCTATGCATCATTTTACTCAAAGGCTGCCATTGCTTGAGCGGTGTGACACCCATAACCACTTCGGTAAAAGCACTGCTGAAGCGATGCAAAATGGTGCTCAGAAAGGTGTTTTGGCCGAAATAAACCATTATATTGATTACGCTAACATTGAATATGGAGGTGTATCTGTTTTTTTAACGGGAGGAGACGCTTCATACTTTGAAAAAATGATAAAAAGTGACATCTTTGCAGTTCCAAATCTTTTAATGATTGGCTTGCTTGAAATATTAAAAATTAACTAATTATATAACATTATGAAAGCTTTAAAACTAATAGCAGTAATGATCTTCGCTTTAGGTCTTACGGCAAAAGCGCAAACAGGACTTGAGTCGGGTACTCAATATGGTCATGGAGAAGATAGTGCCAAGTGTCTAATGAGCTATTCTTTATTCTCAGAATACGCTAAGCAAAAAAACTATTCTGACGCTTTGGAGCCTTGGACTTATTGTTTCGATAACTGTCCTGCGGCTGGTAAAGGTATCTACATTTATGGTGTACGCATAGTACAATGGGAGATTAAGAATGCGGCTAACAAAGAAGAGAAAAGCGAAAAAATTGAAAAATTGATGCGCGTTTATGATCAGCGTATTAAATATTTTGGTGATGACCGTAATTACCCCGAAGCCCGTCTTTTAGGTTTGAAAGCTATCGATTACAAGACCTTAAAAAGAAATGACATGGTGGCTCAAAAACAAGCTTATGAATGGTTGAAACAATCAATCGATGGGCTGGGTCCTAATGTGACGGTTAAAATTCTGAACCACTATATGGCATTAAGTTTTTCTTTTTATGCTCAGGATGAAATTACCGGCGAGCGTCTAATTACCGATTACGAAATGGTTCAAGGAAAATTAGATAATATTGTAAAGCGTGGTGGTAAGTATAGTGGAACTGCTGCTCAGATGAAAGTGAGTTTTGAGCAAAACTTTGCCAATAGTGGAGCAGCTGACTGTACCACTCTGGAACAAATGTATGGACCAAAATACGAAGCGGCTCCTGAGGATGCTGAGTTGTTGGATAAAATTTTGAACTTGTTTGATAAAACAGAGTGTACCGATAATCAGTTGTACTACAAAGCTTCTGAATCAATGCATAAAATTAACCCGACAGCTGCTTCGGCTGCAGGTATTGCAAAGATGTATCTGGCTCAAGACGATGCCGCCAAGGCAATGAGTTATTATGAAGAAGCCATTACTTTAGAAACAGATGATGAGAAAAAAGCACAATACTTATATACGATTGCTTATATTACGTTCTCTAAAAACAATGATTATGTAAAAGCCCGTACGTATGCGCTTAAAGCTGTAGGTGCTAATCCTGCTTGGGGTGAGCCTTATATTTTGATTGGTAAAATGTATGCACAATCAGCTCAAGAACAAAAGTTGGGTCAGAAGGATATTGAAAATCAGGCTGGATACTGGGCTGCAGTAGATATGTTTAACAAAGCAAAACGCATAGATGCTGAAACCGCCAACGAAGCTAATCAGCTAACTAAGATTTATAGTAACTACTTTCCTACTAAAGAGGAGATTTTCTTTGAGCCGGACTACGACGCCGGGAAAACAGTAAAAGTAGGTGGTTGGATTGGTGTTTCTACAGTAGTACGTTCACGTGACTAATTTTTAGATGAAGAAAACGAGCATTTATATCTTTTTTATAGCTCTGTTATTGGCTTTCGAAGCATGTAATTCCGAAAAAGGAGCAACACAGAAGACCGAGGCCGAAATGATTGATTTCTCCATACTTCCCTCTATGGATGGTGAAGATGTGCAGACTATGGTATCGGATTCTGGTAAGATGGCTTACCGTATGGAGGCGCCTAAGTTGGCTATTTTCGATAAGGCTGAAAAACCTTACTGGGACATGCCGGAAGGTCTGCATATGACCACTTTTTCAAATAAAGGAGAGAAAGAAGGTGATATCAAGTCCAAATTTGCGATTTACTATATGGAGGATGAGCTCTGGGAGCTTAGAAACCAAGTGGTGGCTGTTACGTTGGACGGAACGGTGGTAGAAACAGAATTGCTGTACTGGGACCGTAAAAAGAAAGAGATTTACTCCGATCGTTTGGTTAAAATCACTGAAGATGATATGATCACTACCGGAACCGGTTTTAAATCTAACGAAGATTTTTCGGATTGGGGACTTGATGAGTTTACCACAGAATTTATACTTGAAGAATAAGACTCAGGTAATACAATAAAAAAAACTCAATCCATTGTGGGTTGAGTTTTTTTATGCTTAAAAACCAGAGTTCGTCTGATTATAATTTTTTCAGTTCAGCACAGGCTTCGTACAGGCCTTCGAAAAGCGCTTTGACATCTTTCTCGGCTACGGCTGAGTAGGCTATTCTGATCACATTGTTCATGTTGATAATACCAATACTGTACTTGCTTATCAACAAGGAGCGTAACTCTTCGCCATCAATGCCTTCAGCTAGCTGTACGCACATAAAGTAGCCGGAATTGAAAGGGAGGGCCGTGAAGTAATCGTTGTATTTATCGTTAGCCAAAGTGGCTTTAACGGCATCGTAACGGCTTTGCAGTATGGCTTCTTTTTTGCTTTTTTGCCCGGCATACTCTTCGGAGCAGAAAGCTTGCAGCAATAATGATTGTGACAGGTTAGAGGCATTAGAGATATTACCACGGATAGCCCCGGCTGTTTTCTGTTCTAAGGCTTCATACAACTCAGGAGTGCCGCCTTTGATACCATAGGTGATAAAGCCTACACGGAATCCCCAAACGTAGTCTTCTTTTGTGGCGCCATCCACTTTTATGGCCAGTACATTTTCGTGTAGCTGCGACAAAGAGGCAAAGATGGATTCTGTGGCTACGTCTTTTTCATAAACCAAGCCGAAATAGGCATCGTCAGTGACTACTGCTAATTTATTGCCAGCCTCTGCAGCTTCTTTTATGACTGCTACTATGCTGTTTATTTCTTCTTTTGTGGGGGTATATCCTGATGGGTTGTTCGGAAAGTTTAATACTAAAACTTTTTTTCCTGTTTTCCCTTCGGCCAATTTACGGCGTAAAGCTTCAACATCAAAACCACCATTTTTAAACAAATTAAATGTCGTAATTGGAGCCCCGTGTGCTTGAGTTAAGGTCAGGTTGTAGTTGCCCCAGAATAAATTAGGGGATATGACTTCTTCGCCCTCGTTCAGGAAAAGATATCCCACCATACTAATGCCATGCGTCAGGGCATTGGTTACTACAGGCAAGCTTAGCTTAACACCATCTAATGATGGGTTTTTGGTATAAATCATTTCCTTCCATTTAGCCCGTAAATCCGGACGACCAAAACTAGGAGCGTAAGGAAAAGCCAGTGCCGGGTCGATGTTTAGTTTTTCTTCTATGACCTTCAGACGCATTGGGCTACCGTCGTCTTCTATGGCAGCCCCTATAGTGGCATTTATTTTAGATCCTTTGGCGTCTGCTGTTTGTCCTAAGATGCCTTTTTTAGGAAAGAAAATGTTTTGTCCTTTTTCGGATAAAAGTTCAAAAACCGTCGGATTTTCCCGTTCAATAATCTCGTTAAGCGTTTGAGCTTGTGGGTTCATGGTGATGAGGATTGTGTTAGAATTGATAGCGAATTTCAAAAATCATACAAAAATACAATAATTATACTGATTTCACCATCAAAAAAACAGCACCGAAGTGATTTTATAGAAAAATGTCAGGGTTTGTCCTGTTTTTATAGCACAAGGCAAAATAAACGACAGCCCTTAGTAAAGAGTTATAGCTTAGCTTTGACTGCATTGGCTATTTCGGTAAATTCCTCTGCAGTGAAGCTCAGTTTAGGATTTTTGAAATTAATGTCCGATTCACTGTTCATTGGTACTAAGTGAATGTGAGCATGTGGTACTTCCAGACCTAATACTGCAACGCCAATACGTTTGCAGGGGATTGTTTTTTCCAGCGCCAAAGCGACTTTTTTTGCCAGCATTTGCATATCCCGGTAGAGCTCGTCCGGTAAATCGAAAAGGTAGTCTATTTCTTGTTTGGGAATGACTAAAGTGTGGCCTTTGGCTAAAGGAAAAGCATCGAGAAAAACGAGAAAACGTTCGTCTTCGTATATTTTATAAGATGGAATCTCTCCTTGTACTATTTTGGTGAAAATTGAAGCCATTTGTTAAATGTAAGATGAAAAGTTAAAAATGAAAAAGGGCTTTCCTTTAGGGTTTTATTGCTGAGCAGTTGCAGTTGTTGTATGAATGATGGCGTCAGGTTTCCAAGAGTAGGCCACTGCTTCTACACGGCGGATCAAGTTGCGTTTATCTTCGTGGGGGGCATAAATAAACCCTTCTAATACTTTTATTGTTTTGTTATCTGTATCGTAGTAGGCGTAGCTTACAAAGGGCCCTCCCATAAAATCTACTGTTGTTTCCCAGAGCCCACGTAATTCGTACAAGCTTCAATTGTTGATTTTGATGATGTTAAAGCTTGGAGGAACCACATCAGCGGTACGCATATAGGAACCATCAGAAGGGCCGGGGATGTTAGCCTTCATCATAGAGTCGCGTACAGTTATCAGATAGTCTGCCGTTATCGATGATTCTTCTTCACAAGGGAAGGTGTAAAGTGCCAGATCGGTACGGGCCTCTACATTGCCTCCTGAGAGCCATACAAAATTGTCACCTGAGAAGTTGCTGTGATTAAAGAGAGAGGGAATGGTCAGGTCAAATCCGATTTTCTCCTTTACTTTAGCCTGATACTCATCGTTCTGATTATTTTTGTAGTAAGTCATTAGTCTGTCACGCTCTGCCGAGTAGAAAAAGCTTAACAGCTTCATCTCGTTTTCTTTTAAGACTTGGTAGAGGGATTCTTCGTCCGGAGCCTGTATCTTAGCGTAAGCTTGAGTTTTAGAATATTGTTCTTTGAAAAATTTTACTTTTCCACTGGAATAACGCTCACCTACTTCTACCTCGACGATGTTGCGGGCAATACGCACCATGTCATTGTAGGCCGCACGTGGCAATCGTGATATGTCAAAGATGGGTTCGCTCCAAGCCAAGCCGGCAACATCTTGTGTAAAAGCTTTTTTGAGTAGTTGGCCTGAGGCTGCTTCCCAGTGTGAGTCGTTCATTACTATGAGCACCTCGCCAGCGCGTCCGCTCGGGTTAGGTAGTACGCGGCTTTGATCGGCACAGCTCAGTAGTGTTGCTAGTGCGATAAATACAAAAAGTTGTTTCATGGCAATTTTATGTTAATCTGTTATTAGTGTTGAGTCATACAAATATAAAAGAGAATAATAGAAGGTTCAAATTTATGTCCATTTATTATCTTTTATTCTTGTTAAGCTGAGTAAAGATTTTCACACACTCTTTAGCTGCTTGTATATCGTGAACACGTAGTATGTCAGCTCCTCTGTCTAAGGCAAGCATGTTGACTCCAGTCGTACCATTTAAAGATTCTTTTGGAGTGCGCTGCAGCAGTTTGTATATCATTGACTTGCGAGACAAGCCCACCAGGAGAGGCGTTTCGAGAGCTTTGAATAAATGCAGTTGTGATAATAGTTCATAATTCTGATCCAGGGTTTTAGCAAAGCCAAATCCGGGGTCTATCACGACATCTTTTACGCCTAAGCCTTTAAGCTTTTCTATTTTTTTTGAAAAATAAAGCAAGATTTCGGCGGTCATCTCTTTGTAGTTCGTCAGGGAGGTCATGGTTTGCGGGGTGCCACGCATATGCATCATGATGTATACAGGTTTATGTTGCCCAATGACGTCAAACATTTGTGGGTCAAGTTCTCCTCCGGAAATATCGTTGATAATAGGGACTTGATATTTTTCAAGAGCAAAAGCGGCAACTTCGCTACGGAATGTATCTATTGAGACCGGTATATCGATGGCCATTTTTTTTATAAGGCTTAGAGCATTGTCCAGGCGCTCTATTTCTTCATTGGATGCGATGTTGTCCGCATTAGGTCGCGAAGAATATGCCCCAATATCGATAATGTCGGCACCTTCAGCTTGCATTTCCATTAAGCGTTCTTCTATGGTTCGTTGTTGGGTATAGTTGCCGCCGTCATAAAATGAATCGGGTGTGATGTTTAAAATACCCATCACCTTGGGGCTTGTGAGGTTTAATAGCTCCCCTTTGATGTTGAGGCTTTGTTTTTTAGTGAAGAAATCGTGCATTATGTTAAATTTTTGTCAAAGATAAGGGATTTAAGGATATTCTTCAGGTTTTAGTTTGTGGCTTTATTGTCTTAAGTGAACTAAATGGTGTTGGTCTATTTGGGGCTAGATTGTTGATCTGATGTTGTGTAAATTGTTGAACTGTATTGTTGCTTCATATCCTGAACTTAGGTTCTTATAATTAATGGAATCTTAATGTTAAGATTCTTTTATTATTTGTATTTTTGTGTCTATCAATAATATCACCACTATGAAATACCGCTTTTTTAATAGAGATATCAGCTGGTTGGCATTTAATTATAGAGTGTTGCAGGAGGCTCGAGACAAAACCTTACCCTTGTATGAACGTATTAAGTTCTTAGCTATCTATGCCAGTAACCTTGAAGAGTTTTATAGGGTGCGTGTAGCTGAGCATCGTAGTATACTCACGATTGATTCGGATGAGGTGACCAGCAATGAGATAGTTTTGGCCAAACAAACTTTGGATGATATTCACGAGGAAGTGACCCGCCAAATGAAAGAGTTTAACGCTATTTTTGAAATGATTGTGCCGGAGCTTAAATCGCACAATATTATACTGTGTGATGGTTCTTGTTTTTCAGATGAGCACCGCGAATATATTACCGACTTTTTTAATAATGAGGTTTTGCCGTTTTTGCAGCCAGTGATGTTGAAAGAGGATGAGATCTATTCCTTTTTGCGTGACAACCGTGTCTATATTTCAGTAGCAATGTATAAGAAAAATGACACCGGAAAAGAACGGCCCAAATATGCGGCTATTAAATTGCCTTATTCCAAGGTGTCGCGTTTCATTCAGCTGCCCGAGATTGATGGCAAGTATTACGTCGTATTTCTCGACGATGTGATTAAGATGAATCTCACTACCGTATTTCCGGGTTATGATATAGAGGGATCTTATTGTATTCGTGTGTCTCGTGATGCTGATTTGATGATAGAAGATGAGTTGGATGGTAATTTGGTAAATAAGATAGAGCGAAGCCTTTCTCGGCGTAAAACAGGAGCACCAAGTCGTTTTCTGCACGAACAGGGTATGCCTTCTGACCTGGTAAAGGTTATACGTCATGCTTTTAACATTCATAAAACGGATGTGGTAGAAGGGGGCGCTTATTTATCGTTGGAAGATTTGTTTGTTTTTCCTAATCCATTGTCTCCGGAACTGGAAGTAGAAAGCCCTAGGCCTATAAAGGTGCCGGCGTTGGACGAACAAACGTCTTTGTTTAAGATTATAAAAAAACGCGATGTGCTCTTGCAGTATCCTTACCATTCGTATGATTACCTGATACGTTTTCTTATGGAGGCTTCGTACGATGCCAGTGTGGACGAAATAATGGTGACCCAGTACCGTGTGGCTAGTAATTCGGCGGTGGTCAATAGCCTGATAAGTGCAGCACAAAACGGCAAAAAAGTGACTGTTTTTGTAGAGCTAAAAGCACGTTTTGATGAAGAAACGAATCTACATTCTGCTTTATTGATGGAAAAAGCCGGAGTGAAAATTATCTATAGTATCCCGAACTTGAAAGTGCACTCTAAAGTAGCGCTTGTGCTAAGAAAAGGTAAGGAAGGCAAGTCTAAGCCTTCCATGGCTTATCTGAGCACTGGAAACTTTAACGAAAAAACAGCACGGGTGTATTCCGACTTTGGTTTGTTTACTTCAAACGAAGATATTATTCGTGACTTGAAAAATCTTTTTTTGTTCTTAAATGACACGGATTTTCAACCTTCATTCACAAAGGTGCTTGTGGCACAGTTTAACCTCGTTAATGAGATGACGGCCCTGATAGATAGGGAAATAGTAGCGGCTAAGGCTGGCCGTAAGGCTCACATTATTATCAAGATGAATTCTATTCAGGATCCGGGGATGATAGAAAAACTCTACGAAGCTAGTATGGCCGGCGTTAAGATAGAGATGATTATCCGTGGGATTTGCTGCATTGTTCCGGGCGAGGTGTTTAGTAAGAATATCACTATTACCCGCATAGTGGATAGTTATTTGGAACATGCCCGTGTGTGGTTTTTTTATGCCGGTGGAGCGGAATTAACTTATTTGGGCTCTCCGGATTGGATGAAACGCAACCTCTACCGTCGTATTGAAACTGTTTTTCCTGTTTTGGACTCTAAAATCAAACGCAAAGTGCTTGATTATGTCAACCTAGAGCTGCAAGATAATGTCAAAGGAACCTCTATCAATAAGCGCCTGGAGGATGTGCCCAAAAAGTCAGATGGGGATGCTATTCGTTCGCAATATGCTATGTTTGATTATTGGCGAGAACATTCGCCCCAATAAATATATGGATTTGGTGATTCCCCTTCTATTATATACTTTTGCAGCCCGCTATCAGGAGAGGTGACAGAGTGGCCGATTGTGCACGCCTGGAAAGCGTGTGTACGGGTGACCGTACCGGGGGTTCGAATCCCCCTCTCTCCGCAAAGACAAAAAGAGTTCTTCGTTAGAAGAGCTCTCATACTCGGGGATCACGATCCCGAGTACTCGGGAGAGTAATCCCCAAAGCTCACTAGAAATTTTTTTTAACCCAAGAGTGAGAGTTTTTATTCTACTGTTTTTAAAAACATCTTATGCTTTTCACTTGTTAGATTGAGGCAATTATCTGTTTTCCTTTTATTCTATACCCTACCTGTTGGGGCTACAAAATCAATAGATATCCATTCCAGTTCAACCCTACATTGGTACTACAAAAAACTATTCCGGGTTTTAATAATATAACGTTACCTTTGTCGTTTAAAATAAAATTATGTTTGTACCAAATACTTTTCTTTTTAGAGACCTTGTAGCACAGGTTGTAGCACAATTTGGCCCTAATAAAGCACTTGGTTTTGTGGGTGAAGACTACCTTACTTATGCTCAGATGGGTCAGCGTGTTGAAGCTGTTATTGCTTATTTTGAGGATTTAGGGATAAAGCCGGGGGACAAGGTAATTATATATAGTCAAAATATGCCCAATTGGGGGATTGTCTATTTGGCTTCTCAGTGTATGGGGGTGGTTGCGGTGCCGGTACTTCCTGATTTTAATAAGCATGAGCTTGAAAATATCATTGTTCACAGTGAAGCAAAGGCTATCTTTATTTCCAAATCATTGGAGTATAAAATTGATGCTGGCCGTTTGAGTCCTATGGTTCGTCTGGATGATATGGTGTTGCTGTCTGCCGAAGCGCCTCTCTTTTGTCCTAATGCTGTGCCTGAGAAAACATATAGTAAAATAGATGCGGATGCTATGTCTGTGTTGCTGTATACTTCGGGCACTACAGGCAACTCTAAAGGTGTGATGCTCTCGCAAAGAAATCTGCTCAGTAATGTTGTGCAGGGAGATGCGGTATATCGTATTATGCCGGATGACCGTGTGCTTTCCATTTTACCTTTGTCGCATACTTACGAAAATACCATTGGTTTTCTGATGCCTATAGCCAGTGGTGCCTGTGTTAGTTATTTACGAAAACCTCCTACAGCGCCTGTCTTGCAAGGGGCAATGAAGCAAGTCAAACCCACTGTTATGCTTACCGTTCCGATGATTATCGAAAAGGTGTATAATAAAAGCATTTTGCCTAAATTGAATGAAAAGTTTATTACCAGACTTTTGTATAAGTTTAGGCCGACTCAAATATTATTGAGCAGAATTGCTGGTAAGTCTCTGAAGCAAAGTTTTGGTGGGGAATTGAAATTCTTCGGTGTTGGAGGTGCTAAGTTGGATGCTACTGTGGAGCGTTTTCTTCTGGATGCTAAATTTCCAGTGTCTATTGGCTATGGACTGACTGAGACATCACCACTTTTGGCAGGTTCGCCTCCCGGAAAAGGCAAATTTCAGTCTACCGGACTTACCGTGATTAACTGTGAAGTGATCATACACAATCCTGATCCCAACACTGGTGTGGGGGAGATCTGGGCACGTGGTGCCAATGTGATGTTGGGATATTATAAAAATGATGAGATAACGAAAGAGGTGCTGACCGAAGATGGTTGGTTTAAAACGGGTGATTTGGGTGAAATTGACAAAAACGGCATATTGAGTCACAAGGGGAGGAGTAAATCTATGATTGTGGGACCTAATGGTGAAAACATTTATCCTGAAGAGATAGAGTCCCTGATCAATAAGTTTGATTTTGTGTTGGAATCTGTAGTCGTTGAGCGGGATAACCGACTTACAGCCTTGGTGCATTTTGATAAAGAGGCCATAGAAAATAAAATTCAACAGATTAAAGATGTGACCTGGCACGATGTAGAAGATTATATCAAAGAGCATATGCGCCGCTTGCAGGAAAGTGTTAATGCTAAGGTTAATAAGCAATCGCGAATTCAGGATGTTGAAGCTCATCATGAACCTTTCGTTCGCACTGCGACAAAAAAGATTAAGCGTTTTTTGTATCATTGATTGATGAATGACGAATAGGAGAATAGGCATAAATTCTTAAATGAATCTTGAGCTCACATAATCTTAGGTTTCTATTTGACATAAAACATTTCTTTTGATGAAGTTTTACCTCAGTTCATCCGACCAGCCATATTATAATATTGCATTGGAGGAATACCTTCTTTTGCATTCAGAAGAGGACATTCTTTTATGTTATGTTAACCGTTCATCATTGGTTGTAGGGCGATTTCAGGTGCCCTATCGTGAGATTGATGCCGCTTATCTTCATCAGAATGGAATGGATCTGGTACGTCGACTCTCTGGTGGTGGTAGTGTATATCACGATGGGGGTAATTTAAATTATTCTTATATATCCAATCACGACGATAAGAAGGAGAATGCTTACGATAAATTCAATAGCATTACGGTTGGGGTTTTACAATCTTTGGGTTTGGTACAATTAAGTTTTGAGCGTAACAATATCTTTTGTCAGGGTAAAAAAATTTCCGGCGTAGCCCAATACAAACGCAAGAAAAGGATGGTGCACCATGGCACTTTGTTGGTCGAAGCAGATCTGCGTATTCTCCGTCGTCTTTTTATGTCGAAAGATTATTATGACACCAAAGCCATTGCTTCGGTCAGTTCGCATGTCGCTAATGCAAATGAGTTTGTCGAAATCGGAATAAGTGCTGTCTTGGAAGCGTTTTCAACCCTTTGTGATGGAATTTTGCAAATGGATTTTGATGAGAAATTAATCCATGAAAAAACCTCTGAATACCAAAGCACCGATTGGGTAGTGGGTAAATCACCTAATTATCAAATCAATAAAGATGGTGTGGATTTAAGTGTTGAAAAGGGAAGGGTTGTTGCTTCCGAAAGTCACCCTCAACTTGTTGGTGCTTTTCATCATTATGAGAAACTCGCTGAAATGACAGATAATCCTGAAATATTCTTTTAAAACGAAAGGCATTTAATACTACGTCAGATTTGCTAGCCTGCCAAATTAAGATATCTCTACTTTAGAGTCAGTATTAAGAATGTTGTCCCATCACGCTCAAATTTTTCTGTTTTTGTTTTACTTATAATGAAGTCAGATGACTGTCACGGTTAAAACCCCCCAGAGAGAGCGTAAACCTCTGTGTTGCAGAATAATTCAGAATAGAAATTGAAATTTAAACGATTGGTGCTTAATTTGCGCTGCAACTGAATAATTGGTTGATTATCTTTAATGGCTAATTGGTCTTGGATGTTTTTGCTGGGCATAACGGCTTTGAAATGCTGTTTTCCACCTTTTATTTCCAATTTGAAATGTTCGCGCAAGGTGTCGAATAAAGAAACATTGTCCAGCTTATATGAGGTGAAACGCGGCAGGTTGATGTTGGGAATATACGTTATATCATAAAAAAACGGCTCACCGTCTACCAAGCGTAAGCGTTCGAAATAGATGCAACCACTCTCTAATTCTGTTTCTGTCAGTGGAAAAGGAAAGTTTTCCGGCCATTGCATCACTTTGGGTTTTACGATGACTTTGGTGCTCAGATTTTCGCTCCCTACTGCTGAGGTTGTTCCTTTTATTGACAGGATACCAATGCCTTTGGGGATCTTGTTGACCACGCTACCCAAACCCTGATGTTTGGTGATAAACCCTTCGTTAGCTAGTAGGTCTAAAGCTTTGCGTACAGTAGGACGCGTTACTCCATTGACATTGCACAATTCGTTCTCCGAGGGCAATATGTCTCCCTTTCGATAAACGCCGTTGGTGATGTGTTTACGTAGTTGTTCATAGAGTTTACGGTATTGTGGCAGTTGTTCCATTCTTGATTGATGCAATTATTTGCCACAAAGATAATAATTAATATGTATACTCACTTGTAATTATATATAACATGTCTTGAAAATGTTGTAATGTGCAGAAAAAGAGTGTTAAAGATATTTTTTGCATTTTTTTATTAAAATCAACTTGTATATACAAGTAGAATGTCCGTACTTTGCATCATCATAAATAAAACCACAAATAAAAAAACAATGAAGTATTTTGCAGACACAGGTAAATTAGCAGAGATTGAGCATCTCTATTCTTATTTTCCAATGAGCGGTGTAACGACCAATCCGTCTATTATTGCCCAAAGCGGCTTGCCACTAAGCAAAGCTATCGAAGGTATTCTGAAAATTATCGGCAATGATGCTATTCATATTCAGGTGCGTAGCGAACGTGCTGAGCAGATGATTGGAGAAGCAAAAAAATATAAAGCCTATTTTGATTTGGGTGATAACTATTATACCAAAATTCCGGTAACAGAACAGGGAATTAAAGCCATCAAAATGGCTAAGGATGCGGGAATGAATGTCACCGCAACGGCTATTTTTACACAACAACAAGCTATTGTGGCAGCGGTAGCAGGAGCCGATTATGTAGCTCCTTATGTGAGTCGTTTGGATAATATTTCATCTCACGGTATAGAGGTCGTATCCAGCATTGTTCAGTGTATTGAAAATGCCAACTTGCCGACACAAGTTTTAGCTGCCAGCTTTAAAACGGTCGATCAGGTTTATCGTGTTACCGAATGTGGTGCACACTCTGCAACGGTTAGCTACGACATTTTAGAAGCTTTGCGTAAGCACCCTATGACTGATATCAGTATGGAGCAGTTTATGAAAGATGCTGCAACGTGTTATGATATTGAATTATAAATAAAATAAGACTACAGACAGAAGGATTTAAGACTAAAAGTCTTCCATTAAAAAATCAGAGTTCTTTTGTTCTGAGGTCTTTAAGTCTTTTTAACAAAACTTAACTAAAAAAAATGGCAACAACAGTAATTATGCCCCGGCAAGGGCAATCCGTAGAATCCTGTATCATTTCCGAATTTCACAAGAAAGTAGGGGATACTGTAGCAGTGGGAGATGTTCTATTCGAATACGAAACCGATAAAGCCTCGTTTCAGGAGGAGGCACAGGTGGCAGGTACTGTATTGGCTGTTTTTGCCGAAGAAGGTGACGAGATACCTGTGCTGGAGAATGTAATGGTTATAGGTGAAGCCGGTGAAACAGTAGACAGCCCGGCAGCACCAGCAGTCGTCGAAGAAGCTCCTGCTCCAAAAGTGGAAGCGGCTCCTAAAGCGGCACCTGTAGATTCTAATGCTACAGCTGTGATAATGCCTCGTCAGGGGCAATCAGTTGAATCATGTATTATTACAGAGTTTCATAAGAAAGTTGGCGATACTGTCGCTATTGGCGATGTGCTTTTCGAATACGAAACAGACAAAGCCTCTTTTCAGGAAGAAGCTCAAGTAGAAGGAACCGTGTTAGCAGTATTTGCTGAGGACGGCGATGAAATACCTGTATTAGAGAATGTAATGCTTATTGGCGCTGAGGGTGATTCTATCGAAGGTTTTGCCGGTGCAGCTGCATCTGACGTGGCAGTGGCCGAAGAAGCTCCAAAGGCTGAAGCAAAAGCAGCAGCTCCTGTAGCAGCTCCAAAGGCTACAAGCGGAAAATCTACTGGTTTTATATCTCCACGTGCTAAAAAGCTGGCTGATAAAGAAGGTGTAGACACTTCAGAGTTAGCTGGTAGTGGACCAAATGGACGCATCATTGAGCGCGATATTCAAGCTGCAGCTGCAGCGCAGCCTAAGGTGACACCACTGGCTAAGAAAGTGGCTGCTTCTGAAGCTTTGCCAATCGCAGAAAAAGGATCCGGACTAGGTGGTGCTGTAAAAGCGAATGACCTGACAGCACCGGTTAATCCTGTTTATGGTGAAGATTCGGTGGTTGAAAAATTACCTAATATCCGTAAAC
Organism: Bacteroidales bacterium UBA5342; assembly: GCA_002408065.1. GTDB lineage: Bacteria > Bacteroidota > Bacteroidia > Bacteroidales > UBA5342 > UBA5342. The sequence goes on from DHQI01000096.1 coordinate 70,309, forward strand.
TGATTGCCAAAGCAATGCACGCATCGCTACAGAATTCTGCGCAGTTGACGCACCACCTTGGTGCAGATGCCCGTCAGTTGATGGCTATGCGTAAAAAAGTGAAAGCAGCTCTTGCAGATGGTTACCAACACAACCTGACATTGAATGATATGATCTGTTATGCGGTAATTCAAACCTTGAAAAAGTATCCTAATGTCAACGCTCACTTCTTAGGTGATTCGGTACGTAAGTTTAACAAAGTACATTTAGGATTGGCCGTAGATACAGAGCGCGGTTTGATGGTTCCAACCATTAAAAACGCTGATGATCTAAGCATACAAGGTCTTTCTTCTCAGATGAAACAATTGGCAAACGCTTGTAAGACCGGAAGCATTGATCCGGAATTGCTGAATTCAGAAGGCGCTTCATTTACGGTTTCTAACCTGGGTAATTACGGTGTCGAAATGTTTACGCCGGTGATTAACCTTCCACAGGTGGGTATCTTAGGGGTTAATACCATTGTGCCACGTGCGAAAGATTTAGGTGATGGCGTTTACGGTTTCGTACCTTACTTAGGCTTGAGTTTGACTTATGATCACCAGGCTTTGGATGGTGGCGAGGCTACCCGCTTTGTGAAGGATGTTGCTAATGCAATCGAGAGTCTTGATTTTCAATTATAAACCATATTCAATAATAATACGATGAAATTTGATTTAGCAATTATTGGTGGAGGACCTGGTGGATATGTAGCAGCCGAACGTGCTGGCGCTAAAGGCTTAAAAGTGGTTCTTTTTGAAAAAAAATCATTGGGGGGTGTCTGTCTTAACGAAGGATGTATCCCAACTAAAACATTACTATACAGTGCAAAAGTATATGATACAGCTAAGACGGGTGCCAAATATGGTATCGCAGCTGAAGGCGTATCTTTTGATTATGGAAAAGTAGCTAAACGCAAAGACAAAGTGGTAAAAAAACTTGTTGGTGGCGTAGGGGCTAAGATGAAAAGTTTTGGTGTAACAGTGGTGAAAGAGTCTGCAATGATTCAGGGCCGCAACACTGATGGTATTTCCATCGCTGCAGGTGGTGATGCTTACTTGGCTGCCAATCTGCTTATCTGTACAGGTTCTGAGGCTTTTGTGCCACCGATTCCCGGTTTGGATCCTAAGGCAGATAACATCTTGACTAACCGTGAAATTCTTGATCTTAAAGAACTTCCTAAGTCTCTAGTCATCATTGGTGGTGGCGTTATCGGAATGGAGTTTGCCAGTATGTACAGTAGCTTCGGTGTAGAAGTTACGGTAATAGAAATGATGGATAAAATCTTGGGCGAAATGGATGCCGAGATGAGCAAGATGTTGCAAGATATTTATGCTAAGCGCGGTGTTAAATTTGAATTGGGTGCTCGTGTAACCGAAATCAAAGGTGATGAAGTAATCTATGACAAAGAAGGCACTGCTTCTGTAAAAGCTGAAGCTATTCTTGTCAGTGTAGGCCGCCGTCCGGTAACACAAGGCTTCGGACTGGAAAACTTGGGAGTAGAACTTTTTAAAGGAGGCATCAAGGTGACTGATAAAATGCAAACTAACATTCCTAACGTGTATGCTGCAGGTGATGTGACGGGTTTCTCTCTTTTGGCTCATACTGCTAGCCGTGAAGGCGAAGTGGTGGTTAATAACCTGACTGGCCGCGAAGATGTGATGCGTTACAACGCTATCCCGGGAGTTGTTTATACTAATCCTGAAATTTCAGGTGTGGGACACACCGAAAAGACGGCTAAAGCTGCCGGAATAGATTATAAAATAGCACAATTGCCGATGGCTTATGCCGGACGTTTCGTCGCCGAAAACGAAGGTGGCGCCGGTGTGTGTAAAGTGCTTGTAGGGGCTAAATATGGCGAAGTAATTGGTGTTCATATGTTGGGTAACCCATCCAGCGAGATGATATATGGTGCCTGTATGGCCATAGAGGCTGAAATGACCTTAACTGAACTTGAAGAAGTCGTTTTCCCTCACCCTACTGTGTCCGAAATATTCAAAGAAACAGTATTCTCATTTAATCATTAAGATAATCAAAACATTATAAAAAAGACCTTCTTTATTTCCCATCGAACCAACGACATCTAATTACAATCTATAGGTGGGAATTAAAGAAGGTATTAATACCTTAAAGCTATGCCAAAGAGTCAATTTTTAGATCCTAAAGAGGTCAGAAAAGCGTCGGTTTTAGAATTTAAACCGATTATGGTCAATCAATACAACAAAAGTATTGAGGACGAAAAAGAAAACTTCAGTACCGAAGATTTCAAACGTATCTATCACGATATGGTGGTGATTCGTGAATTCGAAACTATGCTTAACTTGATTAAGACAACTAATGGTTACGAAGGAATCGAGTACAACCACCCTGGTCCTGCTCACCTTTCTATTGGTCAGGAAGCTGCTGCCGTTGGTATGGCGTATACTTTGGATACCGATGACTTTATCTTTGGTTCGCACCGTAGCCACGGTGAAATCTTTGCTAAAGGTTTGAGTGCTATCGAAAAACTTTCTGATAAAGAACTTATCGAAGTAATGGAAGAGTTTTTAGGTGGTGCTATTTACAATGTTGTAAAAGTAGATTTTGAAGGTACAACCAAAGAGTTGGCGCGCAAATTCTTAGTGTATGGTGCCTTGGCAGAGATGTTTGCCCGTGAGACGGGTTTTAACAAAGGTCTTGGTGGTAGTATGCACACCTTCTTTACACCTTTTGGTATCTATCCTAACAATGCCATTGTAGGTGGGTCGGGTGACATTGCAGTGGGTGCTGCATTATACAAAAAAGTAAACCGTAAGCCTGGTATCGTAGTGGCTAATATCGGTGATGCTTCTATGGCTTGTGGTCCGGTTTGGGAAGGTTTAGCTTTCGCTTCTATGGATCAGTTCAACGAGCTGTGGGAAGGTGATATGAAAGGTGGTCTTCCATTAGTGATAAATATCATGAATAACCAATACGGTATGGGTGGTCAAACCTGTGGTGAAACGATGGGTTATAAGATTGCTGCTCGTATTGGTGCTGGTGTCAACGAAGATCAAATGCACGCAGAACGTGTAGATGGTTATAATCCACTTGCTGTGATTGATGCTTACAAACGTAAGCGCGAAATCTTAGAAGAAAAACGTGGTCCTGTGTTACTTGACGTATTGACTTACCGTTACAGTGGTCACTCGCCTTCTGATGCTTCTTCATACCGTTCTAAAGAAGAGGTAGAAGCTTGGGAAGCTGTGGATTGTATCAAGTCGTTTGGCGAAGAGTTGATTAAAGCAAAAGTTTGTAAGCAAGCAGATCTTGATGCGATTACTGCTGATGTAAAAGCGGTATTGTTAGACTCTTTCAAATTAGCCATCAACGATGAGATATCTCCTCGCATGGATATGGAAAAATATCCTGAGCAAATTGGTGAAATGACCTTCTCTAATGAGTCTGTAGATAGCTTTGGTGATGCTACACCTGACGTGAATGAGAAAATGGAAGACAATATGCGTGTGAAGCAAATAGCCCGCAAAGAGCGCTTTGCTTTAGATGCTAATGGTAAGCCTTTCTCTAAAATGAAACAATACCAATTGCGTGATGGTATCTTTGAAGCAATGATTGACCGTTTCTACAAAGATTCTTCATTGATTGCTTATGGTGAGGAAAACCGTGACTGGGGTGGCGCATTTGCCGTTTACCGTGGTCTTACTGAGGCGCTTCCTTATCACCGCCTGTTTAACTCTCCTATCTCTGAGGCGTCTATCATTGGTACCGCTATTGGTTATGCGATGTGTGGTGGTCGTGTAGTGCCGGAGATTATGTACTGTGACTTCCTAGGTCGTTGTGGTGATGAGGTGTTGAACCAGTTGCCTAAATGGCAAGCGATGTCTGGTAACGTCCTTAAAATGCCAGTAGTTATCCGTGTATCTGTAGGGTCTAAGTATGGTGCTCAGCACTCGCAGGACTGGACTTCTCTAGTGGCACATATCCCAGGCTTGAAAGTGGTATTCCCGGTAACACCTTATGATGCTAAAGGTTTGATGAACTCAGCACTTCAAGGTAGTGATCCTGTGATCTTCTTCGAGTCGCAACGCATTTACGATATCGGTGAGCAATTCCAAGAGCAAGGGGTGCCAGAAGAATATTATGAAATTCCATTAGGACAGTCAGATATCAAACGTGAAGGTTCTGATGTAACGATTTTAACCATTGGTGCTACTTTATACCGTGCCCTTGAGGCAGCAGAGAAATTAGAGAAAGAACATGGTATTTCTGCTGAGGTGATTGACGCACGCTCTATCGTACCATTTGACTATACACAAGTGATCGAGTCTGTGAAAAAGACAGGTCGTGTGATTGTTTCTGGTGATGCTTCTAACCGTGGTTCTTTCTTGAATGACCTGGCGCGTAACATTACCGAACTAGCATTCGACTATCTTGATGCGCCTCCGGTAGTAGTCGGTTCTCGTAACTGGATTACGCCTGCTTATGAGCTGGAAGAAACATTCTTCCCTCAGGCAGACTGGTTCTTGGATGCTATCCACCAAAAAATTGTTCCTTTGGAAGGATATACACCAAATCAGAACTTTACCGAGCTCGAGCAAATACGCCGTGCTAAGGAAGGTATTTAAATAATGACGAATTTTAGAATTATGAATTACGAATTTTCTGGTCTACAGTTTAATTCGTAATTCGTAATCAACAATTCGTAATTCGTATTTAACAATTCGTAATTCGTATTTAACAATTCGTAATTGATTATGGAAATTTTAAACGTCAACGGACACTTACATACGCCTTACTCTTTCTGTGCTTTTGACAGCATAGAGCAAGCTGTGGCTATGGCTAAAGAGGAAGGCATCGCGGCTATTGGTATTAACGATTTTTTCACCACCGATGGATATGACGAGTGGGATAAACTATGTAGAGCCAACGGCATAGCACCTATATTTAACTTTGAATTTATCGGCGTTAGTGTAGAGGAACAGGCTAAAGGTATTCGCATCAATGACCCCGGAAATCCTGGACGTGTGTATATGAGTGGAAAGGGACTTAAGCATCCTTTTTCTTTGGATGAGCCCTATGCTTCGCAATTTGATAAAGTTAAAAGAGATGCCAATGTGCAGTCACAATTGATGTGCGATAAGCTGAATTCGCACCTTAATATGGTACAAGCTGGATTTCAGATTTCATTTACATACATTTTGGAACACCTGACCAAAGGAATGGTGCGTGAACGTCATATAGCTCAGGCTTTGCGCGAAAAAATCTTCCAAGTTGAAGCATCGGCTGAGGCGCGTAAGGCTCTCTTAGAAAAAGTCTACAACGGCAAAGCACAAAATGCTCCCATGGATGATGCTGCTGCTTTGGAAAATGAAATACGCGGAGCCTTGCTTAAAGCAGGTGGCGCGGCTTTTATACCTGAAGATCCGGAATCGTTTTTACCTATGGATACGGTACGTTCTATCATCCTGAATGGTGGTGGTATGCCTACTTATCCTTTGTTAGGTAATGCTTTGAAAGGGGACTATACGGAATTTGAAGCAGACAAAGTGGCTCTGCTTGAGACCCTGAAAAGCAAAGGATTCTATGCTGTGGAATTCATCACCTCGCGCAATACCACTGCGATGCTTGAGGAGTATGCCGGATTCTTTGTGGAAAATGGTTTTGTAGTGACATTTGGTAGTGAACACAATACTCCTGCTATGGAGCCAATAACACTCTCTACGGCAGATGATAAAGGCTTAAGTCCTTTATTGAAGAAAATCAATTATGAAGGAGCTTGTATTACTGTTGCTCATCAGGCTTTGGTTGTTGAAGGTAAACAGGGCTGGCTAGATGCAGACGGTAAGGCTGATGCTTCTAAATATGATGATTTCGTGAAACTTGGAGATTCAATTATAAAAGGATAATAGCTAAAGGCTAAGAGCCAATAGCTAATAGCATAAAAAAATGAAAAACTTAAAAACCATACTCCCTGCCTTGCGTATGACGCTATCGCAGGATCAACTGATCAACTGCCGTTATGTAGCAGATGCAAGTGAAGCTCTTTTGGCTAAAGCCAAAGAAGTCATTGCAGATGACCTGACAGATGATGAAAACATTAAGGCATTAACCGCAGGAATGGCCTTGCCTTTTGCCTTAAAAACGTCTGATAACGAAGCTATAGTGGTGGCATCAACAGCCGCTGATATTGATAACTTTATTGCCGACAAAGATACTGCCGGAGTTTATGGCGGACGTATGAAAGGCCGCGTGGTAGTGATTACCGGTGGAGCGCAAGGTTTTGGTGGTGGTGTGGCTGACGAAATGTTTGCTGAGGGCGCTAATATTGTTGTGGCTGACCTTAACGAAGAGCTGGGTAATGCTAAGGCTGAAGCCTTGAATGCTACTTCGGATACTAACTGTGCTGTTTTTGCTAAAGTAGATGTGTCGGATGCCGAATCAGTAGAACAAATGGTGCTGGAAACGGTGAGTTATTTTGGTGGTTTAGATTGTTTTATAAGTAATGCTGGCGTGTTGCGTGCTGGAGGTTTGGATGAAATGGATGCCAAGACTTTTGATTTTATGACTAAAGTCAATTATACCGGCTATTTCAACTGTGCCAAATATGCTTCGGAAATAATGAAAACGCAATATGCTTATGACAACAGTCATTTTGCTGATATTATTCAAATTAACTCGAAGTCTGGCTTGAAAGGAAGTAATAAAAACTTTGCTTACGCAGGCGGTAAATTTGGTGGTATTGGTTTGACTCAGTCGTTTGCTATGGAATTGATGCCTAGCCGTATCAAAGTAAATTCTATCTGTCCGGGTAACTTCTTTGACGGACCTTTATGGTCTGACCCTAAAAATGGTTTGTTTGTTCAATACCTGAATGCCGGCAAAGTAAAAGGAGCTAAAACAATCGAAGATGTTAAAGCTTTTTACGAAGCACAGGTGCCTGCTGGTCGTGGCTGTGAAGCCATCGATGTTGTACGTGCCATCTATTATGTGATAGAGCAAGAGTATGAGACAGGACAGGCTGTGCCGGTCACGGGTGGTCAGAATATGTTAAACTAGTGTCTTTAATAAATCGCAGATAGCTGCGTTATGCTAATTTTGAAAACAGTCATCCCGATATACATCGGGATTCCTTGCTTTTCAAAACAAGCAAGCCTTGCTCTCCACGATTTCTAAAAGCCACTTTTTAAAAAATGTAGCTTGGATAAAATAGCAAAGTATAAAGGCGTCATATTTGACCTCGATGGAACACTGATCGATTCGGTGGCAGATATCTGTATGTTTTCCAATAAGATTCTGAAAAAGTATGGTTTCCCAACGCATAGTCTGGACAATTATATTGACTGGATTGGGAACGGCGCCCGTAAGTTGATTGAACGTGCTGTTCCTGCAGGTATTGATGAAGCTACCTTCGAAAAGCTTTTTGCAGAATATTTGCTTATTTATGAGCATGATGAACATACCGAGAGCCTTATCTACGAAGGTATAACAGAATTGCTTGACCGTCTGACTGAAAATAATATCCCTTTTGCTATTTGCACCAATAAGCCTTACAAAGTAATGCTGAAAACGGTGGAATGTTATTTTTCAAAGTGGAATTTTGTGACCACGGTAGGGCAAAAAGAAGGGGAGCCTAAAAAACCGGATCCAAGTGGTGCTTTAGGCATTGCAAAACTGATGGGCTTAAAGCCTGAAGAGGTCCTTTTCATAGGCGATTCGGCAGTAGATGTCAACACTGGAAATGCTGCTGGAATGATCACGATTTGCACGACAAAAGGTTACGAAACACGGGAAAACATTATCGCTGCTCAACCAGACTATCTGATTGAGGATCATAAAGAATTATTAAACTTATTATAAATAGCGTCAATATAGGATGGCGGTTTATTCTCGCATTCTATCATTCACGCATTCAATCATTATTGATATGAAAACAAAAGCAGTAAGACTTTACGGAAAAAAAGATTTGAGACTCGAAGAGTTTGAGTTACCTCAAATTAAAGACGACGAGATACTGGCTCGTGTAGTGACGGACTCTATTTGTATGTCTTCTTACAAAGCAGCCAATCAGGGATCTGACCATAAGCGTGTGCCTAACGATGTAGCTGACGAACCAATCATTATTGGTCATGAGTTTGCTGGTGATATCGTAGAGGTTGGTAGCAAATGGGCTTCTCAATTTAAAGCAGGTGATAAATTCTCGATACAGCCTGCATTGAACGATCCTAACGGACCGGTTGGCGTATTGAGTGCACCGGGGTATTCTTACCAATTTATTGGTGGAGATGCTACTTACGTTATTATTCCTGCCGAGGTCATGGAAAATGATTGCCTCTTGAAATTTAATGGTGAAGGCTATTATCCGGCATCATTGGCAGAGCCTATCTCTTGTGTGGTAGGTGCAATGCACGCTAACTATCACACGACGCCGGGATCTTATGTTCACGATATGGAAATTGTGCAAGGTGGTAATATGGCCATTTTAGCTGGTGTAGGTCCTATGGGCTTGGCGGCTATCAATTATGCTATTCGTCGCAAAGATCGTCAGCCACAACTTTTGATTGTTACGGATATTGACCAGACACGTTTGGATCGTGCAGCCTCATTATACACCGTAGAAGATGCTGCTAAAAACGGGATTGAGCTGAAATATGTTAATACAAGGGAGATGTCTGCAGACGACCTGAAAGCCCTTACTGCTGATAACAAAGGCTTCGATGATGTTTTTGTTTTTGCTCCCGTGCCTATGCTGATTGAGCAAGGTGACGCTATTTTGGCTCAAGATGGCTGTCTTAACTTTTTTGCAGGACCATCAGATCCTAACTTCAAAGCTAATTTCAACTTTTATAACGTACACTATCAATTCACTCACATCGTAGGTACTTCTGGTGGTAACACTGATGATATGAAAGAGTCTTTAGTGTATATGGGCGAAGGTCTCGATCCAGCTGGTTTGGTGACGCACATCGGTGGTTTAGATGCCGTGATTGATACGACGCTTGACTTGCCTAATATTCCAGGCGGAAAAAAATTGATCTACACCCACAAAACGATGCCTCTGACAGCCATTGCTGATTTTGAGGAAAAGGGTAAAGATAATCCGATGTTTGCTAAGCTGGATGAGTTGTGTAAAAAGCACAACGGCTTATGGAACATCGAAGCAGAACAATATCTATTGGCACACCAATAGATTGCGTGTGGTTTTTTATTTGGGTGGAGTCGCATAGGGGTATGCGACTCCTTTTTTTTTAACATCCAACGTTTAAGCAAGACGTCGTCTATTCTAACCTTGCATGTTTGACCTTTATAAAAATAAACGATAGATGTTTACGCTAACTCTCCAAGTAAGCGATCTACCTTATACCAAGTTCTGCCATTATACACGTTCTGCATACCGGCATTGCGCAGCATACTCATGGCTCCTACGCTTCTGGATCCGGATGCACAACATAGCACAATGGGCTTCTTGTATTTTTTGATTTTACCCAGTTTGTGGTTTATCTGCTCATAAGGTATGTTGATGGAGCAGGCGACTTTTCCTGAACGAAATTCCGGTGCCGTTCGTACATCTATAATCACTGCTCCCTGGCTTAATATTGCCTTGAGCTCCTCGTTTCTTTTACGAAAGAAAATATCAAATAATCCCATAGTTTGTTTTTTAGTTGAAGCACAAAAATAGGGATCCAGTCAAGCTTGGAGCGTAACTAATATCACATAAAAGAGATCTACACAGTTTTGAAATTTTCTTCTTGCAAAGATGCCGGGATGATTCTTGGAGGAGCCTTGTCTTATATCTTTTTTACGCGTATTGCATTAAGTCCTTTAAGCCCTTTTTCTAGCTCAAATGAGACTTTATTGCCTTCTGCTACCTCGTCAATAAGGCCATTCACGTGAAAGAAATATTTTTCTTGAGAGACGGCATCACGGATAAAGCCAAAACCTTTAGCATCATTGAAAAAATCGACTTTCCCTTCGTGTACAGGGTCAATTTCCTCTTCTTCTCTTTTGGGTATGGAAATGTCAATATTTTCAGCTTTTATCTTTTTCTTTTTTGTTGGATCAGGAGGAGTGTCGGTGAGTCGTCCGTTTTCGTCCACATAGGCTATCATATCATCAAGGTCTCCCCCTTTGGTGTTATTAGCTCTGCGTTCTGCCAGACGCTCTTGTTTTTCTTTGCGTTTTTTAAGACGTTTTTTTACTTTTTCTGATTTGTTAAATGTTTGTTGGGATTTCGCCATTCTTATATTTAAATTAATGATTTGACATACAATTTAGAATATGACAATACATATCCTGTGGAATAATCAGCGAAAATAGACTAAGAAAGGTGGCTCTATTGTAGTGAAAAAGGCACTACAAGCGACAAAATTAAAGAAGCAAGTGCTTTTGCCCTGGATTTTTAACGGTGAGTTACTGTGTTTCTAAATCTGCTGATCTTCAGACCGTGCAAAAGTACTACAAAACACGTTAAGATAAGAACGGATCAAGATTAAATTCTGTGGGAGGATAAGAAATAAATAATAACGAATAATCCTGAAGGGTTTTAATTTGAATAAGCACGGGTGTAACCTGTGGTAGTCTAAAACATTGCAGAAGAGCCCTGATATGGGATCAATGTTTTTTGATCTACATGTTTTTCATTCAAGGTGCTTAGGAAATCATTCCCCACAAAGAATATGCTTGATTCATAAGAACTCTGATACAATATTTAAATGGTTTTTATGTAAAGCAAAAAATCCCCCCTAAACCGGAGTTTAAAAGGAATTTCTGTTTTATTTGAAGCTGCTGTACTTATTTGTAGATATAGCAATATATAAGATGCTCATGGTGCATTTGTATTAAAAACAGCTACTAAGATTTTCAGCACTTAGGGAAGACAATTTTTGTAACACAAATATTTTATAGAGCATCTTAGGCCTTATCCGTATTTTCTTTCATTTCTTTGAAAACTTCCGCAGGTTTTTTACATACTGGGCATATTTCAGGTGGTTCCGTTCCTTCATGAACGTATCCACATACGGTACATACAAATTTCTTCTTCATTGTAATGAGTTTTTAGTTAATAACGTGATATCACAAAAGGTATTAGTTGTAAAAACCGGGTTAACATAAAACGAACCCTGTTTTAAAACATATACGAGATAAACAAGGCTAATAGGTGAATGTTCAAGCCTTACCCGCAAGAATGATCACAATTTCTCCTTTAGGTGGGTGAGCTTCATAGTGAGTCGCTAATTCTTTGAGTGTTCCTTGACGGTTTTCTTCATAGATTTTAGTCAATTCGCGGGAAACAGAGGCTTGGCGTTCTTCTCCAAATACCTCAGCCATTTGCTTCAGTGCTTTCACCAGACGGTGTGGTGATTCATAAAAAACAACACTCCGAATCTCGTTCTCCAGTGCTAATAAGCGTTTCTGACGACCTTTTTTCTGGGGTAAAAAACCTTCGAAAACAAAACGATCGCTAGGCAAACCGGAGTTTACTAAAGCAGGGACAAAAGCCGTAGCACCCGGTAAACACTGCACCTCCACACCTTCTTTCACACAGTGCCGAACCAGTAAAAAACCCGGATCAGAAATAGAAGGCGTACCAGCATCGGATACCAAGCCAATGTGAACTCCCGACTTTATTTCATCCACAAAACGTTGTGTCGCCTGATGTTCATTGAACTTATGGTAGGCTACAAGTTTCTTTGAGATATCAAAATGCTTAAGCAATTTGACCGTTTGCCGCGTATCTTCGGCCAAGATGTAGTCCACCTCTTTGAGCATACGAATAGCCCGCAAGGTAATGTCCTCTAAATTGCCAATTGGCGTTGGGATGATTGTTAACATATTAATATTGCTAGATGACAGATGAGGAAAGATAGAAGCAGTTAGCTAAGTGCCAAAGGCCAATAGCTAACTGCAATAAACTTTAAGAAAATCGTCTCGTAAGGAGTCTCATAAACTGCTGAGAGGTTTCATTATCTTCCCACTTAAATTGAGAGAGGTAATCCACGGCTTCTTGTAAGTTGTTTGAACTATTGATTGCATCCAATGCATCGTTAAAGGTATCTTGGCTATTGCCAAAAAGCTCCTTCATATAGAGGAAGCGGTCCATAACGCTGATGGCTTTACGGATGTCCGAAACTGCTTGCGATTTTTCGCCTATTACACCGGATTTTGTTTCAAACTGCTCAGCGATCACTTGGCTTTTAAGAGCCGCAATTTCCTCTGCTTTTTTCGTCTCTTCTACAACGGCAGTTTTTTCTACTAATGCTTCAGGCCTGCTCTCTTCCACGGGAGTTTCCTCTAAAGCTTCCTCCACGATGTCCTTATCTTCCTCTACAGGGATTTCAGGGGCCCTTGTTTCTTCTTGCAAGCTTTCTGTTATTTCCTCAAGCAATTCTTCAACTTCTTGTTCCGAATCAGCATCCAGCTCATCTCCCACAAAGTCAAGGATATCATCGTCGAAGCTATCCTCTACATCTGTTGTTTCTGACAGCGTTTCAGGAACATTTTCCTCCGTTGTTTCTTCGGATGTTATAAGCTCAGGAGAAGCTTCTTCTGTTTTTGCCTGCTGCTCCTCTGCCACAGCTATCGGAGCTTCCTCAACCTCAGCCTTAACCTCAACCTCAGCCTCTACTTTTTTTTTTCTGCGTCTTCAGGTAATCCGAAAGTATCCACAACAAAGTCGATATCCTTGTCGCCACGTCCACTAAGGTTAATCAAGATCGACTGGTTGGGTTTTTCTTTGGCCAATTTGCAAGCATAAGCTACTGCGTGGGCACTTTCCAATGCTGGAATAATTCCTTCCAAACGGCTTAACTCATAAAAAGCATCAATGGTTTCCTCATCGTTAGCCGAAGCATAGTTGACACGTTTCCAGTCGTGAAGCATAGAGTGCTCAGGGCCTACACCAGGGTAATCAAGCCCCGAAGCCACAGAATATACAGGAGCTGGTTCGCCTTTTTCATCTTGAAGGGTGTAGCATTTGAAACCGTGAATAATACCCGGTGAACCGTGTGTAATAGTTGCGGCGTGTTCACCAATCGTATTGATGTCGCGTCCGGCAGGCTCTACGCCATAGATGCTGGTTTCGGTATCGTCAAGGAAAGCTGAGAAAATACCCATCGCATTGCTACCGCCGCCTACACAAGCAACGACGTTGTCGGGTAATTCGCCAGTCATTTCTTTGAACTGCTCACGGGCTTCGATGCCCACTACACGCTGAAAATCGCGCACCATCATAGGGAAAGGGTGTGGTCCTACTACCGAACCAATACAATAAATGGTGTTAACCGGATCTTTTAGGTATGCTTCAAAAGCAGAATCTACCGCTTCTTTCAGCGTTTTTAGTCCGTGAGTTACAGGTACTACCTCAGCACCTAAAATTTGCATACGAACCACGTTAGGGTGTTCTTTGGCAATATCCACCTCACCCATATGTATTTCACATTCAAGACCAAAATAAGCTGCAGCTGTAGCTAATGCCACACCGTGTTGTCCGGCACCTGTTTCGGCTATTAATCTCTTTTTTCCTAAATATTTGGCTAAGAGAGCTTCCCCCATACAGTGGTTGAGTTTGTGTGCTCCACTATGGTTAAGGTCTTCACGCTTAAGGTAGATCCGACCTCCGTATTTTTCTGACAAACGGTTACAGTAATACACCGGTGTAGGCCGCCCCTGATAGTGTTTGCGGATACTTCGGAGTTCCGAGATAAAGTTGTGTGACTTGCTGATACGGTGATAAGCATCGGTTATCTTTTCCATCTCAGCCTCCAGTACCGGTGGAATGAATGCACCACCATACTCTTCGAAAAAACCTTCTTTGTTAGGATAGGTCTTGAAATAATTATCTGCCATAATATTTATTGGTTAATAGTTTCGATAATAGATGTCCTGCAAATATATTAATTCTATTGCCTAAATCCCTACGATTTCCCATAAAGCTAAAAAATGCCGTTATTTGCAGGGCGAAAATTGGAAATTGAAATTGGATACTGGAAATTTGAGGAATTAATACAAATTTCAGATTTCTAATTTCAAATTTCGTTTTTATAGACCTTGGACATAAGAATACAGTAAAATTATAATTCAGAACTAAATATTAAGACAATGACAAAAGGAGAAATTCGTACCGTAAAAGGTGTAATGAAAGTAGAATTTTACGATAATGATGCGCCCAACACCGTAGCTAACTTTGTAAAACTAGCCAAAGAAGGTTTTTACAACGGTTTGAACTTTCATCGTGTTATTCCTGACTTTGTGATTCAGGGCGGATGTCCTGACGGTACAGGAGCAGGTGGGCCGGGCTACAGCATCGACTGTGAGTTGGATGGCGACAATCAATACCACGAGCGCGGTGTATTATCTATGGCGCATGCCGGTCGCAATACCGGAGGTTCTCAGTTTTTCATCTGCCACAGTCGTACCAATACTGCACACCTTGATCGCAATCACACTTGTTTTGGTAAAGTGGTAGAAGGTCTTGACGTCATTGACGACATTCGTCAGGGCGATGTAATTAACGAGGTGGTGATTACTGAGGAGTAGTTTTTTTAGAGATATCAGACATACAGACTGAAGACATTAGATTTGGGTCTGTGAAAATATAAAAACGGGAATTGGCGGGGGCTGGTTTCCGTTTTTTGCTTTTCGTGAACTACAAAATTATGTATAGAATTATTTTTGAGAACGAAACAGAAAGAGTCCTGAAAGGACTCAATTTGAATAACCCCGCACTTCGTAAGGGCTTATTCAAATTAAACCACACCTTGGCTATGCTCAGTGCATCGCTTCTGGCTTTCAAAAAATGCTCCTTTTTTAAGAATATCAAATTGGATACCCTGCCTTTTATGGCTCATATCTAATGTTTTGCCCTTCTTACAAGGCGATGCCTTAGCCTGTCCCGACGGTCTCGGGAGGCTGAGATAAGCCGCACTTCCATTGCTCATTATTTTTTATTGTAAACTACCGTATAACCATATTTTATTCCAAGATAAGTCTCGGAACTTTTCCTACATGGGTTTTTCAGCCGAACTATTCAGTGATTTTATATATTCGATCACCGGCTCACGATAGACCACACCCGTTGTATAAGCATTCGCATCATAGTTTTTCAGTTGTGTTTCGCCCAGATTATAAAGAAAATCATTAGTCATCAAGGTATAAGTTTTTGTTGCGTCGTAGTGACTTTTTTCGTTCATACCTCCCCATATATAGCTCTCTTCCATTTGTTTTAAACGCGACACAAAATTCTGAATATCAGCGCCACTCACCTTAAGCGTTACAAGTTCATTGTTAAAAGGCATTAGGCCAATAATATCAGCTACAGTTATTTCGCCAGCTTCGATATCTTGACGTATACTGCCGGTATTGGTGATAAAAACATCCACCTCGGGATAGGCCTTGCCCCATGCTGTCATTATCAACTCAAACATATCTTCGGATGTACGAGGAATAGTCTTTGCTGCATAGCCAATGGGTATTTCTAAAGCTTTGTTGGCTTCCGTTTCCCAAACTTTAGCCAAAGCATCAATGTCCTCATCGCGTTGTTCACTGGTGTTTTTCACCACTTCGTAGTGTAAGATTTCAGTATTTTGGGTTTTAGAATCGTAGGCTAACTCAACTTTGATGTACGAACGCAGGTACGATTCGCTTTCAATCATTAGTACGCCATCTTTTTCTTCCAGAACCTGTCTGTGGCAATGACCTCCTGTGATAATTGGGATGCCTACCTTTTTGGCAAAGGGCACAAGAGCTTCCATTTCATCTTTACATATATGCCCCAGAATAATGATGAGGTCTGCTCCGGCTTTTTTAAGTTCTGGTACATATTTCTGTACACTTTCTAAATAAGGCAGAAAATCTAAATTCTCAACAGCTACCGGGTTAGTTGTATTGGGTGTTTCGGTATTAGTCAAGCCAATCAGACCTACTTTTATACCATTCGCTTCGGTGATGTGGTAGGGTTTGATAAAACAGGGTATTTCACCTTTTTTGGTGACTATATTTGCAGCCAGATAGGGGAACTGGGCTCGGTTTGCTCGTGCTTTTAAAGTGTCAAGTGAGAAGTCAAACTCATGATTACCGACCGCTGAGGCGTCATATCCCAGAGCGTTCATCACCTGAAACATCGATTGGCCTTTAAACCAAGTAGAGGCCGATGCTCCGGTCCAGTTATCACCTCCACTTAGTATCAGGTAGGCATCATTTTCGTGAGAAAAACCTTCTTTTTCTTTCCACAGTTGCATCAGCGCAGCAGCACCGTCTGCTTTTTCATTATCTGAAAACCAGCCGTGTTCATCGGCGGTGTAGAAAATGGTGAATTTCTTGGGTTCCGTTTTACATGCACTAACAAGAACAATCAGTGTTGTCAGTATCGTTATTTTTAGTTTCATTTTTAATGAGATTTTAGATGGACAAAAATACTGTAAAAAGGGCTTCGAAATGTCGCGAAAGTATGACGTTTCACGCAGATATTACTGCAGAATTGTTACTCTGTCTTATCCCTGTTTTTTTCGTCTGCCAGAGCAAGCACTATATTGTAGGCCAAAGCCAATACTACAGATCCTATAAAAAGCCCAATAGGGCCGGCCATTAGCATTCCGCCTATGGCGCCAAGCAAAACAACCAGCATAGGTACACCTGCTCCATTTCCTATCAACATAGGTTTAAGGATATTGTCACTGGCACTCCAAATCACACTCCAGATAAGGAAGAGTACAGCAAGCAGTGTCGCTTCGGATGTAAAGACATAAATGATTAAAGGTAAAACAACGATAATGGTTGGTATCTGGGTTACTGCCAGGAACAAGATCAGAATAGCAATAAAACCTGCTGCCGGAATGTCCAGAAGGAATAGTGGCAAGGTTAAAAAGAATGTTTGAATAATAGCTGTGCCTAGAATTCCCTGAACCACTGTACGAATAGTGCTGGCGGAAAGTTTTGTCATTTTACTTCCGCGATTGTCCAGTACCATATTAAAGATTAAGTGTGCCACTTGTTGACCTTTATCGGCAAATACAAGTAGAGCTGCAGAAATAATCACAGAAGCCAGCATTAATACAAGGCTTTTTACCAGTGATGTTGCTAAACCTGTAACTTTTCCTGCCACATTTCCTAAAAATTCACGGTTGTTTTTTAGCACTTCTGCCAGATTGTTGACCAGCTGTTCCCAGAAATTGTAAATAGGCTCACCAATTATTGCCCATTCTTTAACCTTTTCGTTAGGTAATGGGAAGTTGAGTTGCTCGTCTCCAATGGAGGAAGCCACTGTTTTAATGCTATCAATGAATGAATTACCAAACAAAGTGATGGGTAGTATGATAATGGAAAAGCCCAATATGGCTATGATTACAGCTGATAGTTTTGGGCGCCCTCCCATCCAAGTGGTGACGTGTTTGTGAAAGGGATAAACTGCTACTGCAATGATAATACCCCACACAATGGTGCTTAAAAAAGGTTTAAGAATAAAATAGCTGGTACCTAAAATCAGACTGATAAAACCTAGGCGGAAAAATATCTTGGTGGCTTTTTCTACATCGTTGGATTCCTTGGATGTGTTGGATTTCATAATGTTAATAGGCTTTCTTAATCTTCTCAATCAATGCTGTGGTTGAGAATCCTTCTGTTAGTTCGATGGTTTTTACCTCACCACCTTTGGCCATAACAGTATCGTAGCCCACAATGTTCTCAGCAATGTAATCGCTGCCTTTGGTCAATATATCGGGTTGAATGACGTTGATGAGTTCTTTTGGGGTGTCTTCGTCAAAGAAAACCACCATATCCACAAAACCCAAAGCCGCTATCAATAAGGCGCGGGCTTCGTTACTATTTACCGGACGCCCTTCGCCTTTAATGGCAGAAACAGAAGCGTCCGTGTTTAAGCCAATTACCATTTTATCAGCCAGTTTGGAGGCTTCGTAAAGGTAATCGATATGTCCCTTGTGCAGAATGTCGAAACAGCCGTTTGTAAAGACAACGGTATGTCCTCTATCGGCCCATTCCTTAAGTTGAGGCTTTACCGCATCACGGTTTAGATATATTTTAGAATGGATGGTTTGTGGTAATTTCATAATGGAATGAACTTGAGTGAGCTAGAGTGAATAGAAAAACTTTAGTCATTTAAGCTCACTCTAGTTCACTTAAGTCACTTATAAAAGACACTCTATTTCTTATTTTACCAACAAATTCCCTTCGCCCGGGAATATAAAAATAGGCTGATACTTCTTAGCTTCTTCAAATTCCATAGAAGCATAAGAAATAATAATGACCTGATCACCAACGGCTACTTTGCGTGCAGCGGCGCCGTTCAAGCAAATATCGCCAGATCCACGGCGCCCTTTTATAATGTATGTTTCAAAACGCTCTCCGTTATTGTTGTTGACGATTTGTACTTTTTCGTTAGGAATCATGTTTGCTGCGTCCAATAAGTCTTCGTCTATCGTAATGCTACCGATGTAGTTAAGGTTAGCATCGGTTACTTGCACATTGTGTAATTTCGATTTTACAATCTCAATATTCATGATTATGATTCTAAATTTTCGGCAAAATTACGAATGTTTTAGATGAAAAGGGAAAATCCTGACAACTTTATGCTATTTTAATATTAAGCTAATTAACATAATAATCCGAACAGCTGTTTTTTACCTTAAAAACTGCTTTTTTTCAAAATATTCGCTCCATTTGCCTCTCGCCGGTGATAAAAGTCACAAAAATGTCACACTTTTTTTTATTTTTGTACACAAGACTCAATAAATCCCAAACTCTCAACAAATGACCAAAATTAAAACACTGGCTGATCTAAAGAAGATGAGATCAAGCTTAAAGGGCGAAATAGAGCTTCGCCAACAAAGTGAAAATCCCGATAGTGTTGTTCAGGTAAAAGTAGGTATGGGCACTTGCGGTATTGTATCCGGTGCCAAAGAGACCATTACTTTTTTCAGTGAAGCCTTGCGCAAAAGAGATATTCCTGCCGTTGTAACTCAAACAGGCTGTATGGGATACTGTCATTCAGAACCTACCGTAGAAGTTACCCTTCAAGGCAAAGAGCCCATTCTGTTCGGTAATGTAGACCCGGCTAAAGCTGACGAGATTATTGAAAAATATATCAAGAAAGGACAGCTTGTGGACGGTGTTATTCCTATTACATTCAAAACCATCGAAGACTAAACTTTTGATTGGTGCTGTGCGCTATGCAGGGCATCTCCAGAGGGAAGACTCTGTTTAACATAAATATACCCAAACTCATAAACTCTTAACTAAGAATGGCAGATTATAAATTCCATTTATTGGTGTGTGGAGGTACTGGTTGTCACGCTTCTAATAGCGATGTATTGGCCGAAAACCTCAAAGCAGAACTGGCTGAGCATAAACTCTCAGAAGAAGTTCAGGTGGTAAGTACCGGATGCTTCGGTTTTTGTGAAAAAGGACCTATTGTAAAGGTCGTGCCTGACAACACATTCTACACCCAAGTAGCTCCTGACGATGCACGCGACATTGTCGAGGAGCATGTGATCAAAGGACGCAAAGTAGAGCGCCTACTCTATGTAGATCCTAATAAAAAAGAGCAAATAGGCGACTCTAAACACATGGATTTTTACAAAAAACAGTTACGTATAGCTTTGCGTAATTGTGGTTTTATAAATCCTGAAAATATCGATGAAGCCATCGCTCGCGATTCTTATGCTGCTATGGCTAAGGTGCTTTCAGAAATGACACCAAAAGATGTTATTCAAGTCATCAAGGAAAGTGGTCTTCGTGGACGTGGAGGGGGCGGTTTTCCAACAGGATTGAAATGGGAAATTGCAGCTAACAACGAGGCTGATCAAAAATATGTGGTTTGTAATGCTGATGAAGGTGACCCGGGAGCTTTTATGGATCGTTCCATTCTGGAGGGGGATCCTCATACGGTGCTCGAAGCTATGGCTATCTGTGGCTATTCTATGGGGGCTGACAAAGGGGTTATTTACATCCGTGCTGAATATCCTTTGGCTATACACCGACTGAAAGTGGCTTTAAAACAGGCCCGTGAATACGGCTTGCTTGGTACTAACATTATGGATACCGGCTTCAATCATGATATTGAATTGCGTTATGGAGCAGGCGCTTTTGTGTGTGGCGAAGAAACCGCGCTTATCCGTTCGATGGAAGGAAAACGTGGTGAACCGACTTCAAAGCCCCCTTTTCCGGCACAGGAAGGTTTCAATAAAAAACCAACAAACGTTAACAACGTAGAGACCTTTGCTAATATTCCGCCGATTATTCTTAAAGGTTCTGATTGGTTTAGCTCTATTGGTTCTGAAAAATCAAAAGGCACAAAAGTATTTGCCTTAGCAGGAAAAATCAATAATGTGGGTTTGATAGAGGTGCCAATGGGAACCACTTTGCGTGAAGTGATTTACGAAATAGGTGGTGGCATCAAAGATGGAAAGAAGTTTAAAGCCGTACAAACTGGTGGTCCTTCTGGTGGTTGTCTTACGGAAAAACATTTGGATACGCCCATTGATTTCGATAATCTGCTGGCAGTAGGTTCTATGATGGGATCGGGCGGTATGATTGTGATGGATGAGGACGACTGTATGGTGTCTGTGGCAAAATTCTTCCTTGAGTTCACAGTGGAAGAATCGTGTGGTAAGTGTGCGCCTTGCCGTATTGGTAATAAGCGTTTACATGAGCTTCTAGTGAAAATTACTGAAGGAAAAGCCACAAAGAAAGACATTCGTAATATGCGCAACTTGTGCCACGTCATCAAAGATACCTCTTTGTGTGGTTTAGGGCAAACCTCGCCTAACCCGGTACTCTCAACTTTGGAGAATTTTTATGATGAGTATATGGAACACGTAGAAAACCATAATTGTCCGGCAGGACAGTGTAAGGCTTTGATGCGTTATTATGTATTGCCCGACAAATGTATTGGTTGTGGTGCCTGTGCCCGGGCTTGTCCTGTAGGAGCTATTTCGGGTGAGCGCAAAAAAGAGCACGTAATTGACCAACACTTGTGTATCAAATGTGGTGCTTGTCTTGAGAAATGTAAATTTGATTCAATCATTGTAAAATAATCGACAGTAATGGTAAAATTAACAATAGACGGTAAAGCGGTAGAGGTTGAAGCTGGCTCTACCATTCTGGATGCAGCCAAGAAAGTTGGGATTAACATTCCTACGCTCTGCCATATGGAGATGAAGGATATGTGCATCGAAAATAAACCGGCAGGGTGTCGCATTTGTGTGGTTGAAGTAGAAGGACGCCGCAACCTGGCGCCATCGTGTGCTACAGCTGTGAGCGAAGGTATGGTAGTGAAAACAAATACTATACGTGTTCTTAACGCCCGGCGTGTGGTGATGGAGTTGATTCTGTCTGATCACCCGGCAGACTGTTTGGTATGTGCTAAAAACGGCAACTGCGATTTGCAGTCGATGGCACAACGCCTCGATGTTACAGAAATACGTTATGCCGGGGTGCAGTCGACCTATCGTGAGGATTTTTCTCCTTCCATTATCCGCGATATGGATAAGTGTATCATGTGTCGTCGATGCGAAACAATGTGTAACGAAGTACAAACGGTAGGAGCCCTTTCGGGGGTTAACCGTGGTTTTGAAGCTGTGGTGGCTCCCGCTTTTGAGCAAGACCTTGAAAAATCTGTATGTACGTATTGTGGTCAGTGTGTGGCCGTTTGTCCTACAGGAGCCCTTACCGAAGTGAATAATACTAACCGTGTGATAGCGGCATTGGCCAACCCTAAGAAAAAAGTAGTGGTACAGGTAGCACCGGCAGTACGGGCTGCTTTAGGCGAAGAGTTCGGTCTGGAACCGGGTACGCTGGTAACTGGTAAAATGGTAGCAGCCCTAAGAAATCTTGGTTTCGACAGTGTGTTTGACACCGACTTTGCTGCTGACCTTACCATTATGGAAGAGGGGACAGAATTGCTCGATCGCTTAACTAAGCACCTTAATGGAGAGAAAACCCACTTGCCCATCCTGACCTCTTGTTGTCCGGCGTGGGTTAACTTTTTTGAAAAACAATTCCCGGAATTTAAGGATATTCCATCTACGGCACGTTCGCCTCAACAGATGTTTGGTTCCATTGCCAAAACTTATTATGCCGATAAAATAGGCGTAGATCGCAGCGACCTTATCGTGGTGTCTATTATGCCTTGTCTGGCTAAGAAATACGAATGTCAGCGTGATGAGTTTAAGGTAGAAGGTAATCCGGATGTGGATTTTGCATTGACGACCCGCGAACTAGGTGGCTTGATAAAACGTGCTAATATCGATTTTAACAGCTTGGCAGATGAGGATTTCGACAAGCCATTAGGCGAAAGTACCGGTGCTGGTGTTATCTTTGGTGTCACTGGTGGGGTGATTGAGGCTGCTGTACGTACGGCTTACGAGGTTTACACTAAAAAAACACTGAAAAGTGTTGACTTTACGGAGTTGCGTGGTATGGAAGGTATCCGTCATGCCACGGTTGATTTTGATGGTTTGGAGCTTAATATCGGTATTGCACACGGGCTGGGTAATGCCCGTGAGTTGCTGGAAAGTATCCGTCGCGGCGAAAACAAGTTCCATGCTATAGAGATCATGTCGTGTCCGGGCGGATGTATTGGTGGTGGTGGACAGCCTTGGCACCATGGTAAGCAGGATGTGCTGAAAGCGCGTGCTAAAGCAATCTATGCCGAGGATGTAGGCAAAACCATCCGTAAATCGCATGAGAATCCTTATATTATCAAGCTTTATGAAGAGTTTTTAGGCCAACCAATGAGTGACAAGGCGCATCATTTGCTGCACACCAATTACTTTGATAGAGAAGTTAAATTTGAAGTTAAAAAGTGACATTAATAAAACGCCGATAACTTTGTTATGCCATTTTTGAAAAAAGTCATCCCGATGTACATTGGGACTCCTTGATTTTCAAAAACAGCAAGCCTTGTTCTCGACGCTTTCTTAAGTCTCTTTCTTGAAACAAGATTTTTAAAAAACTAAAACCTTACAACTATGGAAGGAAATATAACCATCAAGCTTCAACAGAAAAGCATTGATAAAATAAAGGAAATATGTGCTGCTTTTGATAACGACAGTGGCGAATTGATTAACGTGTTACACAAAACGCAAGAGCACTTTGGCTATTTGCCTGCAGAGGTTCAGGAGCTGGTAGCTTCTGAGTTAAACTGCTCTGTGGCAAAAGTGTATGGTGTTGTTACATTCTATTCTTTCTTTACGATGATACCGAAAGGGGAATTCCCGATCTCGGTATGTACCGGTACTGCGTGTTATGTGCGTGGGGCTGACAAGGTAGTGGAAGAAATTGTAAAAGAACTTGGCATTAAAGTGGGAGAAACTACTGCTGATGGTAAATTTTCACTTAGCTGCTTGCGCTGTGTAGGAGCTTGTGGTTTGGCTCCGGTAGTTATGGTAGGTGATCGTACTTATGGGCGTGTGGCTCCGGAAAAAGTAAAAGAGATACTGGCAGAGTACAAGTAAAATTGAACGATTAATTTATAAAAAAACGCAGGGCTTGGGTCTTGCGTTTTTTTTTGTTGTAGAAAAAGCTTTCGACTGATAATTAAAAACGTGAGGTACTGTCTTATAAGGGTATCCATGATTGTACCAGCTCCCCCTCAGAACTTATGCTTGTTCCAAACGATTAGTTTTGTCAAAACATTAAAAAGGCGCCCCGTTCGCTTACAGGTACGCCTTTTCTCAACTTAACCAATATATAAATAAACCTAAACTACTTATATCTTTTTATGTGTGAAACATCGTGTTTTGACTAATGTTTCGACAGGTAATCAGCTACGCCATCAGCATCAGCTTTCATCGCCTCGTCACCTTCTTTCCAGTTGGCCGGACAAACCTCGCCATACTCCTCAAAGTGGTGTAGTGCATCTACCATACGCAAGGCTTCGTCTACACTACGTCCCAGAGGTAAATCATTGATGACCGAGTGACGTATTTTACCTTCTTTGTCTATCAGGAACAATCCACGGTAAGCTACTGCATCTCCGGTAAATGTTTCTTGGCCTGTTTCTTCATCGATACCATATTCGCCGGCTAATACGCCATAGTTGGCGGCAATGGTTTTTGACAGGTCGGCTACTACCGGATATTTTACACCTTTGATGCCGCCTTTATTCTTGTCTAGGTTCAGCCACGCAAAGTGAGAGAACTCAGAGTCGATAGAGCAAGCCACCACTGCCACATCGCGTTTTTCAAATTCTGTGAGTTTTTCCTGAAAAGCCAGGAGCTCGGTGGGGCATACAAAAGTAAAATCAAGGGGGTAGAAGAAGAATACCACATCCTTCTTTCCGATATATTGTTGTAATGAGAAATTTTCTACTATTTCGTGTCCGTTAACTACGGCAGTGGCACTAAAAACCGGTGCCTTTTTCCCAATTAATGTCTCCATATTGTTTTGTAATTGTTTTAAATTGTTATTATTCGTGTTGGAATTTGTAATAAAAACAAAAACAAAGTAAAAAGGTTCAGTGTGGGGTTAAAAATTTTTAGTAAAATAGAAAAGGTGACTTCTATACCAGAAATCACCTTTTGTTTGTGTGCTCATACTTCTTGTTCACCACTGGTGAATCTCAGATTGTTTCATTATTTTGTTTCAATCATAATTAAACCATCCTTAGCGCGCATGCCATACAGGTCTATTGCTTTTTGTCCTTTGACGACGCGTATCTTTTTGATGTCTTCAGGGTTTATATTTGAATTTTCCTGCAATATTTTATCATTGACCACATAGAGCGGATTTTTAACCTCGTTGTTTGTTGTCATTACCGGCGTGGGGTTGGTTGCCACCACTTTACTGCCGTTCAGTACAAACGGTACTTGAAATTGGAGTTTGACAGCTACATCTTGTCCGCCTTTTTGTGCCGGAGAGTAAAACGGCATTAGTGATGCCAGCCTTAAAGCTTCTTGATCCAAGGCTGTAGAAACACCGTTTTTTACCTTTGGATTTATCACCATACCGGTAGAGTCTACGGTGTATTCTATTATTACCGTGCCTTGTACGCCGGCATCGTGTTCTGCTTTAGGATATTGTTGGTAATATTTCAAAAACTCGGCGGAGTTCATTTTTCCTTTGGCAAATACCGGAGCTTTGTCTACTTCCGGAAGTTGGTATACCTGTGCTTGCAATCCTAATGCTAACAGCAAGGTTAATAGTAGTGTTGAAGTTTTCATAATCTTACGTTTTTAATGTTGGACTTCAAGTTAGTTGAGCTGTTTAATTCAAATACTGCGCCAAAAGAAAAAAATGAGTAAATGTGATAATGATAAATGTGTAAATGGAATGACGATTCAAAATTGTTTATTCAAAATTGGGTATCGTCATTGGTTTAAATTTTCTTTAATTATTATAATACTTACCGTAATCGGGTTAGCGATTCCAATAACTAATGACAGAATTTTTGCTAAACCAATAAAAACGTGAATTGCCAGTTCGTCTCTTGGCTGAGCATATTGCGTTTTGCTAAGAAAAGCAGCGAGCTCTGATGATGTGTTGAGATATGAAAGCAGAAATAGAGAAAGAATACTAATGATAAGCAATCCTATTATAATTAGTATTCTTTTTTTATTTTTCATCCTACGCAAATTACTCGCTTTCCGATAGCTCCACCTCGCACAGTCGCACAGTCTCATAGTCACCCCGTCTTTTAAACAGATTGCATAAACTCATTCCACAGTGTCTCATCCGGAGGCGTAGCGGTGATGGTTAGTGGTTCTTTTTTTACCGGATGTTCAAAATAGATGGAGCGGGAATGTAAGGAAATACCGCCATCGTTATTCGAACGTTTTGCGCCGTATTTCAGGTCGCCTTTGATATGACAACCGATGCGGGCCAGCTGTGCGCGTATCTGATGATGGCGCCCGGTCTCTAAGTCTATCTCCAGCATATGATAATTGGTAAAACTCACTAAGAGCTGATAGTTAAGAATGGCCTTTTTAGCGCTGCCTTTTTCCTTGTCAAATACGTTAGAGCGGTTCTTTTCCTGATTTTTCTTAATGTAATGAACCAGTTTCCCTGATTCCATATCCGGACGTTTATCTACTATAGCCCAGTATGTTTTTTTGATGGTTTTATCCTGAAACATTTTATTGAGGCGCGTTAGAGCTTTTGAGGTGCGGGCAAACAGCACCACGCCGCTCACCGGGCGGTCGATACGGTGTACAATGCCCAGAAAGACATCCCCCGGCTTGTTATATTTCTTCTTAATGTAAGCTTTTACATCATCGGCCAGAGTTTTGTCACCGGTTGAATCGCCTTGCACCAAATCACCGGCTCGTTTATTCACGGCTATGATGTGGTTGTCTTCGTATAATACTTCTATGTTATTTCTCATTATTCTGTTTTGTCTGTTTTTATCTTATATGATGTTTTTCGTACACCAGAGCGCTTGTTTTAAGGTAGGGCTGCAAAATCAATTCAATTTTTCTAAAACACCCTCTATCACTTTAGGGTAATGTTTTATTTCCAAGGCTCTTACTTTGCGCTCTACATCTTCTGCCGTATCCGTAGATAATACCTCGCATTTAGCCTGGAATAATACTTTACCATCGTCTATTTTTTCATTGATGTAATGAATTGTAATGCCCGATTCTTTTTCGCCCGCTGCTACTACAGCTTCGTGTACATGGTGGCCGT
>DHQI01000096.1:97136-108952 GCA_002408065.1 Bacteroidales bacterium UBA5342
GTGTACATGGTGGCCGTACATTCCTTTCCCGCCATATTTTGGCAATAGGGAGGGGTGTATGTTAACAATTCTGTTTTTGTAATAAGCTGTTAGATTAGCGGGTACAAAACAAAGAAACCCTGCAAGCACAATGAAATCAATATTATTATCCTTTAATAATTCTAAAACGTTCTCTGTTTTTAGAAAATCCGCTCTGCTAAAGGCCTGAGCAGGTATATGGAGTTTTTTAGCCCGTTCTAATCCATAAGCTTCTTTGTTGTCACTCAGCACTATAGCAATATCAGTGTCAGCTTTGTTCTGAAAGTATTTAATGATGTTTTCGGCGTTGCTTCCCGAACCACTAATAAAGATGGCTAAACGATTCATATGTTGGCTTTTAAGCTTGTAGTGAAATGTTAATTTTGTGCAAAAATACCATTTTATAGCCTGAATATTTGAATCTTTAGAGAAAATTTATCTTTCTTTGCACCCTGAAACAAGAACTAATTAGTAATTCAAAAATTTTTAATCATGTCAGACATTGCAGGAAAAGTACAAGCAATTATCGTTGATAAGATGGGTGTAGATGAGTCAGAAGTGACTGCAGAAGCTAGCTTTACTAACGATTTAGGAGCAGATTCTCTTGACACAGTAGAACTAATCATGGAATTCGAAAAAGAATTTGATATTTCTATTCCAGATGACAAAGCAGAAGCTATTTCTACTGTAGGAGACGCAATTAGCTATATTGAAGCTGAATTGAACTAAGACTCCTTTGCTTACGAAAGCAAAATAAAGCACCGGAACGCAGTAAGACTAACTTACTTGTGTTTTGGTGTTTTTTGTGTTAATAGCTTTTCTATTGACTTTACTTCAACGAAAAACCTTAACAAACGCTGTTTGTTAATACTAAATACAAATCAACTATAATTATGGAACTTAAAAGAGTAGTCGTTACAGGACTTGGCGCTATTACTCCCTTGGGGAAAAATGTTGCTGAAACTTGGGATAACCTACAAAAAGGTACCAGCGGAGCAAATATGATTACACGTTTTGATACTGAGAATTTCAAAACGAAATTTGCTTGCGAAGTAAAAGATTATGATCCTAAAGATTATTTTGACCGCAAGCAATTGCGTAAAATGGATATGTTTGTTCAGTTTGCGGTGATTGCCTCTGATCAAGCTATCGAAGATGCGGGGCTTAATGCTGAAGGGATTGATAAAGATGAGATCGGAGTTATCTGGGGAGCCGGTATCGGTGGTATTCAGACTTTTCAGAAAGAAATTGAAGATTGGGCTAAATCAAAACCTACACCTCGTTTCAACCCCTTCTTTATTCCTAAATTGATTTCGGATATTGCTCCGGGTGAAATTTCTATGCGCCATGGATACCACGGACCTAACTATGGTGTTGTTTCGGCCTGTGCTTCATCAACCAACGCTTTGATTGATGCTTTTAACTACGTTCGTTTGGGAAAAGCAGATGCCATCATATCAGGTGGTTCGGAAGCTGCTATCATCGAAGCTGGTGTGGGGGGATTCAACTCTATGCAAGCGATGTCGACCAAAAACGAAGAATTTGAAACCGCTTCACGTCCTTTCTGTAAAACACGTGATGGTTTTGTAATGGGTGAAGGTGGCGTTTGTCTGGTTCTTGAGGAGCTGGAGCATGCCAAAGCGCGCGGTGCAAAAATTTATGGTGAGATAGTAGGTGGTGGTATGAGTGCAGACGCTCATCATATGACAGCCCCTCATCCAGAGGGTCTTGGCGCCACAAAAGTGATGCTTCGTGCCCTTAAAGATGCAGGGATGAAGCCCGAGGAAATCGACTACGTCAACGTACACGGTACAGCAACACCACGCGGTGACATTGCTGAAACACTTGCCGTTAAAGAAGTGTTTGGAGCACATGCTTATGATCTGAACATCAGTTCTACCAAATCGATGACGGGTCACTTGCTGGGAGCAGCCGGTGCTATGGAGTCTATGATTGCTCTGCTTTCTACGCGCGACGATATTGTGCCTCCTACCATCAACCGTCAGGAAGTAGACGATGAGATTGACCCTAAACTGAATTTGACTCTGGATAAAGCGCAAAAACGTACTGTGAATGCTGCTTTGTCTAACACCTTTGGTTTTGGTGGACATAACGCTTCGGTTATTTTCAAAAAATATGTAGACTAATAAAATCATCTTAGGATGAAAATGACAATACTACATCGCTTAGGCCTTATCTCTTCTCAACAGAAGGATAAGGCCTATTCTTTTATAAAAAAACTGATTGGTGCCTGTCCGGGCAATCTTAACCTTTACAAGCTTGCTTTTACGCACAAATCCAATACTAGTAGCAAGGAGGCTTATATGAGTAATGAACGTCTGGAATTTTTGGGCGATGCTATACTCGATGCCGTGATTTCGGATATCCTCTACAAACGTTTTCCTTACAAGCCCGAAGGTGAGCTCACACGTTACCGCTCTAATGTGGTCAAGCGTGCTTCGCTTAATAAGATAGCGCTGAGTCTGCATTTCGACCAGATGTTGATTGTAGCCCCTAATGCTAATATATCGAACCGTATGTATGGTGATATGTTGGAGGCTTTCGTAGGTGCTTTATACCTGGACAAAGGCTACCGTTTTACCTTTCGTTTTGTACAGGATAAAATCATTGATAATCTTTTGTCCAACGAAGATTTTACCAAAGAACACAACTATAAATCACGCCTGCTGGAATGGGGACAGCAATACCGCAAAGAAATTGTGTTTACTGAGGAGAAAAAGGATGATAAATCAGATTTTTTCAAATCTAAAGTAAGTGTAGATGGCCAACATATAGCCGAAGGTAAAGGTCGCACTAAAAAAGAAAGTCACAACGATGCAGCCAAAAAGGCCATTAAGGAGGTAAAGGCTTAGTTGGACGCAGCTATTGGCTCTTGGTGTTAGTTTTTGGCTTTTGCTCCCTGATTCAAGTCTCTAATTTCTATTTTCCAATTTCTATTTTCCACTTTCCAATTTCCACTTATTCCTCTTTTTCTATCGGCATAATGTGTCCGTTATAGCTGCAGGATTGACGGTTGTTGGATCGTACGCTTACCGTGCAAAAGCCGCTTTTCCCTATTGACATAGTAACGTCGTAGATCTCATTTTCGCTTTTTACTTTAAAAGTGATAAGCATAAGGTTGTTTTTTTCTTTTTTCTTTGTCTTTAGTTCCGAAGAATACCCGAGCAAGGTGTTGTCGAACTGAATGCCACCATCGCCACCATAAGCAGCACTGTAGGCTCGTCCCACATAAGGGAGGTAAGCTTTGGCGCTATCGCCGCAAAGGGTAAGGTGATAGCTGCTGGTGAGGGTTTTGTGAAAACCTGTTTGTGAGGTCATTGATTCGGCTTCAAAATAAAAACATTTGTCTTCCACCAGTTGAAAACCATCAATTTCTTCTTCTTGATCAATAAAGCTGCTTAGTATCAATACTGAAAGCAGGCTCATAAATATTAGTTTTGAGCGTGTCATAATGTAAAACAAACGATTAAGCATTAACATAATTTGCGCCAAAATGTTTGGGACAAGCATATAGTTTGGCTTGCTGCAATAACCTCAAAATCAACCCTATTTGTATATCTTGTTCTTGTTTAGAGCCTCGTGATAACGTTTAGCATAAGCATTATGCTGTTTCAGGGTTTTGGAAAAATAATGTGTGCCGGAAAAATCCTCTTTAGCAGAAAAATAGAGATAGTTATGCTTTTCATAATTCAATACGGCATTGATAGAGTTAGTGTCCGGAACGCGAACAGGACCGGGAGGTAGGCCTTTGTTTTTATAGGTGTTGTAAGGAGAATCGACCTCCATGTGTTCGTAAAGCACACGTTTTATGGTGAAGTCGTTCAGGGCAAATTTTAGCGTTGGGCAAGCTTGTAGGGGAATGCCGCGTTTTAGGCGGTTGATATAAACGCCGGCGATGATGGGCTTCTCGAAAGCTTTGAGTGTTTCTTCCTCAATAATGGATGCAAGAGTGATGATTTCCACAGGGGTAAAACCGATTTCTTTGGCTTTAGCCAGGCGTGTTTCATTCCAGAAAGCATCGTATTCGCGTTTCATCCGCCGAAATAAATCCTTAGCGTCAATGGTCCAATATACTTCGTAGGTGTTGGGGATAAAAATGGCGATGATTGTTTCAAAATCAAAGCCCATAGCATGGATAAAGTCATAGTCCTTGAAGACGGCCATTATATCGGCAGAATCCAAGTCGAGTTGTTGAGCAAGACGGGCAGATAATTCTGTCTGCGTACGTATGTTATTAAAGGTTATATTGACGGGCACCTCGCTGCCTACACGTAGGGTGTTGATGATGTCGTTGTTGCTCCAGCCGCTTTGTATGATGTAACGCCCCCCTTTGGAAGGCATACGGAATTTTTTGAGTTCTGCCACCCAAAGGAAGGTGCGTTCGTTGTCAATAATTTTGCTGTGTTTAAGCAGAAAGGCGACCTCTTCGAGGCTTGATTTCTCCGGAATAAAAACTTCTGCACTTTCGGCTTCGATCTTTACATTAGACTTAAAGATAGCATTGTAGCCCATCCACATTACGACAAAAGCGACCACGCACAAGGTGGAAAATAAGATGAATATATGCTTTCTTAGTTTGTTCTGTTTCATGCCGCAAAGATGGGAAAAAGGATTTAAAATTCAAGGTTAAGGATTCAAAATTACTGATTTGTGCTTTCACACATTCTATCATTCACGCCTTCGTGCATTGTGTGATAAACTCTTTTCTTATCTTTGTCAGGCTTTTTAAAAAAAACGTCGAACGCCGAACTTAAAAACTTTTAACTTAAAAAATGGCAGATAAAAACAATATGACTTTCCTGCAGCACTTGGAGGAGTTACGCTGGCACATTATCCGTAGTGTCGTAGCGGTGCTTATTGTGGCTATTGCGGCCTTTTTAATGAGTGATTTCATCTTTGGGAAAGTGCTTTTAGAGCCTAAAACACCGGCATTTTGGACCAATCAGATGATGGCGCGCCTGGCTGAGTTGACAGGTGTTGATGCCTTACGTATCAATAGTAATAACCTGGAAATTATTAGTATCAAGATGGCAGGGCAATTTCTTACGCATCTTAAAATATCAGCTTATACCGGTATTATTGTCGCGTTTCCTTATATCGTCTATGAGGTATGGCGTTTCATTAAGCCGGCGCTCAATAAAAAAGAGAAGAACCATGCCCGAGGAGGCGTTTTCTTTTCTTCCGTTTTGTTTTTTATCGGTGTGGGTTTTTCTTACTACCTTATTTTGCCCCTTTCTATCCACTTTCTGGGGGGCTATAATGTTGATCCTAGTGTGACCAATCAAATCAATATTGGCTCTTATATACAAACGGTTTCCTCCGTGCTCTTTTCGGGTGGTATTGCCTTCGAATTGCCTATTGTCATCTATTTTTTGAGTCGCATTGGTTTGGTGACCCCCGAAGGGATGCGCAAATATTGGCGCCATGCTATTATTGGTATGTTGGCACTGTCGGCCATTATTACTCCTCCGGACATTTTCAGTCAGATTATGGTTTGTGTGCCGCTGATAGCGCTCTATGCTATTAGTATTCGTATTTCTAAACGGGTGGTGAAAAGACAGAATGAAGAATGAAAAGTTAAGAATGAAAAATGACTTTTCACAATAGGGCTTTTTTTTTGAACAAATTCTCTTCTATTGCGTTTTTGTAAGAAATTAAAATGGTTACAAAAATGAACGCTTTTAAAACATTACTTATTGT
This sequence comes from Bacteroidales bacterium UBA5342, assembly GCA_002408065.1. Taxonomy (GTDB): domain Bacteria; phylum Bacteroidota; class Bacteroidia; order Bacteroidales; family UBA5342; genus UBA5342. Next base: position 102,876 of record DHQI01000096.1, read on the forward strand.
ATCGGTTTTGTTCTTCTCTGGACAAAAGGTGAGTGCACACTGCGAGATTCCTTGTGGTATATATGGCGATTCACTCCGTATTACTTTGCTTTATGAACATATCACCACGATAGAGAAATCGATGAATCAAATCATAGCTTTAGAGAAATCGGATGATGATGCCAATCAGCTGGTGCGCTGGGTCATTAATAAAGAGGAACATGCTGTAAAGATGCAAGAGATAATATCACAATATTTCATGCATCAACGCATCAAACCTGTAGATGTTGGTGATCTTGGGCGCAACACCTATGTTAAACAATTGGAACTGATGCATCGCCTGAGTATCTATGCGATGAAATCTAAACAAAGCACAAACCTGGAATTGATGGGGCAGATGCGTGAAACGTTGCATTTATTTGAGCACGCCTATTTTGGCGACGGCCATACCCACTAAGATTTATACTGGCACACAAGAATAGGTCAGCGACTACAGGTTGAGCTGAGTAAGTATTTAGTGCAACTAAAATTTTTTTATGGGGCGTTTTTTATTCATTGACCAGAGAGTTGTTGTTTCTTTGGTTACTTGTTTCACAACAAAAAGAACCAAAATAGTCAATAGGAATGGGGCTTTGTTCACATGAAAGTAATATTTTTGTAAAAAAAACAAGCTTGGAATTTGCTGGTAATAAGATTTGTAGTACTTTTGCAAAGTTTTTCGCGATAGAGTTGTGAACAAAGATGTAACAAAGCTTGTTTTTGCCCCTAATGTACGGAGTCTACATTTTGAGACACGGAAAGCAGAAAAACAGTAAAATAAAGCTTGTAAAAATATAAGTGGTAATAAAAAAAATCGAAGTACTCACCTTTCGTTACTTCGGATATTGGTTGAAAAAGAATTATCACTTCTAAAAGTCCCGGACGGCTGGTTACCGCTCCGGGCTTTTTCTTTTTTATCAATACCTAATTTTTTTCCGGTGCGATATGGTATTTTCAAATTGTAACGCAAAGTGTCGCCGAGTAGACGCAAAGGTTCGCAAAGTTAGCACATCAAAATTCCTGTTGAATTCAAACAAATCAATAGCGAAAAATATGACGAGTCCGTATTCGTGTAAAATTAGTGTCTATTCGTGGACAAGCATAAGACGAGTCCAGATTCGTGTAAAATTAGTGTCTATTTGTGGACAAGCACAAGACGAGTCCAGATTCGTGTGCAATTAGTGTCTATTCGTGGACAAGCACAAGACGAGTCCCCTTATATTAAGAATAAGAGCAAATTAGCCGTTAAAGACTATTTTTTCTTTTTCTTCTTCACCGAAAAACCAAAGTGGCCAATGCCTTCGCCCATTTTGTAATAATGCCCGTGTGAATAAGCCAGTAGTTTGGAGTCCTGCAAACGGAACTCGCCATTCTCAGTCATATATTTATCGTCAGCAATGACATTGACCACATTAGCAATAAACATATCGTGTGTGCCGAGTTCTTTCACTTCTACCACTTCACATTCTATACTGAGTGGCGATTCTTCGATGATAGGGCATTTTACTATGGATGCTTTTCCCGGTGTGAGTTTCATCTCCTTGAATTTATCATAATCTTTGCCGCTGCGTACCCCGTTCCAGTCGGTAGCGCGTGCCAGCTCCTCGGTGGTCAGGTTAATGACAAACTCCTTCTCCTTCATTAATATGGCATGTGAGTGGCGGCTTTTGCGTACCGATATATAGCACATAGGCGGATCGGAACAGATGGTGCCCGTCCAGGCTACAGTGATGATGTTGTGTGTATTGGGGCTACTGCCTACCGTTACCATTACTGCAGGTAAGGGGTAGATCATAGTGCCGGGTTTCCAGTTTACTTTAGCCATAATGTAATAATTCAAAGGTAATTAATTCAATATTCAAGGTTCCGCTATCCGATGCCTGAGTGATTAGCGACCAAAGGGAGCTAATAGTACTGAAGCGATGCACTGAGCACATTCGACTTCGCTCAGTGACCACTCGTCGAAGTGGCGGAGTGTCCAAAATTATTTTTGCAAAGATACATTCAAGCATTTTTACATTCTATCATTCATGCTTTATTTCTAAGCAAAAGGACAATTTTGGCAGATACTTACCTGGTCTTTTTGGTTAATGATCATTTTTCTTAATGCTTGTGCTTCTTGATTGTTGATTAGTTTAACATAATCTTCATCTAAAGCATTTCCAAATGAGAATTCCGCATTTTTATCCATACAGCAAAGAGCCATTTGTCCATCTTGTGTAAACACAGCGGTGCTTAGCATCTTATAACAGCCCGGTTTGTGTTTTTTATCATTGATGTAGCGTCCGCAGCAAGCACTCTGAGCATAGTATTGGCTAAGGTTTTCTTGGTGTATAATCTGCATTGATTTTTTCACAAAACGATTATAGTACCCCTCAAAGAGCTGACGGGTCGCTTTTTCTTCATGTTTGTTTTGTTTGTTGACCAAAAATTGAAGCTCTACAAAGGGGAGTTTAGACTTTTCTTTTTTCTTTCTTTCGGCTACTGATTGCACAAAGGTCAATACTTTGTGGAGCTGGCCACCTTTACGGTAAGCGGCATAAGCCTCCTGTGTGGCACCGTCAGCTGATATGATCAGGTGATGGGGAAGGGTGTCTACCGATAGTTTGGGTAGGATGTTGGCATTGGTCGATAGGCTGACAAAAAGCCTTTTTTCTTTAGCGTAAGCTATCATTTCAGGCAAGCGGGGGTGCAGGTAGGGTTCGCCCTGCAGGTAAAGGTTGAGTACGATTGTGTGTTTGTAAATTTGGTCAATTATTTTTTTAAAATTATCGAGGCTCATATATCCCACAGGACGCGTGAGTTCGCCGCTGCCTGAAACGCATTCAGGACAGTGGAGGTTGCAATGGTTGGTGGGTTCTATGCTCACAAAAGGCTGTGGTCCTGCCGGGCTATCTTTGCCCAGGAAACGGGCCCAAAGAAAACGGCGGTAAGCTCCCAGTAAAGCCACACATTTTTTGTATGTTAAGGTTCGGCTTAATGTAAGCAATAATGTCATAGGATAGTCGTTAAAACTTTGTACTTTTACAGCCACAACCAAAAAAACAACTTTTTGAAAACACGAAAGATACTTTTAATATTCTCTTTCTTTCTTTGTGGTAGCCTGTTGGCGCAAACAGAAGTAAGGGACGAATACATCCGTAAATACTACAAACTGGCCATTCAGGAGATGCAAAGCTACGGCATTCCTGCCAGTATTACAATGGCACAGGGCATACTGGAGTCTGGTAACGGTACCACTTATCTGGCTACTGAGGCCAATAACCATTTTGGCATTAAATGCCATGATTGGACCGGTCCTTCTGTGCGTCAGGACGATGATGAAAAGAATGAATGTTTCCGTAAATATGATCACCCTTTGCGCTCGTATGAGGATCACTCTAAGTTTTTGACCACCCGTAGTCGTTATGCTTTTTTGTTCGACTATCACGACACCGATTATGTAGCCTGGGCTAAGGGATTAAAAAAAGCCGGTTATGCTACCGATCCTAAGTATCCGCAAAAGCTTATTCGCATTATAGAAGAGAACGAACTTTACCTTTTGGATGAATACGTGCTAGCTGAAAACCCGCAAGTGGATGATTTACCCAAGGCTATCCGCCTGCACGAGGATGTGGCTTTAGTAGCAGAAACGGTGACTGAGAAAGCTCCTGACCTTGAGCCGGAGAAAGTGCTTACACCCATAAAGAAAACGATTCACACTTCCGACGAAGGTTTGCATTATATTGTGATACACAACGAAACGACATTTGCACAAATAGCTGAGGAGCATTATTTGCACAGATGGGAAATTTACAAATTTAATGATGTGCCCCGAAACAGCGACAAAAAACCGGAACGCGGAGAGCGTATCTATTTGGAACGCAAAAGATCTAAGTTGAAAAAAACTATGAAGCATACCGTAAAGCCGGGCGATACGATGTACGGCATATCCCAGTTTTACGGCATTAAGCTGAAGTCTTTGTACCGCATTAATATGATGGACAAGGGCACACAGCCACAAGTGGGAGGAGTGTTATATTTTAATAAAAAAGCCGTGAAGTAAGAAGCAAGAATGAGTAAAGAAAAAAACATATTTGTCACCCAGCCCTTTTTGCCTCCACTGGAGGAGTTTAATGCCTATGTAGAGCAGATATGGGAAAATAAATGGCTGACTAATAATGGTGAATTACACCAGCAACTTGAGAAAGCACTGGCCCACTATCTGGGGGTGCCTTTTGTGTCGCTTTTTGCCAATGGCACTATAGCCCTGTTGACGGCTTTGCAGGCCCTTGATCCTGATGGACATCGGGGGGGCGAGGTGATTACGACACCTTTTACCTTTGTGGCTACCCCTAATGCTTTGGTTTGGAACAAGACAAAACCGGTGTTTGTAGATGTAGAAGACCAATATTGTAATCTTGATCCTGCAAAAGTAGAAGCCGCTATTACCGATAAGACCGTTGCCATAATGCCGGTGCATGTGTATGGTAATCCTTGTGATAATGAGGCTTTACAAGCCATTGCGGATAAGCACGGTCTTAAGTTGATATATGATGCTGCACATGCCTTTGGGGTGAGAAAATCCGGCGAAAGTATCTTAAATTATGGTGATCTTTCAGTGCTGAGTTTTCATGCCACGAAAGTCTTTAATACTTTTGAGGGAGGAGCCATCGTTTCTCACAGCGAAGATATGAAACGCCACATCGACGATTTGAAAAACTTTGGTTTCAGAGGTGAAGAGCGTGTGGTTCTTCCGGGTATTAACGGAAAAATGAGTGAGGTGCACGCTGCCATGGGACTGGCTCAGTTGCGCTATATGGACGAAATATTTGAAAAACGGCGTTCTATCTGTCATAAATATATGGTCTTGTTAGACTCCGTGAAAGGGGTCGAATATATTGTTCCTCAAGATGATGTTGAGTCTAATGCCGCTTATTTTCCGGTTTTTATTAATGCTGATTATCCTGTGTCACGGAATAAGCTTTATGATAAATTAAAAAAGAATGGCATTTATGGACGGCGTTATTTCTATCCTTTGGTTTCTGATTTTGAGCCTTATAAAGAAGAAGGAGAGAAGCTTGACCTTCCGGTAGCACACAGGAAAAGCGAGCAAGTAATATGTCTGCCTCTTTATCCGGATTTGCCGCTGGAGGATGTGGAGAGGATTTGTAAGGTGATAAAAAACATATAACAGAAGTGAAGGGTTTATTAAATATTGTTATTACAGCCGCACTGAAAGCCGGCGAAGAAATTCTTAAAGTGTACGAATCGGCTGATTTTGAAGTGGAATACAAAAAAGATGATTCACCACTGACACAGGCGGATAAGAATGCGCATGAAGCTATTATGTCTTTTCTGAAGAAAACCGGGATTCCAGTATTAAGTGAAGAAGGACGGGAAATTCCTTATGCTGAGCGAAAAAACTGGAAACAACTTTGGATAGTAGATCCTCTGGATGGCACCAAAGAGTTTATTAAGCGTAATGGCGAATTTACCGTTAATATTGCTTTGGTAGAAGCCGGGATTCCTGTGCTGGGCGTGGTGTATGTACCCATAACACAGGATTTATATTTTGCTGAACGTGATAAGGGGAGTTTTAAAGTCAACTGTAAGAAAAAAAATGGGGTAGATGCTCTTGTCAAAGCTGCTGTTCAGCTTCCTTTAACTGTAGAAAAGGAAAGGTTTACCGTAGTAGCCTCGCGCTCGCACCTGTCGCCCGAAACCGAAGAGTATATCAAAAACCTAAATAAAGAGGTCGCTTTGATTTCATCCGGTTCGTCCATTAAAATTTGTCTGGTGGCAGAAGGCAGCGCTGATGTCTATCCACGTTTTGCCCCTACTATGGAATGGGATACGGCAGCCGGACATGCCATAGCTTTATATGCCGGCAAAAATATTTATCAGACCGATGAAATTAACCCGGTCGTGTATAACAAGGAGGACTTGTTGAATCCTTGGTTTGTGGTAAAGTAAGAAAAGTCCTAGGTTCCTATGCTAAAGCTTTGGACTCAGCGTGAAGGACGCTAGGTATAGTCGCTAGATGTGGTAGAAAAGTAAAAGTCCCGGAGGGACGACAG
>DHQI01000096.1:109206-110484 GCA_002408065.1 Bacteroidales bacterium UBA5342
GCGAAAATAAAAATGCGAAGCCATGCATTGACAAGAGTAGGATAGCTGTAGAGCATTTAAGTGCCTGATTTATATCGGCTACGGGAAATTGAAACGATCAGGAGATGCCAAATTTATAAACCCACGTCGAGAGACGAGTGTGAGAGCAGTACAGACGTAGCGAAAGACGCTACGCCTAACAGGTGGTTTTGTGTAAAAAGAAAAGTCCCGGAGGGACGCCAGTATGGTAGCGTGGGTTTTAACCCACGGTAATAGATAGTCCGCGAAAATAAAAATGCGAAGCCATGCATTGACAAGAGTAGGATAGCTGTAGAGCATTTGAATGCCTGATTTATCTCGGCTACGGGAAAATGAAAAGCATCAGGAGATGCCAAATTTATAAACCCTCGTCGGGAGACAAGGGTGAGAGCAGTACAGACGTAGCGAAAGACGCTACGCCTAACAGGTGGTTTTGTGTAAAAGGAAAAGTCCCGGAGGGACGCCAGTATGGTAGCGTGGGTTTTAACCCACGGTAATAGATAGTCAGCGAAAATAAAAATGCGAAGCCATGCATTGACAAGAGTAGGATAGCTGTAGAGCATTTGAATGCCTGATTTTTTCGGCTACAGGAAAATGAAACGATCAGGAGATGCCAAATTTATTAACCTTCGTCGGGAGACGAGTGTGAGAGCAGTACAAACGTAGCGAAAGACGCTACGCCTAACAGGTGTGATAAGAGATAAAGAAAACGAGTTGTGATATATTTAGTATTTCTCTTTAATATTTGATTTAAGAGTAGTATTTTACCCTATTTTTGAAGAATAAATCAGAGTAGATTTTTTTTTAAAACCAAAACATAAACCAAAGAAACCAAGTTTAAAGTCTACAAGTCTGACGTCTATTGTCTTTTAGTCTGATTTCTTTAGTATATTGTCTTTTGATAAATGTCTATTAACATCCAACATATTATCAAACAAGGCGAAGGCGCTACGGTCGAGTTCAAGCAATCGTTTAATAAAAAGGCGATTGAGACACTGGTGGCGTTTGCCAATGCCAAAGGAGGTACTGTACTTGTTGGTGTAAACAATGATGGTCACTGTGTTGGTGTTGATGTTCACGAAGAAACTATTCAGCGTTGGCTTAATGAGATAAAGCAGAAAACTTTTCCGCAATTGATGCCAGATGCAGAGGTTTTTGAGTTAGATGATAAACAAGTAGTGGTTTTGGCGCAGAACGAATATCCGCTAAAACCTGTTGCTTTTTCTGGGCGTTATTACAAAAGGGTGCTTAACTCTAACC
>DHQI01000104.1 GCA_002408065.1 Bacteroidales bacterium UBA5342
GATAAGTGGCAAAAAGGGACAGAGATACCTGAAAGGCGACGCAGAGGTGGGGCAGGAGCTGTGCTTTATAACGACAAAATATATATGGCCGGCGGCATCAAATACGGTCATACCAGTGGTACTTGTAACTATTTTGATGTCTTTGATCCTAAGACGGGAAGTTGGGAGATTCTGACCGATGCCCCTCATATCAGGGATCATTTTCCGGCCATAGTAGCTAATGGGAAACTCTATTGCATAGGCGGACGCAACACCAGTGTGCATTATCCCCAACAGTTTACAGCTTTCTTTAGTGCTACCATTCCAGAAGTAGACTATTTCGATTTTAATGAGCAAAAGTGGTATACATTGCCCCAGCCTTTACCTTACCCAACAGCAGCTGGTGGTCTTGTGAAAATGGACGACTGCCTAATTTATATGGGTGGAGAAGGTTCCCAACTACAAGCTTATAATCATACGCAGTGTTTTGATCTATCTTCAAATACGTGGTCGCAGTTAGCGCCATTGAATACCGGTCGTCACGGTTCGGGAGCTATTTTGCACGTTGATAAGATTTACATTGCAGCGGGTAGCGAAAATAGGGGAGGTGGCAATATGTCCGGAATGGAAATTTTTTCTCCTGATCATCAATGGACTCCCCTTTTTAATGGTAAAGACCTCAATGGATGGACAGTAAAATGTACCGAAAAAGATAAGGGTAACACATTTTGGAGAGCTGAAGATGGTATGATTGTATGCAACTCTCTTGATTCCAAAGATCATAATTATGTGTGGTTGCAAACAGAGAAGGAATATGGCGATTTCGAATTGCGTTTAAAGTTTCAGGTGTCCCGTCAGAATAAGGGTAACAGTGGTGTACAGATCCGTAGTCGCTATGACGAAAAAGCCGGGATTGAAAAAAATGTCGCCGGTTGGCTCGATGGCCCTCAGGTAGATATTCATCCTAAAGCTCCTTACCGTACGGGCTTGATTTATGATGAAACACGTAGCGAGAAACGCTGGATATACCCCAGCAAACCCAGTTCTAAGATTAGTTCAGATTCGATAAAACACAAAGTGCGCTTTTACTACGAAGATGAAGAAACGGGCTGGAATGATATGACTATTATTTGTCAGGGTTTTCATATTAAAACCATTGTTAATAACGTTATTGTTTCAGATTATGACGGAGAAGCGGTGTTAAACAGTAAAACACACCGTAAATTAAAGGTTGGGAAAAGTGGACATATTGCTTTGCAATTGCACAAAAGAAATTCTAACCTGATACGCTTTAAAGACATTGAAGTACGTCCTTTGTAAATTCAATTATGCAATACAACGATATATTTAAAAGATGTCATCTTATAAAAAGAATATTAAAAAACGTGTTTTCATTAGCTTACTTCTGTTAGCATCCTTGTCGCTAAGTGCAGCCAATGATTTGATTTATCTTAATGAGGCGAGTTTGCAAGCCGTTCAAAAAGAGATTAAGAATTATCACTATTTCTTTTATAGTGCTTATCTTGATCTGATTGACGCTGCCGATGCCGAGATGAAGAAAGCCGTGAATCCGGTAACGAATAAAACCCAAACACCACCCAGTGGCGATAAGCATGACTACCTGAGTCTGGCGCCCTATTGGTGGCCCAATCCCGATACCGAAGATGGCTTGCCCTGGATACGAAAAGATGGGCAGGTGAACCCGGATACCCGTGGTGATCATACCGATCAGGTACGCTCCAGCGAAATGTTTAGCAGTGTGCAAACTTTAGCCTTAGCTTATTATTTTTCAGGGCAAGAACGTTATGCCGAAAAAGCTTATCAACACATACACGCATGGTTTATTGATGAGGAAACCTTAATGAATCCCAACATTAATTATGGTCAGGCTGTGCCTGGTAGTGTGGATGGTCGTGCTGCAGGTATCATCGAATTTGTTGGCGTAGGGAAGCTCATTACAGCGCTTCAGATTTTGGAAGGTGATAGCATCCTGTCGCAGAATGAAGTGCTGACGATGAAGCAATGGATGACGGATATGGTCACCTGGCTAACGACTCACGAATATGCGTTAAAAGAGAATAATTCCAACAATAATCATGGCACTTGGTACGATTATCAAGTGCTGGGGATGTACATGTACATTGGCGATACGGCCAAGGCATTGGCGAAAGCCGAAAGTATTAAAACCCGAAGGATAGCCACGCAGATAGCGCCTGATGGAAGTCAGCCTGAAGAGTTAGGACGGACAAAGTCAGTCAATTACAGTACGATGAATTTACGAGGCTTGAGCTATTTATCTCTCATGGCCGAAAAAGTAGGAGTGGATCTGTGGAACTATGAAACCAGTGATGGCCGTAGCATACGCCGGGCTTATGAATTTCTGGTGCCTTACATTATGAAAACCAAATCTTGGAGCTGGGATCAAATCACTGGTGGAGGAGCCGCTTCATCGCTTGAAGATATGACGGTGCCCTTGTTTGCCAAAGCCAGTGCTATCTTTCAGGAGACGCTGTTGCCTAAAGAAAAAAGCGGTACTTACGCCTTGTCTTACATTGATAAGATATGTTACCCTCCGCTTGATATGCTTAATGGAAATGATACGCTAAAGGTGACTTTTACTCAGCCTTTGCAAGATACTACCGTTTCTGTTTCTGCCGGTCTTTCTGTTTGCGATTTTGAAGTGACATTGGATGGTGAGCCTCAGAGTGATGCTGCCTTATGGATGAGTGTGGATGGTATCACCTTGAAAACAAGTAGTGGTAAACGTCAGATATGGCAGGGGAACAGCATTAGCCACCCTGCGTTGGGAAATTTGAGTGTTGGTACTTATGAACTAAAGGTAGTGGCTCGGACAGCTGATGGTGCTGTGGCCGAAAATTACCTTCAGCTCAACGTACAGCCTGGCAGTAGTAGCTATTCAGGGACTCCTGTTAGTTTGCCCGGCACTATTGAGGCCGAAGATTACGATTTGGGGGGCGAAGGCATAGCCTATCACGATAGCGATAAAAATAATGCTGCAGGGGCTTACCGCAACGATGCCGTAGATATAGTACAGTATGGCGATGTGATAGCCCTTACCGAAACACAGCCCGGCGAGTGGCTTAACTATACGGTGAATGTAGCTAAGGCTGCTCATTACGACTTGGAATTTACCTATTACGGTCTGTGGGCGGGCAGCTTAGGAGTTCAGTGGGCGGAGGCCGATACGGCGCTTTTTGAGGGCTTTATCTTGCCGGCCTCAAACGGAACAGGTTTTTCAAGCCTTACCAAATCTCATGTCTTTTTGGCTGAAGGAGAAAATAAATTACGCCTTAATTTAGAATCTGATGGCTTTCATTTGGATAAAATTACCATCACCGAAACGTCATCGGCCGGACTAGGTAGTCCTGGCACCAATGCATTAAAATTATACCCTAACCCAACAAGCGGAATGGTGTACCTCAGCGCTGAAACAGGATGGACGGTGTATAGTATTTCCGGCCTTCTTTTGCTGAGTGGGCATGGTGCTGAAATCAATTTGTCAGATCAGCCGGCAGGCATCTATTTGCTTCAAAGTCAGAAAGGAATGGCTAAGGTGCTTAAGGAATAGAGAAGCGTCTTTAAAGATTTGGACTTTGTGTTTAAATCTGGAAATTATTTCCCTTTTGTGGTTTAAAGATCTACGCTTCTCTTATTTTGAGTTTTATGTTCAATAAAATGATTGATTAGTTCAATTATTTGACTTCGGGTATGCGTATTTTTGGTTCAGTGTTTTATTTGAGCCATTTACTACCTAATCCTTTTGCCCGATGAAAATACCCAAACAAGTATTCCTGACGCTGTTTAGTTCTGTTATTTGGTGTTTCTCATGCCTGCTTTCATTGCAGGCGCAAGAATCCACCTTCCACACCCCCGACAAAGTCTACCTCCACTTAGACCGTAACCTCTATGCCCAAGGCGATACCATCTGGATAAAGGGCTATGCGATGGAGCGGGGCAGCAATAAACCTAGTGATAAGAGTTATGCTATCCATGTGCAGATGCTCAACGAAGATGGCGCACAAGTAGGAACCTACAAGCTCTTAACAATAGACGGAGTTGCTACGGGGCAGATAGAACTTTTAGGTGTTCAGAATCCAGGCTTTTATCAGCTCATTGCGCACACAGGTTATATGAAAAACTTTG
>DHQI01000110.1:0-36043 GCA_002408065.1 Bacteroidales bacterium UBA5342
CTCTACCAGCTGAGCTACTGTTAAGGATGACTTTAAAACAAAAAAGGAGAACAAAACTGTCCTCCTTTTTTACCGCTTTGTGAGTCAGCTGGGGTTCGAACCCAGGACCCCATCCTTAAAAGGGATGTGCTCTACCAGCTGAGCTACTGACTCGTTTTTTTCAAAAGCGGCTGCAAAGATAGTGCTTCATTTTTACAATGCAAACTTTTGCCTATTTATTTTTCCATTTTGTTGAAATTATCCTGCTACACCTCTTTAAAATTATCCTTTGCCTGAGCACAAACAGGATCTGCCGATATCTGAAATACGGTGTTATCCACAAAAGCAGGCCCCTTATTTTAATGCCCGAACACACGAAAAAAGACCGTAAGACGCTTTGAAAAAAGCTTTTGTGTCAATCCTAAATACAGATAAAAAAAACAGATCGGCTTGTTAAGACAAAGCGACCTAATATTTAGCAAAATTCCTTGACTCTACTGTCGTATTAAGACTTTTTGAACCTCAGACTTAGAGTCGCACCACAATTTCACAAAATAAAGGCCATTCTTTGTCAATTGTATTCGCAGAGACTCTGAACTTAATCTTCTCTGTATTATCAAGCGACCCTGTGCATCATACACGTCGAGATACGAATAAGCGCGGTTGATGTTCTGCACTTCAAAAACACCTCCAGACGGATTAGGAACAATTTTTACTTTTGATAAAATCTCCTTGCTAATACTTGTTTCTAAAGGTGCCCCCATATAATCCCTGATAAGCTTCAATTCATCAACATACAGCGCAGCAATATCAGCATCATATATAAAGAGCGTGTTTTCATCATTCTTACTCTCGGCAGAATATGACCAATTATGCGTTCCTGTTATCGTCAGCGGATTTTCACCTTGAGCATCAATAACCACATATTTATGATGACACGTCGGATTGTCGGGCCAGCCGGAATCATTAGCATTAACAAAATCAACGACATCCACTCCAGCATCCACCATTTTATTGAAAGTAGTGGTGTCATAATCTACATAATCTATCACTCCAATGGTTCTTAAACCACTTTCATGTGCATCAATAATCGACTCCGCCAGATTAGAGCGTGTAATCAACATTTGCACAAAATCTATTGACGTTTTAGCAGAATCTAATGCCTCCTTAATATAACTTTCGGTTTTATCGCTAGGCGAAAAATAAAGTGCTACCTCTTTTCCTCCCACCACAAAACGGTGCGGTGTATTATCTATTTTATCTGCGCCAAAACGCGAATTATTCTCATTAAAAGCCATCGTTGAACTACCCCACATCTCTTCGAACTCTACACCGTAAGCTTTCGCTAAGGACTGATCCTGAATAGCTACAAGATTATTAAAGTCCATCATCAAGTTGTTGTAAGTCCAGTTGGTAGAACCAGCTACTACCCAGGAATTTTTAACACTCATTTTATCAATAACTAAAAACTTATGATGCATAATACCATTCGCATTACCACGTAATACCGGAATACCAGCATTAAGACTGTCTAGTTGAACATTGTCTACGGCATCGTCAGTCACCAAGCGGATCTTCACGCCTTTATCATAAGCTTTATTGATAGCATCTATTAAGCGGTAATTGGTATCATCACTAATAGCCGCATGGTTCGTCAAGTCATAAATAGCAATATCCAGAGTATTTGTGGCTAAGCCAACATAATGAACCAAAGTATCAACGATGGTGTTTGGCTTATTAAGCACTGATGGTTTCACAAAAGTAACATTCATCTGACCTGATGAGTATGAACGCGTAACAAAAGCCCCCTCAAATGTCGGTGTCGTATCATTTTCAGCATTTACGGCATAAATCTTAGCAAAATAAATGGTTCCAGCATCTAGACGATCCAAGCTGAGCGTGTGATTTACATCCACCGAGCGGCTTTTTAATATGCCATCAGAATACCTTGTATCATAGCCATATTCAATCACAGCAATGGCAGAATCGTTCGTTGTAAAACGCACATCAAAACCGGAATAGGTAATCTCCGAAGCCTTAGGGTTCTCCGTCATATACAAAGGAATATCCATAAAAATATCGCCTTCGGAAGGAGGTGCTATTTTATATTTAGAATAAGTATAGGTCAAAGGGCCGGTAATATGATAAGGCACATCTTTAGTAGGCACATAAGCAACGCCCATATCTTCCACCACCAAAGTGCCACTACCATCATCAATGGCCCACTCTCCATACCCCAGTGCCGGGTTGGTGCAAAGTGCATGCTCCACCCTGATATAAACACCTTCCCATTTTTCATCATTAGCCTCGCCAGTACTCAGCAATATGGGCTCCGGAAGAGGATTCCCTGTAGATCTCGTCACATAGTTTGACACAGACTTTAACTCAGTAAGGCTATAATATTCACTAACCTCAGCCGTAAAACTAATACTATCACCAGCTTGAGGGTTGTTTTGTGTATCATACACATAAACACCACACCAGGCCGAGTCACCATCCTGCACAAAGTACGAACCAGGAAACACCGCTGTCACCATACCTTGTGTACTCACCACCTGCCCCAGGTATGGTGATGCATTTTGCTGTCCTTGAATTTCATAGACACTTTGTGACTTTATACCTAAAGGTAAACTTAACAATAAAAAACAAAGTAAAAGATTTTTCATTCTAGCTATTTTTGAACCATTTATTTTAAACTGACAAAACTACAGGCTTTTTATTCAAAACACCACACCAAGACATCACATTCTAGCAACAAAAGCATATTTTTTAGAATGAAATCTATTTCCGACCTTTGCACAAAGATTTGTGACGACTATGGAAGTAATAAAATATCCGAAAAAAGCCGACTGGAAGCAGCTATTACAACGCCCTACCAGTGACGATGCTGCTGCACTAAAAAGTGCACAATCAGTGCTCGAAGACATTAAAACGAATGGTGATAAAGCCGTAAAACATTATACGGCTCAATTTGACAAAGCTGAGATAGACGAGCTTCTTGTTAGCGAAGAGGAGTTTGCCCAAGCAAAAACAGAAATATCAGAAGAGCTAAAGTCGGCCATCGATATAGCCATAGCAAATATTACAAAATTTCACGCGGCACAAAGCTTTAAAACCTTAACGGTTGAAGTATCTCCGGGCATTACTTGCAGTCAAAAGGCTTTACCTATCGAAAAAGTAGGCCTTTATGTACCTGGCGGAACAGCCCCTCTTTTCTCAACCGTTTTGATGTTGGCTATACCAGCCAAGATAGCTGGATGCAAAGAAATCGTGCTATGTACACCACCCGATTCTGAAGGAAAAATCCACCCGGCCATTCTTTATTCAGCCCAAAAAACGGGGGTTTCAAAAGTATTTAAAACCGGTGGCATACAGGCTGTAGGAGCTATGGCCTATGGCACCGAGAGCATTACCAAAGTCAATAAGATATTTGGCCCGGGTAACCAATATGTAACAGCGGCCAAACAAATTGTTAGCCTTAAAGATGTGGCTATAGATATGCCGGCAGGTCCGTCCGAAGTAGAAGTAATAGCTGATGCTACTGCTAATCCGGAGTTTGTAGCGGCCGACCTGCTATCGCAAGCCGAACATGGCGTCACCAGCCAAGTTATACTTGTGACTGATGATCAAAACATCATTGAGCCCATCCAAAACGCTCTGGACAAACAACTATCCGTTTTGCCAAGAAAAGAAATGGCTGCCAAAGCCATAGACAACAGCCGCATCTTTGTGGTTGAGAGCGACGACATCATGCCTATTACAAATATGTATGCTCCCGAACACCTTATTATTTCTACTGACAATTATCAAGCTCTGTCAGAAAAAGTAGAAAATGCTGGATCTGTCTTTTTAGGACATTATACACCAGAGAGTGCCGGTGATTATGCCTCGGGTACTAATCATACCCTGCCCACCAATGGCTATGCTATGATGTACAGTGGGGTTAACCTAGACAGTTTTACCAAAAAAGTCACCTTTCAGGAGTTGACCAAGGAAGGCATACACTCTATCGGGAAAGAAATAGAATTGATGGCCGAAACGGAAGAACTTTTTGCGCATAAAAATGCCGTGACTTTACGAATGAAAGACTAAAAAGGGGCACATATTAAACCAGTACTGACGCTTATTCATTGGTGCGGAAGATGTCAGTATTATTTCATACATTTGTAGAAAGACCTAAAGTATGAACCGCATCATTATCTCCATACTTTTTTCCTTTGTTTTTCTAAGTCTTAGCAGTCAAGGTTACTCCCAAGAAGCTAAAGCAGATATTTTTGCAAAATTCAAACGCTTCACCACCGACCAAGGCCTTAGCAACAACAAGGTCACCTGCATCGTCCAAGATGTCAACGGCTACCTGTGGCTGGGTACCGCTAATGGTCTGAATAAATTTGACGGTCAAAATTTTAGGCATTATTACCCTGATAGTGTCAAGCATCTGCCCGGTGCTACTATTATGGATTTAACCAATGATCTAAACGGACAACTCTGGGTAGCAAGCACTCTTGGGGTGGCTCGCTATAATAGAAAAAACGATACCTTCACACCCATTGAGACCACCCTGCCCGACCAGCACATCCGTAGCTTAATGGTAGACAAAGAAAACCAAATATGGATGCATAGTGCCAAGGATTACCTGCTTTGTTTCAACCAAAAAAATAAAAGTCTAAAATACTGGAAGACAGACAATGTAAAACAAGCATACTACCTGTACGATGCCCTTTTTCAAGCTTCTAGTGGTTTAATTTATTTTGGTGGACGACAATGTGGGCCTTTTGTTTTTAACCCTAAAACAGAAGAAATAAAATCATGCAACAACTATTCTATCAGAGGCATTTCTGACGCCACCAGCTTTTACGAAGACAACGCGGGAAAACTATGGATGTGTGCTATTGACGGACTTTTCTCTTTTGCCAATGGCCGGCTAAAAAAAGAAGCTAAAAACTCCGCTTTTCAGTTGTTAACAGACCAAAAAGGACACTTTTGGTTGGCTAGTGGCAATGGACTCTATCGTTATGATCAGCACAGCAAAGATAGAAACCTTTTCCTTCATAACGAAGATATAGAACACAGCATTTCTTCTAATTATATCAACTGTATACTGGAAGACGAAGCCGGCAATATTTGGCTAGGTAGTAATAACGGCCTCAACCTTTACCTACCGGAAAACGACTGGCTTATCCACATAGACCACCATGCCGGTATCGAAAACACACTAAGCTCTAACCACATAAGCTGTGCTATACAATTACATGACGGAGAAGTGTGGCTAGGTTCCAAATCAAAAGGCATCAACCGCATAGACCTTAAAACTCTTAGCATAAAACAGGTCAAAAAAAGCAAGGGAAAATTAGCTTCTGATAATATCTCCGATTTCTATCAGGACAAAGAAGGCTTGCTCTGGATTGGCCTGTGGTCAGGAACGGGTTTTCAGCGCTACGACAAAACAAAAGACCATTACCAGCTTATTGTTCAAAACACCAACAATACACACCAAGATTGGTACAACGACTTTATCACCGCCGATAATGGTAATTTATGGGTCGCATCTTGGGGTGGTTTTGGACTTATGAAAATGAATAAATCAACTTTAGCACTACCCAAGACACGAAAGGATAATCCTTATATCGCTAAAATGCCATCGCGCCTCAACACCTGCTTGCTGAAAGATAAAGACCACAACCTCTACGTGGGCACCTCGGATACAGGGCTCTACATAATGAATGAAGAAACAGAAACAGTCCACACTTACCGCAATAGTTATCCTGAAAACGACAGCCTGTGGGGAACCCCCATTCAAGCGATGACTCTTGATACAGAAGAAAGACTATGGGTCGCTGCAAAAGGCCTCAACTTATTTGATAAAGCAACAAAAACATTCTCTCACTATCTGGTGGGAGATTCATTCAAGAACCTATCCATACAATCCATTCTCCTTGGCAATGACAAGCGACTGTGGCTAGGTACCAATCAAGGCATTATTATTTTTGATACAGAAAGTAAAAACCATCAAATCTTGCACATAGGCAACAAGCTTCCTTACAATAAATTTTCGAAAGCAGCTGTGCTCTTGCAAGATGGCCGTATGCTTTTCGGCGGCGAAAAAGGCGCTCTTCTTTTTCACCCCCAGCAACTACTAGACCACCGCGCCCCCCCTCATTGTATACGTATTGTGAGAATAACAGAATTTGACAAAGAACTCTACCACGATGCTACGATCACCGATACCTACCACTTTGATCATACCAATAAGCATTTGACTTTTCACCTGGCAGACCTTGGCGGTTTCTGTCAAATGGAGCAACAATATCAGTATAAAATAGATGGATTTCATAATGATTGGCTCAGCACAGAACCTATGCAACAAAGCATTACCATCTCGAATTTAAGACACGGAGAATATACCCTGTTGATAAAAGAAAAACACACCGAGAATTCAACTTCCAAATTCTACGTCGTTAAGACACCAGCGTTTTACGAAACCATAATATTCTGGGTACTTGTTGGCCTGAGTGTTATCGGCTCTGTTTTCTATTACCTGTTTATTCAGCACCATAGAGTTGTCGCTGAAAATAAAGCTATCGTAACACAGCAGCGCCTGCTTCGCTTGCAAATGAACCCCCACTTTATCTTCAACGCCATCAGCGCTATACAAAATGACATCTTAAAAAATCCGCCTAAAGAATCCGTCAAACATCTATCCCGCTTTGCCTCATTAATACGTTTGTTTATGGAGAGTTCTAAAAGCGACTGGGTAGAGTTTAACAAAGAGATTAAGTTTCTAACTAATTACATGGAAATACAACAACTACGCTATTCCAACAAGTTTTCATTCTCCATAGAAATAGATAAAAATATCGATAGAAACAATATTATGATACCACCATTAGTCAGTCAACCACTAGTGGAAAATGCTATTGAACATGGCATAAAACAGAAAAAAAACGGGGGCAACATTACGCTTATATGCAAGCAAAAAGACCGTTGTTTGCTCTTTGAGATAATGGACAATGGGACCGGCTTAGATAATGTTAAACTAAGAGAACATCACGAACCTTTTGCTTTGGAAGCAACGCAAAAAAGACTGAAGTTTATACATCAAAGAAACAAAACAGAATACTTGTTTGTGCTAAAAAACAGGACAGACACCCAAGGAGTAGTAGTGCAATATACCGTCCCTTTTAAGAATGAATTTTAAACCGCCCAATATGCTTAAAGTATTAATTGTTGATGATGAGCTACATGCCAGAGAAATGCTACACACAGCGCTAAGCATCTGCTGTGTAGAAACAGAAGTGATAGGAACGGCTGAAACTGTAGAGGAAGCTGTAGAGAAAGCCAATAGTTTAAAGCCTGACGTTATACTGCTGGATATCAACCTACCTGATGGTTCTGGTTTTGATGTTCTTGAAAAAGTCCATGACAAAAAAATCTCCGTCATTTTTGTAACTGCTTACGACGAATTTGCCGTTAAGGCGTTTAAATTCAGCGCTGTAGATTACATCGTAAAACCTGTAGATATCGATGAGCTGGAGACCTCCATAGAAAGAGCCAAAAACACCAAGGAAACCAATGATCTTGGTCGGAAATTAAAAGTGCTGATTGACAATATGAACAATGCCGGGTCAGAAGAAAAGAAGATCGTATTAAAAACAATGGAAAGCATTCACATTGTGCGTGTTAGCGAAATAACTCATTGCGTATCAGATCAAAATTATACCGCATTTCACCTCACCAAAGGTCGTCAGTTTTTAGTGTCTCGTACTATTAAAGAGTTTGAAGAGATATTAACACCATACGGTTTTTTCCGCACACACCAGAGCCACCTCATCAATATGAACCGTATCAGTCGCTTTAACAAAACAGATGGCGGCGCTTTAGTGATGGAAGACAACACCAACATACCAGTTTCTAAACGCAAAAGACACGAATTATTTGAAATATTTGAAAAAATGTAGAACTAAACACCATTTTCCCACAATGATGCCTCCCCAAAGAAAGTCCACATCCCAGGGTTTTTCCATTGTTAATAACTCAACACCATTAAGACTTTCGCATTAAACTAAAAAAAGCTATCTTTGAAAATCATTTTTCAAGAATATAAACACTTAATATATTGCACTATGGCAGATGTAAATAAGGATAAATTGAAAGCTTTACAGCTAACGATGGATAAAATAGAAAAAAGTTACGGAAAAGGTGCCGTTATGAAAATGGGCGAAAATGCTGTAGAAGACGTGCCATGCATTTCTACCGGTTCGTTGGGCTTGGACATTGCCTTAGGTATTGGCGGCTTTCCCCGTGGCCGTGTGGTAGAAATTTATGGTCCTGAATCGTCGGGTAAAACCACTTTGGCCATCCACGCCATTGCGGAAGCTCAAAAGACAGGTGGCATTGCTGCCATTATTGATGCAGAGCACGCCTTCGACCGTTTTTATGCTGAAAAATTAGGCGTAGACACTAACGAACTTTTAATAGCGCAACCAGACGATGGAGAACAAGCCCTTGAAATTGCCGATCAACTGATTCGCTCTTCGGCTGTTGACATCGTCGTGATTGACTCCGTGGCCGCTCTTACCCCCCGTGCTGAGATTGAAGGTGATATGGGCGACTCTAAGATGGGGCTGCAAGCACGTTTGATGTCACAAGCCTTGCGAAAATTAACTGCCAGCATCAACAAAACCAATACGACTTGTATTTTCATCAACCAGTTGCGTGAAAAGATTGGTGTAATGTTTGGCAACCCTGAAACTACTACCGGAGGTAACGCTTTGAAATTCTATGCCTCAGTACGCTTGGATATCCGCCGCATTGGTCAGATTAAAGATGGTGATCAAATCGTTGGTAACCATACCCGCGTAAAAGTGGTGAAAAACAAAATGGCCCCTCCTTTCCAAAAAGCAGAATTTGATATCATGTATGGACAAGGCATCTCTAAAGTGGGAGAAATCCTTGACCTTGCCGTTGATAAAGGGATTGTGAAAAAAGCCGGGTCATGGTTCAGCTATGGCGACAGTAAAATTGGACAGGGACGAGAAGCTGTAAAAACCATGTTAACAGACAATGTAGAATTACAAGAAGAACTTGAACAAAAGATTCTGGAAGCAATTGCAGAAGCTTAGAGAATATTTTTTATGAAAAATAGAAATCCCAAATTCCAGTAGGAGTTTGGGATTTTTTTATTCGACTAAGTGAAATTTTTCCTACCTTTACACTTCACTAATTACCAACACATTCCATCTTTGGAATTGATCTTTTAAATATTCTAAGCTCTTAACCTATGCTTGCTAAAACCTATGCCTCAGCTGTTTATGGTATCAACGCCACAACTATCACCATTGAAGTAAATGTTAGTCAAGGGATTAAATATTTTCTTGTAGGTTTACCGGACAATGCAGTAAAAGAAGGAAAAGAACGTATTTATTCGGCCGTAAAAGAAAATGGTTTTAAGATACCGCGCATGCAGATTGTCGTGAATATGGCACCAGCCGATATCCGCAAAGAAGGCTCCGCCTACGATCTGCCCATTGCCATAGGCATCTTGGCCGCATCAGAGCAATTGCCCACCGAAGAGTTGGACCAATATATACTGATGGGCGAACTTTCACTTGACGGACAACTGCAGCCCATCAAAGGAGTATTGCCCATTGCCATCAAAGCCCGCGAAGAGGGTTTTAAAGGCATTATACTGCCCAAAGCCAACGCATTAGAAGCAGCCGTGGTAGATACCTTGGAAGTGTATGGTGTGGACAACCTTAAAGAAGTAATCGAGTTCTTTAAAGAAGGCAAAGCACTGGAACGCACCATCATTGATACCCGTGCGGAATTCTTTAAAAGTGTTAATCACCTTAATATTGGTTTCGAGGACGTAAAAGGACAAGAAAGCGTAAAACGTGCTCTTGAAGTGGCAGCAGCCGGAGGTCATAATATTATCATGATAGGCCCTCCCGGATCCGGAAAGTCTATGTTAGCCAAACGTATTTCGACCATCTTACCTTCGCTGAGTTTGCACGAAGCCCTTGAAACTACTAAAATACACTCCGTAGCTGGCAAGATAGACAGCGACACATCTCTGATGACACAACGGCCGTTTCGTTCTCCACATCACACCATCAGTGATGTTGCCCTTGTAGGTGGTGGTACCTTTCCACAACCCGGAGAAATCAGTTTGGCACATAATGGCGTCTTATTTTTAGATGAATTGCCTGAATTTAAACGCACGGTATTAGAAGTCATGCGTCAACCCCTGGAAGACCGCACCATTAGTATATCGCGCGCTAAATTCGCGGTCGACTACCCAGCCAGTTTTATGCTCGTAGCTTCTATGAATCCCTGCCCTTGTGGTTATTATAATCACCCAGAAAAAGAATGCGTCTGCGCTCCGGGAGTTGTACAAAAATACCTTAACCGTATCTCCGGTCCTCTGATGGATCGCATTGATATCCACATCGAAGTGGTTCCGGTAAGCTTCGATCAACTGACCGAAGAAGTTACAGCTGAACCAAGTTCGGCCATTCGCGAACGTGTGGAAAAAGCCCGACTCATACAAACAAAACGCTTTGAGCAAGACAAAGAAGTACACTGCAACGCCCAGATGAGCACCAGACAGCTACACAAATATGTGGAGCCCGATAAAGAAGGGGAGCAAATTCTGAAAAATGCCATGGAACGTATGGACCTGAGCGCCCGTGCATACGACCGCATCTTAAAGGTAGCCCGCACCGTAGCTGACCTTGACGGCAGCGAAAAAGTAGCAGCCTCACATCTGGCGGAAGCTATTCAGTATAGGAGTCTGGATAGAGAAAGTTGGGCCGGTTAAATCAATGAAAAATGATAAAATGGTGAAGAGGCCTCTATTAGATAGCCTGATTTTGTTAGTGTTAATGGCACCATAATATTTATACAACAATTCTTTATAGCCAATTCAGCAAAAGCCCTGAAAGGGGTTAACTCTTGATTATCTGCGCTTCATGAATTTATTTATTGTATGTTTGAATAGTGTTTATTAGCAAAACTAATATATCCAACCCACTTTGGGGTTGCATTATTCTCGCGATAATTCCCCCGCACTTCGTGCGGGGTTATTCAAATTGAGTCCTTTCAGGACTCTTCCTGTATTGGGGACAAAAAAATTTTCACTTAAATTTAGAATTATACATCCCAAGGCGATGCCTTAGCCTGTACCAACAATCTTGGTAGGTTAAATAAAGTCAGGCTCTTCTACTTCAATCTGTGTATCATTTTCTGCCTTCACCAGTACACTACCTTATACCTATACAATTCTTTATATATAAGCGTACAAATGACCCCCAATTACAAAACTTTGGAAGTTGGTGCTTAAAAATTGGTATTTCTTTTTCTATTGATAGCTCACCTTTACCTTCATTTTTTCTACCATCAATTCAAACACACCAGGCTCAGTCACCCGTTCGTATTGTGCGTTGATAAAAGACAGATCTTCGGCAGAAATCGTAAAGCTCACCGTCTTTGCTTCGCCGGGCTGAAGTTCTATTTTTTCAAAAGCACGCAGGCGTTTCATATCCGGTGAAATGCTGGCATAAAGATCACTGCTGTAAAGCTGTACCACTTCTTTCCCGGTCACTTTTCCGGTGTTTTTCACCTTAACGCTAACAGTCAATTCTTCTTTTCCTGAAAAATTGTTTTTCGATACTTCCAGGTCTGAATAAGCAAAAGTGGCATAGCTCAACCCGAAGCCAAACTCGTATTGCGGGAAGAAACCGCCACCATAGTCGTAAGCGCCATCTTGTGTAGTGCTTTCCTCGCTGGGTTTATGGTTATAAGGCACCAGCGTGTTGCTGTACATTGGGTAGGTATAAGGTAATTTTCCCGAAGGATTCACATCGCCCGAAAGGATGTCAGCTAAAGCATCGCCGGCAAAGTTACCCCCCAGATAAGTCTGTACTACAGCATCCATTTCTTTTACAAAATTGCGAATAATACGCGGGCGCCCTTCGTTCAGTACTAAAACGACAGGTTTACCCGTTTTAGCTAAAGCCAAAGCCAGTTCTTCCTGATTGTCTGAAATCATCAGGTCGTGCAGATCACCGGGCTTTTCGGTATAGCTGTTTTCGCCCAGACAAAGGACAAGCACATCAGCATTTTTAGCTGCACGCACTGCCCCGGGGATGTCAATATTGACCTCGTTGATGTAGCCACCTGTCATATCGTATTCCACACCGGCGAAATAGCTCACCTTGTCTTTGCCAAACTCATTTTGAATCGCCTCAAAAATGGTGTGATATCTTTCTGCAAAAAGGTCTGTTTTTTCCCCTTGCCAGCTGTAGGTCCAGCCACCATTGAGCGTACGCATATTGTTAGCATTAGGGCCGGCTACCAAGATGCGTTGTCCTTTTTTCAGTGGCAAAATATTCTTTCCGTTTTTCAAAAGCGTGATGGCCTCATCAGCTGTATGGTAAGCGGATTTTTCAAAGGCGTCGCTGCCAAACTCCGGATAATCCTTATAGTTCGTTACAGGCGTTTCGAATAAACCCAGCTTGTATTTCAGGTTAAGCGTGCGGCGCACAGCATCGTCCAGTCGTTCCATTGACACTTCTCCCTCTTTAACCAAGGCAATCAGGTTATCACAATAGCGCTCAAACTTATAAGGAATCATCGACATGTCGATGCCTGCATTAATAGCCAATTTAATCGCTTCTTTGTGCGAATCGGCTACGCGGTCGCGATTATGAATGTTTTCGATATCAGCCCAGTCGGTGACGACCAAGCCATCAAAGCCCATTTCTTCTTTGAGCAAATCTGTTAACAAGGTTTTGTTAGCGTGCACCGGTACTCCGTTGATCAGACCTGAGTTGACCATTATCGAAGCCGCACCGGCCTCAATGGCAGCTTCAAAAGCGGGTAAGTAATACTCACGCAAAGCGACCTCCGAAATCTCCAAAGGTGTGCGGTCTTTTCCGGTATTGGAACCGTAAGCAAAAAAGTGCTTCAGACAGGCGGCAACACTAGTGGGCGATGCCAAATCGTCGCCTTGGTAACCTTTAACCGCCTCGGCGCCCATCACGCTGCAGAGGTAAGGATCTTCGCCGTAGGTTTCCCAAATGCGTGGCCATCGCGGGTCTTTTCCCAAATCTAACACCGGAGAGAAGTTCCACGGAATAGCTGAGGCGCGCGTTTCATAAGCAGTGATGCGTCCGGCCTCGTACACCAACGTCGGGTTCCAGGTAGCCGCCTGAGCTATCTGCTGAGGAAAAAATGTAGCATCAGCGGTATAGGTAGCACCGTGAATGGCATCGATACCATAAAGCACCGGAATTTTAGTCTCATTTTCTAAGGCTGCATTTTGTATTGCAGTCACTATATCGTGCCATTTTTCCACCGATAGGGCTTTGGTATTTGCTGTATTAAGCACAGACCCGATGTGGTATTTATTGATGGCTTTTTCGAGCATTTCTTCATCCAAAGTGAAAGGCTCTGTGCTTTTGTAACGTGACGGACCTTTTATCAGGACATCCAAAGTGATTTGGGCTGTTTGTCCCACTTTTTCCTCCAGGGTCATTTGACTTATAAGGGCTTCTACTTCTGGGTAGGTTTCAATCCCAACCACACTCTCTTTCTGGCAGGAAAAAAGAAAAAAAGCAACGATTAACAGCATTAAATGTTCTATTCTCAGTTTCATAATGTTCTATTTGATTGGGACTAAACTATGCAAATATAGGATAATAGTTTATTCATTGGTATTTGCACTACTAATTGTGCAAATATTAAGCAATATGCACTTTTAATAGTGCATAATGAAAATTTCGTCAGGACACGAAACCTTAAACAAGCCTCGTCGGGAGACGAGGGATAGTGTTTTGTATTTTAATATTTAAGGAAAAAGTCCTTGATTACTTCAAAAGCTTCTTTTTTGCTGCGGTCTATATTCACGATGCCCCAATATTCTTCGTTAGGCACGCCATCGTAAGGCACACCACTGCCATCCGGTGCCCAACCTCCGGGCTCTTGGGTGTGAATATCCCCGGCTTTCCACCACTCGTCCACAAAAGCAAACACAGCTACTCCGGAACAGACATCCTTATGATCAAAAACATCATCCAGTATATTACGGGTTGCATTAGCCTGAGCACGCTCGTTAACGCCTTGAGAATAACCTTTTCTTTCTTTGGTCATATAGCTATCTGCCCCGGCCTCGGAAAGGTACATCGGCTTATCTGACATTTTTTTCCACTCTCGAAAAATGCTTGCCGGCTTATCCCAGCGGTAGACGTTCATTCCCCACACATCCACATCGGGGCACAGTTCCAGGACTTTTTTCTCAGGCAATTCGCCGTGGGCTGTTGCAGTAGGGTGCAAAGGATCTAAACGTTTTGCCATCAGCACTGCATTATTCAATGCTTTATACCAATTAGTAATATCATCCTCAAACCATTCAGGGTGATAGTTGTATTCGTTGCCAAACTCCCACATCAAAATAGAGGGATGATCTTTGTACTTTTCGATGTAAGTGGTAAAACTACCAGACTTGATATCAAAAACACCTTTTTGATTGTAACCAAAAGAAATAATGGCTTTTATCCCTGCTTCGTGAATAGCATCTAACACCGCAACATCATCCACAGGCTCGTATAAACGCACCGCATTGACACCAGCCTCTTGCATCAGAGTCAAATCTTTTTCTAAATCGTCAAAATCACGCTTTTTTTGACCTACCGGTACAGGATGGTAACATACCCCTTTTATAAAAAACGGTGCGCCATCAACGCTGATTTGTCGTTCGGTAAGTCGTTTTTCCTTCTGCCCTTTACCATTGTTTTGGCAGGACATGAGGCCTATAAGTATAGTAAATGCTATCAGTAGTCTCATAGTCTTACATTTTAAGTTCTTTTAATGGCTCATTTGGTGAGCATCTTTTCAAACTCAGGCATCACAAATGCCTTGTTTCCAATGCCCCCGCAGCAAACGGGGGCCAGGTATAAGTGTCTTATTCTGCAGGAATCAGCACCGTTTGCAGTGCTTTTCCGCTAATAGTGATATTTGTGCTTTGTTCTCCCAGCGTAAGGCTGATATTTTTAGCTTCTTCCTGCATATTCAGGATAACTACCGCAATACTGCCATCAGGATTTTGAGCCGCCGTCACCATCAGGTCTTCATCGTCCAGATCAAAACCAATACGTACAGCATCAGGTCGTATGTAGCGGCTAAAGTGTGCCAGGGTATAATACAATGGAGTGAAATACACCTCATCAGCTTCCGGGTCAACAATCACCGGAGCCGTACACCAATTGTTTGCCCAGTTAGGGCCTCCCTCGCGGTCAAGTACCATATTCCAATCTACCCATCCATCTACATGGGCATTCAAGCAGCCAATAATGTCACGGGCATAGCGGTAAACAGGCACATATTTAGGGTGCAGGTATTTTTGATCATCCGGAGCCCAAGTCCAGCCCCAATCTTTTGCCTCCTTGCTCCAGTACCAGGCATCATCTTTCCAAGCCGGTACCTGACCATCCACACAAGCCTCTGACTGTATAATATGTTTACCCGGTGCTTTTTGATGTACATATTCTAACGCCTCAGGAAACCACTCATAAGTGCTCGCATACCAATGCACCGCAAATCCATCAAAATATTTAGCATTTTCTTCGTTGGCATAGACCACATCGGCCCAAT
Source organism: Bacteroidales bacterium UBA5342 (assembly GCA_002408065.1). Classification (GTDB taxonomy): domain Bacteria; phylum Bacteroidota; class Bacteroidia; order Bacteroidales; family UBA5342; genus UBA5342. The sequence continues at coordinate 15,631 of DHQI01000110.1, forward strand.
GGTAAATGTGATCGTCGCGGTTTTGGTCATAGGCCAGTATCTTTACATCGCCTTTGCCATCAGCCTCTAATTTTGGTCCCATATGATTTTTAACAAAATCAACCATTTCTTCGGGACTGTAATGCATGCTTTCCCAATTATTATTATTTCCAAGGGGCTCATTTTCTACTGTAAGCATCCAGATGTCAATTCCCTCAGCCTTGTATGCATCTAAGTATTTAGAAAAGAACAAAGCCCAGGTGTCATAGTATTCAGGCAACAGTCTTCCACCTTTCCAATCCTTATTATCTTTCATCCATGGTGGAGCAGTCCAAGGCGAGGATATAATTTTAAATCCCTCTTTTGATACCGCCATAGCATCTTTAATGAGTGGAATTAGGTCGTCCATATCTTCTTCGATGCTGAAATGTTCCAGCTCCATATCGCCCTCTACCGGGGCATAAGAATAGTTGCTCAAAGAGAAATCACTAGAGTTGATATGGGTGCGGGTCAGTGAATAACGGGCCCCTTCTTCGCCAAAGTAGGCCTGTATTACTTTGTCACGGTTTGCCGGACTCAAACGATCTAAAAGATAAGCTGTAGACTCTGTAAATGAACCGCCAAAACCGCTGATGGTCTGAAATTTTTCATCCGGGTTAAGGGTAATCTTTACATCACCTTCTGCTTGTGCAGCGGGCGCTATTTTCTCCAATTTATTTCCACTTGCCGAAGTTTCGTAAACCTCCACCTCAAGGCTCTTGTTGTTGCATCCTGCCATAGCGATGATAAATGCTGCTATTGTAGCAATCTTTAGTGTTTTCATAGTTTTATTTTTCTCATTTACTTGTTTCCAAAGCAGGCTTTGGAATTAATTATGTCAGGCTTTCAGCCGCATTCTATATCGTACCCTAATTATAACTCTAAATACTTTAGCTCACTTTAGTCACTTTTGCCCACTCTAGCTCACCCTAGTCACTTTAGTTCACTTACAATTCTCCCCGTCGGGCTACCAACTCCTCTTTTATCTCATGCACCCGGTCTTCCGTCAGGTTATAACCCCACATAACCCAGATGGCAAGTGCAGCTGTAGCCACAGGTATCACAATATCCGCAATACGTAATCGGGTCATGGCTTCTGCAGTTTGAACCGCAGCCGTTTGGTCGAAGCCCACCATCTTAAGCACCACGCCCCCCAGCACCATGGCTATGGCCATTCCGAGTTTTACCATCCACCAATAAATAGCTCCGAAAGTCCCTTCCTTACGTGGCATACCGTTGTTCAGCTCATCCAGATCACACACATCAGCCGTCATACTCATCATCAGGGTAAAAAGCCCTCCGATACCGAAATTCATTAGCGGAAGCGGCAAGAAAAGTAACCAAGGATTTCCGGGGTTGAAGCCCCACCATTTTAGGATATACCCCACGATAGAAATAGCCGTGGCAATGATGAATGCTTTACGTTTTCCGTATTTGGATGAAAGCTTAGTTACGATAGGGATAACGACTACAGCACTGATTAGGGCCCCGATCATAGAAAACCAAGCCGGCCAGGTCCCCGTTGCGCCGTAGTCACCGTTAAACATATAAAATACGATAATAAAATAGCTGAAAGAAGACACCAACTGATAGCCGTTGAACACTAAGAAAGTGGTGCCGCACAGGCGGACAAATGGTATGTTTTTAAACATCTTGCCGATATCCTTCAGTAATCCTAAAAGTGTGGACCATATACTGCTCATCTTAATTTCCTTCAAGCCTTCCATCTTAGATGAATCCATACCTTTACAGAAAAGGGCTGGCATAACACCTAAGAGCATACAGATGGCTCCCACAATGATAGATAGACGCTGAACGCCTAAGACCTGAGTCTCAAAAATATCCGGATCGGCAATGATGACCCAAAACCAAGGCACGATCATCCAGGCTATTTGCCCTACCGTTTGCGAAAGCCCCATCAAGCGGGTACGCTCGGCATAATCGGTCGTCATCTCGTAGCCCAAACCAATGAGTGGTGCTGAAAAAATGGTATTACCAATGATGTAAATCAAAGAAAAAATAAGAAAGTACCAGAAATTGAACATCATGGTTTTATCGGGGTCCAACTGCCAAAGCACAGCAAACAAAACACCACTTAAGATAGCACCTATAAAGATGTAAGGACGACGACGTCCGAAACGCGAACGAGTGTTGTCTGAAATGTACCCCATAATAGGATCGGTCAGCGCATCGAGCACGCGAGGTAAGGCTCCTAAAAGCCCTGCCAACACGGGATCCATACCAAAAGCGGTCACTAAAAAGAACATAAAGACACCGAGCGCGCCAGGTAAAAGATTATTGACCAGATTACCGGCACCGAAGGCCATCTTTTGCCCCATAGGAACTCTATCCTTTGCTTCTGTTTTGTAGTGTGACATATGTTTGGATTTAATATATTAGATGATTGTTTTTTGTATATCCCTCAAATACTACTGTTTATCGATTAGGGGCGCTAACGCCCCCTATGATCCCTGTCATTCATTTTTCTTTGATGAAAAACGAACCAATCCCGATGTCCATCGGGACTTGCCAAAAAAAATGCTCCCATCGCTCTCTTGGCTTTCTTAACGCCCTACTTATTACGGCTACTCCGGGCTAAAAGCCAATTCACTCTCACGCCCGCTCGCTTTTTCGGCTAGGCCAACGCTCATTTTCTTCGTTTAGGAACTGCGTCCCTATAACCCTGCTCTGATAATTCTCTGTACTCTTTATAAAATCATTCCTTACTGCATCACCAGCTTTGGTGTGCGGTCGATGTTGAAAAGGCCCCAGTGTTTTTCGGCTCCTAAAGGATTGCCGGGATCACCTTTCCAGTCTTCGTCGAACGCTTCGAAAAAGAAAGTGGTAATGTTGTTTTTTTCTGCAAAAGCCAAAAGCTCCTTGTAGTACTGCGCTTGCTTTTCCTCACTGGCACGTTCTCCAAACTCGGAAGCAATGGAAGGCCAACCGGCCTCTGTTATTACCAGCTTAGCCTCAGGCAACGCCGCCTTTACTTTTCCCATATTAGCAATGCTGTAACTCAGCCCTTCGTCGATGTCCTTGCCTTCCCACACCGGATAAATGTGGATTGAAACAAAGTCGACAGCAGCGGCTAAGTCATGACCATGAGCGGCCCACCACTCATAGTTTTCGGCTACTGTTACCGGTTGATTTATCTTAGCTTGTACTTTTTTCACATACGCAATAATGTCTTCGGTGGCTACCTTATGATCGTTCCAGTCCACCAGGGCTTCGTTGCCCACATTGACTGCAGCTATTATTTCAGGGTATTTTTTAGCTAATACAATACTTCGCTCCACTTCTTGCTTATTCCATGCTTTATTGGCATCTAATTCCTCCTGTGGAATAGGTTCTGTAAGCCATACACAGCTTAAGTGATTGCTTAATTCGGCTTTCAGCCAAGCCCCTTGCAGCACTTTTATATCCAGCTTATTTTCCTTGATAACTTCCAGCACCATTTGTGAATTTTCGCCACAATCGTACTGACGAATCAGCTTGAAACCTGCAGCTTGCAGTATTTGTAGATCCTCCAGTACTTCTGCTTCGCTAGGATTCAGCGCACCATTACCACGATCAGGATGTTGACCGGAACGAAATCCTGAATAACAGATGGCCTTAGTTGTACCGGCCAGTAGGTCTGCTTTACCTTGTTTCAAGGAACTATTCTCTGTTCCACAGGCCATCAGCAGTGCACTTATCAATATGATCCATAAGCTTTTTTTCATATTTCATATTTTTCTGCCACCAGTTTAGGACGGCGGTTTTCGTAGTACAAACCCCAATGTTTTTCGGGCTCATTAGGGTCCGGTGACCCTTTCCAGGGTTCGTCAAAAGCTTCAAATACGTAGCACAGTATTTTTTCTTTTTCCACCCACTCCATCAACTCGTCGATGTACTGTTTTTGTAATTCTTCGTTGACATTTTGCGGCTCTATTCCCCTACCATTTGAGTTTGTAGCCCAGCCGGCCTCGGTGATGGCTACTATCTTACCCGGGTTCTGCTCACAAACAGCGTAGTAATTCTGCTTGGTATATTCCAATGCCTCGTGAATATGCTTGTACTCCCACACCGGATAAGTATGGATAGAAATAAAATCCAATGCCTCTGCCAAAGGCTTCAGTTTGTCGTACCACGGCACGTAATTTTCACAAAATGTAACAGGCTGGTCAGCTCCGTTTTTCACCATATTGGCATACTCAACCACCGATTTAACCGGCACATAATGATCGGTCCAACTAACTGTAGCTTCGTTACCTACCGAAAGACAATTCACGATGTCCGGAAATTCATTGGCCCATTTAATCAGCTTTTCTATCTGTTTTAGGTTATGTTTGCGGTTTTTGTGTAATTCTTCTTCAGAATAAGTACCACCGCCCCAAGGACAACCAAAGTTGTTCATCTCGGCAGTAATGTAAGCCCCTAACATCACTTTAAAATCCAAGCCTTCTATCGCTATTACTTCAAGCACAGTACGTGTATGTGCGTCGCAATCGTACAGGCGCATATACTGCCATTCGCCTTGCAAAATCAGGAGGTCTTCTTTTACCTGATCATAGCTTGGCACTTTGTCTCCGGGCGCCTGCCCCTTGCGAAAGCCCGAATAACAGATGGCTTTGCCTTTTTTCCAATTGTATGTTTTAAATATGTTCAAATTGTATGTTTCTTTTTTAACCCACTAATGTCACGAATAACACGAATTAGTTTGGCGTCTCAGATTTCACTAATTATCTGACTCATATGTTCGTCAAAAATCATTTCGTACAAAATGCCGACAGACCATCGTGTGGTTTTTTATATCCTGCACGGCATTAACTTTATTCACTTTAAATACTTTAGCACACTTAAGACTCCTACCACTTTAATTTCTCATCCTTGTCCCAAAGTCCCCAGTAGGCACCCACGTCACCTTCGTTGCCGGTTTTCCACTCTTCATCGAAAGAGGAAAAGTAGAACATGGCAATACCTTCATCCTTGGCCCATTCCTGAGCATCAATAAAGTATTTCAGAGCGTTTTCTTCTGAAGGTACTGCACCGTAAAAATGACTCCCTTTGTTGGGCCATCCCGTCTCGGTAATGATGACTGGTTTGCCATTGCCCGCACGCTTGGCCACGTGATACATATCTTTCATATAAGGCAATGAGTATTCTACCGCACAACCTTCCCAGAACGGGTAGCAGTTGGTCAAAATCACATCGCAAGCTTCAGTCACTTCAGGGCGATCGCGGAACTCATAATAAGCATCCACATAACCCACCGGCACGTTCACTTCTGCTTTCACGCGGTTCATATAGCCCAGCAGTTCATCTACCGTCAGTTCCTTGCGGTAAAGCACCTCGTTGCCTACGGCCAATACATCAACAAAGCCATCGTTAGCCAGTTGAATAGCGGTAGCAATTTCTTCTTCGTTTTTATCTTCGTCTTCGCCTAACCAGGCTCCTACCAAGGTTTTAAAACCTTTTTCTTTAGCAATTTTTGCGATCAATTCGTTGCCATCGGTACAGGAAAAGGTACGCACCCATTGGGTGTGCGGACGCATAATGTCCAGGCGGCGTTCGATTTGCTCACGTGTAAGTGTATCGCCGGGTTTTTGTCCTTCTTCGTAAGCACTAAAGCATAAGCCGTGCATCCCCTGCGCCATCAATTCACGAAAGCGCGTCTGTAAATCTTTACTTTCTGACTTGGCCAAATTCACACCGGCCAAAGCCATATACTGTCCGTTTCTTACTGACATTTTATAGTGGTTTGTTGATTTATATTTTAGAATGTGACATCAATTCTCTCAACCTGTCCGGTTCTACCAAAAATCATTGCACCGCGAAGCGCATCAATTTCAAGTCCTTCGATAGAAATGACGCTTGAATTATCAAGGGTAAGCTCCACTAAACGTTTTCCGGTTTTATTATAAATCACCGGTACCTGACAGTAGGTGAAAGCGAGTTGATTTTCTTTCAAATCAATGAGTTTTTCTGCACCATTTACATCATAATATGCAAATTGTGAATCTTCCTTAGTTAACTCCTCAGGGTTCATTAGTTCAGGATGGAAACTGATTTTTCCGTCCTGTACTTTTACACCCAATTCACCAAAACGGGCTATAACATCTTCCTTCACCTGCCCCGTCATACCCGGCTGCTTAGCACCTGCTCCACCCGGGGTATGCGAATAAGCATCGGTTGGAAATGCGCCATATAGTTCCGGCGATTTGTAAAGACCAATACCGGCTTTTATCTCATAATAATGCTGGCGCAAACGACCTACCACAGCATTCCCGGCATTTTCATCAATGGCTTGCTTATATATTTCCTGGGTAGCCAATAAGAGCTTAGAAACCATATGCCAGTAAATGCTTCCCAGCCCTTCGTAGGCATAGAAAGTCCCTGAACGACCGGTAAAAGATTGGTGATCAAAAATTTCTTCGTAAATATCCAATATTGTTTGCAGCTCCGTGTTAGAAACATTAGCATTGGCTTCTTTGATTGCAGCTTTCAGCACATCACCATTACGGATGGCTCCGTTGAAATGGACATCGCCATTCTGATCCTGTGTAAGCACTTTTCCATTACCTTGTGCCACCAAATCCTGTAGCAGAGCAGAACGTTTAAACTGTTCGGAGCTCAGGTTATTTTTATCGGCAAAACGGGCTAACTCGCGATCCGGATAAAGGATATAACTGTACTGATCTTCGCGGAAAAGTTGACTGTTTTTCAAGGCATCAAGTACTTCCAGACTCTCATCCACCGAAAGGAAACCGGCACTTAGAACAGCCACCTGACCTTCCAACATTTCGTACAAATAACGAATGCTAATACCTTCTTCACTGTAGGACATAAGGTTATAGGCATGATACAAACCATCTTGGCGCTTATTAGCACGTATCGACTGATCCACATATTCGAGGGTAAGGCTCATAAATGCGGCCAAATCCTGTGCTGTAAGCTCGTTCTTTTCTCCTGAAAAACCTGCCTTGTAGATACGATTGCGGTAATTCTCGCCAGCCTGCCCCAATACATCAGTAAAGTGTTTGCGGTCAGCATCTGAGAATCCTGTTTTCACTAAAGAAGTGTGCTCTTCAAAAAGCTCTTTTGTGGCCTTGAAAAGAAGCGTCAACTCTTTAGAAATTTGAAGTTTTTCAATATCTGAACAACAAAAAGCATCGGCCCAGAATTTTACAAAACGACGGATATAATAAAGCGTTACCATTGATACACCGTTACCAACCAAAGCATTATTGGCATCGTTCCACTCAGGACGCTGAGTATTAAGCCATATCCCTGCTTCAGGAATAAAGTTGCTCAGTTTAGCCAATAGTGCGGTCAAAATTTTCTCAACAAGATTCGTTTTCACCACTTCGCCATCAGCATTAATCATCAAACGGGCATCGGCTCCCATCGTTTTGGTCTTTGCTTTTATTTCTTTGTCCAGGTCGAAGTCAAAGTCAATGGTGTCCTGCGGATTCTTTACGATGTCAGCGTAAGACTTAATACGGTAAGGCACATTAGCATAAGCAAAGAGATTTTGCGAAAGCATAGCCTCAAATTTCTCAGGATGATGTGCTTTTGAAAGTTCCAGTAATTTTTGCAGATAAATAATCTGATGGTCGCCCCAGTAGCCAATGTAAGCCCAAGGGTCGTGCGGGTCAGGGCACTCCCAATCGATGCCTTCGCGGCTGATGCGGTACGGGTTGTATCCGTCAGCAGTAGTGGCGTTCACAAATTTGGCGATGATACCTTCCGTAAATTCTGGATAAGACAGGCAGAGCGCTTCCCAGTTTTGGAAGATATCACGCCAGTTACCTTGATAATTCAATTTAGGAGAACCATCTTCATTTTTTGTTTCAATGGAAAAGATATTCCATGGACGGCTAGGATCACCATGACGACGACTAAAGGTCAATGGTAAATATTCCATACAGATACGTGTCAGGTCAGCATCATTTATGGCTTCTACTTTTTCTACTAATGCGTTATATTCTATCTGAGCCGGCAATGCCGTTAAAAATGCCGCATGCTTTTCGGCTTGTTGGGTATTTGTTTGTTTTACAAAAAGAGTAAAATCGGCAGTATCGATGCTGTAGTTATTATTAAAGATACCACCGCGCATCACGTTAAACATAGTATTGGAAAAGTGACGAGCAGACCCTAACTCTTCGTTACTCACCTGCAAGCCGTCCGCAGTAGCCACCAATTTTTTCAATTTATGTGTTCCAAGAGCGATATCCTCGTTCAGCAAGGACTCAATGTCACTTGTCATACGAATAAACATCTCCAGATTTATTACATCGGCAGAATCCTGATTAATTTCTGCCACAATGTACCATTCCTTATCAGTACCGGATGCTAAATCTATATTTTGTTGTACCAAGTAGGCTCCTCGTGTCGCCCTGACATCAACTTCAGCTGCAATTTCTTTTCCATCACAAAAAGCCTTGTACTGCTTAGTTGAGAGAAGCACCTTGCGTTTAGCAGTTGTAGCACAACTCCAAACCGAAGTAGCACGTAGCGATTCACTGGGTTCTGCGCGATCTACTGGTATAGAACTCAACATAAACAATCCTAATCCACTACCTGTAAGTTGCTCACTTTTTTTGTATCCATCTAAAAGGTTACTGTAGGCATTTTGAAAATCGAAATCGACACCATAAGGAAGGATATTTTGAATACCATCTAATACTTCCACCGTCTGATTACTCCCAGACGTATTGGTGAGTTTAGATGTACGAACAAAACCAAACTTTTCGCTATTACTCCAGGTATAGCTAAAACACAATTCAAGGTCTTTGTTACATTCTTCAAAAACTATTTTGTTACCATAAATGCTTTTATAAAGGTTGCGCTCTACCTTATAGATACGTTCCGAAACATCCGTAAAAGGTTCCCACAGAAAAGTTTTACTATCTTTCTCAACACGCAAGGCGGTTATACTACCTGTGATTCCTTTGTAATCATGAATTTTATCGTCGGTATAATAGGGGAAAAGAGCATTGTCGCGGTTTTTGCGACCTGCCGAAAGCGATCCGTTAGATGAAAGGAACATCCAATGATCCGAATCACTCACGATGGACATAAAGAAATCATCCATCTTGTTATAATTAGCAATTTTGTAAAACTTCTCTCCCTTGATAGTTACAAACTGCCCTTCAATATTTTTGTCCTGGCTCTGAACCTTGTTTTTTCCCAGGTAGATATTCTGTGCACTCATAATAATTAAATTTAGAATGCAAAAATAGGCCTACAAGAGACCAAAAGCAGAATTTTTTACCACAACATAAGCTTACGCTTTTGTAAAGTACACCTATACATAACCCATACACAACACACTTTTTATACTGTTATTATGCATTTTATGTTTTTGTAGAAAATCACAGAAATATGAATGCCTAACATTCTTATACATCATGCACCTCAAAAATGGACGATATAATCCGTCAGATTTACATCGTGAGGAAGTTCTATTTTTTTTCGTAAACGGTAGCGACTAATCTCTACACTACGGATTGAAATTCGTAGTAGAGGAGCAATCTCTTTGGACGAAAGATTCATCCTCAGAAGACCACACAAGCGCATATCTTTTGCTGTAATATTAGGGTGTTTTTCTTTAAAACGACTCATAAAATCCTCGTGAACCTCATCGAAATTTTCCTCAAAGATCTTCCATTTTTCTTTGTTGTTTAGGTCACGATCAATTGACCTTAACATTTTACGAATAATAACATTACGGGTTTCAATATCCTTTTCTTCCTGAATATTTTTCAGACGGTCTTTTACCATCAGCAGCATCTTGTTTTTTTCAACCAACTCCATGGTTGAGTTGGCTATCTCCTCAGCTTTATGGCGGTTTTGCTTACGAAGGTGTTCATTTCTAAGGTAAACCATCTGTTGCTCAGCCTTTTCCGCTTTTCTTTTAAGTTCAATCTCCTTTTTAATCGCCTTGCGTTGCTGTACAATTTTTTCTCGCCTACGTACGATCTCAATACGTTTACGTGAATAAGTCAAGGAGGCAATCAGTAAGGCTACGAAAAGAAAAAACCATAGTAAAACCATATACCAATTCAGATACCAAGGGGGTAGTATCTTAAAATTGATAGACTTTTGCGTCGTCTTTTGCCGGCCTGTTATATCACTAATCATAAACTCTAAGCTATAAGAGCCATAAGCCAAAGTGTTGAGTTCAATGGTATAATTATCAAACACCTCAGGTGATAATAACTCGCCATTTAATTTTATGTCCTGCTTAATATTTGAGGGGTTCTCATAAAGAGGAATGGCATATTTTATTTTTAGACTACGTTCAGTGTAAGGAATCTCAATAAGTTTCTGTTTGATATCAAGGGTGTTTGAAGTATAGTTAAATGTTTCCTGACTACCGGACGTTAACTGCTTAATATTTAAGGGCAATGAAAACCTATTACCTTCCCCCATACTAGCATTATACAATACAAAACCATCGGCCACCCCTATGACTAACTCGTCGTCTGATATAAAGGAGATATTTTCGAAAGCAGAGAGAAAACTTCCTTTCAGTGGCAAAAACATATTAGAATCAAAATCCGACAAATTACCTTTATAAATGGTCGCTTTATGCAGCTCTCCTCCACTGAACAGGTAGACACTATTATTTCTACTATTGAAGAGTTTAGTCACTTGCGTTGCTAATGGGTAAAACTCGTTCCATTGTTCATAAGGCATCATCTTTCCGGAGGCTTCGTTATATTGATACACACGGTCGATACCAGCCACAGCTATCTGGTCATTAATTTTAAAAACCTCATTATTAGACTCTGAAGGAAGCCCTTCTGCTTTAGCAAAAAACTTTACCCTGTCTATGGCACTTAAATCATCATTAAAAACTATCTTATAAACACCTTTGTAACCATGAGACATCCATAAATTGTTGTAAGCATCAAATTCCAATACGCGGGATGACTCCTCGAAACCATCAATTTTTTGAAATTCAAAATTACCATCCTTCTCTTTCAAAATGCCGAAACCAGAGTACATACCAACCACGTAAGTATCTGGAACATTGGGGTAAGGCAAGAGTTTCCAGCAGCCTTCGGTATGCTCTATTTTAATTGAACTTTCGCCATTAATGATAAATAATCCATTATGATGCGAACAGAATATAGTACCATTAAACTCCTGAAGGTTCCAAACCTGCCCCTGGGTACCATCGACCAATAAATAATCCTTCATAGGGTCAGACGATACCTGACGGGAATATAGCCCTTGATTGGTCCCCAGATACAAAGTGTTTTCAGAATAAAGAGAAGCATATCCAGTACCGAACCCATCTTCGTTAACAAGCTGAGAAAAAGGGGAATGAATTTTCAGATATGAAATGCCATGATCCAAGCCCAACCAAAGGTTCTGTTCTAAATCAATAAACATTGCCAACACCGTATTATTAAATAAGCCACGACGTTTGTTAATATGCTTTTTGACCTCTCCTTCTTCATTGCAAATCAACAATCCATTTTGTACCGTCCCCAATATTAAATTATTACGCTCAATCTTAAGCCCAGAGTAAAAAGTGTTTTCTTTAATAAAATCATTAGCTGCACACTCCCAAGGCTTCCAGCTACCGTTAGTGTACACAAACATCCCTTCCTTCTGAGTGATGGCCAAAAGCTTACCTTTGAAATAATCTAAAAACCAGATTTCTTTATCAGCAAAAAAATCACCGCCGCCTACCATACGAAGGCCATCGGACATCTGCTGCTTAAGACCAACTCCCCGCTCTACAACAAACAACCTGTTGTTAGCAATATACGAAAAGAAAAAATTGTTTTCGGCCTCTATGGCACGTTGGAATTCACCTCCTTCAAACACAAAAATAAATTCCGAAGACTGGAAATAACACTCTCCGTTTAGTTCATGAATTTTTACAATGTCAGAAAAATTATGGTATTTTTGAGGCAAACGATCCAACCAAGATTGATAAGTGTAACTACCGTCCGGAGCCTGAACAACTTCGCCAAACTCCTGAAAAGCACCAACCAACAAATGATTATCAAGCGTACTCTGCAAACTACGCACCACCGAGAAGTTTGAAATCGTAACCTGCCCCCACTCTATGCCGTCGTACCAAAGTAGCGTGCTGCTGTTACCAAACCACATCACTTGGTCAGCATCTTGCTCTACACACCAGTTTTGTGTCCCGGCATCATAGTCGTTGCGGTCGTAATTAGCAATAAACGGAAGACTTAAATCTTCAATATTTTGCGAAAAAATACTTGAACACAAAAAAACAATGATAGGCAAAAAAATGTTACGTAACATAACAAGAAGAGTTTATCAGTGAATAAATAAGGTATAAGCAGAGTCTTGTTTCTACTCCCCCAAGCGTAAAATAAATTGCTTTGAAGCCCTAAAAATCCCGGATATCCGACTAAAAGACACGACCAACACGGGATCTAAACGTTTATTAAAGGGCCTGCAATGTAAGGTTTTTTTTACAAAATGTAATGTTTGAGAAACAAAAAAGATGCAAAGCGCATGATTTTTGACGTAAATACAAAACACACATAATACTGTTATTTTGAGTTTTACACTACCCCTGTAGAGTTTTTGATGTAATAATTCTGTAATGTGTTGAGGTGGTGTTGTGCTATTTTTTTTGGTTAGACATAGGTCTCACCTTAGATTTGCCACAGAATTACGACAAATACTGTTTTGCTCCTTAACTATCCGAAACATAACGGAAAAAGACAGACGCAGAAGAAAACCTTAATTAAACCTTAAAAACAATAAAGAGAATGAAAAAGTTACTTTTTACATTATTAATCTTTACTCAGGTTAGCATGGCACAGTCCGAATGGAACATATCGGGCAAGCTATTGGAAACCTCGGGTGAAGGCGTAATTGGTGCCACTATAATGGTGAAGGAGACTTCAGAAGGAACAATTTCCGATCTGGATGGCAATTTCTCATTATCGGGAGTACCAATCAATGCCACCTTGATCGTCCAGATGATTGGCTATAAAACAAGCGAATACAAGGTCAGCAGAAACAATGAAGTCGTAAACATAACGATGGAAACAGATGCTTACGTATTGGAAGAGTTTGTGTCGGTAGGTTATGGTCAAATGAAAAAGAGTGACCTTACGGGTGCCGTTGCTTCTGTAAAAGCTGAAGAATTGAAAAAAACACCTGCTGCAGGTCTGGACCAAGCACTGCAAGGTAAAGTAGCCGGTGTAACAGTAAACGCCAACAGCGGACAACCAGGCGAAGCGGCACAAGTACGCATCCGTGGTATTGGTACTGTAAACGGAGCAGCGCCAATTTATGTAGTCGACGGTATGATTGTAGATGACATTTCATTTTTAAGTCCGAATGATATTGCTACTACCGAGGTCTTGAAAGACGCATCATCAACAGCAATCTATGGTTCACGTGGTGCCAACGGGGTTATTATTGTAACGACCAAGAAAGGCGAAAAAGGCAAAGCACGAATCAACGTTAACTCATACTATGGCGTACAAAACCGCTGGAATGAACTGGATTTGATGCAGCGTGACGAATTTGCAGAAACACTGATGCGTATCAACCCTAAAGCATCTTCTATTGCCAAATATCAACAAGATGGTTTTAATGCCTGGATGTACGATAATGTAGGTAGCTCACCTTACTTTCCGATGCTAAAAACGGATGCCAACCCTTATGGTATGGACTATAGCTCAGTAGAAACAGACTGGCAAGATGAAGTATTTGTAAAAAATGCACCTGTTCAAGACCATTATATCTCAATAAGTGGTGGCGATGAAAAAAACAGCTATGTGGTAAGTGCTAGTTATTTTAGTCAGGATGGTACTATTATGGGATCCGACTACCAACGTTTAACCTTACGTGTCAATACTTCTATGAAAGTCAAAGAATGGTTGAAAATTGGAGAAAACTTATCATTTGTAAATTCTACGGGCCGTAATGCGATGCATAACAGCTCGAGCCCGGGAGCTTCGATACTATCGGCTGCTATAGCTATGGCACCTTGGGATCCGACCCATTATCCTGAAGGGTCAATCAACAACTTAGGAGAAGATTTAAGCGGACAGATTTCTGCAGCTTCTAACTTTAAAAATGTAACCAACCCATTCTCTATGGTTGAGCACAGCTATCCTGAGAATATTGTTGAACGTTGGGTTGGAGACCTTTTTATAGAACTGACACCAATCAAAGGATTCAAATGGCGTACGGCGCTGAGTATGGATTTGGCCAATAACAGAAACAAGTCATTTTACGAAGCTTACGAATACTCTGATTACGACAAGCGTTCCAAGAACTTTTTGTCGAGCAGTATGGATCATTACCGCACATTGATACTTGAAAACATTGCCAACTACAATGTAGACATCCGCGACAAGCACAGTTTTAATATTATGCTTGGTCAAACGTCTGAAGAATATAACTATTATGGTTTGGGCGGTTCGGGGGCCAGCATTCTGAATCCTACCGAAGCCAATTGGTATTTGTCTAAAACAACAGAGGACCAAACATACACCAGCGATGGTGTAGACCGCACACGTATGCTTTCATTTTTAAGCCGTTTTCACTACAGCTACGACAGCCGTTATATGGTGACCATTAACTTCCGTGCTGATGGTACCAATAAATTTTCAGAAGAAAACGCTTGGGGTTATTTCCCTTCAACAGCCTTTGCCTGGCGTGTGAATGAAGAAGAATGGATGAAAGACATTAGTGCTCTGGACTATTTGAAACTAAGAGCAGGCTGGGGACAGATTGGTAATGAAAAAGTAAGCTCAACCTCATTTATGACCACCGTATTCGAATCGAGCAATGTATTTACAGGTTATCCTTTAGGAACAACTCAAGAGTTGCAAAACGGTGCCGCAGTATTGACTTATGCTAACTCTGACGGTAAATGGGAAACGACAGAACAATGGAGCGCCGGTGTTGATTTTGGTTTTGGCCAAGGCTTAATAAGCGGAAGCTTTGAAGGGTTTATTCGCGACACAAAAGATATGATTCTAAGCGTAACAGCTCCCGCACACGTAGGTAACAGATATGCTCCTTCTTCTAACGTAGGAACAGTAAGAAACCAAGGTATTGAGCTTGTTTTAGGACATCAAGGCGAAAGCGGAGACTTTAATTATAACATAAGTGGTAATGTGTCGTTTATCAAAAATGAATTAACAGCCTTGAACGGCGGTAGTCCTGTATATGGCGACCGCACTTTGAGCGATGAAGGTTTAGCTCTCTACACCATGTGGGGGTATGAGTACGAAGGTGTATACCAGTCAGATCAGGAAGCTTTGGATCACTTATATTCTTATGATGTAAGCGAAATTGGTGTAGGTGCAGGTGATGCCCGTTATACTGACCGTAGTGGCCCTAACGGTACTCCTGATGGAAAAATTGATGATTATGACAAAACAGATATTGGAAACCCCTTCCCTTGGTTGACTTACGGTTTAAATATGAGCGCTAATTACAAAGGTTTTGATATGCAGCTGTTCTTACAAGGGGTATACGGCAACGAAATATACAATGCTGTGCGTGAGCGCACCGAAGGTACGGGTAATGAAGCCACATTAAGTACGGCAATGCGCGATGTATGGGTAGACTATTCTGATGTGATGAAGGCAAGTATGGAAGGTTACGGTATAGACTGGACCCAATTAATAAATACAGATGGCAACATACCTAACCCTAATGGAAGTTCAATGAACGGTGAAACATCAAGCCGTCTGGTAGAAAGCGGTGCTTATTTGCGCCTGAAAAACATTCAGCTGGGTTACACTCTGCCTAAGGCTATGACAATGCGTGCCGGCATTGAGCGTTGCCGTTTTTATTTGAGCGGAAGTAATGTGTTTACCATAACAAAATATAGCGGTTACGACCCTGAGGTTGGTAGTGGTATTGACTATGGTAATTATCCGCAAGCCAGAACATTTACTCTTGGTGTTAACTTAGACTTTTAAGCCCTTTAATAAACGAAAGATATGAAAACGATTAATAAAATATTCATCGCATTTTTAACACTTATTGCATTAACATCTTGCGACGATTGGTTGCAGGAACCCCTGCCCGCTGTTACACAGCTAGAGGACTATTACACTTCGGGAGCTACAGGAGTATATACTACAAATGCGGCTTATGTGCCTCTAACCTGGGAGTACAATGGTACTTATTACAGCGAGTTTTTTATTGGTGACATAATGAGTGATGATGCACTAAAAGGGGGGCAAAACATCAGTGACATGGCCGATGCTTACGATATGGAAAACTTTAAAACCATTGCTAACAACGGCTTAATTCTGGACTATTACAGAGCACAATATCAAGGTATAGGACGTTGTAATTTAGGTATACGCGAAATTCCTAACTTGGATACAGATTCTACAATGACCGCAGAGATACAAGATCGTTTGATAGGAGAATTGAAATTTTTACGTGCTATGTATTACTTCCGCTTGGTTAGAAATTTTGGTGGTGTACCTCTGGTAGATTACGTTATAGAATC
Organism: Bacteroidales bacterium UBA5342; assembly: GCA_002408065.1. Classification (GTDB taxonomy): domain Bacteria; phylum Bacteroidota; class Bacteroidia; order Bacteroidales; family UBA5342; genus UBA5342. The sequence goes on from DHQI01000110.1 coordinate 32,129, forward strand.
AGCCGATAATTGGCAACAGCCACGTGCAACAGCCGATGCTATCTACGATTTCATCATTGAAGACCTGGAAGATGCTGAAGCACTGTTGTGGAAAAAGAGTGAATATGACGATGACGATTTAGGTCGCGCAACAAAAGGAGCAGCGCAGGCTATGCTTTTGAAGGTAAACCTTACTATTCATGACTATGAAGCTGCCGAAGACTGGGGCGATGCCATTATGACTTCGGCCGAATATACCCTTCATAGTGATTATGCCAGCAATTTTACTCTAGAAAATGAAAATGGCACTGAATCTGTTTTTGAAGTGCAGTATACCGAAGACCCTACCAGTGACTTTGGCGAAGGTAATGGTTTTACCCGTGGTACTTTTACAACGATACTTACCCGCTCGCGTTCATCAATACTTGGCGGTGGCTGGGGATTCAACAAACCAACACAAAACTTGTACGATGAATACGAAACCGGTGATTTGCGCCGCGAAGCCACCATTCTTAATCCTACAGATGATGAAATAGAAAATGTGGAACAAGAAATTTACTTAGGCTCACGTTACCTAAACAGAAAAAGTGGCTGGTACGATGATAACAATAACGCATATGAACTGGATCACACATCACGCGGTCCTCTTAACCGTATTGATATCCGCTATGCTGATGTGCTGCTAATGTACGCCGAAGCAGCTTGTGAAAACAATAACCTGATAGGTGCTAAAAATGCGCTGGATATAGTACGCGACCGCGCCGATACCACAGCTGCACGTAGCATTTTACCGGTATTCCCTAACTATAATGGTTATACCGATACACAAGATGATTTGCGTAAAGCTATTCGTCACGAACGCCGTGTAGAATTAGCCATGGAAGGACACCGCTGGTACGACATCAAACGCTGGGGTGTTGCTAAAGAGGTCATGGATGCCTACAAGACCACAGAAACAGCCGAAGCGCAAAGTCATATGGCAGAATTTATTTTAGGAAAACACGAATTACTGCCTATTCCAAGTAAAGAGATAGAACTGAATCCTATGGATCAAAACCCAATGTATTAATATTTTATAAACCCGGTTATTAGTATTTAACCAAAACACTTTTAATTATGAAAACAAAAGCAATTTTAATCTTAGCGATGAGCCTTGTAATGGGGGTATTTTTCACCAGCTGTGAAGACGATGAAAGCACGGTAACAGTAACAGGAATTAGCATAGACCAGAGCACTTTAGAGGTCGAAGTAGAGGCTTCTGCTACATTGGTTGCGAGCCTCGAGCCTGCAGATGCCAGTGGCGATATATCTTGGAGCTCTTCTGATGCATCGGTAGCATCGGTTAATAACGGTGTAGTGATTGGTATTAGCGCAGGTACAGCTACAGTAGTAGCAACTCACGGTGCGTATTCTGCTTCTTGTGAGGTTACTGTTACTGCAAAAACAATTGACCCTAGCGAAACAGAATCATTGAATGGCTCTAATTATACCATCATTCAAATTGATGAAGCTTCTTATGGTGCTATCAGCGATAAAGTAATTAACGACTGTCGTCCTGATGATACAAACAAATTCCTTTATGTATGGGACAATACCTTCACCGGTGCTACATCAAGTGGTTTGAATTTCTATGGACAAACAGAATCTTGGGTTAGCCTTGTGGTAGGTTCAGCAGGTTGGTCAGGAGCTGGTTACAATATAAGCAGCACAGCTGATTTGGTTGACATGACCGATATGTATAATAACCCGGACGACTATGTGTTCCACATTGCATTCAAGAGTGCACAGGAAAGTTCTTCTTACCTCTTGATTTTTGCTGACGGAAGTGCTGAATGTAAGATTTGTATTGGTTCTTCGGCCTTTACCGATAATGGAGTTACTTACGAACCTTATGCAGACTTTACCCGTGATAACGAATGGCATGCTATCGAGATTCCTGCCAGCAAATTCAATGAGTTGGGCGTTTTCTATAACGAAGCATTTAATGACAAAAACATTTTTGCATTCTTAGCTGGTGGAACTGCTGGTACTACACTTGACTTTGACGCTGCTTTCTTCTACAAAAAAGCAGAGTAATAGTAATTAAATTATATATATCAGGAGGATTACCCTCCTGGTATTTTTTTCTAATATTGCAGCTGCCAATCATATCTGCTGTTGCCTTAAAAATCAATGATGATGAAAGATATTTTGACACTTGTGCTGAGCTTGTTTCTTGTGATAAGCACCTCTTGTGATGATGATGAAAATGCTCCAAGTGATTTGGTTTTAGACCAAACAAGCTTGACTTTAGAAGTGGGCGAAAAAGCCACTCTGACGATAGAGGAAGCTCCTGTAGCCAGTGCCACAGTGGTATGGGCTTCGAGCGACGAGTCAGTAGCAACTGTGTTTTATGGCATTGTAACGGCAGTAAATAGCGGAACAGCAACCATAACAGCAACCATGGGCGAATATGTAGCCGAGTGCGAGGTAACGGTTCCCGAACGTACGTATGAATTGGTATGGTCAGACGAGTTTGATGGTACTGAGCTTAATTTAGACAACTGGACTTACGAAGTCAATGGTAATGGAGGTGGTAATGGCGAATTACAATATTATACCGACCGAAGCGAAAACCTTCGTATTGAAGATGGTATGTTAGTAATTGAGGCCAGAAAAGAAGAGTACGAAAATAAGAGCTATACTTCTGCACGAATTGTTTCCTCAGGTAAACAGGACTTTAAATACGGCAAAGTGGAAGCCCGTCTGCAAGTGCCTAGCGGCACAGGTACCTGGCCTGCATTGTGGATGTTGGGTTATGGCTCCTGGCCCAGAGCTGGTGAAATTGATATCATGGAACACGTAGGCTACGATCCCTACACCTTCCACTGTGCATTGCACACCCTTAACTACAATGGTATGTCATCTACAGCAGCCAACGCTCACGGAGAGCAAATACTGGACGAACCTTGCGCCGATGATTTTCATATCATCACTATGGAATGGGTGGAAAATGAATTTATGGGTTACGACCGAATACATATTTATGTAGATGGTGTTAAAACGAAGACATTTTCTGAAACAGCCCAGCTTCAGGAAACTGGCGATTGGCCGTTTAACGATCAATTCTATTTTATTATCAATTTAGCTATTGGCGGTAGCTGGGGTGGCGTACAAGGTGTGGACGATACCATGTTTGACAATCAGGTACTTTATAAAGTAGATTACGTCCGCGTATATCAACTACAATAAGTAACCTTACACTTTTTTCCGAAATGCATTCATTTGGTGAACCAGGGAGACACACTAAACAAATGAAATAGTCGCATCAAACAGGAAAGTAAGGTTTTTTAATCATTTAATACCGGCTTAAAACTGGCAATCAGTTTTATGTCGGTATTTTTCTATCCAAATATTAAGTTAAAGTCCGTTAATCATTTTTTCCTGATTATTAGATATGCAACAGCCTCTGGACTTATCATATTACACTTAATATCAGCGTGGTATTGGAATTTGAAGTTTTTGAAATTGAACGTTTAACGAAGCATTCTTAAGGTGATGAATATTAGAAACATATTAGTAATAGCATTTAGTCTTCTTCTGCTATCGTGCGATAATGATCAGGATGATGCTTACCAAGCCAAAGATCCTGTTACCCAGAGCAAAAGTCAGAAGCGAGGCGTAGCCTTCAACTTTCAGTTCGAAGATGATGTAGAGATTTTGGCTCCTGGTATAACTTGGTCATACAATTGGAGACCCAGCCAAAACAGCCTTTATGATGAGGTGATGACCGACAATAATATCGATTTTTGCCCAATGGCATGGAATGGTATCGATGAGGTCGCTTTGCGCGAATATGTAGCACGAAACCCTGACTGTGAATATCTTTTGGGTTTTAATGAACCCAACCTGATCGATCAAGCTAATATGACGCCTCAGGAAGCGGCCGAACGTTGG
>DHQI01000110.1:36258-59361 GCA_002408065.1 Bacteroidales bacterium UBA5342
AACGTTGGCCTGCCGTAAAAGCTATTGCAGAAGAGTTGGGACTTAAAATAATATCGCCAGCTATGAATTATGGTACATTGGAAGTCTATCACGATCCGATTTTATGGCTCGATGAGTTTTTTGAACTTGTGCCGCTTAGTGATTTCAATGGTATTGCTGTTCATTGTTATATGCCGGATGCGCAAGCCATGAAATCTTTTATTGAAAGATTTAAAAAATACAATTTACCCATTTGGTTAAGCGAATTCTGTGCCTGGGATGGACACGTTACGGTAGAGAGTCAACAACAATATATGTCTAATGCATTAAACTATCTGGAGGCTGACCCCGATATTTACCGCTATTCGTGGTTTATTCCACGTTACAGCAGTGGTGTGGATGCTTTTCCGTATATGCCACTACTGACCAATACTTATCCGGTAGCACTTACTGAGCTGGGGCATATCTATATGCAAATGTCTACTCAGGATAAAAGCATCTACTATGTTGAACAACAACAGATAGAAGCCGAGCATTATAGCTCAATAAGCATTGCAGAAAGTGCAACAGAGAGCGGGTGGACCAGCGGACCGCAATTGCGCCTCACTTCTGATGCACCTAACCAAAGTTTAGAGCTTCATAACTTTATAAGCAATCAGTGGGTGGAATATCAGATTGCTCCGGACCGAAGCAAAACCTTTAATCTGGATATTCGCTATGCCACATTTATCGATACCGAAATCGAAATCAGTACTGAGGGCGAAATATTGACCACTTACATCCTTCCTAAAACCGGATATGATTATGTGTGGAACACCGCAAGTATCGCTTTGCCACTAAATAAAGGACAACAAACCTTGCGTCTAAAAGTTAATTCAGGTAAATGTGTTGTCAATTGGCTTAGATATTATTAAATTTACTTGGCAGCAAAAAAGAAGAAAACTCCGAACAACACTCACTGTTGTAGTATAAGAGATCTATTTAAGCAAATAGTAAAATTGTTATATTGCTGTATTACTGCATTTAAACGCATTTTTGTTGTGTTTTTGTTGTGTTACAAGATTGAAATGATGTAGCCCTGTATAGTCGTTTTATTTGCCAAAAAGCCCTTACTCAGTTGATATTTGCAAGCAATGGAAAAACACCCCATTTTGATATTAACTCAAATTCTAAATGATATGAAAACAATTAAGACTCTATTTACGATGTTATTTCTGCTTAGCATAAGCAGTATGTTTGCTCAAACAAACCTAGCTTCATCAGCCACAGCTACAGCTTTAAGCGGTACAGCTGCCGATGCCATAGATGGAAACGACGGTACCCGCTGGGAAAGTACTCATGGCGTAGACCCACAATGGATACAGTTAGAGTTAGATGCAGTTTATTCTATTGACAATATTAAAATACACTGGGAAGGTGCCAATGCAAAAGCTTATACCATCGAAATCTCTACAGACAATAGCACCTGGACCACTGTACATACAGAAACAAACGGAGCAAGTGCTGATCGCTGGGACGATGTTAAATTCACTGCAGCCAGTGCAAAATATATTAAAATAACGGGAACAGAACGTAACCTCACTTATGGCTATTCTATTTGGGAAATTGAAGTATATGAACCGATTTCTGATGCTAGCAACGCTACGCTTAGTGACATTAAAGTAGATGGAACGACTATCGATGGTTTTGAAGCTGGCGTAAAAGAATATACTTATCTGGTTTCTTCCTCAAGCGTTCCAACAACCACAGCGACTCCTACGATTACTGGTGCTAATGTAGTCATTACTGAAGCCCAAAGCATTCCTGGCACGACAAATATCGTAGTAACTTCAATAGATAATACAGACACAATATCCTATTCTGTTTTATACAAAAAAGCACTTAATCTTCCTTTAGATTTTGAGGCAGAATCTGGTCCTTACAGCTGGGCTGGTTTCGGTGGCGCAGCAATGACAGTAGTGGCCAACCCCCAAAGCTCCGGTATTAATACTAGTGCACAAGTAGCACAAATGGTAAAACAAGGAGAAACGTGGGCTGGTAGCTGGATTGCCATGGACGGACTTATTGACTTTAGCGGTGAAAAAGTGATTACTATGAAAGTATATGCTCCACGCGTAGGTGCCAAAGTTTTATTGAAAATAGAGAATATGACCAACGGAGCTATAGCACATGAAGTTGAAATGGCCACCACTGTAGCTAATCAATGGGAAACTATGGAATTTGACTTTAGTGCGATAAATACAGCTAACGAATACCAAAAAGTCGTTATTATCTGTGATAATGGTACTGTTGGAGATGGCACCGCGGACTACACTTACCTTATTGACGATATTGCATTCAAAACAGCTGATCCGGCAAAAGATGCGACATTAAGCGATTTGAAGGTCGGAGGCATAACTATCGACAATTTCGAAAGCAGCACCACAGAATATACTTATGTGGTAGAAGATGGTAACGTACCGACTGTAACTTATACGACCACCCAAAGTGCAGCTACAACAGTAGTAACAGCAGCAAATTCTGTACCGGGTACAACTACAGTAAAAGTGACCTCATCTGATGCAAGCACTGATATGACTTATTCTATCAACTTTGTTGATCAATTGGTCTCTGAATATTGTGCCCGTTATGTTGCTAATAATGATCACAGTCCTGCAGCAGGAAGCGGATTGTGGCCTGCTTATCTTACAATTTCGAATATCGACGCTACTTCTTTCTACGTACAAATGGATCCTGTAGCAGGTGATACTATCGATCTTTTATTGGTACAAAGTTTACCAGAAGGATTTTCTGAAACTTCATCAGAAACCATTGATGAAGTATCAATGAAGAAGGTGTTTACAAGCTCGTCTACTGTTCCTGATAGCTTAACAATTCAAATATTGTGGAGCTTAAGCGGTGAAGCGGGTAATGCCATGTTGTCTACTTTCAAAGTACCATTTAGTGCTCAATGTGCTGGTGATGTTACACCTGAACCTACAGCGCCAACAGAAGCTCCAGCTACACCTTCAGCTAACGAAACAGATGTGATTTGTATTTACAGTGATAGTTATACGAACATTGCCGGCCTAAATACTTACCCGGGTTGGGGGCAAGGCACCGTAATGTCAGAAGTGGATTTTAGTTCTAACATGGTGTTTAAATATGCTAACTTGGATTATCAAGGCATAACATTTGACGTGACAGATATGAGTTCTATGGAATATTTACACCTTGATTATTGGACATATGACGCTACAGCATTCAAATTTTCTGTTATTACAAGTGGTGTTGCAAATCCTGATGGAGATGCCGCTCTAGAAAACGCATACGATTTAGTAGCCGATGAGAATTTTACTAAAGGTCAGTGGGTAAGTATAGATATTCCACTATCAGAATACTCTGTACCAAATCTAAGTTACATAGATCAATTGAAAACAGAGGGTAACGGAACTATTTACCTTGACAATATTTATTTCTGGAAGAAAAACTCAACAGGTCTTCAAAATGACCTTGCTTCTAAGCTGCAAGTGATTTCGCATAGTGGAGCGTTGCGCATTACAACATCTACTCCAACAAACATTTATGTTTACAGTATTTCAGGACAACAAGTGTTTAATGGACAGTGTGAAAACGAATTAAACGTAGAACTTCAAAAAGGACTATATATCGTAAAAGCTGATGACTTCACAACTAAATGTGTTGTGCGATAAGCTAAAAAGATAAACCAATCTTTTTCAAACAGTGGCATCAAGGTCTTAGACCTTGGTGCCACTGTACTTTTATGAACCCGCTCCAAACCTTGTCCATCCAATATATTTCAGCTTGTATTCAGATTTATATACTATGTTTATGACTGGACAATGTATATAAAAACCTTCATTATTAACTTAAGAACAACGCAAAAGCTCACTTTTATTCCAAATAAGCCTCTTCTTTCAAACATCAAAATGCTATGAGAATTCAAAAAACAACATCATAACAGTTATGTTGAGGCAAACACTTTCCATTGTAAGGAGAGAAAAAGAGCACACTAAACTTAAATAAAGCGCGATACACAGTTCCTGTTGAGTTTTTGTTGTGTCAAAAAAGTTACATGTTGTAGTTCTGTATAGCCGTTATTTTAGGTGTTTACTTCATTGTAATAGCATATTTGTATCAACTAAAAAACGCCATAAATTATAATTTAAACCAAAAATTATGAAGACAATTAAGACTCTTATTACAGCATTATTATTACTTGTTATTAGCAGTGTTTCTGCAAGCAACCTTGCAATGTCAGGGACAGCAACGGCTTCCCACGAACAGCAGGCAGCCAGTAACGCCATTGATGGCAATGAAGGTACACGCTGGGAAACGGAAGCTGCAGATCCACAATGGCTTGCTGTCACCCTTGATGCCACCTGTTCAATTGATCACATCAAAATATATTGGGAAGGAGCTAGCGCTAAGACATATTCCGTAAAAGTATCTACTGATAGTACCAATTGGACTGAAGTTTACTCTATGAGTGACGGTTCCGGATCAAGATGGGATGATATCACATTTACAGCTACCAACGCAAAATACATTGTTATGAATGGAACTGAACGTTCAACGGGTTGGGGATATTCAATCTGGGAGCTTGAAGTATATGAAGCAACCGCTGATGCACAAAATGCCAACTTAAGTGACCTGAAAGTAGATGGAACAACCATTGATGATTTTAGTAGCAGTACTTTGAATTACGACTATGGCGTGGCAAGTGGTGTAACTACTGTTCCTACTGTAACAGCTACAGCAAGCATAACGGGTGCTGATGTTGATATTACTCCTGCGGAATCTATTCCTGGCACAACAACAGTTCTTGTAACTGCAACTGACGGCACTACAAGTAAAACATACAATGTTTATTTCTTATACACCAGCCCGGCTGATGCTCCCTCAGAACCGACTAAAGATGCAGCAAATGTAATTTCTGTTTATAGTGGTGCTTATGATAGCAACTATACAAATCTTGATCCTTACTGGGGACAAGCTACTGATGCAACAGAAGTTGACTACTCAGGAAATAAAGTCTTAAAATATGCAGACCTTAATTACCAGGGTATGCAGTATGCTTCAACTGACGCATCAGGAATGGAGTATGTGCACCTTGACTACTGGACAAGTGATGCTACTGATTTTGGTTTTTGGGTGATCCATGAAGGACAAACCGAAACAGAATACAACATAGCTTCAGAATTAGGAATAACAACTGGTAGCTGGACTAGCATTGACATTCCTTTAAGCCATTATACTGGTCCTGATCTGAACGGTGTAACGCAGTTTAAAACGACGGGTAACGGAACAATCTATCTAGACAACCTATACTTCTGGAAAGAGCCGGTAGCAGAAGCCAAAGATGCTACACTTAGTGATTTGCTTATAGATGGTACAACTATCGACAATTTTTCAAGTAATGATACTTCTTACTCTTACATTGTAGATGATGAAACAGTGCCTACAACCACTGCTACAGCTACAATAAATGGAGCTGGTGTTTCAATTTCCAATGCCTCTTCTATTCCAGGTACAACAACGGTAACAGTGACCTCAACTGATGGTACTGTAACTAAAAGATATCATATAGAGTACATAGAACAACCGGTTTCTGAATATTGTGAGCGCATAGTGGCCCACTTTGACCATGATGCCGATGGAACTGAATCATCTGCTATATACCTTACAATTTCTAAAATTGATGAAACTTCATTCTATGTAGAAGCCTTATCTTATAATGGAGCAGACTCTCTTGATTTGTTGTTAGTGAATGGCGTTTCAGGCTTTAGCAGTACATCTGAAGTCTTAGAAAACGGAGCATATAAGAAAACATATACCGCCACAGGTACTGTACCTGAAACCATTACTATGGAAGTGCTATGGAGCAAACTGTCATCTGGTGGCAACTGGATGTTAAGCAGCTTTACAGTTCCTTTCGATGCAGAATGCCCAAGCGAAGAAGATGACAGTGAAGCACCGACAAATTTCACAGCCTCGGTAGGAACAGAGTCCCACAATAGCGTAGAACTGCTTTTAAGTGCTGAGGACAACTCCGGTACTATAGAATACACCATTACTTATGGCACTACCGTAGAAACAACAAGTGGTAATTCTGGTGAAGAGATTGCCTACGAAGTCACAGGATTAGATGCTGAGACTGCTTATACATTTAGTGTGGAAGTCAAAGATGCTGCGGGCAATGCTGCTGCTAACAACCCAATAAGCCTTAATGCTACTACAAGCGAAGCCCCATCTTCTGAGTATTGTGAACGTATTGTTTCTCATTTTAACCATGATAGTGATGGTTCTCAATCATCAGCGATATATTTAACGATATCTAAGATTGATGAAACTTCTTTCTACGTTGAAGCCCTTTCTTATGACGGAGCAGATTCTCTAGATCTATTGCTGGTCAATGGGGTTTCTGGATTCTCTGGCACAACAGAAATTTTAGATAATGGTGCCTACAAGCGTACTTATACTGCAACGGGAGAAGTACCAGACAGCGTATCAATGGAAATACTATGGAGTAAACTCTCTTCTGGTGGTAATTGGATGTTGAGCACTTTTAAGGTTCCATTTGATGGACAATGTCCTTCTGCTGGTCAGGGGGTAACCGTACAGATCATAGAAGCTATTCAACAAGACTTCTCTGTTATCTCAAAAACCGGAGGACTTCAGATCGAAACAGCTGAGCCTACAATGGTCAATGTTTATACCATTTCAGGTCAATGTATATACGCAGCACAATGCGATAACCGTGTAGATATTGAGCTTCAAAAAGGCATTTATATTGTACAAGCTGGATCTCAGACCATCAAGTCTTTTGTGAAATAAGAATTACCTCGTTTTAAACAAAACTTAGTTTTTACCCTATGGCATCAACGTTTCTAATATAGACCCGTTGGTGCCATAGTCGTATTCATACAGCATCTACCCAATATGAAAACGCCCCTGCTTATTCTTTCTTTTCAATTATCCTGTTTCCTCTCAATTATAGCCCAGTCACCTGTAACAGCAGGTTCTGGCAGTTATGCCTCTTTTCCGCCGGAAGCGGTCTGGGACGAGGGGGAATATTTTGCCAAATCTTACCGTCAACTGAACGAAGGATACCCCTTCTATTTACACGAGCGTATGCAAGGGCAGCCAGTAGCCAGTAATGAGTGGTTTTCCAATACCATTTTTGATCAATACACAGGCGAGCTTTGGGTTTACCCACAAATGGTGGAAGCTGAGCGTGATGGTATTACTATTTCTATTCAAACAGGTTTTACTTCAAACAATGAACGCTCTGTTAATATTGATACAGATGCATTTCTTACAGTATCAGGCACTGTGGAACCCGATACCGAATCAGGCAATCGGATCATCTGCGACTTTGAAGATGGCGACTTTCCAAGTGCTTGGACAGCCACAGGCGATTTTATCACCAATGGACCACGTACCATAGCAGAGCACAACCATAGTGGGACGCCTGACAACTATATGGGCGACTATTATTTCGATTCTTATTTCACGGGCAACCAAAACACAGGAACTTTAATATCCTCAGAGATCACTGTTGTACACCAATACCTTCACTTTTTAGTGGCCGGCGGCAATACCGATGGGGCTGGTGTACGCCTGATAGTAGATGACACTATTGCTTACGAGGCACAAGGCTCAAACAGCATTACTTTTGAATGGGTAAGCTGGGACTTGAGCCCTTTTGCAGGACAGAATGTACATCTAGAAATCATTGACGAAACGATGGCCGGATGGGGCTGGGTTGCCTGCGACCATTTCTTATTAAGTAATGATGAAGATCCCGGAAATGGCTTTACCGATATCTTCTGGCCCGAACACGCGTTGGCCTATGACTGGACTGAAATGTCCTTTACATTTAGTTTGGAAGACAATGCACAGCGGGGGATTCTGTGTTCAATGGTACACGGTATTCCTTTCACTTTTCTAGACATAAATAATGTAAAACCTGCCATAACACTGAGCAGTGAAGCCACACAACTGTACGATCTCAGCGGCAATGTGATTAGCTCTGCCCCTACTTCATCCGCTGGCTTTGTGTTGTCTCTCAACGGACAACTTTTTGGGCTTCACTGCCCGGCAGGTACTACTTTTGAACTCACCAAAACTGATTTAGCTCTAGCCTTCGATGAAGCTATTAACGAGCCTTATATTGTGGTTTCAAACATCCCGGATCCAAGCCTGATCAATGACTATAATACACTTGCAAGGAATAAAGTGAGCAACTGTGCCTTTTCCTCAGAAGTACTAAATGGTGAGATTAAAACCACCTTTACCCTGGAAACCCAAAACTATGACACTCACACAGAGGGCTTGAGTACAATCATGGTTTTTTTACCGCACCACTGGCGCGATACCGAGAGTAGTTTTGACTATATAGATGATGCCACTTACATCAGTCTTTTGGGTGAAATGAAAGCAGCTGAAGGAAATTCATTTTCACTGTCATATGACTACAGCGGTATGCCCCCCTTTATGCCAAAGCCTATGGATATGAGTGAGGCACAAATGGAACGCTTAATGGCTATTATTCAGGAGCGTGCTGATGTTTCATCGGGCTACAACGGGAATACTTACGCCAAAGGTCTGGGAGAGGAAAGTAATATGATGCTAATGGCTAGGGAACTCGAACACCCAGCCTACAGCACCTTAAAAGAAAACCTAAAAACAGAACTTATCGATTGGCTTTCTTTTTCAGAAGATGAAGCCGGTGAAAAGTCTTACTATTTTGCAGAATATCCCGATTATGGAGCCATTATCGGTTTTCCTCCGGGCTATGGATCACAAGGTTTTAATGACCTGCACTTTCATAATGGCTACTTCATTATCGGAGCAGCCCGGTTGATGATGGTCGACGAGGATTTTAAAGAAAAATATGGCGCAATGGTCAAACTCATTGCTCGCTCATATGCTAGCTGGTTGCGCTATGGTGAAGATGATATGAAGCTGCCCTACCTGCGTAATTTTGACCCCTACCTGGGGCACTCTTTTGCAGGAGGCACCGGTGATGGTGGTGGCAACAATCAGGAATCCACATCCGAGGCACTTAATTCGTGGTTTGGAATATATGCTTTGGGAATAGCCCTCAACGATTTCGAAATATTAGAAATGGGCGCCACCGGGTTTTTGCTCGAAGGCAAAGCTGCTGACACCTATTGGTTTGATCGACATAATGATGTGCCAGAAAATTACCCCTGTGACTATGTGGGCGTATTACGCACCAACAACCTGTCAATGTCCACCTTCTTTAGTGGCGACCCAGCATGGGCATTTGGTATTCAGTTTGTCCCTGCTGATAATTTTTACAACTATGTATACGATGGTGATTCGGCGCACTACAGCTTCATACTCAACAGTATGATAAACGATCGCAACACCATGGAATACACCTTGGCCGATGACCCTACGATTTATAATTTTTCAGAAAGTTATGACATTTATGAAAATGTGAAAGAAATGGGGGCCTACCTGGGGGGTTATGTGCTTAACTCGATGCAATACTATGCTCCTACTTCTGTTATTAGTATGCTTGATTCTCTCTACATTAATGAAGGAGACGAATGGCGTACTCACGTTAATTGTGCGACCAACTATTATGTTTCGGGCAGCAATTGTACCTATGGCAGGCCTGCTGCGGGCTACTATACCGACTCACCTTGCAGCGCTGTATTTCATGACAAAGATGGTAAGCTTGTTTACATCCTTTACAACCCAAGCGACGAAGCACAAGACATTCATATCTACAGTCCTTCAGGGAGCTTAATTGAAAGCATAAACGTGGCTGCCGGAGGCATGTACAACTCTAAGGACCAACACCCTGCGCCTAGCATATCTTTTGAAAATCTGGAAAATGACAACATTGTAGTTCAACACATTGAACGTGAGCTTGAATTAGCAGTGACTGACAAAGATCAGAACATCACTGATGTGGAACTTTACATAGCCGGCACTTTGGTTAAATCATTTATTGAAGCTCCTTACACCTTTACCTGGACACCGGAAACAACAGGCAAAGTAAAACTGATAGCTTTAGTGGTAGATGCCGACCATCAATCAGATGCCGACACCATTACTGTAGAGGTGATGGAAAACAATCAACAGCCTTACAACGGCACACCTTTTATGATTCCGGCCGAAGTGATTCCGGCAGTAGAGTGGGATTTGGGTGGTGAACTGATAGCCTACGAAGACGAAGATAAGGGGAACAATGGTGCTGGCGTACGTCAGGATGAAAATGTAGATACCGAAGGCGGAAGTGGATTAAATGGAAATATTGGCTGGACACGCCCAGACGAATGGCTGGAATATACCATCGAAGTAGACTCTGCAGCTTACTATGACTTTACGCTTAACTATTCTTCGGCCTATAATGGTGGTCGTTTCATGTTGAGCTTTGCTGGACAAGAAACGGAAATCTACAGCATCGAAAAAACGACAAGCTGGGCCGATTATCAAGATTTTACAGCAAAATGTATTGCATTGGAAAAAGGCGAACATGTTATGCGTTTTACAACGGTAGAGGAAGGTATGAACCTGAAATCCTTCAGCTTCTCGCTAAATACTGATACGGTAAGCAGCTTATTAGATGAAGAGCTAAACGTGGGCTTGACACTTTTCCCTAACCCCGTTAAAGATGAACTGATCATTAAATGGAGCAATGAGAACTACACACAGCTTACCCTTTTGTCTCTCAATGGCACTTGCATTTATCGCAATACAATAGCTGCGCAGAGTAATGAATACTGTATTGATATGTCATCACTTTACCAAGGCGTTTACCTTGTGGTATTGAGTCATAATGAAAAGCAAACAATGGCGAGGGTGCTTAAAAAGTAAAGCCTCAAATAATCCTTGATAAAACATCACAATTTAAGCCAAAAAACGACCCTTGTATAGGTTAGTTAGGTCTATACCCTTTAATTAACAATTTAAGTGCTCACCTCAATATAAGCAAATATGGTTTATGGTGCTGAGTTTTTGTTGTAGTCTTGTAATCAAATGTTGTAGTCTTGTGTAGTTGTTTTTGTTGGCAAATCTTGTGTGCTTGTGGATATTTGCAAGCTTCATATATGCGACACTTGAGAGCGTGATATGAATACAAACTAATCATACAATTATGAAAAATTCTTACACCATTATTTTAAGTGCCATTTTATCGCTGCTTTTATTTAGCGCTAACGCATTTGCAGCAAACATTGCTCTGTCGGCAAGCGCAGAGGCATCCTCGGGCACGGCATCACTCGCTATTGACGGCAATGATGATACCCGCTGGGAAAGCGACCATGGCGAAGGCACACAGTGGCTTTCTATTACTCTAGATAATACCTATTATCTAAGCGATGTAAAAATTCATTGGGAAGCTGCCAATGCTAAATCCTACACTTTATCTGTATCTACCGATAATACGAATTGGACAGAAGTCTACTCTACCACCACTGGTGAAGATGGGCACCGTTGGGACGAAATTCCACTTAACAATGTAGAGGCAAAATACCTAAAGGTTAACTGTACTGAACGTAACCTTACCTATGGCTATTCCATTTGGGAACTTGAAGTGTATGAAGCAACTCCTGCCGAAAAAGATGCATCTTTAAGTGATATAAAAGTGGACAACTCAAGCATCAGAAATTTTAGTTCCAGCACTACTGATTATGTTGTAAGTGTGGATCCGGGTACATCTGTGGTTCCTACAGTGACGGCTACAACAACCCAAAGTGCAGCTCAAATGACAATCGTGGATGCAAGCTCAATTCCTGGCACGACTACCATTACTGTCAAGTCCTCTGACGAGAGTGTGACCCAAGTTTACAATGTGGCATTTAAAGAACAATACACCTTTGCTACTCTGGATTTTGAAGCAGATGGTATAGGGGCCGACTGGAGTTGGTCGGTGGGCGAAAATGGTACGAATCCCGATATGGAATTTGTGGCCAATCCTAGTGCTACAGCTCCTAATACCTCGGCCACAGTAGCTAAGTTTACAGCAGAAGCTACTGGTGCTAGTTGGGCTCTTGTCATCACTGAAGATGTAGGTGAGTTTACTTTCGATGTAGAACATGCTGTTGTAAAGGTAATGGTCTACAAATCCGTCATCAGTAATGTAGGAGTAAAGTTTGAAGGTGATATTGCTACTGAAATACTTGTTGCTAACACCAAGATTAACGAATGGGAAGAATTAACTTTTGATTTTTCTGATTATATAGGCAATACCTACAACAAGCTTGTTTTCATTCCGGACTTTGATGCTCGCTCACAAGATAATATTGTGTATTGGGACAACTTTACCTATGAAGCTGGTGTAGCTGCACCTGAGCCTTCAGGTATGGCTGTTTTAGACTTTGAGCCAGACGGCGTAGGTCAAGCTATTCGCTGGTCTACTTTTGAAAATGGAGAAGGTGCTGAGACTTTAGAATTTGTGGCAAACCCTTCGGTAGATGCCATAAACCCATCAGCTACTGTGGCAAAATTGACCGTGGATGCTGCTGCATCTGGTTGGGTAGGCGCCGAAAGCAAAGCTCCGGATGTTGGTCCTATTACTTGGTCTAACGACCTAAAAACAATAAAAATGAAAGTTTACACCACCTTAGCTACTACAGTAGGGCTCAAGATGGTGCCAAGCTCTGGTGGAGGTGGCGCACATGCCCCTATGTCAGAAGACATTACAGCAGCAAATACTTGGCAAGAAGTTACTCTTGATTACTCAGAATTTATCGGAGGAGCTTTCGCTACAGATATGGACATTATCGTTTTGCACCCTAATATGGGAACAGAAAAAGGCGCTTATGACATCTATTTTGATGATATAACTTTTGTAGAAGAAACCACAGCGCTTAATGAAAACACTGAAAACAATATTGAGATTTATACGAATAAGGAAAAGCTTTACATCAATGGTTTGGAAGACTACTTAAACGGTAGTGTTCAAGTGTATAGCTTAACTGGGTCTATCATATTA
Source organism: Bacteroidales bacterium UBA5342 (assembly GCA_002408065.1). Taxonomy (GTDB): domain Bacteria; phylum Bacteroidota; class Bacteroidia; order Bacteroidales; family UBA5342; genus UBA5342. The sequence continues at coordinate 49,217 of DHQI01000110.1, forward strand.
AATATGCCTATTTCTCAAACAAATGAAGAGTTAAACTTTGATGAGAAAGGTATTTATCTACTTCATTTATCAGATGAAATACAACAATCTATTCTTTCTCAAAAAATAATCATATACTAAACAAAAGATATCTAATCCTGAAAAACCATTACAGGTTTTATCTTTTAAAGAAATGAAAGAAGGGATGTTGATCTATTCCTTCTTTTTCTTTCAAAAAAAATAATCAAAACCATAAACACTATTGATTATGAACAACATGTCAAGAATAATTGTAAAGACTGTCTTTTCAATAGCAGCACTGCTTCTTTGTAGCACTTTGCTTGCTCAAACCATAAACGTAGGTTCTGCAAGTTACACCAAAACCTTTCCTGGTGTAGATGCTGCAGCAAGAAATGGGTATCCTTCGGGAACACCAATGCTCATAGGTAATGCACTTGGTAAGCCTGTACCTACCAACGATTGGTGGTCTGCCAAATTGAAAAATGACCACGTCTCTAACTTGTTTTCATATCCAATCACGATGAAAACGATAAACGAAGGTTTGGTAATGAGCTATATTCCTTGGGGAGTAATTGATGACTATGAGCCTATAACTATTGGTGTGAGTGCTCTTAATGCCTCTAGGGCAAATGTGTCGGATTATTCTGATTGGACAGTGACGATGGACTGGACCAGCGCTAGTCAAAACTTCACTGCTACTATGGGGATTGCTATGCCTTTTGTTTACTTTACTAAAAATGCGGCTGATGTAGCACAAGTAAAGATAAATGCTGGTACTATAACAGTGAATGGTGAAGTTATCATTATTGAAAATGCCCACCGTGGGGGAAGCTTTGCCATCTATGCGCCCAGTGGATCGTCTTGGACAAAAAATGGAAATACCTACACCTCAACACTAAACGGTAAAAACTATTGGTCAGCAGCTATTTTGCCCTCAGGGACAGCGACTACAAAAGCACTTGAGCTAAAAAAATACGCCTATGTCTTTCCTCAAAAAACGGAAACATCATGGCAATACAATGAAACAACTTCAGTTGTACGTACTGATTTTACTGTTACTCCTGATGTTAAAGAGGGGAGTAATAATACCGTTTTAATGGGGCTATTACCACACCAGTGGAATAATCTAGCCTCGAACTCTCCTGTTCCTAGTGGAGAGACGTACAGCTCAGTAAGAGGAGAGATTAAAACCATAGGAAGCAATAGCTTTTCTGTAGAGAATACTTTTTATGGGATACTACCTACATTACCCAATGTAAGCAATTACAGCACAGGTTTTAATCCATCAGAACTTAATAATAAAATTTCGGCTATCGAGAATGATGCCTTAGCAACATGGACTGATTCTTATAACGAAGGACAGGTCATGAACCGCCTGATACAAGCAGCACGTATTGCTGATATGACAGGAAACATTACTGCACGTGATAAGATGATAGCTACTGTGAAAGAACGCTTAGAAGATTGGTTGACTTACGAAAGTGGAGAGGTCGCTTTCCTTTTCTACTATAATACCACTTGGTCAGCAATGTTGGGATATCCAGCAGGGCATGGACAAGATGGTAACTTAAATGATCACCATTTTCACTGGGGTTATTTTATCCACGCAGCGGCTTTTGTTGAGCAGTTTGAACCTGGATGGGCAGCGCAGTGGGGCGATATGATCAATTTATTGGTGCGCGATGCCGCTTCACCTGATCGTGACGATGAGCTTTTTCCTTTTTTGCGCAACTTTAGCCCTTATGCAGGGCACTGCTGGGCCAATGGATTTGCTTCTTTTCCGCAAGGCAATGACCAAGAGTCAACTTCCGAAAGTATGCAATTTAATTCTTCCCTAATCCACTGGGGAACCATAACTGGCAACGATGAAATTCGTGATTTAGGAATTTACCTTTATACTACTGAGCAAACAGCGATAGAAGAGTACTGGCTAGATATGTACGAACGTAACTTTAAAAATGACCAGCAATTTAGCTTAGTCTCTCGTGTTTGGGGTAATAGTTATGATAATGGTACGTTTTGGACAGCAGATATTGCAGCCTCTTATGGTATTGAGATGTATCCCATACATGGCGGTTCTTTGTATCTAGGTCACAATCATGCTTATGTCGAAAAGCTGTGGAATGAAATCACTAAGAATACAGGTATTTTACAAAATGAAGTCAATCCAAATCTATGGCATGACGTGATGTGGGAATATCTCGCTTTTATTGATCCGGCCTCTGCTATAGAGATGTACAACGCATATCCAGAGAGAGAACTGAAATTTGGTGTTACCGATGTACAAACCTATCATTGGCTACACGCCATGAATGCCTTAGGTCAGGTAGATGCTACTGTAACGGCAGATTACCCTGTGGCGGCAGTATTTAATAAAGAAGGGGAGCGCACCTATACAGCACATAATTATACCAATGAGGCTATTACAGTTACTTTTTCGGATGGTGTAAAGCTAGAGGTGCCTGCTGGTGCTATGGCTACTAGTAAGGATGTGTCTATTAAAGCGAGTATTAGTTCTTTGTTTGATAAAGCTTTTACAGGGGGGAACTTACCGCTTACTGTAAATGTAACAGAGGGCAACGCAACTAAAGTGGAATTCTATAATGGTACTCAGCTTCTGGATACCAAAACCACAGCTCCTTATGTTTATAATGCAGAAAACCTTAGCACTGGTGTACATGCCTTTTATGCTAAAGTGTATGAAGGAGAAGATTTTGTTGTGACAAATATCGTGTCCTGTACGGTTGGGCAACAAATAGCTTACTCGGGAGCACCAAGCCCTATACCAGGACAAATAGAAGCTGGCCATTATAATAAATTCGAAGGAGGTAAAGGACAAGGTATAGCCTACTACGACATGTCACAAAGCAATGCGGGTGACTTCCGTAAGGACGAGTATGTAGATGCTGTTACTGTTAATGGAGAAGGAGCTACTGTGGGCTGGATTTCTGCTGGCGAGTGGATAAACTATGATGTTGATGTAGAAAAGGCCGGTCTATATAATATAGCTATTCGTTACGCCTCGGGCAATAATAGTGGTGGAGGGCCATTTGATATTTTATTGGATGGAGATCAAGTGGCTGAGAATATTCGAGTATCTTCAAGTGGAGAATGGGATAGATTTTCGACTAAAACCCTTAATAATGTTCCTCTAAAGGCTGGAAAAAATACCTTACAGCTAAGTTTCTCTGGAGGTGAAATGAATCTAGGTAAAATGACATTTACCTTTGTAGGTGACCTGAGTTTTGATCAACCAATAGCTGATGCAGGTGAAAACTTTAGTGTGGTGTTGCCCATCACCACAGCTAAGTTGGATGCTAGCAAGAGTACGAGTCCTGGGAACTTAAACCTAAGTTATCAGTGGACACAGCTCTATGGTTCTACGCTGGTGACATTTGATAATGATAAAAGTGTTAGTCCTAATATATCAAACTTGGCTGAAGGAGTTTATGCCTTTAGTGTTGAGGTCAGCAACGGAACATATTCTGATAGAGATGAAGTGTTAGTAATAGTAGGCGATGGGCAGAATCGTGCACCCACAGTACAGATAAGTGCTCCTAAAGATAATGCGACATATAAAGAGAATACTAATGTGACAATCTCTGCTTCTGCCTCTGATTTGGATGGACATATTGCAAAAGTCGAATTTTTCGAGGGGCAAACCCTTATTGCTACAGATACAGAGACGCCATTTAGCACATCGTGGACAGCCAACGAAGGCAGTTATAGTATTACTGCTGTAGCTACTGACAACGAGGGTAAGACAAGTACGTCGCAGCCAATTACTATCATAATGCAAGGAGTAAACATTGCTCTCAATAAAACAACAAAGACCAGTAGTGATGAGCATGCAGGCACACCAGGCAGCTATGCTGTAGATGGCGATAAAGGCAGCCGTTGGTCTAGTGCTTTTGCCGATCCTCAATGGATATATGTCGATTTGGGGGAGCTTTACGATATCAAACAAGTAGTGTTAACTTGGGAAGGAGCTTTTGGAGAAGCTTATGAGATACAAATCTCGAATGATGCTTCTAGCTGGACGACAGTATTTACCGAAACAGCAGGTGATGGGAATGAGGATATCATTAATCTTACAGGTCAAGGAAGATATGTGCGTATCTATGGAACTAAGCGTGGTACTCCTTATGGTTACAGCTTATTTGAGATAGAGATCTATGGTAGCAAGAGTGGATCTGCCAACATCGAGGATACTAATATGCTAGAATTTAAGGTGTATCCCAACCCAACAACAGGTATACTTAATGTAGACTTACAAAATAACAAACAAGTAGAGGTGTATAGCTTGCTTGGGAGATTACAGCTACGATGTAAAGTAAATAATAGTCAAATTGATATCTCACCTTTAGAGCAAGGTATCTATTTACTAAAATCAAATAATAGCACCTCAACGATCATTAAAGAATAGCTTAATATGTAATTGAAGCGCTGATTGTTTTGGCTAAGACCATACAATCAACGCTTATACTTATGAAATAATAAACCCCAATAGATTTAAGAGCAAAATAAGTATGATTTCATTTATCAAAAACAATAAAAAACGGAACCTTAAAGTCTTTATTTCCATTCTACTTTTTTCAAGCTTGACACTTCATGCAGAGAAGCGTACACGCTACAGCATCAACGAGCAAGGGTGGAAATTTATACGCCAAGATGTAAAAAATGCCCACAAAAGCTCATTTAATGACCTTGAGTGGATGGACATCAGCTTGCCGCACGATTTTAACGGTGGTAGCGACGGCATACACAATGACGTATTTCTCGGGCGTTTTGACTTTCGGAATGATCCTAACAAACGCCTGATGTACAAAGGTCCCGCTTGGTACCGTTGTCAGCTAAACATAGGTGAAGAGCATAAAGGGAAACGGGTTTTTATCGAATTTGAAGCAGCCTCACTTGAAACTCAACTTTATGTGAATGGTAAAAAAGTAGGAACGCACCAGGGAGGCTACACCGCCTTCAGCTTTGACATTACCGACTATTTAAAATTGGGGAAAGAAAATACTTTAGCGCTACGTGTAGATAATCGCAACAATCCTCAGATAGCACCTTGGATGGCCGACGAAAAAGGCTCTTTCCCTTTTAGTTTCGACTATGCTGTATATGGTGGCATTTACCGTGATGTATGGATCAACATTACCGACCCGGTCAAGATAGAACGCGTCCTCAATACACCGGTAGTAGGTGGTCAGGCACCTGCTGTGGTCAAAGTAGAAACACGGGTGAAGAACTATTCAAAATCAAGCGTGAAAGCGACTTTACAAACCATAATCAAAGACCCGAAAAATAAAGAAATCTCCCGACTTAAAGCCAGCAAAGAGATTCCTTCTGGCGAACAAGTCTGCTTTACACAATCAGAATCTAATCTGGGCAATCTTGTGCTTTGGAGTCCCCAAAACCCCAAACTCTATACCGTAGAATCACAACTGAGCTACGATGGTAAGGTGGTAGATGCTTACAGTAGTTCCTTTGGAGTACGTTACTACACACTAACGCAAGGCGAAGGCTTTTCTATCAATGGTAAAGCCAGCTTTATAAAAGGGGTCAACCGCCACCAGGATATGGCAGGAGTGGGCTATGCTATGTCTAACCAAGAGCACCGCAATGATGTATTGATGATGAAAGAAGCGGGTTTTAACTTTATCCGCCATGCGCACTACCCTTGCGATCCCTCATTTGCAGAAGCTTGTCAAGAAGAAGGGGTGATGCTATGGCTTGAAATTCCCCTGACGGGCAGTGTATCAGACGACCCATTATTTCTTGAAAATTGCAAGCAGCAGCTAACAGAAATGATTGAACAAAACTATAATAATCCAGCTGTGATTGTATGGGGTATAGGTAATGAATCTGACCGTTCGGGAGGCAATGAAAAAGTCTCAAACCACATCTTTGGAGAACTAGCCGCTTTGGCTAAAGAACTGGACCCTAACCGCCCTACTACGGGCTGTAACTGGCAGTATAAATCCAACCAGAGTATTGTGGACGTTTATTCACCACAGGATTGGTCTGGATGGTATGGCAATAAAACGCCTATTGAATACTCTCCAAGCTCTATCATCGGAGAGTATGGTGCCGATATGCATATTCCAAAACATACAGAAGAAAAGTTTCATATTGACTCTTCTTATGTGATGGGTAACAACCTTGATCAGTGGTCACAAGAGTTTGGCTGTTTCTTACACGAAGTAAAAGTATCAAAAGGTTTTGAGCAAAAAGAAAACTTCCCGGGCCATTGTGTTTGGGTCGGTTTTGACTTTGCTTCTCCACGCATTGGGCGCGATCAGAACCCGATTCCGAATATGAATCAAAAAGGGCTGGTTTCTCACGATCGGAAAATAAAAAAAGATGCTTACTATTTCTACCAAAGCATGTATCGAAGTGCTAAAGATTACCCTATGCTATACATAGTATCTCATACCTGGACCGATCGATGGGCAGAGCCAGAAATGAAAGATGTATGGGTTTACAGCAACTGTGACTCGGTACAACTATACAATGCGATGGACGGAGAAGCATTGGGAATGAAGACAAAATCAGCCGGTCCTATGAAGGATACGCGTTTTCTGTGGAAAAATGCAGATATAAAATACAATGTGCTGTATGCAGAAGGATGGTACAAAGGCGAAATAGCTGCTCGCGACACCATTATGCTTGAGCACCTTCCTGCGCCAGTGCAAAAAAAATAATTAACTTTAGTTTTATTAGGTTAATTTGGGGTTGAGGGGCACAGAAGAATTTTTCTGTGCTCCTCTTTATGGCTTAAGTATAATTATGAATGAAGCTATTTTACGTCGAACTCACATTATTTAAGTCACAAAACGCTTTAGTAAAATTCAACACACAACAATATGAACAAAGCTTTCTACTTCTTTAGTCTTCTTTTATTTTCTTTGTTTACAAACAATTCGCAAGCAGCCCATTGGGAATCTTTGATTTTAGAAAGCAACGACTGGTATTATTTTGAAGGAAACTCAGAACCGGCATCTAACTGGTATCAAAGCTCTTTTAATGCTAGCAACTGGTCACTTGCTCCAGGTTCATTGGGTTATAGCGACAATGATGACAACACCATCATCAATAATGTCTCGTCATTGTACTTACGTAAAAGCTTCACAATCGTTGACATAAATGCAATTGAGAATTTAGTACTGGACGCTGACTATGACGATGGCTTTATTGCCTACCTCAACGGTGTAGAAATTGCCCGTTCATCAAATGTTAGCGGTACTTTTCCTTCATACAATGCGGGTACCACGATAGACCGTGAAGCGCAAATGTATTCCGGAGGCTCACCGGAGCAATTCCTGATAGAAACATCTGCAATGCAACAGGATAGTAATACCTTAGCCATACATGTACTGAATGTTAGCTCTAGCTCTTCTGATCTGAGTGCCCGTTTCTTTTTGCACGCTTATATTGATAGCGAAGAATACCATTACCAAAGTACACCGGACTGGTTTAGTGAACCGACAGCTCTTAAAGGCAGTAAACTCCCCATTATTACCATCAATACTAATGGACAAAACATAGCAGATGAGCCTAAGATCACAGCACATATGGGCATTATAAATAATGGCGAGGGACAACTAAACTTTCTGACCGATACCTTTACAGATTATGACGGCTATATAGGCATTGAATACCGTGGGCAATCCTCACAGTATTATTTCCCTAAAAAATCTTATGGCTTCGAAACCCGCGATGAAACGGGCGAAAACCTTAATGTGCGACTTTTGGATATGCCTAAAGAAAACGACTGGATACTTTATGCCCCATACAGTGATAAATCACTTATGCGCAATGTGCTGTCGTTCGAAATGGCGAAATCATTGGACGTGTACAGTTCACGAACTGCCTATTGTCAACTCTATGTCAACAACCAATATGAAGGTATCTATGTGCTGATGGAAAAGATTAAACGGGATGACAGCCGTGTAGATATCGATAAGATGGAAGAAGTAAGTGGCGACGACAATAGTGTGACTGGTGGCTATATTTTTAAAGTAGACAAAATTGATGGCGACTTTGTCTACTATCAAGATGGTTTTACCACCTATCCAGATCCCACTTATCCCAATGCTATGGATATCACTTATCAATACGTATACCCAGATGCTGAAGACCTCTCCGTAACACAACTAAACTATTTAAAAAATTACATTACCGAAGCCGAACAGGTGCTTATTTCCGATGATTTTTCGAATAAAGAAACAGGGTATAATAAGTATTTTAATACCGGTTCTTTCGTTGATTTTATGCTCATTAATGAAGTATCTAAGGAGGTCGATAAATACCGTTACAGCACCTTTTTTTATAAGAAAAAAGCCTCAAAGGGCAATGAGATCTATGCCGGCCCCATTTGGGATTATAATCTGGGCTATGGCAATGTGGACTATTGGGACTATAGCTTACTCACAAGTGGATGGGTTTATACAGAAGTAGAAAATGTCTCTTGGAGCATTATGTTTTGGTGGAAAAAGTTAATGGAGGATCCTTATTTTGCCAGCTTGGCAGCTGACCGATACCATGAGTTGCGTACCTACGAGTGGAGCAACGAACAAGTGACTTACCTGATCGACTCTTTAAGCCAATATATATATGATGCTCAAGAACTCAACTATCAACGATGGCCAATCTTGGGCACCTATGTGTGGCCTAATAAATATTGGGAAAAAATGGGCTTTGATGAGGAAGTGGAAAGCCTGAAAAACTGGGTTCTGGATCGCTTAGAATGGATGGACAACAACCTGACAGGCAACAGCCTGAACCCAGAAGTTTTGGCGTCAAACATCAGCAGTCTGGAATTACAACTAGAACTTAACGATGTATATTTCAACCACGATGTTCTTAAGAGTAAATACTTTGAAGTAAAAGCTGATGATGGGGCTTTAGAGGTAGACACCGTGATGTATGAAGGCGCTCAAAAAGCACGTCTGTATTTGAAACAGGTAGAGGATGAGATGCCAGCCACTCCGGTAGCCATCGAGGTGGATGACAACATCCTTACGGCTTTTAATGACGTTAGAAGCAACGATCTAAGCCTGACCAGCTCCATCTCAGAAAATGTTTTTGAGGATAATGTCACATTTTATTATAGCGAAAATCAGATTGTGCTAGAGACCGTATCTCCAGAATTCCTAGGTAAGACTTTGAAAATATATAACATACAGGGCATAATGGTAAAAGAACTCAAATTGAATTCTATAACTAGAAATGAGATCTATGCTCCGTTGAACAATGGCGTATATTTCGTACGATATTCCTTTGCGTCTCAAAATCGAGTGCTGAAAATTGTTGTCGACTAAATCTTGATAAAATAACGTCTATTTTTGGTTCTAAAAGTCGCATTTTGATACCTGTTAGCTTATAAGCCATTTAGATGTGTATATAAATCTGTATTATATATATATCAGGAATACAGCGTGGTAGATGATTTTTGCTTTGTGGTTATACTTAAATTTATTAATAAAAACCACTTTGGCATTCTGTTTGCAAAACCATATACAAGAAATAGAAAAAAGAGATTTTCATAATTGGTTTTTAAAAAAGGTATTTTCTAAAGTCGGCTTTCCGATATGCGGTTGTTCCGATGCCTTGCTTGCATCAAACAGGAGCTTCAGAGTAGCATCAAACAGGAGAGGAGTTCGGAAAATATAAAAGCAGAAAAAAACGCCTGTGTGATTTAGTCTCACAGGCGTTTTTTTGTGTCTGCTTCTATTTCTGCAACTACAGAAATCTCTCATTGTGCGCCATTACCCGTATCAAGCTTTAAGCATCCAGAAAAACATCGCAATCATCAGTCCCAAAAAGGAAACGACAATAAGCATAGCACTTATATCATCCTTGCGGTTGCGTTGGCGGGTATCTTTGGCTATTCCCTTAAGAAACTCAGGATCAGCAAGCGAGCGTTTATCATGTGGTGTTATATGATTTCTTCCGGGCTTCTGAAAATTACGTTCATTCACACGGCGCGATAGGCTTCTGTTTTGTTTCAGTTTTTGTACAGCATCAGCTCCAAACATCGTAAAAAAGGTATTAGCGTTTATCAAAAATAAGAAAAACAGCTGAAATTGACAACTCATTTAACCCTCTGTTCAGGGCAAACGCATTCGTGAAATACATTTCAG
>DHQI01000110.1:59664-64673 GCA_002408065.1 Bacteroidales bacterium UBA5342
ATTCTAAATGCGTTTGCCCTGACCCTCTGTTCTCTCTAGCTTTAGCCTAGAAGCGCCTCATCGCTCTATTGCCCCTCATAAGACATCACTCCCTCTCAATCTTCACTTTCAACAAGTCCTTATCACCACCGGCATCAATGGCTTTTTGCCAATACTCCCGGGCTTTTTCTTTATCGTCATTAGCCCAAAGGATGTCGCCGTAATGATCGAACAATACATCGTTGTCCTCATCAACATTGTGGATAGCTTGTCCCATATAGAATTTTGCCAGAAGTAAGCTGTTTCTTTTAAAAAGAATCCATGCATAAGTATCCAGAAAGGTAGGATTTCCCGGTTCCAACTCTATGCATTTAGCACTCATAGATTCCGCTTTTTCCAGTAATGTATCTTCTTCCGAGAGGTAGTAGGCATAGTTATTAAGCACCATAGCATTATGACCATCCAGTGCCAAAGCAGCTTCGTATGTGGCAAAGGCTTTCTCTGAATTTTGTAGCTCGTAATACACATCACCAAGGCTCCCCAGCAGTTGAGCTTTGAGCGGATCCTCATCCTCAGCAAGCTTAACCCCGGCTTCGTAAGCCAACTGAGCCAGCTCTATCTCCTTGAGTTGATGAGCTGCTATACCACGGTAAAAGTATAAACGCGGCGAATGCATCCCTCCTAACTCAGCATCACCAGTCAGACGAAGAACCTTCGAAAAATCTTCTTCCTGAAAAGCCAGTTGAATCAGTAGCATCCAAGCATCTTCGTTAGCAACATCCAGTTCCACTACTTTATTCAGATTCTCAACGACAAGTTCCGTTTTCGAAGTGTCTTCCAGCAAAAAGTTAGCATAAAAAAAGTAAGTATTAGACTCTTCAGGATAGTTAACTTTAAGCACTGTAGTCAAGCCATCTACAGCCTTTTTTGACGCTTTTCCCTGCGTAGCCATCATCATATACTGCAACAATATCTGCATTTTTTGCTCATAAGCTATCTCCTTGCTGGTAAAGGCCATTTCGAGTTCTTTTTGCGAACTGATACTATCGCCTATCTGCTCGTAATACACCGAAAGGCTCATATGCAAGAAACCATTGTCCTCATCCAAAGCATAAGCTTTATGATAAGCCTTTTTGGCTTTTTTAAAATTCTCAATATTGACATAGTAATCGCCCAAGACGATCTGATAACGCGCCTCTTTCGGATATTTATCTATCAAACGATTGATCTCTTTCAAGGCGCCTTTAGGGTCACCGGCCAGCATATACAAACGCTGCTTTTCCATCACCACGGCTTCGTCCAGTCCTTCCAGTTTTTCTACCTCATCATAAACGGCAATAGCCTCTGGATATTGTTTTGTTTTGGTATACAAATCGCCCAGACGATAATAATACTCTACCTTGGATGAATTATATTTACGCAAAGCCTCGTAAACTTCTATGGCCTGAGGATATTTTTGCCCATGTTCAAACACGCCTGCCAGATACACCTTATACCAATCATTTCGCGGATTTAACGCAGCAGCTTTTCGTAACAGATTCAGAGCGTTTTGCTCATCACCGGCCATCAGGAGTATTTTACCGAGTTCAAAATGCGACACCGCACTTTCCGGATCTATCTGCATACAGTTCTGATACATCTCTGCCGCTTTTTGATACTCCCCTTTCATCTTCAGCCTATTAGCTTCCATCAAGAAATAGTCAAACTTACGGCTGTCTTCTTCCTTTATATCCTTAGCGTCAAGCACAGTAAACGGCATTAAGAGCAAAGTCACTAATACCCAGATATGTGTTGTTCTTTTTTTCAACATGTATATTAATTGTTTCGCAGAAATACGCTGAGGAGCAGATATACACAAAGATTTTTCCCTTTCGTTCTCTTCCACATCATCAAGGTCTCTCTATCGCTGTTTCACTCCATCTCTCCTTCTCAAAGCTTGCACGACTTCCCAATAGGCCCAGCTTATTTTCCCGTATGACCAAAACCACCGGCCCCGCGTACAGTGTCCGAAAGAACCTCTACCTCTTCCCACTCTACGGTTTCATGTTTAGCCACTATCATTTGGCACAGGCGCTCGCCATCATTAATGGTGTATTCGTCCGGCGAAAGGTTTGCAACTATAATGCCAATCTCACCACGGTAATCTGCATCAATGGTACCCGGCGAATTAAGGACCGAAATACCGTGTTTAATGGTCATACCCGAGCGCGGACGTATTTGTGCCTCATAACCTTGGGGTAACTCAATAAACAAGCCGGTTTTGATAATAGTGCGCTCCAGTGTTTTCAGGGTTACAGGTTCATCAATGTTTGCGCGGATATCCATACCGGCCGATAGAATAGTACTGTATGATGGTAAGTCGTGTTTCGACTTGTTGACGATTTTAACGTTTAATTTCTCCATAGTTAATGATCTAATGATTCAATGTGTTTTTCTTTATCGTATCTGGCTGTTAGCGACTGCCGACTGCCGACTGCCGACTGCCGACTGTTACTGAGACAGCCGACTGCTACTATCTACTCCAAAACCCCGTCCACAAATTTCACCACATAAGCGTCCTTAAAACCTTTAGACTTGGCTTCTTCAAGCCCCATAGCGGCATCCATTTGTGTGGCAAAATGTCCGGAGAAATACTTGTAAAGTTGTTTGTCTTCTATCTGCACGTAGCTCAGATCTTTTAGCTTCACGTCGTCTTCTTTCAATATACGGCTAAAAATACCAAACTGAATACGGTATTCCTCTTGAGGTGTAAGCTCCACAGATGGGATCTCTTCGCTTACCGTTTTTTCTGCTACTGCTGTTCTGTTAGCTACTACCGGATCAGCTATCACTAATTTTGCAGTGTCGTTTTTTTCTTCCTCGATAACTATTACCTTCTCATCCGGCTCCGGTTTGCTTGCTCGTGGTTTTTTCTGAGCTTCGTAGCGGTATTTCAGATAAGTCAACGAGGCTGCTTCTAAAAATTGAATGCCATCTTTCAAATTATTGTTGCCCGTAGCCAGTTTTTGTTTGTCCCGGGTATAAACACCTTCGCTCACATAGATCTTTTGATCAGCCGTTTGCAATAAGAAATCAGCACGGTCCATCAGACCTTTTATTTCCTGACGGTATTGGTCGTTTTTCACTCCTTCGAGCAAAATGACATTCTGACCTTTCAACGTATAAAAGCTCAAATAATTGGCCTCCACAAAAAGAGCAGCTGCCTCATCACTTATTCGGGTCACTTTTGCTATGATTTCTGCTTGTGACAATTTGGGGGTTAAAGTGGTATCATACGAAAATATTTTCTGGTAAAATGTCTCTTCGGGTACCGGCTTGTTGTATTCACGTATCACATAATCAGCCAAAAACTGTTGGTCGCCGGCATCCGTTTTCATTTGATGTGCTTGTATAAGCTTGTTCAATGCTGATTCGGTATAGATTTGGTCATAATAACCATACAGTGTTTGGTTGTAAAAGAAAGGTTTGGTTATTTTCTCCTTACTCACCACTGGTATAGGAGCTTCCCATGGTGACACATGATGTTCCTCCACTTCTGTTCTGGTGTCGGGAACTTGTGTTTCTTTAGGCGTTCCTTTAGTATAACCACCATTAGCCAAAATGGTTTCCATCTCTATGCGACGGGAACTTCGCAGAGCATTATCCCGCTTCTCTTCCAAATCGTAACTGCGCTCTTCCAGCTTCATGATATTGGCTATCATAGCCGCTTTTTCACTGGAATCAGTGGTTTTACTATAAGCCACACGCAAGTCGGCTACAGCTTGTGAAACAGAATCATATTCAGCCGAGGTTTTTTCATACTTCACATACATAGCAGCTGCTTCGTCGCTCATAAAATCGCTCATATCGCCATACACCAAAGTGTCGTTCAAGACAAAACAGATGTTGTGCGATACAGGCGCTGGTTTGTGCGCTTCTATAGCTACTTTTTTCTCACTTTTCACCACTAATTGTTCCTCCTGAGAGTTATTCACTGTGGCTTTGGCAGCCTTGATGAGCTCATCCTCGTCATCGGTATCTAGTAATTTTACATAGTCATTGGGCACAAAAGTGTAAATGGCTATCTTACCTTCTTCGCTATCACGGTCGGAGGCAAACCACCCCACATTGTTGTATTCGTCGATAGCAAAAAGAATGTCATCACCCGGGGAATTGAACGGCATTCCCAACTGCTGAGGAGGCAAATAGGTATTATTCGAGGCATTAAAGCGGGTAACATAAATATCGTAACCACCAAAAGAATTGTGTCCTTTAGAAGAAAAATAAAGCACCACGCCGTCTGACATTAAAAAAGGAAAAGCCTCTTCGCTATCACTATTCACAGCCTTGCCCAGCGGAGCTTTTTCAGACCAATGATCCAGCAATTTATTCTTGGAATAGAGGTTGGTATTTCCTTCTCCCTCGGGAACAGCAAAAAAGGCACGATCACCACGTTCAGTTAGGTAAATAGTACTATTTTCGGCAATGACATCTTCGCCAATCTTTGCCGCATCTTTCAGGAAAGACCCCGCTTCTTTACTCACCTTGTAATGAAGAAAAAAATCCTCCTTCTCCACCTCTACACGATCCAGAATCTTAACATCCTCTGTTCTGGATATTAATTCCTTTCCTTGCTTGCTCTGAGGCAAATATTCACGCGTAAGGGTTTTTAATTCCTGATCGTTTGATTTTGATAAAAAAGCTTCATAGTAAGCGATAGCATCTTCAAAGTTGTAACGTAAAAAACAAACCCTACCAAGATAATACGAGGAGAGAACAATACCACTCTTATATGAACGTGTCAGATGCTTTTCGGCTTTTGCCAAATCCTTGTTCTGCTCATAAAGCGACACACCATAACGATGATTATAAATACGGTTATTAGGCGAACTCTTCAGTAACTTGGCATATAAAATCTCCGACTTAGCCCAATCGCCTGAATGGTAAGCTTTCTCTGCATCGGATGCTGTGGAAGCTGAAAGAGTAAATACTAATAGTAAGTTTAATATTAAAAGTTTAATTCTCATTTTCAATGATTCAATGATTCAATG
>DHQI01000110.1:64842-68893 GCA_002408065.1 Bacteroidales bacterium UBA5342
ATGATTCAATGATTCAATGGTTCAATGATTCAATGTGTTTTATTTGTCTTATTTAGTTGGTGGCTCCTCAGGCTTCGATACATCCCGATGTGCTTCGAGCCTCACTGCCTGCTGCTCCCGAGTACTCGGGACCTACTGTTTTTGTGGATATTTACGGAAAAAACTTCTCAATTTCAGTTTCATCACGCCCCAGACCGCTTCATTAAAGATACCACCGCTCATTTTTGATGTTCCTAAAATACGGTTAACAAAAACAATCGGAACTTCTTCTATGGTAAAACCACATTTCCAAGCCGTAAACTTCATCTCGATCTGGAAAGCATAGCCTACAAATTTTATTTTATCTAACTCTATAGTACGTAACACATCAGCACGGTAACAAACAAAACCTGCGGTGGTGTCCTGAGCCTTAAGGCCGGTGACAAAACGTACATATTTAGAGGCAAAGTAAGACATCAATACACGCCCCATAGGCCAGTTGACCACATTGACGCCTGTGACGTAACGCGAGCCTATGGCCACATCAGCTGTGGTAGAACAAGCTCCAAATAGTTTAGGTAAATCTTCGGGGTTGTGCGAAAAGTCAGCATCCATCTCACAAACAATGTCATAATTGTTTTCTAGCGCCCATTTGAACCCGGCAATATAAGCAGTTCCTAAGCCCAGTTTTCCGCTACGTTCTTTTATAAAGAGCTCGTCCTTATATTCTTTTTGCAAACCTTTTACAATATCAGCAGTACCATCAGGCGAGCCATCGTCTACGATTAACACGTGGATGCCTTCCTGCAATCCGTATACTGCACGTATGATGTTTTCAATATTTTCCTTCTCGTTATAAGTAGGAATAATAACCAGCTTTCTATCCATAGTCGAAATTTTTGCCAAAGATAACCGTAATTTTTGAAATTTCAGGCGCTAAAAAGGGTTGGTTTAGCCCTCAAAACAAACTCATCACTCTATTCAATGCTGATATGATGCCAAAAAATATCAACCGACAATTTCATACAACAGATCTTTGGGAAAACTTTTATAAGCAGGAATCAGGACGGTATTCAAAACCTTTTTTATTGATTCTAGTAAAAGTATATAACAAGCCCCAACGGAAAAGATCCATCAGGGCTCAAATATTCTAACTAAATACAACAGTAAAAATCTGCAATAATGCAGGATTAGCACTTAGACTTACAAAATACAAAATTGCACCACACACCAGTGGCAAACCGTTCCGCCAATGACCATCAAATGCCATATTAGGTGAGAGTAAGGCATCTTACCTTCCAGTTTAAAGAAAATAACCCCTAATGAGTATGAAAAACCGCCAATAAAAAGCAACCATAATCCACCACTACTAATGTTGTTAAAAATAGGTATCAGAAAAAAAAGCAACATCCAACCCATCAAAACAAAAGAGCTCACAGTAATGATATTAACTCCTTTTTCAAACTTGTTAGGCAAGAATAACTTGGCCACAACTCCTACCAATGCCAATCCCCACTGCAGACCAAACATCGTCCAGCCCCAGTCGCCGTTGAGAGCTACCAAAGCAATAGGCGTATAAGTGCCGGCTATCAGCAGATAGATAGCTATTTGATCATAATTATGAAAAAAATCTTTGGCCTTGCTTCCCAATTTCAAAGAATGATTCATCGTAGACGACATGTACAGGTTAATCATACTAGCGCCAAATATGGCGGCAGATACAATGGCTGCTGCATTATTATGTCCACGGGCTGCTGTCACTACCATTAGTACGGTAGCCACGATACTAAACACCCATCCCGCTCCGTGGGATATGGCGTTAGAGATCTCCTCTCCGCGGGAAAATCTCGTTATATTTACGTTATTCATAATTAATGTTTTTTTGATTTTGTATAAATCTCTCGTGTGACAAAAATAGTCTATCAGTTTAAATAGACAGATACATTGTTTTAATCATTACATCCCGATTGACTATAGCAACCTTTGGAAAAATATTATGCCCGTATACTTCTATGTACAAAATTGCTTTGCTCATCTGCAATAACACTTGCAACACTTTAAATTTTCGATTCGGTGAATTGCCAAATAATTTTCATTAGTCTATTGTTTAAATTCACAAATAACTACATAGCACTTGCTGGTGATGTTTTATTTATGGACTGCTTTCTATATCTTATAAATCAAAATCTCCGGCCGATTCAGGTTGATAAATCAATTCATCAATTCTTAAACGTGCAACACCGGCAGGCATCTGCCATTCTATTTCATCTTTTACTTTGTAGCCTATAAGAGCCGTGGCTACGGGAGAAAAAATGGAAATTTTATTCTCCTTTACGTTAGCCTGTTCTGGATATACAATCTGGAATTGCACCTGTTTTTTCCTATTCACAAAACTTAGCTTTACAATGGAATTCATGGTCACCACATTAGAGGGTATTTTCCTCGGCTCTAGAATTTTAGCCGAACTCAATTCTGACAATAATTTGGCTGACTCTTTAGAACTAATGGTTTTTAACTGCTTAGCGGTGCTAATTCTTTTCTTAATACGTGCATAGTCAAGTTGGTTTAAAACAATCTTTTCCATAATTATAAATGATTAAATATTATTCCCTTTGTTGAAAACTCCTTTCATGTAGGGCTCATAATTATCTTTTTTATATCACGATTCTTACAAGCATGTCAAATACAAAGACATCTCTGATACTTGCTATTATTATATAAAAAAAAACACCAAACTAAAAACGCCTGATGTCTTTTTTTTCTAATGAATTATTCAGGCTTAAAACTCCGCGAAGAAATCGTTCCCTTTGTCGTCTACCAACAAGAAGGCCGGGAAGTTTTCAATACGAATCTTACGTACAGCCTCCATACCCAATTCGGGGAAATCGACGACTTCTACCGATTTGATACTGTCCTTAGCCAAGATAGCTGCCGGTCCGCCTATAGATCCCAGATAGAAACCACCGTTAGCCTTACAAGCATCCGTCACTTGTTGTGAACGATTACCTTTGGCCACCATCACCATAGAACCGCCTTTTTTCTGGAATGGATCAACGTAAGGGTCCATACGACCCGCTGTTGTTGGCCCAAAAGAACCCGATGCCATACCTTTAGGTGTTTTAGCCGGTCCTGCATAATAAACGGGATGATCCTTCATATATTGTGGCATTTCCTCACCATTCTCTATCATTTCATTGATCTTAGCGTGCGCAATGTCGCGCGCTACAATCAAGGTGCCGCGCAGGTTAAAGCGTGTTTTTACCGGATATTGTGTTAGTATCTCACGTACTTTATCCATTGGCTGATCCAAATCTAATTCTACAGCATCGGCCAAGTGAGGGGCTTCTTTGGGCAAGAAACGTCCCGGTTTTTTCTCTAATTCTTCAAGGAAAATACCTTCTTCTGTGATTTTTGCTTTCACATTACGGTCGGCACTACAGCTTACTCCCATTCCTACCGGGCAAGAGGCCGCGTGGCGTGGCAAACGAATCACTTTTACATCGTGGACAAAATATTTTCCCCCAAACTGAGCTCCTACGCCACTTTCTTGACAAATTTTAGTGATTTTTTCTTCCCATTCCAAGTCACGGAAAGCTTGTCCGCCTTCGTTACCTTCAGTTGGTAAATGGTCAAAATAACCTGCTGATGCTTTTTTCACTGCTGCCAGGTTAGCTTCGGCCGAAGTACCACCAACAACGAAAGCTAAGTGATAAGGAGGGCACGCCGAAGTTCCTAAATCCATAATGTGATCTTTCACAAATTGGGTCAGATTTTCTTCAGTCAGCAAGGACTTAGTCATTTGGTACAAGTATGTTTTGTTTGCCGAACCACCACCTTTGGTCATAAACAAAAATTCATATTTATTGCCTGTTCCGGCATAAATATCAATCTGAGCCGGCAAGTTACACCCTGAATTTTTTTCTTCTAACATTGAGAAAGGTACAACCTGAGAGAAACGTAGATTATCCTCCTGATAGGTATCAAAAACACCTTTTGAAATATGCTCGGCATCATCTGCACCGGTGTACACATCTTCTCCTTTTTTGGCCACACAAATAGCTGTACCGGTATC
>DHQI01000110.1:69170-73446 GCA_002408065.1 Bacteroidales bacterium UBA5342
AATAGCTGTACCGGTATCCTGACAAGTAGGTAACTCACCATCCGCGGCTACCATTTGGTTCAATAACATAGTGTAAGCCACAAAGCGGTCGTTGTCCGTAGCTTCCGGATCTTTAAGAATACCTTCTACTTTTTCCAGATGTGATGCACGCAAATAGAACGACACATCGTGGTAAGCTGCTTTGGAAAGTACTTCAAGACCTTTAGGGTCTACTTTAAGAATTTTGCGTCCATCTATTTCAATTGTCGATACATAGTCCTTGGTAAGAAGGTTGTACTTAGTGGTATCCTTTGTAATAGGGAAGGGTTTTTGATATTTAAAATCATTCATTTTATAGTGTTTTAATATGTCGTTGATATTTAGTCTTGCAAATATACAAAGGCCTAATGAAAAAAAGAGCTAAAGGCCGAGCTATTATAACAAAATGGTTAATATTAATGAGGAAGATTCTTTCCATTCTAGAAATGAAACTATTTTTGTTAAAAATTTAGAACGCAATGATAGACTTAAACGGCATAAAAAACATCATTTTCGATCTCGGAAATGTGATTGTAGATATTGACTTTAATCTCACGGTAGAGGCTTTTCAAGCTTTGGGGGGTGGCAAAATAGACTTGAACCTTGAGAATTATATGGATCACCCTATTTTTGGAGCCATAGAAAAAGGACAGATTACGGCTGCCGAGTTTCGTAATGAGATTAGGTTTATGCTTGGCAATGAAAGTGTTTCTGATGAAGAGGTTGATAAAGCCTGGGCGGCAGTCATCATCAATTCGGATAATGAACGCATCGATTTAATCAAGGAGTTAGGAAAAAAATACCGCTTGTTTATATTGAGCAATACAGATGAGATTCACATTGCGCACGCTAAAAATATTATCCGTAAAAACTTTGGAGTAGAGATGGAGTCGCTTTTCGAAAAATGTTACTACTCTCACGAACTAGCCATGGAAAAGCCCGGCCTTGAAATCTACAACAGCGTAATAGCAGATGCAGGGCTCGTTCCTGAAGAAACGCTTTTTATTGATGATAAAAACGACAACATAGAGGCAGCTAATCACCTGGGTATAAAAGGCTATCACCTAGACCCACAAGGTCCCACCTTCCCTTCGCTATTTCAGTATCTTTAAGGTAAAAGGAGAATAAGACAACAAGGTTTTGGGCATAGCTAAAAGCCAACACAAGAAAAAACCGAAGTCTTATGAGTGAAAAATAGCATCGCTATCAGATAATAATCCAAACAGATCTCCGTTCATAACATTATACTAACTATCACACTAACACTTGATATAAAAAATGAAAGAGCCCTTAAAAATCATGTCTCTTTCTCAGGATATAAGACATCAATACATAAAAAGCCACTAACAATAACTATATTTGCCAGTCTGAAAAAAAGAGGATAACCATTTGATGCCCAAAACCAGAATTATACATATAGCAGCTTTACTTTTACTGCTTGTTTCGTGCTCGCGTACCACACTGAATCTCAAAAAGAATACGTGGGCTACACGTACCTATCACAACACCACATCGAAATACAATGTTTACTTCAATGGCAACGAAGCCTACAAAGCTGCAGTAGCTAAAATAGAGGAACAAAACATAGATGATTTCACGCGTGTATTACCGGTGTTTGAAGATGGCAATCACGAAAGTTTTTCATCAATTACAGCAGATATGGATTATGCCATTGAAAAGGCAAACAAAATCATTCAACTGCATTCCATCAAAGTAAAGCCACAATACAACTCTAAAAAAATGCGTGATCCGGAATACCGTGAATGGCGCAACCAGGAAGAGTTTAACAAAATGATAGACGATGCCTATATAATGATGGGTAAAGCCACCTTCTACAAAGGCGAATTTATGGAATCCATTGGTATTTTCAGTTATATAGCCATGAAATACCCCGGAGAGGAGGCTTGGTACAGAGCTCACCTCTGGATAGCCCGGGCATATGCCGAAATGGGCTGGCTCTATGAAGCCGAAAATATGCTGACCTTAGTTAATGATGAGAATTTACCCTACCAACTGGTTAAATTTTTTAATGTTGTAAGTGCCGACCTAAGAATAAAAAGAGGCGAATACCAGGAAGCTGTTCCATTCCTAAAATCAGCTCTGGAAGAACGCTTAAAAAAAGACAAACGTCAGCGTTACCGTTTTGTTTTGGCACAAATCTATCAGGAAGCCGGCAAAGACCAACAAGCTTATGAACTTTACAAGAAAGTAGTACGCTCAATACCCGATTACGAGATGGAATTCAACGCCCGCATTCGTATGACAGAAGTGATGCTAGGAGAAGATAGCCGTTACGCTATCCGCAAGCTAAACAAAATGCTAAAAGACCCGAAGAATCTGGAGTATCATGGGCAGATTTATTATGCATTGGGTAATGTTTACACTGCCATAGGAGATAAGCTCCAAGCGATTGACAATTACCGTTTATCTTTAGAGTTTAGCGATGGCCTGCAAAAAGGGGTAACATCAAACACTATAGCAGAATTATATTGGGAGGACGAAAACTACCGCCAAGCAGCTCCCTATTACGCAACAGCTTCTGAGAGCTTGCCCGAAGACTATCCTAATGCTTTTGAGATAGATTACCGGACGGAGACACTAAAACAGTTAGAAGGTTTTTATGCCATAATGGGAGATCAAGACCGTGATTACCTACTCTCACAAATGACTGAAGAAGAGAAAAAAGCTTTTTTGAAAAAAGAGGAGGAAGAAGCTAAACGCGAAGCAGAAATACAAGAGCTTATAGCTTTGGCCAGCGGTGATATAGCAGAAGAAGAAGCCTTGCAAGAAGAGCGTAAAGAAGATATCGGTGGCTGGTATTTTTACAACCCCAAACTGGTAGAGCAAGGCAAGGAGGACTTCCGCGATTTGTGGGGCGACCGCCAGCTGAAAGATAATTGGCGCCGTAGCCTGGCAATGGATTTTAGTGAACCGGACGTGCTATTAGCCGAAGAAGAGCAAGAAACAGACGTCGAAACGACAGACGTAACACTACCTATCAGCACAGAGACAAAAGACCCTATGTTAGAAGCCGAAGAGCTGGCAGCCAAACGCTTGCTAAAGGCTCAAAACGACAAAGAAACGGTAGATGCCTACTTCGATCTGGCATCTTTATATCAATACGATATCGAGAACCTGCCCAAGGCGATTGAAACATTCGAATCACTGGAAGCTCAATATCCGGGCAACCCACATTCCCCTGATAGTTACTTTGCTATTTACAATGCAGCCTTAGAAAGTGGAAACATCAAAAAAGCCGAAGAGGCCAAACAAACTCTTTTAAATGAATATCCGAAGTCTAATTATGCTCTTATTCTCTCGGACCCTAATGCTAAAGACATCCTGCTCAAAGATAAAGCAGATTATAATACCATGTACGAAGAAACCTTTGCTCTGTTTTTGAATGGTAAGAACTATGAAGTACTGAACAATACCGAAAAGCTTAAAACAGAATACCGCGACACCTCTTTGATGGCCAAAGTGCTATTAATGGAAGCATTGGCTACAGCCAAAGTGAATGCTTCGGCAGATATCAGACCTCTATTAGAGAAAATAAAAGACGGCTACCCTGAAGACGAAGAGGTGCAGATGCAGGTTAATATTATTTTGACACAGCTGGGCGAAGGCAAAAAAATAACCACCGGAGGATCGGCTGCCAACACGCTTTCGGAACGTCGAAATGAACAAGCTGAGGTACAACGTCAAAAACTGCTCGAAGAACAACAATACCGCCACGAACCGGAATCACGTCACTATATGGTGATGATAATACCGGACAGTAGTCTGATAAACAAAAACCATTTACAATACGACATCTCTAAGTTTAACTTTAATAAGTTTATGACTATGGATTTTGATTTATCCTTTGGCAAACTCAACGAAGAGATTTCTTTATTAATTGTAAACGGTTTCTCGAACCAAGAAGAAGGTAAATGGTATCAACGTGAGCTTTTATCAACAAATCTGCCGGACGAATACAGCGCAATCAAGAAGTGGTACATTATCTCCGAAGAAAACTTCCGCCTTTTACTGATGCTGCAAACTTTTGAGGAATATGATGAGTTTAATAATCAACATTAAAAACAATACTTTAAGGGGGGGGAAATTTACACGCCGAAAAAGCAAATTAAGCAGCCATAATGGGCTTTCTATAAAGAACAGAATGGTATTTATTCGCGCGACTTTTGAACCTTAAACCTAAAATTCAAACTTGTCTTAGTTTTATGACGAGGCAAGTCATTCTATCATTCACTCATTC
>DHQI01000110.1:73685-75006 GCA_002408065.1 Bacteroidales bacterium UBA5342
ACTCATTCTATCATTCTATCATTGACTTATTGACTCATTGACAATACAAGATTTTCAAATAGAACCCAGCGAAGACATCAGTTTTTTTAAAGCTGTACTACCACTACTATTTCTTATTGGAATGTTGGTATTCAATGTAATAATGTTTGACGATACGCTTTCCGGCCCCAATCAATTAGCGCTAATACTATCAGCCTTTGTGGCTATGTGGATAGCGCGTAGCAAGGGGGTAAGCTGGGATAAAATCTCTGATAAAATAACTGAAACGATAGGTGCAGCAGTGCCTTCTATTTTTATTCTTCTAGTGATTGGAGCCTTGTCGGGCACCTGGCTGCTAAGTGGTGTTATTCCTACCATGATCTATTATGGTTTAGGCATTATTTCTCCTAAATTCTTTCTGCTTACAGCCGTGATTGTATGTGCCATTGTTTCTTTGGTTACCGGTAGTTCGTGGTCAACGATAGCCACTGTTGGAGTGGCTCTAATAGGCATTGGAAACACCTTAGGTTTTTCGCCCGCTATATCTGCAGGAGCTATTATTTCAGGCGCTTATTTTGGCGATAAAATGTCGCCCCTATCCGACACCACCAATCTGGCACCTGCTATGGTGGGTACCGATCTTTTTACGCATATCCGATATATGATGATCACCACTGTACCATCAATGGCCATCACTCTAGTTCTTTTTACGCTTATAGGTTTCTTTTATGCGCACTCTCATCAAGAGATTTCGGTAGCCCAAACACAACAAGCCATTAACGAAGTCTTTAACATCAGTCCCTGGCTTATGTTGGTTCCCGTCATCTTAGCTTATGTTATTATAAAAAAAACACCAGCCCTTCCGGCGCTGATTATTGGCGCTTTAGTAGGAGCTGTTTTTGCTGTTTTTTTTCAGCCTGATGTGCTCAGAACAGTACTTAGTGACCTGGGCAGCGATGTCAAGACCTTTACTGTTGCCATTATGCAGTCGATGTATGGCGATATCGCCGTAGAAACCAACAATGAAAGCGTCAACGAACTACTGACTTCCTCGGGCATGTATGGCATGCTTAACACCATTTGGCTCATCCTATCAGCCATGTGCTTTGGCGGTGTGATGGAAAGTGGCGGACTGCTCGAACGTATCACCCGCCCGATTCTTAGCAAGGCAAAATCTGACGGAGGATTAGTAGCTGCTACGGCTGCTTCGTGTGTCTTCTTTAACACAACAGCCTCGGATCAATACTTAGCCATTGTTGTACCGGGCAAGATGTATAACGAAAGTTATAAGAAGAAAGGCTTAGCCCCCGAAAATCTCAGTCGTACACTGGAAGACTCCGGC
>DHQI01000110.1:75229-95293 GCA_002408065.1 Bacteroidales bacterium UBA5342
CTAGACTCCGGCACCATTACTTCTGTTCTGGTGCCCTGGAACACCTGTGGTGCCGCTCAGTCTAAAGTGCTTAGCGTGGCTACGATGGATTACCTCCCCTATTGTTTCTTTAATTTAGTGAGCCCACTGATGACCGTGGCAGTGGCTTATCTGGGGTATAAGGTGAGACGCGTGAAAGGGTAACTTTATTAAAAGTTGATATTTATATGTCTTTTACCGAGACATTAATAATTTAAAATCATATTTTTGCTGGTGATGATTAATAGCTTGTTAAATAAAGGACTAGAGCAATTAGGTTTTGAAGATAAACTTAGTAAAGCCACTTTCTTCTATACAACTAAGAGTTATCATTCTGATGAAATGTTATTTGACGAACGCTTAGTTTTTGAAACAGCTAAAAAACTAAAAGCGACCGCTGTTTTTTTTAGACGGTTTTCAGAAAGTCAATCTTCAAAGGCTCAAATCTTTATTTTCGATAATACAAGGGCTCAATTTTCTGATGATGAATTAGCAGAACTGCATAGAAAAATTTGGAGTAGCGGTATTATTCCATTGTATTATGTTTTTGATAATACAAACATTAATATTTATGATGCAAGAAAACAGGTTGATTATGATACTAGTTCTAAAAAAATAAGTGTTAGTCCGTTTTCTATTCTTCCTATTGTAACAGACTCTTATGAAGAATATAAGAAATATTCTGCCACACTTTTTACAAATGGAACTTTTTGGGAACAAAAGATTGCTGAGAATAACTTTTTAACAAAGGGAAGCTCAGAATCAAAATTGATAGAAGAACTTAAAAAAGTAAGGGCCCATTTTATTGAAGAAACTGCCTTAAATAATCAATTATCACACCAACTTCTTGTATTATCAATTCTTGTAAAGTATTTAGAAGAACGAAAAGATGAACACGGTAATCATGTTTTTCCAAGTGATTACTTTAGTCGGTATTCAGGAGCATCTTCTTTTTGTGAAGTATTACGTCAAGGCAAAATTGTCGAATTATTTAATGATTTAAGTACTCATTTTAATGGAAAAGTATTTGAGTTAAACCCAGATGACCAGAAGGTTTTAGAAAAGACCAATCTCGATAAATTAGCAAGTTATTTTGATGCTAATATTGATAATAATCAATTGGTATTATGGCCTCTCTATTCTTTTGAATATATTCCGGTAGAACTAATAAGCCGTATTTATGAAGAGTTTGTAGACCAGCGTAAAGATGCCGTTTTTACACCTATTCATTTAGCACGATTAATGGTGGATGAATGTATGCCAATATCAGATCCTAAAGAGGACTTTAAGGTTATTGATGTTAGCTGTGGTTCCGGGGTGTTTCTTGTGGCTGTTTATAAGCGTTTAGTACAATGGTGGCAAAAACGTCAGTTTGAAAAAACAGGACAGCTCTTATCTCCAACAAAAGATGATTTAAAAGCAATACTAAAAAACTCTGTTTACGGAGTTGATATTGAAGATGCATCGGTCAGATTATCGGTCTTTAGCTTGAGTATCACATTGTGTGATATGCTAACTCCTACTGAGATATGGACTGAGTTACGCTTTGATGATTTAAGGAAAAAAAATATATATCACGGCGACTTTTTTAAATACCTGAATAAAGCAGATAAGCCTCAGTTTGATTTAGTGATTGGAAATCCTCCTTTTGAAGATAAAAAGAAAGATTTTAATAAGCTGTTAGAGTTGTATGATATAAACTGTGAGTATCATATACCTGTTAACCAAATTGCAATGCTATTTCTTCAACAAGCAATGCAATTATTGAAGCCAGATGGCTTACTTTCATTTGTTATGCCTTCGGGCCCCTTGTTATATAATAATACAATTGATTTTAGAAAAGAGTTTTTTTCTAGGTATACAATACCACAAATTATAGATTTATCAGAACTAAGGGATGCTTCTATTCTTTTTGAAAAATCAGTAGCTACAGCTGTTGTGTTTGCTTATAATACTAAACCGCCACAAAATCATATAATCCAACACATAGGTGTAAAAAGAACAAGAGCATCAAAGGAAAGACTCTTTTTTGAAATTGATAATTACGATATTAATCCAATATCCCAAGAAGCTGCTGAGAATGATTTAGCTGTCTGGAAATCCAATCTAATGGGTGGAAATCAACTATATTTTTTCGTGAAAAGGTTACAAAAATTTAGGACTTTGGGTAGTTATTTAATATCAAAAAGAAAAACAAATGGATGGTTTTTCGGAGAAGGTTATAATTATGGAAATAAATCAAAAAGGGCAAATTATTTAACTGGAAAAAGGTTAGTTGAGTCAAAAGATTTCAAAGAAGAAGGTATAATTAATACGTGTATAGAAAAAGAAATATGGTTTGAGGGAATTAGAACGAAAAATAAGCTAATCTTTAAGTCTCCACATTTGTTAATTAAAGAACGTTTAGGAAAAAAGCGTTTTATTATGGAGAAAATAGATTATGACTTAATTTTCAAAGACGATGTCGTTGGCATATATTGTCCTCCAATAGAAAACAAAGAATTAATTGAAGTTCAAAATTTTTTAAATGATTATTATTCGACTCTTAAGGCTTATGTTTTAGCTTGTAGTGGAAGAGCGGGTATTGGAAGGTCTGGCGGGTATATATTATTAAAAAAGGATATTATGAATCTGCCATATCCTATCTGTAAAGACGATATTAGTCTTTCTAGTTCAGAAAACAATGTTGTAAAAGATGTATTAAATTACAGGCTAGAGGAACTCTCAAGAGGAGAAAGAGCAAAAGTGAATACACAGCTAGCTTCAACTAAAGTCTTAGAAGAATTTGGATCCGTTTTTTGCGATAGCTTAAATGCAATATATAAAAAGGGTGAAAAAGAATTTAAAGCACTAAACCCTATAAAAACATTTTCTTACACTATTTATCCTTTTGTTTATGGCGATGAAACTTTTTCTCCAGTTATATCAGATAAAGTAAAAGATGGAAATTTATCAGAATTAATAGAAAATCAACAAAATGCAGTTCATTACAGGAGAGTTATGAGACTTTATCAAAAAGATCTTGTTTTTCTTGTAAAACCAAACACCTTAAGATATTGGTTGAAATCGATAGCACTAAGAGATGCTAGTGACGTGATGAATGATCTAATAAACAGTGGCTATTAGATGATATGTAATCAGTCAAATAATAAATCGGTAGCCATTGAAAATTTTTCTATAGAGAAAAACCAAACAGTGAAACGAATATTGGTCTTTATCAAGAATAACTTGACTGATTTTGAACTAAAAATAAAGGATTATCAGGATGCAATCATTTTAGAAGATGATATTTCTAAAGAATTATTTAGATTCTTTAATGATAGAGCTAGAAGTGAAAATCTTCTTTTTCAGTTTAATGAGAAGAAAGGAGTTGATTTTACTGTATTTGTTCAGCCATCTTGTATTGGTGCTTCCCCGGTTTTTATGATTGAAGCTAAACGACTGTCACGTATTCATTATGAATATGTTTATGGTGATAGAGGTGGTATTGAACGCATTAAAAGAGAACAAGAACTTTTTGGTGCAAATCTAAACTGCGGCGCTATGTTAGGTTATATTCAAGATAATAATTCTAATTATTGGCTAGATAGAATTAATACTTGGATTGCTAATAAAATTGAAGAAGAGACAGATATAATTTGGAACGAAATGGATAAACTTGTCACTTCAGATCTTGCTGATTACACTTCTAAACACGATAGAATATCTAAAGATCCAATAGAGCTTTATCATTTTTGGATAGATTTGAACTAGTACTTTTGAACCCTCCCCACCCTCCTTTTGTTGTAAAAAGAAAAAACAGCAAATGGACTTATTCGATATACGCAAAGATTACCACCAAGGGCACCTCAAACCTGAAGATTTAAACACAAGCCCACTTTTTCATATCAAAGAGTGGATACATGATGCCGAAAAGGCGCAATGTATGGAACACACCTCGGTAGTATTATCCACAGCTAGCTTGTCTGGAGCGCCCTCATCGCGAGTGGTTTTACTCAAAAAAATTGATGATGAAGGACTTTATATCTTCACCAATTATAACAGCCGTAAAGGACAACAATTGGAAGTAAACAATAAAGCGGCTTTACTCTTTTTTTGGCCGGAACTGGAACGGCAGATAAACATAGAGGGAAAGGTGGAAAAATGCTCCGAAGCCCTGTCTGAAGAATACTTTAACCAGCGCCCCTTAGAGAGCCGGGTAAGTGCAGCAGTATCTGCTCAGAGTTCGCCCGTTACTAGTCGTGAAGAGATGGAAAAGAACTGGAAAAGAGCTAAAGAAAGAGCGGATAAAGGTGGTATTACACGGCCCGTTTATTGGGGAGGCTACTTACTAAAACCCCATAGAGTAGAGTTTTGGCAAGGCGGCGCTAACCGCTTTCACGACCGTGTACTATTCACCTTGGAAAAAGATGAATGGCATAAAGAACGGTTAATGCCCTAAATTAAGAACCGATAAGGTTTGTATGGGCATAACGGTTTTTTTGCTGACGTCTTTATTTCCTTGTCTGTCGTTAACCAACAGGTGTCTTTCCATAAGATAAACTCTGTTTTCTATCTTTTCAAAACAAATGCTTTTTTCAGACCTTACAGAGAAAAGTGTTTTGATTTTACATGCCATATAAACCATCGTATCTGTTCTATTTGAGGACTGTTTTAGCCTATCATAATGATTGGTGAGAAAAATACCCTACTTTCGCACTATGCTTTCAGACTATATCAAGGACACCATCCTAAACCAAATAGAATTCACTCCTACAGCAGACCAAATGCAGGTGATCAATTCATTGAGCAAATTTACCACCGCTGCCGTTGACAACAAAACGTTGGTTATAAAAGGATACGCCGGTACAGGCAAAACCTACCTTATCAGTGCTTATGTAAAGGCAATGAAAGCTATGGAGGTCGATTTTGTACTCTTAGCCCCTACCGGCAGAGCCGCAAAGGTTCTTTCGCGTTATTGTCAGCACCCGGCCTACACCATACACCGGCAGATATACCGCCAGAAAAGCGGCAGTGATTTCGAAGAGTTTGGCCTGGGTTACAACAAACGAAAGAATACTATTTTTATAGTTGATGAGGCTTCTATGATTTCCAATAGCTTTCAGGAAGGCAGTTTTGGCTCCGGCTACTTGCTTTACGATATGGTCGAATACATTTTTTCCGGCGATGGCTGTGGTCTTATTCTTTTAGGCGACACGGCACAGCTGCCGCCGGTAGGTACTTCTCTGAGTCCTGCTCTTGACGTTAATGAGTTGGATACTATCGGGCTTTACTCCCGTTTTTACGAAATGACCGAAGTGGTGCGTCAGAGTAATGATTCAGGCGTGTTATTTAATGCCACCAAGCTACGTCAGCATATTGCTTCCGAATCATTAGCTTTAACCTTCCCCAAATTAGCAACCCAATATCCTGATGTCGTCAGACTAAGTGGTGAATATCTACTCGAAACCATTAATGAGGCTTATGGCGAAGCAGGCGAAGAGGAAACGATCATCGTCACACGCTCTAACAAACGGGCTACAGAATTCAATATGGGTATCCGTAACCAGGTGCTATACCGCGAAGAACGCATAGCGGTAGGTGACCTTCTCATGGTGGTTAAAAACAATTATTTCTGGGCAAAGGAAGAAAAAGACATAGAATTTATTGCCAACGGTGATGTGACCGAAGTAGTACGCATTCATGGTTACGAACATATTTACGGATACGACTTTGCCGATGTCACACTACGCTTTCCTGACAATAAAAATGTGGAATTGGATACCAAAATTATGCTCGATGTACTGACCAGCGAATCACCGTCTCTTAATTATCAGGATTATCATAAATTTTACAACGAAGTAATACTGGATTTCCCGGAATGGACCACTAAAGCCAAACAGCGCAAAATGATGCGTGAAAATTCTCATTTCAATGCTTTACAAGTCAAATTTGCCTATGCCGTGACCTGCCATAAAGCTCAAGGAGGCCAGTGGCACACTGTCATCATAGACCAAGGCTACATCACACAAGATCACCTCAACGTAGAACTCTGGCGCTGGATGTACACCGCTTTCACCCGGGCAACGAATAAATTATATTTGCTTAACTTTGTAAAAGATTTTTACGACACAGATTATTAGCTTTTGGCTGTTAGCCTTTAGCTTACCCTCAGCAAAATATGAACCGCCAATAGCAAAAAGCTAAAGGCCAAAAGCAAAACATTATGACATACATATTAATATTCATTTCTGCCGTATTTGTCAACAACATTGTGTTGAGTCAATTCCTCGGTATTTGTCCTTTCCTGGGGGTTTCTAAAAAAATTGATACAGCTATTGGTATGACCGGTGCCGTCACCTTTGTGATGACGATAGCCACCATTGTTACTTATCTGATACAAAAAGGCATTTTGGAACCTTATGGCATCGATTTCTTACAGACCATTGTCTTTATCCTCATTATAGCATCGCTGGTACAGCTGGTAGAGATTGTACTAAAAAAAGTAAGCCCTCCCCTATATCAGGCTTTAGGTGTTTTTTTACCTTTGATTACCACTAACTGTGCCATCCTAGGGGTAGCTATCCTGGTGATTCAGAAAGAAATGAACCTACTGGAAAGTGTGACTTACGCTATCTCATCAGCTATCGGTTTTGGTCTTGCACTGATTATCTTCGCTGGTTTGCGCGAACAAATGGACTTG
This sequence comes from Bacteroidales bacterium UBA5342, assembly GCA_002408065.1. Lineage (GTDB taxonomy): Bacteria > Bacteroidota > Bacteroidia > Bacteroidales > UBA5342 > UBA5342. The sequence continues at coordinate 81,930 of DHQI01000110.1, forward strand.
CTCAACATCCCGAAAGGAATGAAAGGAACGCCTATTGCCTTGGTGGTAGCTGGTTTACTGGCTATGGCTTTTATGGGCTTTTCAGGTATTGTATAAGCGAAGCTGCATTAAAAGATATTGAAGCACTAAGATTTACCTAGGGGTAAGTTTTGGTGCTTTTTTGTTTTATAGATATCGCAGAAAGCCGCTGAGTTTTCTTCTCACTCTCTACTTCTTGCCTATCTCTACAGTAGTATTACTTAACAACGCAAAAATCGTACTTACTCAACAGCCAACTGCTACAAAAATTGCCAACTAAAAATCCCCCTCTGCGTATCTCCGCATCTCTGCGATATCTTTTATCTGCGAACTTAAAGAAAACGCCATTCTGTCACAAAGTCTGACATTCCCACCTTCAATTTCTCAAGCAAACTGCCATTTTGAGCCCCATCATTTCTCATTTTTCATTTTTCAAGGACAATTTACCCTTGGCATAGCGTTTGACTTAAAGCCCATCGTAAAATTTGAAATACAACAAAACATAAACAAATAAACTTTTAATAAGTACTACAATGGGAAAAATTATTGGAATCGACTTAGGAACAACTAACTCTTGCGTTTCTGTAATGGAAGGTAACGAACCGGTTGTAATCACAAATGCTGAAGGACGCCGCACAACGCCTTCTATCGTAGCTTTTGTAGAAAATGGCGAACGTAAAATTGGTGATCCTGCAAAGCGTCAGGCCGTAACCAATCCTAATAAAACAATTTATTCTATCAAACGTTTCATGGGCGAAAGCTTCTCGAACGTAAGTAAAGAGATTGCACGTGTACCTTACACTGTAAAACAAGGCGACAACAACACTCCTCGTGTAGATGTTGACGGTCGTTTGTATACTCCACAAGAAATTTCAGCTATCACGCTTCAGAAAATGAAGAAAACAGCTGAAGACTATCTGGGACAAGAAGTAGACGCAGCGGTTATTACTGTTCCTGCTTACTTCAACGATGCACAACGTCAGGCCACCAAAGAAGCCGGTGAGATTGCAGGTCTTAAAGTAGAGCGTATCATCAACGAGCCTACAGCTGCTGCCCTTGCTTACGGTTTGGACAAAACAGAAGAAGACAAGAAAATCGCCGTATATGACCTTGGTGGTGGTACTTTCGACATCTCTATCCTTGAATTAGGTGACGGTGTATTCGAAGTATTATCTACAAATGGTGATACTCACTTAGGTGGTGACGATTTTGACCAAAAGTTGATTGACTGGATGGTGGCGGAATTCAAAGCTCAGGAAGATTTTGACCTAAGTCAGGATCCTATGGCATTGCAACGTTTGAAAGAAGCGGCTGAGAAAGCTAAGATTGAGTTGTCGTCAAGTGCTCAAACTGAAATCAACTTGCCTTACATCACGGCAACAGCTTCAGGTCCTAAGCACTTAGTCTTGACTTTGTCACGAGCTAAATTCGATCAGTTAACTGAGGATTTGGTAGCCCGCTCAATGGCACCTTGTAAAAAAGCCCTTAGCGATGCAGGTCTTTCAGCCAGCGATATCGACGAAGTATTGTTAGTAGGTGGTTCTACACGTGACCCTAAAATCCAGGAAGAAGTAGAAAAATTCTTCGGTAAAAAACCTTCGAAAGGTGTTAACCCAGACGAAGTAGTAGCCATTGGTGCTGCTATCCAAGGTGGTGTATTGACTGGTGATGTAAAAGACGTTCTTTTACTTGACGTAACGCCACTTTCTCTTGGTATCGAAACAATGGGTAATGTAATGACTAAATTGATTGAGTCTAATACAACTATTCCTACTAAGAAAACAGAAACATTCTCAACTGCTGCGGACAACCAACCTTCTGTAGAGATTCACATCCTGCAAGGTGAGCGTCCTATGGCTAAGGATAATAAAACAATTGGTCGTTTCCACCTTGACGGAATACCTGCAGCACCACGTGGTGTACCACAAATCGAAGTAACATTCGACATTGATGCTAACGGTATCCTTCACGTAAGTGCAAAAGACAAAGCGACTGGTAAAGAGCAAAGTATTCGTATCGAGGCTTCTTCGGGTCTTAGCGATGCCGACATCCAACGTATGAAGGACGAAGCTGCCGCTAATGCTGATGCTGATAAAGCTGAAAAAGAAAAAATCGACAAATTGAACGCTGCGGACAGCACTATCTTCCAAACTGAGAAACAATTGAAAGAGTTTGGGGATAAATTACCAGCTGACAAAAAAGCACCTATCGAGGACGCTTTGAAAAAGCTGAAAGAAGCTTACGAAGCTAAAGATTTGGCAGCTATCGACACAGCTATGGAAGAACTTAATACCGTATTCCAGGCAGCTTCTCAGGAAATGTATGCTGCGGCACAAGAGCAAGGTGGACCACAAGGAGGACCTCAGGGAGGCCCACAGGCTGATCCTAATGCTGGTGCGCAACAAGGCGGTGACGATGAAGTGACCGACGTAGACTTCGAAGAGGTTAAGTAAGTGCACTTAGCTCATAACTATTTGAAATGATGAAAAGCCCTTACCCCGATTAATACGGAGTCAGGGCTTTTTATGTATAAATGACGATAACAAATACCGATATAAAATAAAGTAATTAGCTTATTGTGATACGTGATAACTTGTTCTACTAAGGTTAATAAATGACGCGTAAAAACAAACCTTATTACCTTATTACTACGAATTGTGTATTTTTGTACTTCAAATTCAATAAATATAAAAATTGAATACAATAATGTATACACATATTTTGTATTTACGGCTTTCAAACGAGAAAGAGTAATATTTGAAAAACAACGTGTTCGTTTAGAAAAATACATTACTGGTATTGTTAATAATAACCAATCTAAAATGTATGCAATTTATGCTAACCCTGAATATTTACATTTCTTAATATCAAAGTCTCCTAAAATTTCAGAAGAAACCATTGCCAGTATTATTGCCAATAACTCTGAATCATTTATTAATGACAACAATATGGTGAAAGGAAACTTTAAATGGCAGCAAACAGCTTCAGCTTTTTCTGTTTCTAAATCGGGTGTAGATAAGGTATGCAAGTACATCATAAATCAACCTGAACATCATAAGAGGACAACTTTTCAAAAGGAATATGATGCTTTTATAAAACACTATCAAACAACTATAAACATATCAGGGAATTAACCTTGAATCATACAACATTGAATTAATACATGGAATTAAATACCGCTATCATCGAAGCCATTCAGAACCTGAAAGGAAAACGTATCGTCAATATCGATTTATCCAAAATTGAAAACGCTATCTGTTCTAACTTCATCATTTGTGAGGGTGGCTCTAACACGCATGTGAGCGCCATTGCCGACGAAGTAACAAAGTTTGTAAGCAAAGAAGCACACACTAAACCCTTAGGAAAAGATGGTCAGAATGAGGCCGAATGGATTGTGATAGATTATGGTTCGGTAATGGTACACGTATTCCAACGCCCTATCCGCGAATACTACAATCTAGAAGGTCTGTGGGCTGACGGAGAAGTTGAAGAAATTGCTGACCTTGACTAATCGCTATTATGAAAAGCCTTTTATTTATTAGCTTCCTGGTCATCAGTCTATCATCTTGTCGACAACAAGTAAGTGAAGAATTAAAAGTAACAACTTTGGCAAAATCGAGCCTGTCGTGGAATGACTCCATTTTGCCTGAATACAACAAAGGACAACCGGAAATAACGGTCCTTAACATCAAAATTCCACCCCATGCAAAACTGGACCTTCACAAACATCCCGTTATCAATGCGGGGGTGTTGTTAGAAGGCGAACTGAACGTGCTATCAGAAAACGGTCAGGAACTAAAAATGAAAAAAGGTGACGCACTGATAGAATTGGTCGACACCTACCACTATGGCTATAATCCCGGCAACAAAACAGCAGAAATTATTGTTTTTTATGCCGGAGTAAAAGATAAAGCAATCACAGAATACAAGAAAAAATAACGCAGCATTTATTGCATTAGATAACTAAGAAAATGGCAACAGAACAAGATCATAATAAAAAAGAAAGCAAAAAAGGCCCTAAGGAGTTGAAGATCGACTTTGGCAAGGCAGCTAACAGGCCGGGAAAACAAAACGGCAAGAATAAATTTAGCTTAGGCTGGGTTTATGGAGCAATATTTCTCATTCTTATTGCTTTCAACTTTATGGGCCGACAATCGGCTGCTGAGGAAATCACATACTCTAAATTCACCAATCAAATACTACCAAGTGGTGATGTTGAAGAGGTGGTGGTGATCACCAACCAGGGCATAGTAGAAGTTTCGTTAACAAAAGAAAGTATACCTAACTGGACTAAAAACGGCACTAAAGACTCGTCAGCTCCGCAGTTAAAGTTTAAAATTGGTTCTTTGGATAAGTTTGAAGAGGCCGTAAAAGAAATAAAACCGGAACTATCGATTGAATATGACACCCGAGAAGATTACTTTGGCGAATTCTTTTGGAGCATTGTGCCTTTTATCCTAATTATCGGAGTATGGATACTCATTATGCGCCGTATGAGCGGTGGAATGGGCGGTTCCGGCGGCCCTGGTGGTATTTTTAACGTGGGCAAATCTAAAGCTAAAGTATTTGACAAAGAATCCAATATCAAAGTTAACTTTAGTGATGTAGCCGGTTTACATGAGGCTAAACAAGAGATTGAAGAGATTGTTGCCTTCCTTAAACATCCTAAAAAATACACCGAACTGGGAGGTAAAATACCTAAGGGGGCCCTATTAGTAGGCCCTCCGGGAACCGGTAAAACGCTTTTGGCTAAAGCCGTAGCGGGCGAAGCTCACGTACCGTTTTTCTCTATGTCAGGCTCTGACTTTGTTGAGATGTTTGTAGGAGTGGGTGCTTCACGTGTACGTGATCTCTTCAAACAAGCCAAAGAAAAATCGCCTTGTATCATCTTTATCGATGAGATTGACGCTATCGGACGCGCCCGTGGTCAAAACCCTAATATGGGATCGAACGATGAGCGTGAAAATACCTTGAACCAATTACTGACAGAAATGGATGGCTTTGGTGATAACAGTGGCGTCATCATATTGGCCGCTACTAACCGGGCAGAAATTCTCGATAAAGCCTTGATGCGCGCCGGACGATTTGACCGTCAGATACAAGTAGAATTACCGGAATTGCATGACCGTGTGGCTATTTTTAATGTTCACTTAAAACCCTTGAAGCTAGACGATAGTGTAGACGCTATGTTTTTAGCTAAACAGACACCAGGTTTCTCTGGCGCAGATATTGCCAATGTGTGTAACGAGGCAGCTCTGATAGCGGCACGTAAAGAAAAGAAAACAGTAGAAAAACAAGACTTCCTGGATGCTGTTGACCGTATCATTGGCGGACTGGAAAAGAAAAGTAAAATTATCACTTCCGGGGAGAAAAAAGCGATTGCTTATCACGAGGCGGGACACGCTTCAGTAAGCTGGTTACTTGAATATGCTCACCCTTTGGTGAAAGTGACCATAGTACCACGCGGAAAAGCCCTTGGTGCTGCCTGGTATTTGCCCGAAGAGCGTCAGCTGACCACACAAGAGCAAATGCTGGATGAGATGTGTGCTACTTTAGGCGGACGTGCTGCCGAGGAGCTTGTCTTTGGTAAAGTATCTACCGGTGCCCTGAACGACCTGGAACGCGTAACCAAACAAGCTTATGCTATGGTTTCTTATTTTGGAATGAGTGATCAGGTGGGTAATGTTAGCTTTTACGATTCCAGCGGTGGTGGTTATGGTTTCACCAAGCCTTATTCTGAGAAAACCTCAGAGATGATTGACAAAGAAGTGAAACGCATCATTTCGGAACAATATGAGCGCGCCTTGAAGCTATTGGCTAATTATAAAGACAAACACGAAAAATTGGCACAACTATTGGTTGAGCGTGAAGTCATCTTTACCGATGATATGGTGGATATCTTTGGCGAACGCCCTTGGAAAAGCGAACGTATGGAACTGGAAGAAAAAGCCCACAAAGAGTACACTGATAAAGAAAAAGAGCGTAAAGAAGCCCGCGAAAAAGAAGAAGCAGAAAAAGAAACTGAGGTTAAGGCTGAGGTTGAGTCTGAGGTTAAGGCAAAGAAAGCTACGCCTAAATTGAAGGCGAAAACTGAGGATAAAAAAGAAGAATAAAGCAATGATAAATGAGGGGTGAGTTTTTAAGATTATCACTTAGAACTCATCTCTTTTTTTTGCATATAGTAATAATTAAAAATGACTATACGCTTATTTACAGGTGGATCATTAAGTAACACAGGTATTATCTGGTAGTGAACCTTTAAGAAGTAAAGGTTTTACCTTTACTTCTTAAAATTCGTGAAATAAATTCAGCGAAGCTGCTCTATCAAATTCGTGCTATTCGTGTGATTCGTGGTGAGAATATGACGAGTCTGATTGTAAATATTTTTATTTGTCTATTGTTTACCTGTAAACTACCGTATACTCATTTAATTAACTCAACAAAATTAAATTGTCAACCCGCGACGAGATATTAGCTAAGATTAAAGTTGCCCGCGAAGCCAAAAATCAAGAAATTGTGCTTCCGGAAGCTCCTGTAGCGTCCGGTCTAAAGGTTCCAAAGGGCGATTTAGCTTTAGCTTTCAAAAAAAGCATCGAAAGCGTGCAAGGCGAATGCTATATCTCTGACAACCTGAATGATTGCATATCCGGAGTTGAAGATTTCCTATTTGAGAACAACATCTCAAGTAATTTATTTTTATCTCCTTCGCTTGATAAAACAATAGTTGACAGCTTAGAATCAAGTAAGGGAGACATCTCAAAAATTGAAGCAGGCATTACCAGCTGTGAGTTGTTGGCTGCCCAAACTGGAACGGCTATATTAACCGCCAAAGAAGGTCGGAAACTGATGGGGCTCTCCCCCATTCATGTCATCATTGCCAAGCGGGATCAATTGCGTCCTACCTTAGATGAAGCCGTCAAAGAAATTGGCGAAAAGTACGGTAATAATTTTCCTTCTCAACTGACATTAATAACAGGCCCCAGTCGCACAGCTGATATTGAGAAAACCTTAATATTAGGCGCACACGGCCCTAAGAAATTAGCGGTGTTTATTTATTAAAGAAGGTGGCAGGGTTACAAAGTTCAAGAAGAATATGCTATAACGCAATGAGAAGCTAAGACTCAAATAAGACATAGAACAGTCAATTCAAAAATTTAATCATTCTCGCATTCATTAAAACATTTACTCATTTAAGCATTTACTCATTAACATGACCATAAGAATAGGCGATAAAGTAAGGTTCCTAAACGAAGTAGGCGGAGGAACGGTAAGCGGTTTTAAAAATAAAGAAATCGTTTTGGTAGAAGATGAAGACGGCTTTGAGATTCCGGTTTTAATCACCGAATGTGTGGTGGTAGAACAAGCGGACGGCCCGGCCCTAACGACTAAACCAGCGGCATCTACCGCCTCTGTAACCGTTCAAAAAGATGAAGCCCCTCTCATTTTTCAGGATAAAAAGAATGACTTTGAAGCATGGTTAGCCATTACTCCTGAATATGACGATGTGCCACTACAAGGCAAAATGGAGTTGTACCTGATCAACGACAGTAATTACTACATCTATTACTTGTGCGAAGAAAATAAAATAGAAGGCAAAGCCATTGCTGATGGTCTCCTCCACCCTAACACGCACCAACCTATCGGGACGTTTACTGCACCAGAACTAGGTGAAATAGCCAAAATGAAAGTGCGTCTCTTGCCTTTTATGCGTGGCAAAGATTATAAGCAACTGCCTAATATTGATAAGATCATCACTTTCAATGCCGTTAAGTTATCGAAAAGTAAAAGTTACGAAGAAACTTCATTGCTAAGTTTTAAAGCATTGATGATGCCTTTGCATAAAGATGCTTTAGAAAATGCCGTGAAAGATTTGCAGGATGAAGGTCTTAAAGGCAAACACCAAAAACCGGAAAGTAAGCTTAAAAGCCCTAAAAAAAATTCTGAAATTATTGAAGTTGACCTACATATAGAAGCTTTGCTGGATGATTTTGCAGGAATGAGTAATAGCGAAATGCTGGAACATCAGCTTAAAATCTTTAACGATACGCTAAAAGAATACAAAGGACACAAAGGTAAACGCATTGTATTTATCCACGGTGTAGGCAATGGCCGCTTAAAAAATGACATTCGTAACAGCCTGCAACGCAAGTATCAACTGGATTTTCAGGATGCTTCGTTTCGTGAATATGGTTATGGCGCAACCATGGTCATAATAAGATAAGGGATTTACCGTTTTATGTCTGTAAGAAGTCATAAGGTAATTATTTTTTTGATAAGCTTATTAGCGCATCAAAAGACATCAGATTAATTACTCTGAAAGAATTGCTTTTATTCTTGCCTCAACGGTGTAACTTTTTATTAGTGTAAACAGTATTATTACATAGATTTATAGTAATTTTGCAGCCCTTATTTATGAAGCAGATAAAAAACATTTTTTACATACTCCTCTTAAGCCTCTCATTGGCCTCTTGTAGCGAATACCAAGCTCTCCTAAAGAGTACCGACTACAACCTTAAGTATGAGAAAGCTAAAGAGTATTACGAGTTGGAACAGTACGAAAAAGCAGCGACTTTGCTATTGGAGGTTGTTCCCATCTTCAAAGGGACAAGTCTGGCAGAAGAATCACTCTACTTACAAGCCATGACTTATTTCCGACAAGGAGATTATACCTACGCGGAGCACTTTTTCAATCAAATAATACGCACTTACCCGCGTCATGCGAATGTGAAAGAGTGTTATTTTAACCGTGCTTACTGTTTTTATATGCAATCTCCCCGGGCCAAGTTAGATCAGAGCAGCTCAAAACAAGCCATTGAAGCTTTTGCCATTTATATGGAAATATACCCTGATGACCCAACGGTAGAAGAAGCCCGTAAATACATTAACGAACTGCAGGATAAACTGGCTTACAAATCATACCTGAATGCTAATTTGTACTACAACTTAGGTTCGTACCTGGGCAACAATTACCAATCGGCTATTATCACAGCAGAGAACTGCCTGAAAGAGTATCCCGGAAATAAACACAGCGAAGAACTTTCCTTTTTGATACTGGACTCACGCTTCATCATAGCAGAGAATAGTATCGACGAAAAACAAGATAGCCGTTACCGAAATGTTATTGATGAATATTATTCCTTTATGAATGACTATCCGGAAAGCGATATGAAGAAAAAAGCTGATGCTATTTTTGAAAAAGCACAGAAAGCACTCAACTAAAGAATTCTAAAATTAGAACTAAACAAATATTATGGATTACAAAAAGACAAATGCTCCGGCTTCTACTATTACACGTGATACCAATACCTTGGCAGATAAGTCTGGAAACCTGTACGAATCACTTGCCATCATAGCCAAGCGCGCCAATCAAATAGGTGCTGATATGAAGAATGAACTCAACCAAAAGATAGCTGAGTTTGCTTCATATACTGACAACCTGGAAGAGGTTTTCGAAAACCGTGAGCAAATAGAGATTTCGCGTTACTACGAGCGTCTTCCTAAGCCTACTTTATTAGCCACTCAAGAATTTATCGAAGACGATACTTACTACCGCAACCCAGCGAAAGAAGAAAGCGTTACAAGCGAATTTTAATGCGTCTGGAAGGAAAACATATTATTCTGGGCATTACGGGAAGTATTGCTGCCTACAAAGCAGCCTTACTTATCCGCCTGTTTAGAAAAGAAGGTGCTGAAGTACAAGTGATAATGACACCTGCAGCAAAGGAATTTATCACCCCCCTTACTTTAGCTACCTTATCGCAAAAGCCGGTTATTAGCGAGTTTTTTGCTCAGGCTGATGGTAGCTGGAACAGCCATGTAGATCTTGGCTTGTGGGCCGATCTCATGATTGTAGCACCGGCTAGTGCTAGCACTATTGCAAAGATGGCTCACGGTGTAGCCGATAATATGCTTATCACCACTTATATGTCGATGAAAGCCCCTACAATGGTAGCGCCGGCTATGGATTTGGATATGTTTGCGCACCATACCACTCAGCGTAACCTGAAGATTTTACAGGAAGACGCCTGTCCTATCATTGAACCTCAAAGCGGATTTTTAGCCAGTGGTCTGGAAGGAAAAGGACGAATGGAAGAGCCGGAAGCCATTCTGGAACACGTGGTAGCGTTTCTTAAATAGGCAGTTGGCACTAGCAATATTCCAACATTCCACTTTTTTCATTACCCAATTCTCTTTTTTTAATTTTTCACTTTAGGTTGCTATGCGCCTCCCGATGTACTTAGCTGGCAGGGAAGCATCATTTTTAGGTTTAATTTTTCATTTCGGTCACTGAGTTTGCCGAAGTGTTCATTTTTAATTGAATAAAAATGTCTTTACAAGGAAAAACCCTACTCATTACAGCAGGCCCGACCTACGAAAAAATTGATCCGGTACGCTTTATTGGCAACTTCTCTACCGGTAAAATGGGCTATGCCATAGCTGAAGCATGTGCTGAATCAGGAGCATTCGTCAAGCTTGTGTCAGGCCCCACCAATCTGAATATTAGCCATAAAAACATAGAACGAATAGATGTAATGTCCGGAGAGGAGATGTATCAGGCTTGTGCCAGTATCCATGCACACTGCGACATTAGTATCTTTTGTGCGGCTGTAGCTGACTATACCCCCAAACACCCTTCTGCCACCAAGACAAAACGTCAGAATGACGAACTCACCATAGAATTGGTTAAGAACAAAGACATCTCGGCCGAATTAGGAAAAGTAAAAAAGGCACATCAGGTGCACGTAGGATTTGCTTTGGAGACCAATGATGAACTGCCCAATGCCCAGGGTAAATTAGAGCGTAAAAACCTGGACTACATAATTCTTAATAGTCTACAGGACAAAAACGCCGGCTTTGGTTTTGACACCAATAAAGTCACCATTATATCAAAAAAACAAGTCAGCCCCCTCCCACTGATGAGTAAAAAAGAAGTCGCCAAAGAAATCGTTAAGTTATTGTTTTAATTGGCGTTTATAACGCATTAACTGCTCCTTGCTGATATTCACTAAAAAGACACAGGGCTTAGCTAAGACTTTCGTCATTATAGCCTATTCACAAGCGAATACGCATAAAAAAAGGACTCTAAAAGAAAAATAGCAAAGAGTTTTCCTGCATTTTTATCATTAAGAATCCTAATAATCAGCTAAAGGCTCAGTAGACCTAAGATCTGTTTACTATTTAAATTTATAGCGTGGCGTTACTTTACGTTTTTGGATAGCAGCTAACTTACCTTTGATCATACGGCGACGTAAAGGCGAAACACGATCGATAAAAAGATGAGCGTCAATGTGGTCATATTCATGTTGCATTACACGCGCCATCCAGTCGTCGTGCTCTTCTATATGCTCTTTAAAATCAAGATCATAATACTTAATCTTAACTTTAGCCGGACGCTCTACCTTTTCGTTAATATCCGGCACACTCAAGCAGCCTTCTTCAATGGTAGTAAACTCTTCATCACTTCTCCAGAGAAATTCCGGATTGATAAACACCTTTCTTACGCCTGCAAATTCCGGCCTTTCATCTTTAAAAGGATCCAAGTCCACAATAAACAAGCGAATAGACAAGCCTATCTGCGGTGCCGCTAAACCAATGCCACCTACCTTATCAAGCGTGGTAAACATATCATCAACAAGCTCCTTTAGATTCGGGTAATCAGGAGTTAACGCCTTCGTTTCTTTTCTCAGTACAGGATGTCCGTACAAATATATTGGATATATCATTATTTAATGAATATTATAAATGAACACTTCGGCAAACTCTGTGACCGAAATGAAAAATTAAAAATTAAAAAAATCACTCTAGCTCACCAAAAAAACTACAAAGTATCCAGCTTAGCTCCGGCCTTCGTACAATCTTTTTCCAAACGAGCTTTACCCCATATCTTCTCTACTATTTGATAAGTCGTTTCAGCACTGATACCATTCTGATGCTCCATCTGTTTTTGCATGAAGATACAATTAGACAATGCACCATTTCGGTTAACAATATCATCAGCTAAGGCCTGACAAGTAGGAGCCCCACAAGCCCCACAATCAATACCGGGGAGAAAACACATAAGTTCACGTTTGCGCTTCATACGTTTCATAGCTTCTGCACGACTACCAGCCATTGTAATGGATTTATCTTCGAATGGCTCTTCCAGTTCAATGTGCTTAAGCAGGTAACCCTTTTTATCCGAATAGGTTTTGCGCGTTGCACTAGGGTCGTGTTTCAGGCGATGTTTCACCTCACGTGCCCTGGTTTTCAAACGTTCAACAGCTAAAAAACGATTTTCTGAATTCAAGACACCCCCGGCACAGCTCTCGTCACAAGCTCGTATTTCTAAAAAGTCGATACCAAGCAAATCTTCACTTTCTACTTTTTCGAGAAATTTTATCACATTAGTCATACCATCAATAGCCAGCGTTCGACCAGCTACCGTGTTAGCCTCGCCCCCGGTCATCATCCATCGTATGGCTCGGTCGTTGACCAGTACATTATCGCGCCAACGATCTTCTTCACTCGTATCAGCCAGTTCGCCACGCAGCACTTGACGGTACACTTTGTTATATACCATATTGATATTTATCACACCGGTGAGGGCTGATTTTTTTTCGCCTACAGGATGATTAACAGCTGATTTCTTGGCCGGACATTGCGTCACATAAAACATGCCTATCTCTTCACGTTTAGCACCTTCGTCCACTAATTTTTCAGTATAATACATAGCTGCCAAATCAGTAGGCGTTCGCAGGGGCGCTACATTTTCCAAGAGAGAAGGGAAACGTAGCTGAATAAGGCGAACGATAGAAGGACAGAAAGAAGAAATGATCGGTTTCGGGACTTCCGGATTCCGTATTAGTTCATTGATCTTTTCGCGTAAATACTCGATACCACCTTCTATTTCGAAAACGTGGGTAAAACCAAGCTCACGCATGGCTTCATGCACCTGGCTATTGGTTACTTTTTCAGGAAACTGACCAAAAAAAACCGATGGCACTATAGCCACACGATATTTGTAGTCTAAGATCTCCTTGATATTATCTTGCTTGACATCATAGGCGTGATGCGGACAGGCACGAATGCACTCGCCACAATCGATACATAACTTTTCGTTCAGTACGGCTTTGCCTTCGCGTATACGTATAGCCTCGGTCGGGCATACGCGCATACAGTGAGCACAGCCTACGCATTTATCAATATCTAGTTCTATGGAATTGTACATATTATATATTCTGAATTCAAAATTAAGTCATTCTATCATTGAGTCATTCTCTCATTGAATCATTCTCTCATTGAATCATTCTCTCATCGAATCATTGAATCATTGACTCATTGACTCATTCTATCATTGAATCATTGAA
>DHQI01000110.1:95512-96064 GCA_002408065.1 Bacteroidales bacterium UBA5342
TTGAATCATTGAATCATTAAAAAAAAGTAACAATTTTCAACTTCGTCCCCTCACCTACTTGACTTTCTATTTCAAACTCGTCAGCATTCTTTTTAATATTAGGCAAGCCCATTCCGGCGCCAAAGCCCATATTGCGTACCTCTTCGCTGGCGGTAGAAAAACCCGCTTCCATCGCTTTATCAATATCCGGAATTCCCGGTCCTTTGTCTTCGAGCTTGAGTTCTATTTTGTCTTCGTAAACGCAAGCCGTGATTTTGCCTTCATCGGCATGAGCCACTATATTCACTTCCGCTTCGTACAAGGCAATTACCGTGCGCTTAATAATTTGCGGCTCAATGCCCAGTTCTTTCAGCATTTTCTTCACCTGACTGGAGGCTTTGCCGGCATTGAGAAAATCACCGCCTGTAGCTTGATATTCTAATTTTATTTTATCCATTCTTGTGGCTATTAGCTGTGGGCCTCTAGCTGTTAGTTTTATTATTCAGTAATTTGCAAAAATACAAAAAATTCGGAGGCAGACAGCTATAGGTTCAGGGGCAACGCATCAAATAT
>DHQI01000085.1:0-159 GCA_002408065.1 Bacteroidales bacterium UBA5342
CCCCAGAAATCCTGCTTGATCCACCATTTTCCCTGAAGGGGACTGCCTGATGAATAGCCTGGCTTTTCGGTTTCTTTTAAACGATTGGTGATGAATTATAAACTCAAAGTTCAAGATTTTCCGGATTTGTGACGTGGTAAACCATTGAATCATTGAATC
>DHQI01000085.1:417-27092 GCA_002408065.1 Bacteroidales bacterium UBA5342
GAATCATTGAATCATTGAATCAATGAATCATTAAATCATTGAATCATTGAATCATCGAACCACCTATTTCCGTGCCCTCCCGGGATTCTTACTAACAAAATCTTTCCAACTGTTATAAGATTTTTCTTTGACTACATTTTGGTTTTGAAAGAAATGGCAAAGGGCAGCAGCGAGGCCATCAGTAGCATCCAGCTTCTTAGGAATCTCTTTCAGTTTAAGGTACTTTTGTAGCATAGCAGCCACTTGCTCTTTAGACGCCTGTCCATTACCGGTCACTGCCATTTTTATTTTCAGCGGGGCATATTCGGTAATAGGAATATCACGCGAGAGACCGGCTGCCATAGCCACCCCTTGCGCCCGGCCAAGTTTGAGCATACTTTGTACATTTTTGCCAAAGAAGGGAGCCTCCAGTGCCATCTCATCCGGATGAAACTGCTCTATTAAGCCTAAGACACGCTCAAATATCTTTTGTAACTTAAGATAATGATTGTCGTACTTATGCAACTCTAAAATACCGAGAGCCACACACTCCGGCTTTTGCCCTACAGCCCTGATCACTCCCCATCCCATCACCGTGGTACCCGGGTCTATGCCTAATATGATACGTTCTTGTCCCATGAAGTGCCGCAAAGGTATCTAAAAAGATGCTTTGAAAAACCCCAAATACCCTATAAAAACACTAAAAATGTCCCCAAAAGGTAATTTACTAGTTTTAAAAACTATACAATTGAACTACTATTACCATCTCTTAACATAAGAAAACAATATGAAAGAAAAATCATTATTTCATTTAATTTTTCACGGCGATTATCTACATTTGTCTTACTTTTTGACACAGCAGACATTCATTACATTTTACACTAAGCTCTTATGAAATTAAAAACAGCCCTATTGTTTTTAGTGACTATTGCATTGGTAGCATGCAATAACAAAAACAAATCCAACGAAATAGCCAATTACACCTATTCCGACGAAGTTAAATTCAATAAATTACTTGAAGAGCGAGTTGGCGATTGGATAACACAAGGTATCGATTGCTATGGCATCTTAGTGATGACAAATAGTGATGACGTTATAGTAAGTGCCCGTCCCGTGAGTGTAAAAGCTATGCACCTGAGCGCTGATGCCATTAAAGTAAAAGCAAACGAAAGAGTTTCATTAGCCCCCAAAGAGGGATGCAACGTTATGGGACTGGAAAAAGGCGATACTTGGTGGGAAAAAGAAGGCGACCTGTTTAAAACCTATGACGAAGCCGTGGTCTATTGTAAAGATCTCATAAGAGCCGGACGCGAAAAAAACATGCGTTTCACCATTGACTAATCACCACAGAAACAACTTAAACCAAACATGAAAAAACCACTTAATATGCCCCGCAAAGGCATGCAATGGACCGTACTCGGCCTTATCCTAATATTTGGAATCATTGCAAAAGTTAGTAGTAGCTTTACTGTTGATATAGAGGCTTATTGCCCCTTTGGCGGTATACAGGCATTGGGCAGTTATTTGCTCAATCAAGCCCTATCCTGCTCTATGACGGGGGTACAGATAGTAATGGGAATCACCTTAATAGTCGCTATCATCCTTTTAAGCAAACTGTTTTGTTCTTTTATATGCCCTGTAGGTACTGTCACCGAATGGATGAGTCGTCTTGGACGTAAAATGAAAGCTCAAATCACCATCACAGGTATAGCCGACAAAGCCTTGCGCTCACTCAAATATATTCTGCTTTTTATCACCCTGTACCATACGCTTCAAAGCAACGAACTTTTTTGTAAGAAATTTGATCCCTACTATGGTTTAGCTTCCGGTTTCGATACCGATGTCGTGCTATTGTGGTCTATTATTTCTATCGCTATAGTATTTGTTGGCTCTATTTTCATACGTCTTTTTTGGTGTAAATATTTGTGTCCGCTTGGCGCTATATCAAACATCTTCAAATTCACAGGGTTCTTTGTTGTCGTAATGGCCATTTACCTTATTTTGCTAAAAGCAGGTGTAAACATTTCCTATGTATGGCCATTGGCTGCTGCCTGTGTCGGAGGGTATTTAATAGAAATCACTCAACTACACGGCAAACTATTCCCAGCCGTAAAAGTCACCCGTAACGAGAACTCGTGTATCAACTGCTCTTTGTGTAGCAAAAAATGCCCACAAGCCATTGATGTTGCCAATATGCAAGTAGTGAAAGAGGCCGACTGTAACCTCTGTGGCGACTGTGTGGCAGCCTGTCCGGAACCAGATACACTACAATTCAACAAAAAGAAAAACTGGAAATATTTACCTCACATAGCTACTGTCGTTTTGGTATTGGCCGGAATGGCACTTGGCCAACTATGGCACATCCCTACCATCGATCAGCGCTGGTATGATTTTGACAATTATGAAGATGTACGCACCTATGAACGTTCCGGACTCTCAAGCGTAAAATGCTTTGGTAGTTCTTCGGCCTTTGCCAACAAAATGCGAAAAGTAGATGGCGTACTGGGCGTAGCTACCTATGTAGATACCAAAACAGCCAAAATATATTACGATGCTACAAAACTGGACGAAGAAGCCATAGAACGCAGCATCTTCACCCCTCAAAAAGTTATTTTGCGCAAGCTAAAAGCCGAAGAAACCGGTGTCATAAAGATTCATGTTACGCTAGAAGATTTCTTTGATAAAAATGACTTTAACTACCTGGCCCGTTTCCTTCAGGATAATAGCGAAGCTGTAGGTATACTATCGGAATATGCTTGTCCGGTGATTGTAGAAGTATTCTTCCCCGCTTCGGTAAGTATAAGTGAAGCAAAAATCGTCAAATTATTAGAAACAAAATCCTTTAAATACACCTATAAAGAAAATGAATATACCGCTGAAATGGGCTATGAAGTGATTGATGGTCCTGAATTTTCGCAGTTGAGCAAAGAGGATTACGCCAAGGCAATGTTTGTTCCTGAGGATTACCAGTTCAATAACAAATCGGACTACAGCAAAACGGTGATACAAGAATACATTATACCGAGCCCTATCAATAGCAAAAACCGCTCGCGCATCAAGTATCTGATTAGTCATATCTCTAATGACGAGGGCGTAGTAGCTTTCCGCAACTATCTGGACAGCAACATGAACGAAGCCATCAGCATTAGCTACGTGGATACAATGACAACTATTAACAATATCAACTCGGCTCTTTCAGTTGACACGCTTTACTTCAATTACAGCAATGGAAAACAAGGCAAAGTCATTAATATGTTTGATTTTGAACTCAAATAATCCCCTTACGAGGGGATTTAAAACTACTATACTACTTTATATTTTTACCATTTTTTAATCTAATCATTTAATTGCTATGAAAAAAATTTACCTGCTAGCTTTAATTGCACTGATGAGTATTGGAGCCATCACCGCACAAACCTTCAACTGGGAAGAACAAGTCGTTACCGAACGGAGTGAGAACCTGCAAAACATGGCCGTATCAGAAGATGGCTCGGCCACTATTGTTGGCTACGGCAACATTTTTGTGAAATCGACTGATGGAGGTGAAACTTGGAACAACACCGGCGTATTTGAAACCGATGACTTTGACTACCAAGACATCAGTTTCTCTGGTGATGTAGGCTTCGCTGTAGCTATGACAGGCTATAAAGTCATTGATCATCCTGCAGGTAGCAGCAACGATTTGTTTGCCAACTCGCCACTCCTTAAAACAACAGACGGTGGTAACACCTGGGAAATCATCACCGTTGCAAATATGGGCGACGGCACCGATAATACGCTTCACCCTTCTGCCATTGGCAACTATAGTGTCAAATTTACAAGCGTAGAAGTAATTGATGCAAATACCGTTTATGTAGGCGTCTACTGGAAAGATGTAGATGGTGGTACCCACCAGAATGTACTTAAGTCGATAGATGCCGGTACAAGCTGGACTGCGCTGTTACCCGATAATGGAAGTAAGAGTATAGCTTCTATTGACGTCTTTGCTAACCATATTTATGTTTCAGGAAGTAAAACCTTATTGAGAATCAGTCTTACTGATGATTCTGTCGTAGACTTACATACCATCGTAGATCCAGAAGAGGATGATAACATGTTTTTTTGGGGTATAAGCTCACTGGGCAATGCTATTATTTTCACATCAACATCTGATAGTATTTGGGAAAGTACTGATGAAGGAAGCAGCTTTACAGCCCTACCCAATGTATCTGGTGGTAACTTTACATACAAACATAATGACTCGACATATATTGTAGGTGGTAGCACCTCAAAAACCAAAGCAACTACCGATGGAGGAAAAACTTGGGAGGCCATCTCGGCAGGAGAATCGCTTTGGAACTATACCATCCTTGGTGATAGCCTTGTAGCTTTAGCAAAAAATGAAGTTTACACCTTAGCATTGTCCGATATAAGCAACGGTATTTTTACCTGGAACAGCAAAACAATAACTGAAACAAGTGGTAATTTAAAGGGCATTGCCACAAGCGATAACCTAACCTTTATCACGGGCTATAGCAACATTTTTTTAGTGTCTGATGATGGTGGCCAAAGCTTTCAAGAAGTAAACATTCCTTCGGAATCGGACATCATTTATGCCAGTCTGGATATGGACTTAAGAGGATTATCTGCAGGTAAAGGGGCAGCAGCAATAGCGAGTACACGACGTATCAAATTAGCTGATTTCCCTAGTGATGGTCCTGAAGACAAATACCGTCCCGGCCTGTTACTGTACACCACAGACAACTGGAGCACTTTCGATGTTATGGACGATAGCAAAGTAGGTGCTAAATATGACAAATCTTCACTAAACCCTTATCAAGAAGGATGTTTTGGTCAGGACTATTATACTGTAGAGTGTGTTGACGACACTACTTTCTACACTTTTGTACAATGGTACGACTCCCTAGGTCTGGAATCAAAAGCCACCTATGGCCGTGTATTTAAAACATGCGATGCTGGTGAAAATTGGGATACCATTACTTCAGATTTAGGCAATCTGTTTATGACCACTATTGTAGCAGATGGCGACGATCTTTTCATTGGTGGAAGCAAAACACTTTTAAAATCGGAAGATGCCGGTACTACGGTGACCAATATTGCAAGCAAAATGGAAGATTTAGGGGCAAGCGACCCTTATATTCAAGGAGTTGAAAAACAAGGCGACACCCTTTATATTCCTACTACTAGCGATTTCGTTTTCGTATCTTACGACAACGGCGAAACGTTATCGAAGATAAATGGTTTAGTTGGTGCCAGCGTAATTGCACCTATAGACGGCGACTCATGGATGTCACTGGGAAGCTCTACTAAAACGAAATACACCAACGATGGCGGCACAAATTGGGAAGTTTGCTACCCTGGATCAACATCTTATGCTGGCACTATTTACAACGACCAAATCATTGCCATATGCAAAAGCAAAATCTACAAACTAGATATTGCTGACCTTGATGCTGATGCTGCCAGCAAGATAGAAAACAGCATTGCACAGGCAGATATCAAAGTATGGCAAAGCAATGAAACACTACACATCACTTCTGAATCTTTAATGTCGAACTGCCATATATATTCTATTAGTGGAAAATGCGTTTTCACTGCAACAAACAGCTCTAACAGTATAACGGTAAACACCAACGAGTATATCCATGGTATCTACCTGGTATCTGTTAAGACAGAAAAAAGCACCTTAATTCACAAGGTAGTATTCAAATAAACCTTTAGGGGGCTGGGCTAAACGAAGTCAGCCCCCTTCTTTACTACACCTTGTGAAAAAAACATAAGAAAAGACGATGAAACGATATGATATCAGACAGCAGTCTTTTTATCAACGGTCTCATTAAGTCATTTGCTCATTTTATTATTTACTCATTGTTTCTATGAACAAAGTCATCGAATGTAAAAACCTCACCCATTACTACGGTAAAAAGCTGGTATACGAAAACCTCAACATCCATCTGGAAGAGGGACGTATACTGGGGCTTTTAGGTAAAAATGGTGCTGGTAAATCTACCACTATCAACATCATGAATGGTTTTCTGCAACCGCGAAGCGGCGAATGCCTCATCTATGGCGAAAACTCACAAAACCTGACGCCGGAAACCAAGAAACGTATCGGTTTCCTGATAGAGGGACACGTGCAATACGCCTTTATGAACATTCACCAAATCGAAAAATTCTACTCGGGTTTTTACGAAAATTGGCAACCGGAACCGTATTGGGACCTGATGTCAAAGCTCAAAGTAACGCCCAAACAGAAAATATCCACCATGAGCTGCGGACAACGCTCACAGGTGGCCTTGGGTTTAATTCTGGCTCAGGATCCGGACCTTTTGATTCTCGATGACTTTTCGATGGGATTGGATCCGGGCTATCGACGCCTGTTTATCGATTACCTGCGCGCCTACGCTAAAGAGAAAAACAAAACCATCTTTACCACTTCGCACATTATTCAGGATATGGAACGCCTGATAGACGATGTACTGGTGATGGATTACAACCGGGTTTTGGCCCAAATGCCAATTGCTGATTTTATGGGTAATTTCAAACAGTTTAATTTTGAAGTTGAAAATGAAAATGTAGAATTAGCCGATGCCGACTTTATAGTCAACTTGGAGCGTGTCACCAATCAGGTGGAACTCTTCACATACGATACCGAAGACACCGTAAAAGCATACCTGAAAAACAAAGGCATTGCCCACAAGAATTTCAAACAAATAGAGATGCAGCTGGAAGACGCCTTCATAGGTCTGACCGGAAAATACTAAGCCCCCTACGACTCCCCCAAAGGGGGAGAGATGGGACACGTCAATTCTATATCGCAAAATATGACAGTTCTATTAGCAATCTTTAACAATAAAGTATAACCTTTTAACTTTTGCTCTCTACCCCTCCCCCTTGGGGGGAGCTGGAGGGGGCCTCAATATTATGTTCAAATCACTCATATACAAAGAATGGATAAAGACCCGCTGGTTTATGGCAGGCTATCTATTGCTCGGCCTTATAGCAGTCGGCATGATTTTTATAAAAGTACAACACGATTTCACATTCTCGGGAGGCAAAAATATGTGGAACGGTATTCTGTTTCAATATTATTCTTACTTCTCAAGCTTTAAATTCATACCTCTTGCTGGAGGTCTTATATTAGGTATTTCACAGTTTTTTCCCGAGACAGTAGAGAAACGCATCAAACTGACCTATCACCTACCGGTAAACGAGAATAAAATACTTTTGCAAATGATGGGCTACGGCACTCTTATTTTAGCTGCAGCTTACATTGTCCTTTTCGTTTTCTTCTGGGCTATGAGCAGCAGTTTCTTTCCTAAAGAGATTGTTTTCGATGCCTTAACATCCATTACACCTTGGTTTCTATCTGGCTTTACAACTTATTACCTGATCGGCCTTATCGTGTTGGAACCCATCTGGCGCTACCGTTTCTTTTACCTGATTGTTAGTGCATTTTTCATCACCATTTATCTACACAGTGCTGTCAATGGTGCCTATATCACAATGAATTTCACATTGGCTATCAGTACTGTTATTAGCAGTATCGCCCTACTATTTTCAGGTTACAGATTTAGAAAAGGAGAACAGTAGAAAAAAGTTCGAAGTTAGAAGTTTGGAGTTATAAGTTAAACGAACTTTATTTAAAAGAATAAGAAATGACAAAATTAAGTAGATATATCCTTGTTATAATAGCCATTATTGTAGGCGCTATTACCTTACCGGAATTATATTGGATGGCTTTTGACAAACCTGTAAAGGTTCCTTTAGTGCATTACAGTTGTGAGATAGAGGACTTCACCATCTTTGACATGAAAGCCAAAAAATATTCGGATGCTGCGGGTAACGCCTATACACGCGAAGAGTACGAACGCCTTTTGCCTTTGCGTTACATCACACAGCTATCGATGGACGAACGTATGCCGGATAGCATTAAAGGTGTAGAAAGTGACATGCACACTTTTTCACGTGCCCGTTCTTTTCTGCGTATGCGCCCGGTGGATTTTCACCTGCCACTACCTAAGCTTTATCCACTGATAGAGTCCGAATCCGGCCGCGCCAACTTAGAATTGCCCGAAGATGTTTTTCGTATCGATTGGCGCGTAGATTTCATCAATTGCAACACCAACAAGATAGATGAAGAGAAAAGCCGCCTTTACTCGGCAGCGTTATTTCATAAAGGTTTTGAGTTTCCTGCCAAAATAATTTCCGGACTACCAACTACACGCAAATCACGCGATGATGGTTATTTAATAATAGATTCTAAAGATCAATTATTTCATTTGAAGATGATTAAATCGGAACCTTATATCCATAAGGTAATAGTACCTGAAGGTTTACAGTTCAAATTCATTAAATGCGTTGACAACAGAGACCGCCTATATTACGCTTATCTTTTGGGCGAAGACAACGGCATCTATATTCTTACACAAGACAATTACAAGTTGATTCGCTGGCCTATTGATGATTATCTGGCCGATAAACACCAGCTTCGTATTAGTGGCGATTATTTCAACTACAACATTAATATTCAGTCAGAAGATAAATTAAAATGTTATGCTTTGGATAAAAACTACCAACTGGTAGATACTTATGAATACAGCTGGACGCCTAATAGTGAAAAAACAGTGGGTAAAATAGCCGCAAGCATTTTTCCTTTTACTTTTTCTCTGGAAAGTCCGGTAAGTCGTTTCATTAAGCTCTACCCTACTTGTCCCAGAGGTTTTATTTGGATTATTCTCAACCTTATTCTGGTAATGGTACAAATTTCAATTATCCGCAAACGCCACGTAGAGCTTAAAAACAATGTCTTAGATTTCGCTTTGATACTGATAAGCGGTATCTTTGGTTTTATCGCAGTGAATATTTTTCCCAATAAGTGGAATTAAAAAAAGCAAACAGTGAGGAATAGCACAGGCTAAGAAATTACCTCATCACTACCCAGCATTAATTTTTGAATTAAAAACTTTGAATTAAAGACTCTAGCATACCGTTTTTTGATGAAAAACATCCCATTTCATATTATTTGTCTTTTCTTTTTTTGTTTCTCGCTCAAACTATACGCTGCAGATACAATTACGGGGAAAGTATTGGACACCACAACCAAGCGTCCTATCCCCTATGTGGCAGTTACTTTGGATGAACAAGGTTTGTGGGCTGTTACCGATCCAGACGGAACATTCACAATCCCTAATGTAAAAGGTGGCAACATCACACTCAGGATCAGCTGTCTGGGTTTTGTTAAATACAAAGCCAGCTTTGATAATGTATCGAAGATTCCGGAAAATTTTGTCATCTTTTTAGCCAAAGACAACCTGCAACTGGACGAAGTAATAGTAACAGCTAAGAAAAAAGATAACGCATTAACAACATCTTATGTGGTGGACAAAAATGCCATGAATCACATTCAATCGTCTTCTGTTACGGATATTATGTCGCAATTGCCTGGCGGGAGCACCTCTTATAATCAGGATTTAACCAGTGAACAAAAAGTAGCTATTCGTGAAGAGACAGGAGATATGGATAACTCATCCTTTGGTACCGCTGTAGAGGTCGACGGCATTCGCCTTTCGGGCAATGGCGAATTTAGTGAAAGTTCTACGAGTTCCATCAGCGGCATTGCCATCAACAACCTATCTACAAGCAACATAGAATCCATTGAAATAGTCACAGGCCTGCCTTCTGTAGAATATGGCGACCTTAGTTCCGGATTGGTTTCTATCCATACCAAAAAGGGACGCACACCCTACCGTGTAGAAATGACAATAAAACCAAAAATTAAGTCTTATTCTATTGAAAAAGGATTTGATTTAAAGAATAATGGAGGAACTCTCAATTTCTCACTGGAACATACCAACTCCTATTATGAACGTGCTTCGCCTTACAAAACCTATAAACGAAACAATCTCAATCTGGTCTATAAAAAAGAATTTACCCTCGTAAACAAACCTTTGGTGATGACCTCTACCCTTGCCGGAAATGTTGGAGGCTATAATGATGAATCTGATCCTGATAGGTTTGTCAACACCTACGAAAAGAAGTCTGATAACAATATAAGAGGTGGTGTCAATTTCGAATACCTTCTTAACCTACCTTGGATTACGAATATAGAACTGAAAGCTTCAGGCAATTACTCTAATAAAGAGAAAGAGGTTAAGAAAAAGTTTGATTCTTCAAGTTCTACAGCGTTGAGAAGAAGTACTGAAACCGGGTATTCTATTGGAACAGATTACAATGATAATCCTGATGCACCGATTGTGGTAGTACCTGCTACTGCTTCAGCATACAAAAATCAGATTATAGACAATCAACCTGCCAACTATGCATTATCTGCCAAAGCTCTGTGGTGCCGTGGTTTTGGAAAGATTAATAATAGTCTTAAAATTGGGGGACAATACACTTATTCGGGTAACTACGGACGTGGTGAATATTTCGAAGATATGCGCTACACAGATGAAAGCTACCGGGAGTTTCGTTACGACGATCAACCTTTTATCAATAACTTAGCCCTTTATATAGAAGAAAAAATCAGCTTTCCTCTCTTTAATCGCGAATTGCAGTTACAGGGGGGAATACGTAATGATAACACCTACATTAACCATTCTGAGTATGGAGCCGTTTCCAGCCTATCGCCACGCGGTAATGTGAGATACATCCTTAAACATGATGATGAAGGAGTGATCAAGCGTATGTGCTTGCATGCGGGCCTTGGCGATGCTGTTAAGCTCCCCTCGTCCAATGTACTATACCCCAGACCGAAGTACTCTGACGAACTGGTATTCAGTGATCAGACTGATAGCATTACAGGGATGAGTTACCCAGCCTATTACACCTACGCATCCAAGGCTATATACAACCCTGACCTAAAATTTCAACGGGTAAGAAAGGCTGAGATTGGTATCGATTTCAGAACTAAAATTGCCAAATTTTCGATAACAGCATATCGCGATAAGACCTTTGACCCGTATAAAACAGATGATATTTATAATTTTTACACCTTTAATAAAACGGACAACGACGCCTTGAACACTTGCCTGATACCAAGAGAAAACCGGCAGTATGACATTGACCAAAATACCGGTATCATTACCGTTACGGACAAAACAGGAGCATTAGCCTCTCAAGAATTAGCTTATAGTAGCGAAACAGATTACCTGACAAATGATTTTTACACTAACGGATCCTCTGACGTGATAAAAAAAGGGCTGGAATGGGTGATTAATTTCAACAGAATAAAAGCTCTTAATACCGCCATAAGACTCGATGGAGCGTACAACTATTACAAGGGTATAGATGAATCTATAGTGCAAGGCAGCTACAAGGGCGATGGTGTAGACCAAACACCCTTTAAATATTTAGGGTTTTATGTGGGTAAAAACTCAGTATCGAATGGCAAAGTCACCCAAAACCTGACATCTAATGTTACCTTCATCACTCATATACCACAGATAAGACTCATTATGACCATGCGTGTAGAAGCTTGCTTGTATCACGCCTCGCAATATCTAAGTGAATATGCAGGAGGCAATAGAAGTTACGTCATAGATGAGCAAACAGATAATATGGCTTCAGAAAACAATGATGATATTTATGCAGGCGATCAATACGTGGCCACAGCACCGTTATATTATACCTCTTTCAGTGATCCTGATACTAAGATTCCGTTCTATGACAAATTACTCTGGGCCCAAGAAAACGACATAAACCTCTACAATGATTTGGTGAAATTGGTCAAACGATCGAATTCTATTTACACTTTCAACGAACGTAGAATATCGCCATATTTCTCGGCTAACATAAACATAACCAAAGAAATTGGTGATAAAATATCACTTTCTTTTCTGGCCAATAATTTTTTCAACAATATGGCTCAGGTCAACAACTACCAAAAAGACACTCAAGAATCGCTCTATCATAATTCAAACCGCTATATTCCAAGATTGTATTACGGCCTTTCATTACGGGTAAAATTATAAAAAACATCATTGATGAAAATGTTTAGAATTATCATATTATTAACTTTAATACTCTGCGCTAGCTCTTCTTGTACAAGAGAAAAGATAGAAGCTGAAATACATACTGTCAATGTACAATTAGTCTACCCTGAAGATTATACCAGCACCGACAGCGTGAAAGTCTTGATTGGAGATTATTATGCCTATACCGACACAAACGGATTGGCTGCCGTCACCCTTCCTATTGGTACTTATACACTGAGAGCTTCTGAGAGCCGATCTATAAACGGTACGGCTTATAATTTTAACGCTTCCAACACTATTTCGGTTACAGAAGATAGCAGTTGCAGCTTAGAATTGGTCGTTTCAAAAGCCTCTCAACTCATTATTAAAGAAGTTTATATCGGTGGTTGCCAAAAAGATGACGGATCCGGAGCCTTTACGAAAGATGCTTATATCATCATATACAACAATTTGGGAGTAGATGCAGTAATAGATACCAATATTTGTATTGCTTTTTCGTATCCATACAATTCGAATGCCACCAATAACTATCTGGATGGCAATGGCAACCTAACTCATTCTGAGTGGATTCCTGCTTCTGCAGCTTTATGGCATTTTACAAATAAAATAACCATTGCTCCGGGAAAACAAATATTACTCCCAATCTATCAAGCCATAGACCAAACAAGCACCTACTCTAACTCCGTGGATTTAAGCAATTCAGAATACTATCCGATGTATGATTTTGGTGATTTTAACAACAGTAGTTACTATGCAGCTCCGTCAGAAAAGATTCCTACTACACACTATCTAAACGCCATAAAATATGGTATTGGAAATGCCTGGTCTCTAAGCCAAAGCTCTCCGGCACTCTTTATTTTTGCCACAAAAGAAATGGGGCCCGCTGCTTTTGGCACTGACGCCTCTTACGTAGATTACTATGGCGGCTCTACCAATCAGGTTTCTCAAAAAGTGCCTATTGACTGGGTCATTGACGGCGTTGATATCTTCCGTCAAGGCTATGATGACAAAAACAGTAAACGCTTCCCTGATAATGTTGATGCTGGTAATGTCTTATTTACGAACAACTATGGACACACGGTATACCGCAACGTAGACAAAGAAGCCACCGAAGGCATAGCTGGAAACGATGGACTAATAGTATATAATTACAATGGTGGTACTGACAATATTACCGGAGGCACTACTGACCCAAGTGGTATAGATGCCGAAGCCTCCATAGCTAATGGTGCACGCATAGTATACAAAGACACTAATAATTCAAGTAACGATTTTCATCAACGCGCCACAGCCTCAATAAAATAGATCAATAGTTGACAATGACTTTCATACTAAAACATATCAAATTTTTGCTCATAAGCAGTATTCTGTGCGCTACACTTCAGCTCCTCTCTCAGGATTCTATACCGGATTTTGATTTTGTCTCGGAAAGCAATCCGTGGATCCTTAGCGAAAATGCAGCAGGCTTAAACGAATTCAACGGAGAAAAAATCTCTATTGCAACACTAAGAGCCGATAAAAATAATGGAGACTTTATCAATTATTACGAATCAGACAACAGCCACAACATTGATGTATTAACAGAAACTTACTACCGCCTCAATCCGAAGTTTACAATTTACGGCAAAGTTAATTATTCGTATTTTGCAGGTCAAAACATGAGTGGGTCAGCTTTTATTGACCCTTATTATAATGCATTTGACATCGTAGAACTATCTGACAGCACAGCAGGTAAAAAAAATAAAGAAAGTTATGTCATTGTGGGTGGTGTTAGCAGTAATCTAACAGAAAATCTTAGTTTAGGAGCCCTTATAGATTATAAAAACATCAGCTATTTCAAAGTCAAAGACCTTCGCCATACCAATGATTTACTTGATTTAAAATTAAATATTGGTTTAAAATATAAGCTTAAAAATCTTGACATTGGCGCCAGCTACAAGCATCACCGTAGCGTAGAGAGCATCATTTTTGACTCTTTCGGTAATACCGACAGGCAGTATTACACCTTCATTGATTTTGGTGGATTTATGGGCAAAATAAAACCCTACGACAATGTCGCAAATGGCATGAGCAGCGGTGGTGACGAGAATCCTTATTTCAATGAAGAAAACGGGTTAAACCTACAACTCAATCTTTTCAGCAAGCAAAAGTTGTCTTTTTTCAATGAATTATCCTTAAGTAAAGGGGACGGCTATTATGGGGTAGAAAGCACTTCTACTGCTATTTATACAGAACATAGCTCCGACTCTTATTCCTACAAAGGCATTTTTTCATTAGAGCAAAAAAACACCCTGCATCAGCTTAGCTTAAAAGCATCATATTATGAAATAGAAAACATCTTAAACGACCCTCAATACATTGATGATGAATGGAAAGGAAACATTGTCACTTACGGTATTGCTAAACCAATAAGCAGTAAGGATAAGGCAAAAATAGCTCTAAACTATGCAGGCTATTGGGGAATAGAAAATGGCAAAGCCCTTTGGTGTTTAAAAGCTCAGGGCGCATACACGTCCTCGACACAACGTTCTATCTTTTATGAACAATTAACTTACCGGGACCAGGAAATCAACCAGATCCAAACAAGCATTTCGGGCTATAGAAACTTTTACAAAGAACGTAACAGTTACCGGATCTTTGCTGGTATAGGATACGGGACTGGTTCAGGCTTTGCTTTTGAGGACCTTTACCTCCTCTGTGAAAACCATGATAAGGTGGAAAGTCTTAACGACCTCACTTATCACGAATTTGATTACTTCACAGCTGATAGAGTTAATGCAGAAATAAGTTTCCGTTACTCACGCCTTATCAATGCCAACAAAGCAAAAATATATAGTAAGCTAGATTATTCCGCCACCAAGGCTTTCAATACAAGCTATATTGGGGACTATTATGGTTCTGCATCCTTCACCCTTGGGTACCAGTTTTAATTTACTTTTATGACTATACGATGGCTTACAGGAAAACCTCTTACACGATTCAGCTACAGACCATTAGGCAACAATCGGGGCAGACGTAGAATTTGACAAGGCTCAATTCGTGACCCGATAACTATCGGGATTAGTGTATTTCGTGGAGAATTGAATTGAGTGTCTTCAAAATTACGGATTTCACGTTTTTCCTAATACTATTTATCTTCCTCTCCTACCACACAATCAACCCAAACCTACTGACTACAGGACACTTGCATATTTGGCATATCATTTGCCTTATAATTCACAAAAGCCAATAGTTTAACCTCCTCTGAGAAAATGACCTGATCAATCATTCAACAGAGCCTAAAAATTACAACTATGAAAGCAAGAATTATAAGTAGCATTATTATTTTACTAAGCGTATATATTAGTGGTAATGCCCAACAGACAACAATAACGACTACAAGCAAAGAAGTTAGTCGCAACCTGGACCTTAATGCTGTCGCCTATATCTTTGGTGAGTCTCATAATTTGGAACATTTCGAAAAACAGCTCAACAATCCGGACAATGCCATCTCTAATCTTGACCTTAACCGTGATGGTTATGTGGATTACCTGAGAGTGGTAGAAACAAATATGAAAAATATTCATACCGTAAATATTCAGGCACTACTTGGTCACAACACATATAAAGATGTAGCAACCATAGCCATACAAAGAGACCATTATGGCAAAACATACGTCAGAATGATTGGTAATGAGCACCTTTACGGTAGAAATTACATTATTAATCCGTCTTACAGAATACAACCTGTAATTGTAGCTAACTTTTGGAGACCTAATTACAGACCTTACAAAGTAAAGTATCACACCCATTACCCTGATTACTATAAAGCAAGAGTGGTTTGTTCTACGCCGGCCTATCACAAGCACGTGAACTATTATGTAACCGGATACTACATCACCAATCGTCCTAATGCGAAAGTGCATTATTCATACAAAAACAACAAGCAGCACACATATAAGACGCAGCATAAAACCAATAAAGACGCATATAATTATTCAGAGAAACAAGAGCATTACAAACAGACAAAACCGAATAAACAAGAGCACAAACAAAGCAACTCGTATTCAACAAATCATAGCAGACAACAAAACAATGCGAGCGTGCGCTATACCAATAGCAGAAGTTCAAGTACTAGAAGTAATACATCTTCAACAAGAACAGCTTCTACCAACAAATCAACAAGTACAAGAAGTTCACAAAGAACACAATCGACAAGAACATCGCTTGCTATGAAATAAACAAAAAAGCAACTGAATAAAAAAAGCTCCCTGGCAATAATTTGTCAGGGAGCTTTTATTTTATGAGGAAACAGGCAATTTATTCTACTTGTACCATATCTACCAATTGGTGGAAGTAATCTTTTGACCAAATATTCAGAACTGTTTTATCTTGAATGAAGCGCATAACATCTGATTTAGCTTCTTCAAGATCAAGACTATCAATTTTAGCATGCAATAGCACTAGAAATGCAGCTTTATCAAAACCTTCTTTTGCAATCCCCTCAGTTTGATGCATTCGTTCAACAAAGTGAGATAAATCTAAAGGAATTCGATTCCTTACATACCACTCCAAATCATACCAATCTCTTCCTTTTATCCTTCTTTTCCATTTTCTAAATAGAATGGCATGCATCTTTCCGGCAAAAAGAGAAGGTAGGGTAAAGCAATTAGTCATAAAAGAATAGGGCAAGAAAGACACCTTACTTTCAGTAGAAAAACCTAATGGCGGTAAGGTATCTACTTCAATTTTTATCTTTATCGTCGGTTCTGTCTGAAATCTGACATTCACGATATCTGTTGTATCTTTCAGAAAAGCTGATTCAACGTGTGATAAAGTCTTCTTTGTCTTTTTGTTCAATTCTACTTTTCGGCCCAGCATTTTAAACTCATCTACCACTGCATCAAAATAGTTTTCAAAATTAAAGTCCTCATCTCTGGTTAATAATGAGAAGTCTAAATCTTCCGAAAAACGATCCAGATGGTGAAAAATCCGAAGACAAGTGCCTCCATAAAAAGCTGCTTTATTAAAGAAATCACTTCTGTTCAATGCACCAAGACACACCTGTTGCAAGACTTCATGCATCGCGCTTTGACGATCAGCAGCATTATTTATCTCATAACGAGACAACATATTATCTATTATATCAGCCATTTCTTATCACTTCATAAATAAAACGTAATTCTCTTCTATTTCTTCCAGCTTCAGCACATTGCAGAAAGATATCCGGCTCCCAATGCTCATAATACTCAATATCTATACGCATATCCTCTACCAAATATTCATAGGCGGCCCGTGCCGATTGCAAGCGTAAACCAGCAGTAGTTATTACCAAATCACTTATTGCTTTTTCCGGACTAGCAATCAGAAAAGAAAACTCATCCTGTATCATTGCATTTCTGAGCCCAACTGAGAACGTTTCTTCCGGCACTCTTACGTATTCAAACAATCCGATGGGCGTTTGAAATTCTCTGCTCCGCGAAGTAATAGAAGATACTGTAGTATATACACGTTCCGGAATAAGGCTATAATGAGACAATGCACTCTGCATCGAAACATATGAGGGACCATAAATGTGGTTTGCAATCAAATTATGGGATATCAATTCTCCTGAAACATTCGAATCAACAACATACAGGCCACGCCGCAAACGTATTAAATCGCCATTATTAAGCTGGCGCGTAATCCTGTCGTTAGGGGCGTTGTATCCCGCTGCTGCTTCACGTAAAACTGAAGTTTGAACCGGTACTATTCTATATTGTCGTAAATCTGATCTCATAGCTATTTTTGCATACTTATTCGACTAAATATCGATTTTCCCTGCAAATATAGCTACACCTGCCCTGATCGTCAAGTCATAATAGCTATTTTTGTATACTTATTCGACTAAATATCGATTATAACTACATTTTTAGCTATTTTTTGAAAAATAAAAAAGCGCACAAAATCAACTTTTGTACGCTCAATCTCTTCCCTAAGGGGAGTCAAAGGAGAACTATAAGCCCCTCTCCTTTTTAATATCTTCGTAAGCTTTCTGCACTTCCTGAAATTTATCTTTTGCTTGAGCTTCCAATTCATCACCTAGGTGAGACACTTTATCAGGGTGGTATTTAACGGCCATCTTGCGGTAAGCTTTTTTTACCTCGTCATCAGTAGCAGAGGGTTCTATCTCCAGGATTTTATAAGCGCTTTTAGCATCTTTAAAGAACATTGCCTTGATAGAACTGATATCCTCGCGGGTGATATCCATATAGAAAGCAATTTCTTCGATGACTTTCACCTCTCGCTCATCCACATAACCATCCGACTGCGAAACACCAAACAATAAATGTAATAACTCCAGACGATATGAATAAGCCATATTAGCAGAAATCTGCTTACACACTTGAGGTAATGGAATGTTCTGTTTCAGAATATCGCGAAGCAACTGCAAAGATTGTGGTACCGTTTGCTGTCCCATCATACGGCCCAGTTGTACTTTCACATAGTCCAATTCAGACTTTACCACCTTACCATCAGCCTTCATTACGGCAGCTATCAATACTAATAGTGAGACACTAAAGTCTCCTCGTACAGTATTGCTTTGCTGCCGCTGTCCGCCCGGGGGCATCTGAGGCCTAAATGATGTTCCTTTTTTACTTGAATTATCAATAGCAGAGCCAATAACACCGCCAATAATTGCTCCAATTGGTCCTGATAATACAAATCCAAGTCCGGCACCTATCCATCCTAATCTTCCCATATTTTTTTAATTCAAAGTTATTTTATTCAAAGTTCAAGATTAATAACCCAAAACTTTTTGACATTTATTCTCTAACGCTTATCTCTTTATCATATATCGTGCTAAAATAACAAATCATCCGTCAATTAGACATAATGACAGCATTTTAATGAAAAATAAAAAAAATGACGCAAGATTAAACCTCATAGAAACAAACCTTATAACCCTGTAACCCTGTAACGTTGTAACCATAGCCATCCATATTCGACTGTCCACCTGTATCCCTGTAACCTTGAAACCCTGTAACCTTGTAAGCTTGTAACCTTTTCCCTATCTTCGCATGTCCATGAAAGAAAACAAATTTAAGATAGAATCTCCCTTTAAACCTACCGGAGACCAGCCGGAGGCTATCAAACAGTTAGCGAAAGGCATAAATGACGGAGTTGATCATCAAGTGCTATTAGGTGTAACAGGATCGGGTAAGACCTTTACCATTGCTAATATGATAGAGGAAGTGCAACGCCCAGCCCTAATCCTTAGCCATAACAAAACATTAGCTGCTCAACTCTATGGCGAATTCAAAACTTTCTTTCCCAATAATGCGGTGGAATATTTCGTTTCTTATTACGATTATTATCAACCGGAGGCCTACCTCCCCGTGACCGATACTTATATCGAAAAAGATTTGGCTATTAATAGCGAAATTGAAAAGTTACGTATTTCTACCACTTCATCCCTATTGAGCGGACGCAAAGATGTCATCGTCATATCATCAGTATCCTGTATTTACGGTATGGGTAACCCGGATGAGCTTGAAAACGGAACAATTCATATCGAAGTGGGCGACACGATTCCCCGCAATCAGTTTTTGCGCAAACTGGTAGATTCGCTCTATTCACGTAACGAAATAGATTTCAAACACGGTACTTTCCGCGTTAATGGCGACACCGTAGATATTTTTATGGCTGATGCTGATTTTGCTTATCGTATCGTCTTTTTTGGGGATGAAATTGAAGAGATTCTTTCTATCGATCCGTATAATGGTAATACCTTGGAAGAATTTGAAAGAGCCACGATATACCCAGCCAGCCTCTTTATGGTAAGTAAAGACAAAATGGAAGCCTCTATCAAAATTATTCAGGATGATATGATGCAGCGTGTCGATTATTTCAAAGAAGTAGGACAGCATCTGGAAGCGAAACGCATACACGACCGTGTCAATTACGATATCGAAATGATGCGCGAACTAGGCTATTGTCCTGGTATCGAAAACTACTCCCGTTATTTTGACGGTAGACAGCCCGGCGCACGCCCCTTCTGTCTTTTCGACTATTTCCCTAAAGATTATATGCTGGTCATTGACGAAAGTCACGTAACAATACCACAGATACACGCTATGTATGGGGGCGACCGATCACGCAAAACCAACTTAGTGGAATATGGTTTTCGTCTACCGGCAGCCCTGGACAACCGCCCTTTGAAGTTTGAAGAATTTGAAGCGATTACCGGACAAACAGTGTACGTAAGCGCTACACCGGCAGATTATGAGATGAATCTAGCCGAGGGGGTTTTTGTGGAACAAGTGATACGTCCCACCGGACTGCTGGACCCTATCATTGACGTACGACCATCTCTCAATCAAATTGATGATCTGATGGAAGAAATTCGCCAGACAACGGAGAAAAACGAACGTACACTTGTGACAACACTGACCAAACGTATGGCCGAAGAATTGACCACCTATCTGGGGCGACACGGTGTAAAATGTAACTACATCCACTCTGATGTGGATACTTTGGAGCGTGTTAAGATAATGGATCAGCTACGCGAAGGCGAATTTGACGTTTTGATTGGAGTCAACTTACTTCGTGAAGGGCTTGACCTGCCTCAGGTATCCTTGGTAGCGGTATTGGATGCCGACAAGGAAGGCTTTCTGCGCTCAGAACGCTCACTAACTCAGACGGCAGGTCGTGCAGCACGTAATATCAACGGACGTGTAATTATGTATGCCGACACCATAACCGGCAGCATGCAACGTACCATAGATGAAACTAACCGACGCCGCGAGAAACAATTAAAATATAACGAAGAAAACGGCATTACACCACAGCAAGTCATCAAGACCAGCAAATCTGTATTAGGACAAGATCGCCAGGCGGGCAATGCTTATTACAAAGAGCCGGAAGGCGTAGATGTAGCCGCCGATCCGGTAACACAATATATGGATATTCCAGCTTTGGAAGCTGCCATAAAACGTGCTAAAGACAATATGAAAAAGGCCGCTAAAAATCAAGATTTTATCGATGCAGCAGTCTACCGCGACGAAATGTTTGGCTACGAAAGAAAACTCAAAGAGTTAAAGGTTCTTAACCAAAAATGAGGTTTTCCTACGGAAACCAGAGGGTGAGTGTTGTGTCAATTCTCTCCCTTTGGTTGTGCCAGAGGAGCCTACTCCTCTAGAGTTACCGAAACACTTTCCATTTTTCCTCCCAGCGGCGGATTCATTTTGGCCACCGTAACTTCTAAAT
The DNA here is from genome assembly GCA_002408065.1 of Bacteroidales bacterium UBA5342. Taxonomy (GTDB): domain Bacteria; phylum Bacteroidota; class Bacteroidia; order Bacteroidales; family UBA5342; genus UBA5342. Next base: position 21,603 of record DHQI01000085.1, read on the forward strand.
GAAGAATCTGATTTGGAAAAGCATTGAACAATGCCGTCATAATACGCTTGGCTACATTTTCTAATATCTTACTGGGAATAGCCATCTCTGCTGCTACTATCTTGTAAACACTCACATAATTCAAAGCATCCTCTATATTATCACTAGCTTCTGCTTTGCAAGTGTCCGTTTTAACTTCTAAATCCACAGTAAAATAATTACCGACCTTTGTTTCCTCATCAAAACAACCGTGATAGGCATAAAACTCCATTTTATTAAGTTTGATAAGACCCATGATTAGACTAAGATTAAGGGTGAGGTTAAGGGTGAGACTTAGGTTGAGGTTGAATGCTTAGATGTCGTATTTTTTCAACACAGGAATAATTGTTTTATTCAGAAAACTATATTCGGCTTCAAAGTTGGGAGTAAAAACACCTTTACCAATATTTTTTTCTAACTCATCAAATTTCCAGAAACGGGCATCAGAAATCTCATAAATATTGGGAGTAATATTAACAGCGTCACGCGTAAAAAAGGAAAATACCATTTCACGTTCTTCTTCAGAATCCCACAGATATTTAGCAATAAAGTGTGGTTCAAAATTTTTGATGGACAATTCCTCGAAAGCTTCTCGCTTCAAGGCTGTCTCGATATCTTCGCCATAATCAATGTGACCACCTACAGCAGTATCCCACTTACCGGGCTGTATATCTTTGTCTTCTTTGCGTTTTTGCAAATAAATAGCCCCTTGCTTAATGACGTGAAGGTGAACCACAGGATGTAAACGTTTCGTCCCTTGATGCGCTTCATCACGGCTCATCTTACCAATGACTTGTCCGTTAGCATCTACTACAGGTAGCATTTCCATATTTACATTCTGTTCGCTCATCTGTTTTATTAAATATTAGAATCAATTTTCACCATAAACGTGAAAAACATACTAAAAGTTCAACGTTAACAAAAAAATATCCCTCAATAAAAGGGACATCTTTAATTGCATTGCAAATATAACAACTACACGACATATTTCCGCATAAAAATGCACGAAACAAAACAGCTTTTACGTTTTTCCTTTGAGAGTATAGTAGTTTTTATTAAACTCAAAATGCTTTTATACTTCCAAATTGTGAAAAGTTTTTTTGAACAAAATTGAATAAAACGAGCTTACCAGCTCTCTCTTTTTCACTCTAAAAAGTCTCGTCAGGCATAAAACATTTTTCAATAAAGCGACCTTCGACCTAAAACATCTTCACGAAGTTTGTACTGATTACCCCCCTTTTATAGTAAAATACTATCAATCTTCTTTTTTATTTTTAAACACATACCATATCCTCAAACTTATCAAACACAACTAAATACCAGCACAATACCAGCATTTGAAGTCTTATTAATTGAAAGATTAACGAAATGTTCGCTAAAGGATAAAACATAAAAAGAGAGCCTATGCAAGACTCTCTTTTCAACAATTATTATAACTTTTTTTATCGTCCCCTAAGAGGAGTTGGATGTGATTTCTTATTATCTTACCTGTAATTTTTCAACGACAGTGGTATCGTTTGATTTTACAGTTACTAAATAGATGCCTTTGTCCATTTCAGAGGTGGAAATAGTGGTAAAAGCAGCTGCATTATTGATTGATTTTATCATTTTTCCTGACAAAGAATAAATGCTGATCACACTGCCTTCTACTGTCTCAATATTTACAAACCCGTTGGCAGGATTTGGGTAAACAGAAAGCATGTTAGCGGTCTTCTCATCAAGACCAGTTGCAGTGGATTCCGTAATGGTAATGTCATCTATATAGAAAGTACCAGTACCATAATTAGCTTCTTTCAATACAATTTGGAAATTAGAATTGACCGATGCTTCACCCAGCGTTACCATATTGCTTAGCTCCACCCATTCGCCTGTAGCCAAAGCTGTCAGATCAAAATTACTGGCTGCCCATGGTTGTTTAATATTTAAATCGATACTAGTAACCGTACAAGCCGGATCAATCCATATTTTGCATTTCACATCGTAATTGCCAGCATCCAGGTTCAGGTAAGAATTATCAGTATCAGCATTACCTAGACCCATCTGAATTTTTGTAGCAGGCAGAGAGCTTACATCTGGACAGTTATATTTCAGAGCATAAGTGCCGGTCACCGCTTTTTCGTCGCTCACACTAAAGAAATCACCAGCCGGAGATGTAAACCAAACGCCTTCGCCACCATTGATGCCGCCATCGAATGAGTAAATTTCTTCTGATGTAGGAGCCACATAATCTACAAAGGCCATATCGTCGATATAAATTTGCTGCCCTTTTGTATTGTCTATGATATTGGCAGTAGCAAACTTAAATTGAATTTTGGTGTCAATATCATTAGTTAGTGTCACTACCTGTTTTAATGTTACCCACTGTCCTAATGCAATATCAGCAGGGATATCCCAACTAATGTTTTGGTATTCATTTACCCCTGCAGTAAATGTATTGTCTTGTATAGGCGTCAGAAATTGTGTTATGTTTCTTTCTTCTAAAAAGACTTTTACCGAAGCAACATACTTGCCAGCAGGCATTGCAGCACTACCTGGTTGATTCAAATTATCTTTATTTCCAAGCTGTATTGATAAATCATCAACGCCACCGATAGGCATATCAACTTTTAAAGCATAGAAGTTAGTATTAAGATTAGTGTTTTTTTGCGAACTAAACGACACATAAGCATCCGAATTATCGGGAATAAAAATACCATCTACCTCTTCTGTTCCAGCCTCAAAACCATAATAGTAATGATCCAGATAATTGCCTTCGATAGTATCCATCGTGTAGGCTTCAAAGCGATGGTCGTCAATATAGAATTTTTGCGCTCCAGTGACAGCGGCATTTCCTGCTAATAAGACTTGCAAGTGGTATTTCTTACCACCAATACTACTATCGTACTTAATGAGCTTTTTCATTTTTACCCACTCACCTTTAGGGGTATTTGTCACGTCCCATTTAGTAAGTACTGCAGGTGATTCTGTTTTAGTAGCAATCTCTTTCAAAGAACTAGCAGGATCCAGATAAAGTTGATAAGACACGATATAAGAACCCGCATCAAGCTCTAGTCCTGTTGCCGAAGGGAAAGGGTCTGTGTTAAAGTACAATTTTTTGTCAGCTGTAAGGCTCTCAAAAGCATCAACATCAAAAGCTAAACTGGCAACACCAGCATATACCTGTTCGTCGGTACGGTAAAAAGCACTGTCAGCAAATGCGCCATACCATATATCATCTACAAAGGCTTTTTTATAGTTTGTATTTGGGTTTTCATAACCAACAATAGCACTATCCAACAAATTCTGTCCGTTAATAGCTCCCAAAGCCAGAGCCAACATTAATACTGTAACTATCTTTTTCATAAGCGTAAACTTCCTAATTATTATTTTGATTTTTTAATGCAAATATCGTCGATATAAAAGCTGCCTTCACCACCCCATTTAGGATTGGTGCTTACCGATACGACCAAGTTAGCATCTACTACAGGCTCGGTTATTTCTACTTCCTGAGTCAATGTCACCCATTCTTCAGTAGCCACATTTTTTGTTTTCCAAGCTACTTTCACAAAAGGTTTTTTGATATTTGTTGTAAAACCTTTAGGCGCTCCCTGAGCTGGTAACCACACCTTAAAAGAGAAAGTATAAGTACCCGGTTTTAGATTAAGCAAGGCGGTGTTGCTCTTTTTATTACCACTCTGAATAGAAATATTTTTCACATCAGCAACAGCAGAAAGATCAGTGCAGTTGTATTTTAATGCTTTTTCTCCTGTAGCTGCTTTTTCGCTTGTTAAAGTCCAGATGTCTTTGTGTTTTGTCCACCACACACCTTTATACTGTTCAAAACTTTGCGCTTCTGCAGGAAATAAATTGGCGCTATTTTTCTGAGCAGAAAGAGGTAAGAAAGTCAAAGCAGCAAACGCTAGTGCGATAATAAGTTTTAAGTTTTTCATTGTATTATTTTTTAATGAGGTTTAAAAGATTTTGTGATGCAAATGTATGGCAGCCCGAAAATCAAAGGTTACTATGAATAAATCGGGTGTGTTTATCAGTAAAAAGAATAAAGTCTCGCCCTAAAATAATACTACACAAGAAGGGTATTAAAGCAGCAAAACCCGCAAGAAAAACATCTTGCGGGTCCACTTACTTACCATTATTTATGATCACTTCGTAAAAGAGGCGATGCTTAAGGTCCAAATACGTTTAGTGCTACCATCGGCAGCAGTTACCTCGTATTCAAAATCGTTGCTAGAATAGTCGGCAATAGTTCCCAACACCGGACTATCACCTAAAGGTCTAATCGTTGCAGCTGTAGAAATAGAAGTGTAAGCTACTATGTTGCTAAGCGCTACTTTGTCGTATTCTTCTTGGGGAAAATCAGCGCTTACAGCAGGCACAGTAATGTCACAACTCACGGTGCTTGTTGCGCTATCCACGGCATAAGTCGTGGGCAGCTCTATCACCGTTAAGCGTTCATTTTCAACATTCATTGACAACCATCGGTATTCGAATTTGACAGATTCTATTTCTGCTTCTTCAAAAGCCGGCAAATCTTCCAAACCCATTTTTAAACAAGAAGAGGATAGAATTGCCAACAGTATAAAAAGGATATATTTTATATTTTTCATCGTATTAATGTATTTAAATATTAATTCCATAGTGGATTTTGATCTAACTTATCGTTTAGCTCTATCTCACCTTGAGGCACAGGCATCAAATAACGCTTTTTAGAAAAACGTTTTTTATGATTACTTGCCCCTATAAAAACAGGTTTCACTTCAAACGTTTTTCCATCTTCCGAAATCTCGAAGAAATTATATGACTTATCATTAAGCTCTGAAATCACATCCAGGTTATCTTCTTTTCCCCAACGTAATAAAGACCAATATCTATCATTTTCCATAAATAGTTCTACACGACGTTCGATCTTGTACCATTTCCATGCATCGTCGCTTGATAAACCTGTAGGTAATGCCGGAAGATTACCGTGAGTAGTACGTGTTTTATTAATATACTCGATAGCTTCATCGGTTTTATTCAACCTCAACAACACTTCGGCATAATTGAGATAAGCACGGCCCAGACGCGTCAAAGTCTGATGATAGTTGGTATATACCACCGCTTTAAAACCAGACACATTGTACAAGCCTTTACGTACAAAATAACCTGTTCGTGTGGAGGCGTTGGTTCCTTTTTTACTCATATCAGGGTGCATATTACCTCCTATTCTCATTGTAACCGTGTTGCTAAGTAGCTGAGTGGAGTCATGTACAATAGAAGCGAAAAAACGAGCATCACGATTGTCATTATAAAGGGCTTGTGAAACGTAACCACCATTATTTTGGTAATCTTGAAAATAACTTGTCTCATCCCAACGTTTAGCCACACCATCGACATCAGCCACTAAATAGTCATTAATCAAATCACAAGTAGGCCAACAAGCTGTCCATCCAAGAAACGATTCGTTGAGTTTAGGCGTACCATTGGTTTTAGCCA
>DHQI01000085.1:27180-39271 GCA_002408065.1 Bacteroidales bacterium UBA5342
GTACCATTGGTTTTAGCCACTTCCATATTAGGCATCAAACGTTGCATAGGAGTCAATACACAGAAGGTTGCGTCCATATGCTTGTATTGCGCCAAGATTAGCTCAGTAGAATTTAAGGCTTTATTGTAGTCATTGAACAGACCAGCATAGTCAGACTCTAAGGCATAACCTAACTTAAATAACTCCTCACTCGCACTTTTTGAGATTTGGTAATAATCTTGCTTTCCGGTTTCTACATAAGCCGCACCCTGAAGTGCTATTTCAGCCAAAAGTGCATAAGCAGCACCTTGAGTCAGATGACCAGCCTCCACTTCAGAAGCTAATGGTAAGTCAGGAGCAGCTTCCTGCAAGTCTTTTATGATGAAATCATAGGTTTCCTTGATTGTTTCAGAACGACCTAGTTTTAAATCATCTGCAGTCGTCAGCACTTTGTCAACAATGACATATTTTCCAAACAAACGGGCTTTTGAGTAGTAAATCATAGCTCTAAGCATTTTACCTTGTGCTATCAGTGCAGGCTTAGAAACGTCCTCAATACCTTCAGACGAAGCTACTTTTTCGATTATTAAGTTACAATCTCTAATGACCTCAAAAGAGTTTTTCTTAATCGGTCCTTTGCGCCCCAAAGGTGCCTTGCCATACCAGTAATAAGAGTTATTCTTTGCCCATCCGGCGTCAAAGTATTTATCAATAAGATCACGTGCAATATTATTTGACTTTTGCGTCAGAATATTGTCTGTATAATCATCATTTCCTACACCTCCGCCTTTTGTGTCAGGATCGAGTGGATTAACAAGCAACTCTGGAATCACAGAAGTATAAGTATTATATACAAAACCTTGAGCTAAGTTTTTATCATTCCACACATCTTGCTCTGTGTATTTGTCTAATGGTTTAGTGTCTAACAGAGCATCATCACAAGCCCCTACAAAGACACCAACAAATACTAATAATAGATATATTAATTTATTATTCATCGTTTTATTTTTTTTAGAATCCAACATTTACACCAAACGAATATGTTCTCTGCACAGGATAACCATAGCTTTGATTTCCAGTAGTACCAGATACCACTTGCTCAGGATCAAAAAACTCTTTTACAGGAGAGAAAGTAAGCAAATTAGTACCACTAGCATATATGCGGCAGCTCGCCAACCAATCTACCTTTTGAAGCATTGTTTTCTTCAAGTCATAACCAATTTGAATATTTTTCAAACGGAAGTATTGAGCATCTTGCAAGTAATAGTCTGAAGGATTTTCTTCCAAGTTATTGTTACCACCATTAGGATTGATGGTCTGAGACACCCTAGGGAATAAAGCATCCGTGTTTTCTGGACTCCAATAGTCTAACTGGTAAGTATAAGTGCGTCGCTTAGCATCGATAATCATAAAGTTATCAAAACTCATATAGCGCTCTCCAGTACCTTGAAATAAGCCATTCATATACCATCCTTTATATTTTAAGTTGAAGTTGATACCATAGCTCAATCGTGGCATTGTTGGTTTGGCTACCATACGCTTATCTTGTTCATCGATTTTACCATCACCATTGGCATCGATGTATTTTATATCGCCACCTTGAGTCTCGGTAGATCCCAATAGGCGAGGTGCATCTAAACTTTCACTAGCACTTTGATATAAACCATCAGTTGTATATACTAAGCCTCCTGCCCAGTAGTCTGTACGATGAGTTTCACGGGTGTAAGGATTCATTAGCGTAGCTTCATCCTCTGTATCTAACTGTTCCCACAGCTGATTGAAGTAAGAGATATTTCCGCCAATTTCATATTGAAAATCACCCATTTGACCTCTGTAATTTAAGTTCAATTCATAACCAGCACGTCGGTGTGCCGAGTTCGAGTTCACTTGAGGCAAGTCCTTACCTAATGGTTGCGAATACACATTGTTTGGACTCATTAAATAGTTGGTAGTACGGTAATAGAAGTATTCAAAGGTACCACTCAAGCGATTGTCTAATGACGAGAAGTCGATACCATAGTTGAGCGAAGTACGGTCGTACCAAGTCATTTCAGCTGGGTTTACCAATGCTCCTTCAGAATAGCCATTCACAAGAGCATCACCTATATTGTAGGTGTTCTGAACCAAGTTATAAACAGGAATGTACCCAAAGCGATTGACGCCTTCCAATACACCAGTCTGACCAAAAGAGGCTCTAATCTTAAAATTATTCAAGATATTACGCTCTTTCAGGTCTTGCATAAATCCCTCTTCAGTAACATTCCACGCTAAAGAAGCTGAAGGAAAAAAGCCCCATTTATGTCCTGTTGCAAAGTTGTCGTTTCCGTCATATCTACCGTTAAACTCTACAATATACTTATAGTTATAATCATACTTTAAACGCACAACGTAACCAGCATTAGCACTCTCAGTCTCGTTGCCGTTGTTATCTTTTGCGTCAGCTGGTCCTGCAAATAGCTGGTCTACAGCACTTGATTCATAGTTCCAGCGTGAAGCTTCTAGATTTTCATAACGGGTTTGTGTTTGGTTGTATACCAAGGTAGCGGCTACACCATGTTTACCAAAGGTGCGTTCATAGTTAGCGCTTGTCTCCATATACATACGTGTGCTGTAGTACGACGACTGGCTCAACGAAGGTGAAGGCTGTTGCATCAACGAACCATCTTGCATATATAGTGGTTCGTATTCTTCCCATATTTTGGTCATGCCATCACCATCGCGGTAGTTGGCCATTACTCCAAATTTTAATCCTTTTACTTTAGGCACTGACCAATTGGCGAAAACCTGAGTATTAATAAACTTATCGCGCTCGCGTTGGTAACCAGCATTTTCAGTAGCTATTGCTAAAGGGTGATCACCATTACCGCCACCAGCAAGTGTACCATCAAGGTTGTAAGCGCGGTATAGAGGGCTAGTATTTTGGTTGATAGCACGCCATATAGAATACATAGTATTATAAGGTTGCTTGTATTTCTCTAAACTAGCGTTGATATTAACCCCTACTTGAAGACCTATTTTATCAAAATCTGTTGATAGGTTAGAACGCACATTCATGCGGTTGTAGTTGATCACATCATTTTTGAGTATACTACCTTGGTCTATATAACCTAAAGAAACGAAGTAGGTCGACTTATCATCACCACCTTTCAGCGATAGGTTGTGTTTATGCTCGGGGCAAAATCTTTTAATGCCAATTCAGGCCAGTTGTTGTCTGGATAAGCATCTAAATCCGTATGATTTTTGATTATATCTAAGGTTGCATCATCAAACACAACAGCATCGCCATCATACAAAGCCGCATCGTTTTGTAGTTTGGCATATTCGTAAGAATTCATCATCTCGGGCAACACCGTAGGCTGACTCATCTGGTAATTGTAAGAATAGTTAACACTTAGAGTTCCTTTTTCTCCTTTTTTGGTGGTCACCAATACAATGCCATTACCACCACGAGCACCATATACCGCTGTGGCTGCTGCATCTTTTAAGAAGCTAATACTTTGAATATCTTCAGAATTAATGGTATTGAAATCTTGCTCGCTAGTAATCACTCCATCTATAACGTATAATGGTTCTCCCCCACCACGAATAGAAATTGAAGGCACACTACCAGGTCCACCACCATTATTACTCACAATAAGTCCCGACACTTGTCCTTGAAGTGCATTACCTACATTAGCATAGGGCGTAGCTTCTAGTTTTTCAGCCTTCATAGTGGTAATTGCTCCCACAGCCTTACGCTTAGTAGTAGTACCATAACCAATCATCACGATTTCGTCGAGGTTGACGGCCGAAGCACTCAATTCTACATTGATTACCTTTTTGTTGTTAACATTCACATTGTAGGTTTCATAACCAATAAATGAGAATGATAATTTTCCATTCGAAGGTGCTTTCAGAAGGTACTTACCATCAATATCAGTAATGGTTCCTTTAGCTGTGCCTGGAATAGCAACCGAAACGCCCAATAGCGGTTCTTTTGTTTTTTGATCTGTTACAACACCAGATATTTCAATATCCTGAACATCGGCATTTTCCGAAACAATCATTATTGATTTATCCTCAGCAATTTGATACGACAACTCCAATTCATCCATCACATCATCGATAGCTTTTAGCACATCTTTTTCACCTTTCGGTAATGCAATGATTTGATTTGTTTCTACTTCAGAGTTGTTCAAAAAGAATTTGTACTCTGTTGATTTCTCGACAAATGTGATAAACTCGGATAGTGTAGTACCGGAAAAATCATTTTCGAAATCAATCACTTGTGCCACAGAAACGGGAATTCCTGTTAGCATAAAGCCCGTCAGAAAAAGAATTAAGATTTTCATTCTAAGCCTTAAGAAATTAAAAGACATAGCTCGCGAAGAGCCCTTGATAGATTTGTTCATAAAAGGAAAGCTTAATAATTGGTTAGTTAATAATGAAAAAAATTACAGTGTCAACTAGACACATCTCACTTATAATCGATTAGTTGTTTTATGAGTAAAACAGCCAATAATTAAATCGCCTAATTATTCTTTTTTAGAATAAAATGGTTTTCATCCCTTTCTACCCTAATGCCTAGGGTAAGTTCAAGAATATGTTGGATGTCGTCAAGACTCTGACTTTCGAAAGTACCAGAAAAACGTAAAGCTTTTAGTTCATCATCCATGGTGAGCGAGATATCGAAAAAACGCTCTAACTGCGGCACCACAGCGTGCATTCGTTCATTTTTTATGACTAACCTACCGTCTCTCCAAGCGATAGCATCCTCAATATCATTGATACTGCGATACCATATTTTTTCATTATTCACATTTACACTTACCAATTGATTGGGAGTCATTGGGTAGCTATTGTGTTGTGTTTTTATATCTACAATCCCTTCTATAAGGGCCGTTTTCACCAACCTCTCATTGCTATAGGCCGAAACATTAAAGCGCGTACCAGTTGCCTTTATTTGCACATTGCGAGCATTAACAACAAAGGGATGCGCTTTATCTGATTTTACTTCAAAATAAGCTTCTCCATCTAAATATACATTTCGCGTAGCCCTGTCCAGACTGCCTCTATACCTTAAAGTACTGTTGGAATTTATCCAAACACGAGAACTATCAGGCAGCATAATTGCCGCTTTTTCATCATCCAAACAAGCAATGACCGTTAGGTGGCGTTGCGACGAAATAGATATTCCTAAATGATAAAATCCTGTGCTAGTAGTCAAAAAGAATACAATTACAGCTGCTACACGCAACCACTGAGTTAATGAAGCTCTTTTTTGCTTTTCTTCGCGATCTACTCTTTTTTCGAAAGCTGAAAATGCAGCAGTACTATTGTAGTCTTTGCTATCATCTTCCCATATAGATTTAAAATCATCGAAATAAGACTGTAGCTGCTCAGACTTCTCAAGCATCTGCTCAAAAGCTGTAGCATTCTCAGCACTTAGATTATGATCTAAATAATCAATAATGACCTTATCTATATGTTGCGAAAATTTCATTTAAGATTTATGACTTTACTAATGTTTCAATGCTATAATGCAAGAAAGGGAAAATACCCTGTATTAAAATTGAAGTTTTTTTTAATTAATCTATATTCATCTAGTATTCATAGTAATAAATTTTTAAGGGCCAGAGCGAATATGACCAGATAAGAGTTGTAATTGTTTGCGTAGCGTTTTTAAAGCTAAACCCATATGCATCTCTATGGTTTTGATGGAAAGGTTGAGCTCTTGGGCTACTTCTCTATTTTTCTTTTTTGAAATATACTTAAGGCAGAATACTTTTCGCTGTTGCTCAGGAAGAGCTTCGATCGCCTGGTCTAGCTCTGTCCCAATTTCTTTAATAATAATTTCGTCCATTGCGTTTTTTATATCAGCTATGGGTTCTTGATAAAGATCAAAATTATAGGCGTCTTCTTTTTGCTCTCGCAAATGATACAAACAATTATTATGGACAGATTTGAAAAGGTAGGATTTAACACGCTCTACTTTGCTTAGCTTAGAGCGCTTGCTATAAATCGTGTAAAATGTCTCGGAAACGATGTCTTCAGCAGTCGATTTATCTTTTACAAAAGTAAAAGCATAACGACACAAAGGGCTGTAGTAGTCCTCGTATAACTGAGCCATATGTTGTTTATCCCAGAATGCCGTCATTCGGGGTAAATTTACAAATCCATGGTCAGGAGCGTTTTCTGTGGGTAATTATGAAGTGTTTTTCGGTAAATAGGTTTTATGTCTTAATAAAACACCCCACGAAATAGTCTATTTCTTGGAATTTTCTGATGCTTGAACTTTAGCTAATACATCCTACCTATTCTTTACCCCCCTCTTAATCTCGATATGAATTTATGAATCTTCGCTGAAAAGTGTGGGTAATAACAACAATTATTCTTCGACAAGTTTCTTGTACAATGTATAATGCATGAAGAATCGCCTGTATAATCTTTGTACATTATACCAATAATTATTGCGATGCACAGAGCCTATCGAAGCGTTTAAAAAAGTACTCGTTCAAACCTAAAACATACCATACCTACTGTTTTTGACAAAAAGCCTAAATAATTCATCTACAAAATCTTATTGGCATTTCAAAAAAAAAACAGATGAGCATATGGTAATTTATAGGCGAAGGCTTAAAGTGACACACAAACCGAAGTAGAAGCCCCCTGATTAAGTCAGTCCAGGATAACAACCTAATAAACTTGACAATATAAAAGATAAACCCTAAATAGGCTGCTTATAATTTAACGTATACAGGTTCGTCTCTATTTATTTTCTCATATGGTTAAGTGTTGTGCCTCTTGTGGCCTCTTCCGTAACAATCAAAAGGCGTTCATCAGCACGCTTACCAGAATGCGAAACAGTAGCTGTATCTATCGCGACCTCTTCGTTGGCTAAGTTTAAAACAGCAGCAATAGACGGTCCTAGCTTGCAAGCAGCACCAACTTCTTTATCTGGGTTGCTATTTGGCAGATAAAAATTCAAAAGACTTTCTGGGATATAGATTTTTGACTGAACAGAAAGAGTCGTCTCAAAACCATGAATCATTTCTACATTTTTCACATAAGAACCTTTGGCAAAGGTTCCCATTGTCCATTCTTGGTCTTTAGGTAGTTTTCTAGAGATAAATCCATCTTTTATCATCACGCCCCATTCACAATTTATCGCTTTTACTCCATCCACGATAATAACACCATTGTCGATGACATGTGGTTGCATCGTTACCGCTGCTTTTCCACGAGTACACATCACATCTTCAATCACTACGTTGTCTATCCCTACATTGTATTCTCTACCGGTATGTGTTTCTATACGCGCAGCTACACCACCTACGGCTTGTAAGTTTTTGAGCCACAAATTCTCTCCTACATTCCCTTGTACCAGACCATAACCATACGAGGCATTATCTATTGAGACATCCTTTATGGTAACATTTTTGGCTCTGTCATCTTTTGTTGTTCCATTTTTCTTCAAGTTAAGCGAAATAGCAGAAAATTTGGTTTGACCATCTGAAATAGAAATATTTTGAACATAAAGGTTGGTAACTTTACCTACAGACAATACGCGACACTTGAGAGCTATGGAACGATCATAAGAAAAATGTGGACGACTACTAATATCTCCTTCACCTATAAAGGTTACATTACTAACATCTTGATTTTTTAGGCGACCAGCCGTAAAAATGAGTTGCGCTTTAGTAGAATCATTCAAATCTAAACGAGGAGTTATTTCTACGCCTTTTTTGAAGAGGATATGAACATTAGATTTGATGTCCACATCCTTCAGCTGATACTTGCCTGCTGATACTATGATGCGGCCACCCTTCTTTCGAGAAGCAGCATTTATGGCTTCCTGAAAATTCTTGATGTCAGTGTCAGCATCACCAGAGGCCTGTAGTGTAGCCACTAAAGGCAAGGCTGCAATTTCATCATTCGATGGTCCTTGATACCCCACGTCCGAACGTTTGGTAATGGTCGTATTACTAGAGAAACCCAAACAAGGGGTAAGTGCAATAAGCAATAAGATGGAAAGTTTCTTATAAAAATTCATTGTTGTGATTATTTAATTAAAATGTTTATTTTTTATTATGCCAAAACTCCGCCTAGGGATAGACATCCCTTCTATAGCTCGCCCTCAAGCTCCACATCTAAAAAACGGAATAGACCACAAGGAACATTCAGTTTAATGGAATCTTCTACCTTGATTTCCGCTCCAGTAAGCAGATCTGTAATGCTCTTTACATTGATGTTATTTAGGGTGATCGTGGCCACTTTGTCCGAAGGATTAATGTATCCGCCATCTATCAAAGTCAAGCGAATATGCTTAGGAGCACTCTGAGCCGCTACCCAAGCTACTTCTCCTTCTACATTTACGGGTAGTAGTTTTGCACGCTCTTCTATTTCTTTTTCAATAACATGATAATACTCATCGGCAGCATAAGTTTTAGTGCCATCAGCGGAGTAATAGTTGCGGCCATCGGTGATGTATTCTTTAAGTTTTCCTTTGTAAATGGGATGCATATAATCTTCCATCTTACCACGTGGGGCTCTCTTGTCGGCATAAATACCGTTCTGAATAGAGCTCATCAGCACCATTCCATTGGGGTGATTGGGCAAGAAATTAAGGCGACGGTCTTTAGCTTTCGAAGCATAAGACGAATAATCCCATTCTGTAACAGGAGCACCCGGCCATGTGCCATTTAAGCGTCCGAATACCAGTGGGTTTTCTTTTTCGCGCTGTTCGTCGTAGAAGGTGAGCCATTTCACATTACTCCCTTCATTCAGGGTATAATCATCAGGTGGCAACATCCCTAGGTGAACAGGTGATAGACTCAGTAATTCATCGCGTTCCGGTACATAAATAAGTCCTTTAGCAACCATTTCCCAAAGCAGGCTCATATACTTCTGGTCTACCTTAAAATTGTTGAGCCAGGTAGCGCCATAAGACACACTATACACCATTTGACGTAAAAAATGATTCGGAATATTCTGATCCGAAAACTGGCGCATACGGTCGAAACTGGTATTGTCACAAGCCCCACGATCGCCCCAGGCATCTACCGATCCGCTCATCCAGTAGCCCACACGAGCGGGCACTGTCAAGTCCATACTCTTGTCTGTCGTTTGCTCCATCGCAGGCACAAAGACATCGGCAAATTCGCCACTTTGCATCCTGTGCCACTGTGGCATATAGGCTGCACCTTGCCAAAAAGTATGCTTGGTACGCACATAAATTTTGGTATTGTTTTTTTGAGCATATTTAGCCAAAGGATAAAGATGGTTATCCATCACCCATTTAAAATCCTCATCGTGCTTTTCCAGCTCCGGAAAGATGAGCACGGTCTTATGACCATTATTTGCTTTGATAATGCCTTTTAGAGTTTCGAGACTATACATCATAGGGTCATTACCGTGGCCGCCCCACATCGCCAAGCCATCATCACTTTTGATGTCTTCTTTCACTTTTTCAATCACCTGCTCTTGCGTGAATGTGTATTTGCGGCGTCGGTCGCGCTTGTCCTTATATTTCTCGTTGGCAATCTGATCGCGGTTCCAATCTTTAGGATCCTGAGCATAACTGGAGAAATGGTAGTTCATAAATACCGGCGATTCATAATTCTTTTTCAGGTTTGCGACAATATTCTCGGCACCATCTACTTTACTGTCAGACATCAGATAAACATTACGATGAGTACTCTCCCACTCAGGCGCTTCGAAATCCTGCATTTGTTTGCTCACCAGCGCATGATTACTCCACAAGGCCTGTATATTGCCGGCAGGTTCTAAATTTTCATATTCAATTTTCCAGTTTTTGCTTTTTAAGTCAATGATGTGAATGCCATTACCACCACTCTGCGCACTAGCCAGTATCATTAGGTTTTCACCTTTATGATGCACCATATCGTTATAGGCGTATCTGTTGACCAAAATTTCAGCTTCCTTTATCGTCTCACTCGGCTTTTGTAACAAGATACAAGTAGAAGCTAAAGTCAGAAAAGTATTCTCTTTATCTATTTCTGTAAAAATGGGTTGACACACCATATAAGCAAAACCACCCATATCGCGCCTGCGACTTTTGAATTGTGTGTAAACTTGTTCCTTGGTTTTGGTATTGAAGGTAGAATAGCCACTTTCATTCATGTGTGGGCTGGGGCCAAATAGTACATCATCATTGCCATCGTCATCCAAGTCATAGATATTCATCGCCCCTTGAGCTTTTTTTGACTTTATCTTTTTATGGAAAAATGGCTGCTCAGCTAACACATCAAAGAGGTAGATACTCCCTGTTGTTTGCATTGAGTTATTGGTTCCCAAGACCGCTAATATTTCAGATCCATCAGCTTTTTTGACACTTCTTAGGAAATTAGCAATATGCGTGTTTTTAGGTGGCATCTTGATTTCTGAGGCATCACCAAAACCTTTCTCTACGGAATATGTCGACGACTTTATCTCTTTAAGTTCTTCGCCACTGGTATTCAGGTAGTAGATGCTATTGTCGTAGCCACCACATACTACATAAGGCACCTCATCTTTGTGCACCACCGTTACCGCATACATCGGCGCTTCGTTTTTCTTAAATTGCCAGAGCGTTTCACCTTTGTGATTCAGACAATACAATGCTCCATTGGCATTAGCGGCAAATATTTCTTGGTTCCCATCACCTGTAATATCGTCGGCCCATAAGGCGTGGTTCATATAGCCTGAGAGTGCATTCTCCCACAAGGTTTTCCCAGAGTAGTCTACAGCTATCAAGTTACCCCAATAGCCAGATCCCACAATATAATCATCAACTGTGACGACTTTCATGATGGTGTAGGGCGTTTGTATGCTGGTAATGGCTTTTTGTTTGGCGAAAGCCAAGGTGCCGACAGAAAGGAGAACAGAAAGAAGAATGGTTTTCATTGCAGTTTTTTTAGTTACTCTGCAAAGAAACAGCTCTTGATGCCTAACTTCGTTTCTGTGAGTTTGGGGAATGTGTTTAGAGGTAAATAAAGCTGCAAGATCTGTTGTGTTATTTTCTTCTTTTTAGAATTTTATCGGGGTTTTGACGGGTGTCAAAAATGTCAACAATATAGATTATTTTTTCGGCAGAATGGATCGTATAAACAATCTTGTAATTTTTATGAACTAAATAACGAAAAGTATCTTTTTTATTTGACAGAAGAGGCTCTTTAGGCCCTAGTTTTGTTTGTCTTAACAAACAATGAGGGTGAATTAGTATGCCATCTACTATCTTATTTGCAATTTGTATAGATGCTCTTTTGGAATAATAACTAAAGATAGACTGTAGTTTCTTTTTTGCATGAGCTGACCATTTAATTCTCATCCCCATGTTTTTACCTCTTCAAGCAAATCTTCTGAACTAATTACCCGCCCTTCTTCAATATCTTTTAGCGACTGATCAATGCGATCATTAAACTCCTCTATAGTCATTGGTTTGAACATCTCCTCATCATCAGCATAAATAGCTTCCGGTTCGTTGGCCGTATCCGAATCAGATAGCAGCTCTTTTTCTGTAATGATTTTAGCCTCTAATGATCTGGCGTAGTCTTCTATAAGAGCTATTATTTGATCATTATCTGATTGTATGAGGATCGATTTCATTGTCATAATATTTATCACAAAGATAGTGTTTAATTGTATGAAATGTCAAATGGTAAAAACAGAAAGACACCAAACCAAAGCTTGATGCCTTTCTATAAATGAGAACATAATATCCCTATTTTAATTTTTAATTCTTCATTTTCACTGATTACTAATCTAACCCTTCAAAAGGATAAGCCTCATTTTTCACACGGGCTTCAACGAAGAGTTTTTCTGCTTTTTCTACCAAGTTAGGATGTTGAGCTGCCACGTCATTTTGCTCACTTGGGTCGGTGATAATGTTGTAAATCTCCACCCTGCTTTTTCCTTTAATCACATTGTATTTCACCGCTTTCCAGTCGCCCATACGTACGGCTACTCGACCACCTTTGTTGGCAAACTCCCAGTAGAGGTACTCGTGCTCAGCTTGTTTCCCTTTTTGCAAAAGCGTAGGAAGGAAAGAGATACCATCTGTAGTTTCAACCTTAGCACTTACGATATCCGCTACTGTTGGCAATACATCCCAAAAGGCAGAAACGTGATCGGA
>DHQI01000089.1:0-240 GCA_002408065.1 Bacteroidales bacterium UBA5342
AAAGCATCAAAGAATCAAACTTCGCTTCTTTATATGCACCGTAAATTTCGGTAGATACCAAGGGGCGATCGTAATAATCAGCAGCCGAACTGATTAATTTATGACCATTTTGACCAAACTGATAGCCAATAATAGCATCGGTCAGCGGTATTTGCGTATAGCGGTAAAATTTAAAAATATCGGCATTCATATCAATAGGTGTAGGATCGTAATTGCCGGGTGGGTGACCGGTACTTCTTA
>DHQI01000089.1:419-711 GCA_002408065.1 Bacteroidales bacterium UBA5342
GGTGGGTGACCGGTACTTCTTAGCCCATTGGCCTCGTTCCATTGGCCTACCAATTTAGGAAAGCCTTCGGCTAACAACTCTGCTCTTGTATTGAAAAACGCATTGCGAACCGCTTCCGTTTCAGGACCTATATTATCCCATAAAGCAGGATAGTAAGGGCGCGGATCGTAGCCGTTTAATTCCTCAAATTTTTCATTAAAAGCCCCCGTCCAGTTACGCGGATGGCGCCAAAAGCCCACATCATCAAAAAAGGTGGTTTTAATGGTATTTCCAAAATACTGGCCAAAGCGTT
>DHQI01000089.1:766-2797 GCA_002408065.1 Bacteroidales bacterium UBA5342
CATTAATCATATGACGCACGGCTACTGTGTCCATAAAGTCCATACACAAGTATTTTTTATGGAATGAATCTTTCATTAATGGGAAGAGCATAATCGACCATTCGCCTTTGGGTACTTGCCATTGCAAAAGGCCATCTTTAGCATAATCGCTAATTTCAATACGCTCCTTGGTGTGCTGATTAATGGCTACTGCCGCCATCAGTTGAATGCCAGGTACGCTGTCGCTAAAAAGAGCGGGACCTGTAACTCGGTGTTCGATTTTATCGAGCCGCTTCATCGTATGCTCAGGATACTTTTCTTGCATCTTACCCCCAGCCATTCCACTAGGGAAATCATTATCATCATAAAGGATAATTTCCATATCTAACTCTTGCGCTACATCCAAGAGGTCTTGATAGCGTGCAAAATATTCTTCTGAAAGGAATTTGGGGGATGTTCCCGGACGAGTAGCACTTTTATCAGCCAAAGGCAAAAGGCTCACTCCTGTAAAACCAGCATCATTGGCATCTTTCATCTGCTGACGTATGCCTTCAGTGGTTAACTCGCCATTGATATGCCAAAAGGGCATCGGCTTAAATTCTCTCGGGGGCGCTTTAAAGTCTTGCTCTAACTGTGAGGTACACCCAGTAATGACTAGTAGCAAGGTTAAAAGAAAGGGTAAGGAGGTTTTAGTTGCCATAGTTGCTTTTATTTGTTTTCACAAAAACAAATAAAAGCATAGCTTACGGACTATAATAGAAGTCATGCACCAAATAATTGAAGATATGAGACGCTATTGAATCATAGTGTTAAAATGATTGATAAGTTCAATCACCCAAAAGCCTAGAAACGAAACGTGTGCTATAAACCTGAGTTCATGATAAGATTAAAGAGTCAAGAAGTAAGTCTTAAACACATGCTGTTTTAAACAGATCGCCAGATTGTTAGACAAAAACACACAATTCACACTATGCAAACCACGCCCTAAAAACCAGCTTCCCACCTGTCTTTCTGCAGTTTATCCACCACATCTACGATATATTTTTAAGGAGAACGCTTTTATTCGTCAATATAATCCAACAACATCTTCTTTATATCATAAACCGCCGGCTGAATCTCACCCCCATTCACATTAGCGCCACTGATCCAATAATAGATCATACCAGCATCCGAACAGTCCCAGCGGCCCTTTTGGAATTTCACCACATCATCGACCTCAGCCATTTTACCCATCAGCCATATCCATTGCACACGGTCGTCCGTATGATTTTGGGCCCAGTCCCAGTGTTGTTCATCTACTTTTAGCAGAATGTTTTGATCCGGTATGCGGACTTCTTCTACATTGAATTCCAGAATTTCTTCCCAGGTATAAAATTTTCCTGTTTCATCGTTGGCCGGGTGGTGAGTTATCACTTTTACAAAGGCGTGTTTGTCTTTATGCGAAATATCCAAAGCCATACCTATCACATCAGGCTCACCGGCTTCCACTATCCACAAAGGATCTGTTGCTGACGAGGCATTAATAGCCTTGGCTAAATCTTTTACCGCCACGTCCAGGTTCCATTTGGCATCGATAAAATCGATATGATCGAAACCGCCCCAACGGCGCGCCGTACCATCGCAGCACAACTGCATCATCAGGTGGCGTTCCTGCTCGGCTGCTCCACTTATTTTGGACTTAGGCACGATATCGCAACTGTGAGAATAATGCACCAAACGCTCCTCAAGACCAGCGGCACGCAGTATGGCTAACGACACCGCCGTTCCGCCCAGATCATCGGGGTCGGGCGAGTTACCGTCTGCCACCACGGCTATACGTCCTGCGGGTGGATTGATTGTTTGTGCTATAAGGGATGATGTAGCCACAAGTACCAGGGCTAAAAAAAATATCTTTTTCACTTTATGTTGTTTTTTTGTAACTATTCAGTATTATTATTTCTACAATTAGGGGCTTTGACAGCCCCTACAACCCTAGTCATTCATTTTTCCATGATGTTATTTCAATTGATAATTGAAATACCTTCGAATCAATCCCGAATTCTATGGATAATC
>DHQI01000090.1:0-2416 GCA_002408065.1 Bacteroidales bacterium UBA5342
ATCATTGTATCATTGAATCATTAAAATTACTTCATCCCCAAGGTCTTCCCTTCCATCAGCAAAGCCACAGCCTCTGCCATTCGTTTTTGCCGGGTCTCTTCGCATTTGGCCTGAAAAATCCAGCCGATATAATTCAATCGTTGTGATGCCGGTAGATTTTCAAAATGTTCCAAAGCCGGTGGATGCTTTTCCAGAACGAATAAGAACTGATTGATTTGTGCATCAGTAATCGGTGCTTCCTCACTCTCTTCCCATACTACCTTTCCGCTTTCGCGGTACGAGGGTATGGTCATCAGCCCTGCTTCGGTCATACGCCCTTCCTCCATCAGTCTAAGCGCATGCTTCTTATTGTTATCCGACCAGCGGGACTTCGGTTTTCGAGGGGTGTATTTACGCACATAGCGTTCATCATCTACCCGCTTCATCAAACTATCGATCCAGCCATAACACAAGGCCACATCCAGCGCCTCTTTGAAACTAACTGATGGTACGCCCGTATGTTTCTTATAGCATTCCATCCACAAACCATCTTCTTTAGCGTGGTTTTCGATGAGCCACTGTTCAAAATCGGTAGCTGTTGGGAAATGTATGGTTAGGTAGTCTTTCATTCAAGATATATATTGTAAAAAAGTATCGCTAAGATACGCTGAGGAACTGAGATACGCTGATTTTTATCTATATACGATTCGCCTTTTCGCTTAAGTCGCTTCGTTCGCTTAAATCTACTAGTCTTGTTTATAAATCACCGTAGGGGCAGCCTGCGCTCCGGCGTAGATGGTGACATCAGCTAGTGTCACACGTGCTGGTGCTTTGACGGCATAGCTGATAACGTCGGCAATATCTTCGGCTTTAAGCGCCTCAAATCCTTCATAGACTTTGTCGGCTTTTTCTTTATCGCCTTTGAAACGCACTTCGGAAAATTCGGTATTTACCGCACCCGGGCAAACATTGGTAATTTTAATGCCGTGCTGGGTCAGTTCCAGACGCAATCCTTCACTTATAGCCTCCACACTATGTTTGCTGGCGCAATACACCACGCCTTTTTCATAGGTGTACTTACCGGCTACCGAGCTAATGTTGACAATATGACCTTTTTGGCGTTCTATCATTCCGGGAATAATGGCTTTAGTAACGTAAAGCAATCCTTTTACATTACCATCGATCATAGCATCCCAGTCGTCCACATCGCCCCCAGCTACAGTGTCTAACCCGTGCGCATTCCCGGCATTATTGACCAAAACCTCAATGGCCTTCCATTCCTCCGGCAAAGACTCAATGGCTGCAAAAACAGCTTCACGATTGCGTACATCAAAATTTAAAGTATATACTTTTACATTTTCCTCCAACTCAGCTTTCAAAGCATCCAAACGTTCCTGACGTCGACCACAGATAATCAGGTCATGTTTGCTTTCGACCATTTTACGAGCTGTGGCCTGTCCTATGCCTGAGGTGGCACCGGTGATAAGGGTTATTTTATTCATCGTTAATATCATTCAAGATTCATTATTCAAAGTTTGTTTTCTTCGTTTTATTTAAGTCTTCGACTCTTTAGTTGTCTCGCTGAGTTTTACATATGCGATTCGCAATTTGCTTAAGTCACCTCTTCTCTCCACTAAGCGCATAAACCATCGGCATCCTGTTTCCCAGCTTGGCAATGCGGTATTTTCCGGCCTCAAATTCTTCAGTTCCGGCAAAACAATCATAAGGCGAATAGTCGTACTCCCGGAACTGTTCTATGCTGATTCCTGCGTTGATCAGCTCTGTCAGTACTTCGCCTAAGCTATGGTTCCAACTCACATAATCCAGCTCTATTGCGGCTTCGGTATCGGCATAAGTACCCGTTTCTGTTTCTTTTATGGCACCATCGTTAAAGTAAGAATAGCGTACTTCGTTAAAATCATCGTCAAACATCCAAACGGCCGGGTGAAACTCGGCAAAGACCAACTGTCCGTCGGGCTTCAGATAACGCGAAATAATGTTCGCCCATTTATCTAAATCCGGCAACCAGGTGATGGTTCCGTAAGTGGTAAATACAACATCAAACGCTTCGTTCAGATGTTGTGGTAAATCATAAAGATCGCAGCAAACAAAGCGGGCCTCCACCTCACACTTCCCGGCTAAATCACGTGCTGCATCTATGGCTTTATCCGACAGATCAACACCAACAACCTCTGCTCCCATTCTTGCCATAGAGATGGTATCTTGTCCGAAATGACATTGCAAATGCAACACTTTTTTGCCTTTCACATCTCCTAGCAGATCTAGTTCTATCTCTTTCAGAGAACTATTGCCAGCCATAAAACCGGGAAGGTCGTAGAAGTCTGATTTCAAATGATAATCTACGCGCTGATTCCAGGAGGTTTTATTGATTTGTTTGTAGTCTTTCATATTTTTAGTATCGCAGAGATTCGCAAAG
>DHQI01000090.1:2636-2975 GCA_002408065.1 Bacteroidales bacterium UBA5342
AGTATCGCAGAGATTCGCAAAGTAGACGCTGAGATACGCAGAGATTATTTCGCACACTTTTATGCATCCTCAGTTACAAAACTCTTTCGTTGTTATTAGTACGGCACCATCTTTCCCTGCTTCACCATATACTTTAGTAGCCACGTCACTCCCTATCGTTTCGATCTTGCCAATTTCATTAGCCACTACAGGCAAGCGTACCTCTTTCATCTCCACATCGTGCCGGTAAGGTGTGCCATCAATCACCACCAAAGGACGAAAGCCCAGTTCCCCTTGCTCTACCTTAGCACCAATGTATTCGATGAGCACCACTTTGTCGGCTCCTTTGCCTTCCAAACG
>DHQI01000090.1:3205-3781 GCA_002408065.1 Bacteroidales bacterium UBA5342
GGCTCCTTTGCCTTCCAAACGGTAGCGGTTAGGTGTACAGCTGAACAGTGAAAAAAGAAAAATTAGAAGTAAAAAATGGATGGGTTTCATAAAGGAAATACCTTATTGTTGCTTAGTGTCCTAAAATTCTTAATGATTTCTCCCCACAAACCTACAAAAAACAATCCACACTCACACAATTATTTATCCGTTTTTAAACGCTTATAAACGTTTTTAAGCGAATGTTAAACGAAAGCAAACGCTTATCTACCGACTCCCGGAGCGATATGCCCACATCTTTGCAACGGCATTCGAAGTTAACGAAACATAATCGAAAACCATTTTTAATTTATCATTTTTAACTTTTTAATTTATTACGTTATGACAACTTTAAGGAACAGAGTACAGCTAGTGGGAAATTTAGGAATGAACCCTGAGATTGTAAGCTTTGACAGCGGGAAAAAACTGGCCAAATTCACTGTGGCTACGAACGAAACATTTGGTACCAATGGCAACACCAAAACCGAAACCCAATGGCACAATGTAGTGGTGTGGGGCAAGCAAGCCGAGATCGCCGAAAAACAACTAAAAAAAGGC
>DHQI01000090.1:4010-4190 GCA_002408065.1 Bacteroidales bacterium UBA5342
CGAAAAACAACTAAAAAAAGGCAGCGAAGTAGCCCTGGAAGGCCGCCTCACCTACCGCAACTACGAGGATAAAAATGGCGTCAAAAAATACATCACCGAGATAGTATTGAGTGCCTTTATCGTTTACCCGGGAGAAAAGGTGAAAGAGAATTAGAGACTAGTATCGCAGAAATACGCAGA
>DHQI01000023.1:0-11990 GCA_002408065.1 Bacteroidales bacterium UBA5342
AATGATCTAATGATTCAATGGTTTAATGTTTCAATGGTCTAATGATTCAATGGTCTAATGATTCAATGGTCTAATGATTCAATGGTTTAATGTTTCAATGGTCTAATGATTCAATGGTCTAATGATTCAATGAGTTAATGCGAGAATGCGAGAATTTTTTTTCTACGTTAAAAAGTCATTTACTCATTGTAATATAAGATAGAAAACAATCCGTGGCTTTGGCTGCGGATTGTTTTTGTTTTTTTATGATTATACGCTTGTTTACAGGTGAATCTATAAATGATATTGATATTGGCAGATAGTGAGCTTTTAAGAAGCTTAGGTCTTTCCTTTGCTTTTTAAAATTCGTGAAATTAAATTCAGCGAAGCTGCTCAATCAAATTCGTGTAATTCGTTAAATTCGTGGAAAAAAATAGATTTTACAGTATAAATTTTCGGAGTTAAAAAGTTTTACCTGCAATCTACCGTATATTCATTCTGTTTTAATCTTTGTGGAACTTTGTGATTACTCCGTGTTCCTTTGTGTAATAGCTTTGTTTTTTATGATAATAGAAATTGGAAAAACCCTGGTAAGTAGTGATCTGGTAGACAAGAAATTCATCTGCGATTATAAAACCTGTAAAGGTATATGCTGTGTAGAGGGCGATAGTGGTGCCCCCCTGACTCAGGAAGAGGATGGAATCATTAAAGAGGTGCTTCCCAAAATTCTCAAATATCTTTCGGAAGAAGCCCGCCAACTCTTAGAGGAAAAAGGTAGCTCCTATATTGATCAAGATGGTGACTTGGTTACAACTATAAACAATGGTCGTGAATGTGTCTTTACTCATTTTGATAAAGATGGTTCTTGTCGTTGCTCTTTCGAGATGGCTTATGAGGCTGGTGAAATAGATTTTCCTAAGCCTTTATCTTGTGCTTTGTATCCTGTGCGTGTGAAGCAATATACCGACTTCCAAGGTGTCAACTACGATGAATGGGACATTTGTAAATGTGCAGAAGTATTGGGCGAAAAAATGGGCGTTCCTGTTTATAAATTTCTTAAAGAACCGCTGATCCGTAAATTTGGTAAACACTGGTACCGCGAGTTGGAATTAGCCGCAAAACAATTGGAAGAAGCCCGTGACGGTGAGCAATAGCTTGTATCTCGTTTTCCGGGAATGTTTGATTCTGATAGTATTGGAGCTAATTGCATCTTAGTGCTGAGGAGAAAGGTGGGGAATAAGATAATCTCCCCCACTTCAAGTTTTCCAGTCTCCCTGTCAAGTACCCCCAATTTTCAATTTCCATTATATCAAGCCTCTTATAATTTAACCACTTAGTGAAACCGTTCATATTCACTGTTTTCTTGCTAATACCTCCCCATTCGTTTGTATAGTTTTTTGCTTTGGGCTTAGTGGTCACCACTTCAAGCGCAACTACTGTGTCGTTTTTTTCTTTTGCTAGTGCAAAAGTTTTTTCCATTCTTGCTTGTCTGCCTCAGGCCATATAGCCCATCGTTTTATCCTGAACTCAGGTTTGAAGACTTCAAAGATTTGCTCTGTCTCACTGCTATTTAGACTGTTTTTCTCGGAGAATTAGATAATTCTTTTCATTATGATAATGTGTTTTTTTAACATCTTTTTAAGCCCAAAGATAAAAGTAAAAGTTCGTTGATATTAAGGGGGTTATTGTGAACCGTTTTGATTAAAAATAACAATGTAAAAAATAAAAATCACACAAAACGGGAATATTCTCGGTAAAATATAAACCTTACTTGACAATTATTATTTATATTTGTCACATTGACTGTTCAAAAAATGGAATGGTTCCAAATTTGGTGATTCCTGCAACTCATAGAATCACCCTTTTAGCCTTTATTATAACTTCATTCATAAGGCATTGTTCTATATCATAGAGCTCACTTTCTTACCTTGGAACCTTCGGTTTTTGTTGCATCCTGATTTTAAAAAATAGTTTTTTCGTTACAGAAGCTTTAAAAGCTTACTGGGTATTACAGCAGGGATGTATCTTTTCGTGGGAGATGATGTTTTTTTGAAAAAGAACCAATTTTAGTGAACTATAATATATTTATCAACTTAACACGCAAATTATGAAAAACTTGAATTTAGAAAAGTACGGTATCACGGGGACAAGCGAAATTGTTTACAACCCCTCTTATGAGCAGCTTTTTGAAGATGAGATGCATCCCGTGCTAGAGGGGTTTGAACAAGGACAACTCACAGAACTTGATGCTGTAAATGTTATGACAGGACGCTTTACAGGACGCTCGCCTAAAGATAAATATATTGTAAAAGATGCCACTACAAAAGATACCATTTGGTGGACATCGCCCGAATCTCCCAACGACAATAAACCGGTAAGCACTGAGGTGTGGGAAGAGCTCAAGGCTAACACGGTAAAGCAACTTTCGAATAAACGACTGTTTGTAATGGATTGTTATTGTGGAGCTAATGAAGATACTCGCTTGAAAGTGCGTTTTATATTAGAGGTGGCATGGCAGGCTCATTTTGTAAAGAATATGTTTATACGTCCTACAGAGGAAGAACTGGAAAACTTTGAACCTGATTTTGTTTCGCTCAACGGTGCCAAGACCGTGAATGAAAAATGGCAGGAACATGGATTAAATTCGGAAGTATACACCGTTTTTAACCTGACAGAAAAAATGCATGTGTTAGGTGGTTCTTGGTATGGAGGTGAGATGAAAAAAGGTCTCTTTGCTATGATGAACTACTATTTGCCGCTGAATGGAATAGCAGCTATGCACTGTTCGGCCAATGTCGGGAAAAATGGTGATGTGGCAATTTTCTTTGGACTTTCAGGTACTGGTAAAACAACCCTTTCTACCGATCCGCACCGCGCCCTTATCGGGGATGATGAGCATGGCTGGGATGACGATGGTATCTTCAATTTTGAAGGCGGCTGTTATGCCAAAACAATTAACCTTTGTCAAGAGGATGAACCGGAGATATTTAGTGCTATAAAACGTAATGCTCTGCTCGAAAATGTCACTGTAGATGATGAAGGAAAAATTGATTTTTGTGATGATTCTACCACTCAGAATACGCGTGTTTCATATCCTATCTACCATATTCATAACATTGTAAAACCTGTCTCTAAAGCTGGTCATGCTAAGAAAGTCATTTTCCTTACAGCTGATGCATTCGGAGTATTGCCTCCGGTAGCTAAACTGACAAAAGCACAGACTAAGTACCATTTCTTGTCTGGCTTTACGGCTAAGTTAGCTGGTACGGAGTTGGGAGTGACCTCTCCGCAGCCTACCTTCTCGGCGTGTTTTGGTGAGGCTTTTCTTTCTTTGCATCCTACCAAATATGGTCAGGAGTTAGTAAAAAAAATGGAAGCCAACGGGGCAGAGGCATATCTGGTAAACACAGGGTGGAATGGAAGCGGAAAACGTATTTCTATTCATGACACGCGTGCTATTATTGATGCTATTTTGGACGGATCAATAGAACATGCACCCACTAAAAATTTACCGATCTTTAATTTGGAGATTCCCACCCGGCTACACGATGTAGATCCTTATATCTTGGATCCGCGCGATACATATACTGATGCTTCAGAGTGGAAAGAGAAAGCCATGGACTTGGGGAGTTTATTTGTGAATAATTTCAAGAAATTCACCGATAATGATGAAGGTAAAGCTTTGGTCGCTGCTGGACCTCAACTAGAAGAAAAAGCTGTTACAGCATTGTAGTCTGTACGTAACTATAAAAAGGAAACGGGAGTGTCATACCTTATACTGATGCTTCCGTTTTTTGTAAAAAGAGGCACTTAAAAAAGGGAGCTGTCTTTTTAAGAAGATTAGCTCCCTTTTACTTGCTTTGTCCCTGTCTACTATTAGTTTTCTTTGAAAACGTAATCGTCGTACTCAGCTTCGAATCTATACTTATGATTACTTTCCTCTTTGGCCAAAAACTGGAATACCTTGCGGAGTTCGTTACTGCTAACCATTTTCGAAAGTTTATCGTAGAGCATAAAAGCTCTCTTTTCCCTGTTCATTGCTATCACTAACACTTCGCCATAGTTGAGGCTTTCATAACGTACTTCCGGGTTAGTATATTCTGCAATATGCAAATCCGTTATAGGTGTATCCTCTGCAAAGGTGAAATTGTCAAGGTTGATATTACGCAACTTTTCTGCGTGTTCCTCTTCTTCGGCAGCAAAGCCCTCAAAGGTTTCTCTCATGGCCTTGTTCTTGGCCGATGTGGCCAGTTTTAAATAAAATCGCACGGCTTCTTCTTCTGCTCTCACTGCAAAGTCGATAATATCCTGCGCTGTCTTAAATTCTCTCATCCGCTATATAATAAATTGCCCCTTATTAACCTTCTTTTAGTGTCGTTTGAAATGCTAAAGAGGGTCTCGCTTTTTTGTTTAGGTGCAAAACCAATTCGGATTGTAAATTGTTCACTTTTGTGTTAAATAATTGTAATATTTTTTTCAACTGGTCTAGGCTGTTGTGCTCCAATGGCGATGTCATTATAGCATCAAATTGTTGAACCACACGTTGAGCATTGGTGAAAGTGCCACCTATCTCGGTATGGAAAGAGGCGGGTAATATTAAATTCGCTTCCTTAGCTGTTTCAGTCATAAAGGCATCTTGAACCATTACAAAGTCTGCGTTTTTAAGAGCATTCTTTGTTTTAGCAGAGGCTAGTGGGTTTTCCCCAAAGATAAAGAGCGATTGATAAGCCTTGTTTTCTAAACCAGCTCCTAAGGCTTTATCGCCGCCAAAATCGATCAGCCCATGGCTATTATTCTTTCCTTTCATAGTGATTAAGCCATTGCCGTGTCCACCAAGTTTACCACAAAGTTTTACAAAATTACGGGCTTCGATGCACGCTTCGCCACTGAGCTCTACCTCTCCAATAATCACAACAGCGTAAGGATTGTTGAGGTATGCCTTAGCAAATGAACTAAGTCCTTGGGCATTGATACCAGCCTGTGATAGCAGTGTTTCATAGTCGAGAGCTAAGACCGATGTTTTAAAACTCTCGAAACCTTCCGGGTCTTTGGCTATGAAGTTTTTATCTTCTTTATTATGCGATAAAACATAATGATTCAATGCTTTGAAAAAGGCCGCATAGTCACCAAGCTTATTAACCTTGTCGTACTTGTAAGCTGAGCTAAAGTCATCTTTAGTGGTGTAGGCTATTGCCGAAATGCCTTTGTCTGTTTTCAGTTTATTTACCATAAAACCAAGTACCGAATAATCTTCTTTCAGATCGGCTCCAACAGTGTATATGGCTTGTGCCATTTTTAGTTCGTCAAATGGCACATTATCGTAGGAGTTGGACTCATAGCCTTGGATACCACTGTGGTAATGGAATGATCCAACATTTTCGCTTTTAGTGGCTTGGGCCAGTTTATGAATTAAATAGATTTCTTCATTGGTTTTTTCAGGACTGATAAAGAAAGCTGAATCAGTGCCGGCTTTTTCTTTTACGATGTGGTAGGCTTCGTCAAATGAAATTTCCACAAATTTACCATTCTCTTTTTTCAAAGGCGCGGTGATGCGGTTTTTGTTATTCATATAGTCGAAACCAAAGCGGGGTTTGCCGCAGATAAGGCCGCTTTTATTCACTAAGCCTTTGCTGCCGTCTATGCCATACACAAAACCATCTTTGTGATGAATTTCCAATTCACAACCAACAGAACAGTTGTTACATATAGTTGTAGCTGTTTCTGTTCGGATAGGCCCGGGCTTGAAAGAGGTATTGAATGAGAGTGCTCCTGTAGGACAAACGGATACGCACATACCACAGCTTTCGCAATGGGTATCGGTGAGTGAACCACCGCCGGCTGGTGCTACATAAGTATCAAAACCACGCTCTACCAATCCAAGGGCATTGGCGCCTACAATCTCGGAACAAGTACGGATACAACGTGAACAAAGAATACATTTGTTGTTATCTATTTCGATATGCGGATGGCTAAAGTCTACAGGTGCTTGCTTAAAGTCACCTTTGTAGACGTCCTGTGTGGCGCCATATTCAGTAGCATATCTCTTCAGGTCACAAGTGTAAACGGCCTGACAGCCACATTCCAGACAGCGATTAGCTTCGTGCTGTGCCACTTCTTCGCTGGCATATCCCAATTCCACTTCTTTAAAGTTGACACGGTCGTCAGCAGGTATGACCGGCATTTCTTCACGTTTTTGTGTCGCGAAGTTGTCTTTATAATCCTCCGGTACCTGTGTTTTGAAATTATCTTTTTTACTCAAAAACTCGTAGGGGGCTGGCTGGACCTCTTCACCAGACAGAAATTGGTGACAAGAATTGGCGGCTATGCGCGCTTGTCCTACAGCAGCTATCAGGGTAGAAGGGCCGGTGACGCCATCGCCGCAAGCAAATATGTTTTTAACCGAAGTCTGTAGTGTTTTGTCATTGGTGTCAACAAAGTCCCAGCGGTTAAGTTCCAGCTTTTCATTATCAAGTGCTGAGTTAATGTCGTCTACAAAGCTGATGTCTGATTGTTGACCTATCGCGGCCATTATAAAGTCTACCGGGGTTTCAAAATCAGAACCCTCTATTGGCACCGGGCGACGGCGTCCACTAGCATCGGGCGCACCCAGTTCCATTTGTAGGCAAGTGATGGATTTCACGCTGCCGTCTTCGTTTTTAAGGATTTCTTTCGGTGCTGTCAGGAATTTGTATTCCACACCTTCCAGTTTTGATTCGTGAATCTCGATAGGGTTGGCCGGCATTTCTTTTTCGGTACGGCGGTAGAGTACGTAGACTTTTTCGGCTCCACAGCGCACTGCCGTACGACAGCAGTCCATGGCGGTGTTACCACCACCAATTACAGCTACTGTTTTGCCGGAAAAATTCATTTTTTCACCGCTTTCCTCCATTTGGCGCAGCACGGTGATACCGGCATAGACACCTTTGGCATCGTCACCTTTACAGCCTACAAGGCTGCCTTTTTGTGCTCCAATAGCTAAAATAGTAGCATCATAGTTATTTTTTATTTCCTGGTATTTTACCTCATCGCCCAGGCGGGTGTTGTATTGTATTTCCACCCCCATATCGGTAATGCGTTTTACCTCTAAATCCAAGATATTGTTTGGCAGGCGGTATTCAGGAATACCATAGCGCAACCAGCCTCCGGGAGCAGGAGCCGATTCGAAGATCTTAACTTCATGGCCTTGCTTTCTTAGGAAATAGGCTGCTGAGAGTCCACCGGGACCGGCACCTATAACGGCTACTTTTTTACCGCTGTTATCGGCTATTTGGGGCAGGATAGGCATATCCAAAGCTAAGTCCTGATCGGCAGCAAAGCGTTTCATATAATCGATGCCTACAGGAGCACCTTCGTCCATCAGGTTACGACGGCAAGCCACCTCACAAGGGCGTACACATACGCGTCCACAGATCGCGGGCAGTGGGTTAGTTTCTTTGATGAGCGCAGTGGCTTCTCGGTATAAGCCTTTTTCTATTAGAGAAATATAGCCTTGCACATCAACCCCGGCAGGGCAGGTGTCTTTACAGGGTGCTATACAGTCAGCATAATGATTACTTAGGAGTAAATTAAGCGCCGTTTGGCGTGCCTTATAGACTTTATCATTATTGGATTTAACCACCATGCCGTCGTTGGCCATAGTAGAACACGAGGGCTGCATGCCGCGCATACCTTCTATTTCTACTACACACACGTAGCATGAGGAGTAGGGTTTCAGGCGTTCATCATTACACAGGGTTGGTATTTCAATACCGTTGCGTCTGGCAACTTGCAGGATGGTTTCTCCTTTCTGAAATTCATAAGAATTTCCGTCAATGGTGATTTTCATAATATCTTTAATTCCAAAATGATAAATTCAAAATCCCATTTTAGGAGCTCTTTTGAATCAATGATTTTGAGGTTATATTTCTTTTTTCTGAAAAAAGGTTTACAAAAATAATAAAAATAGGGCGGTATCCCTATTTATGGGGCTAGGACAATTAACTAAAAATCCCTAAAATATTTTTCATTTGTTTTCACGGATATATTGATTTAAGAATTGCCTTACTGAGATCTTTGAATATTTTGGAATAAGATTGGTAGCTTTTTAGGAAAAAAAGAGAAATGCTTTACTAATTAATTATTTTTGTGTTCACTTTTTCAAAACCAAACCATATTTTTTTATGAAAAGCTACTTCTTCATCTTATTGTTCGTCTTTTGTCGATTGTTAAGCGCCCAATACCCTACAAGTTACAAAGATGATATGACTCCCTTAGGGGAGGATTATCAGACAGCTTATAATTTTGCTTATCAAGAGCAAATTGATAGTGCATTGTTTTATTTTGAAAAATGTGCCTCGTACCATTTGGATCAGGGAGAATACAGGCTTTACCTGTGGGCTCAAAATGAGTTTGCTGAATATTATATGGCCTATGAACAGAACGAGTTAGCGATAGAGCTTTTAGATGAAACTTCACAGTTCATCGCCGGTAAGGTGGATACGGTCTCGGAGGTGTATATCAATTATCTTTATGCCTACCTAAAGGCTTATATCGATTTGGGAAACTATGAAGATGCTCGATATTACCTGGATAGGCGCATAGCTATTTGTGACATGCTTGACCAACCTTGTATGGGTAAAATTGATGGCTATTTATATGGTTCTAAAAACTATGCTTCATTAGGAGAAGGACTGTTGGCTAACCGGTATTCCGATAGTGCTTTTGTGATGATGAATCGTTATGAATGGGTGGATTATTTACCGGAATATTATAGAGCAATGCAGTACATAACGTCTAAGGCTCAACTTTATGAATTATCAAATGATTATTCGTCTTATTTAATAAATAATATGCCGATAGAAAATATTGATGATTCGTTGCGATATGCTTATGCCCTTTACGAATATGCCAGTGACATTTATTATAATGCCGGACGCTTCGAAGAAGCATTGAAGGCCTTTGATGAATCTTTGGTATTGTTGGATTGTTTTTATCCGGTGGAACAGTACGAACCATTGATGCATTACATCTATGCCTTAAAAGGAGCACTGTATGATGAATCCGGAATAAATGCCGATTCGGGGATGTATTATATGACATTGGCTTTGGATTTTGCAAAAGAGAAGCTATCGGAAAAAGTTATTGTACCAATGTATCAGAATATTGCTTATTCGTATTCAAGGCACGACGATTTAGACAATTTTCAGCTTTATGCTGATAGTGCAGCTTATCTATTGGACCATATGTCATCTGCTCCTGAATATGTGGTACGTCAACAGGCTGAGGTGTATAATGAACTATACTGGGCGCAGAAAAAATATGAAGATGCCTTACGTGAAGTGCTAAAGGCTTTAGCCATACTCAATGGTTACGAAGCGGATACAAGCGATCCTTCTTTTTTACTCCGTATAGAACTTGAGGGAGTGGATGAGGACCTAGCCGATAATGTCAACCTGATGACGAAGTATAACGAGGCTTTGACTCAGTTAGTATTGCAAGGGAAAGATATTACAGGGCAAGGTGATCTCTTAGAATATATTGATCATACCATAGAGCTTTGCAGGCAGGCTTTGTTTTCTAATAATAGTGAGAATTTTTCGCAAAAGATGAACGAATATTTGTCGACAAATTGTAGTTTGAAAGCACAAATAATCTTGGAAGGTGGAGAACCACAGTGGCAGCAAAAGAAAGATTTATATATCTTGCTGGCTCAGACCAAGGCTTTGCGTTTGAGTGCTAAGATGTACTATGACCGTATGCTAAAGGATGGCCTTGTTTCGGGGCGCGACATTCAAGGCGCCTTGCTTGCAAGTAATGAAAATCAGTACTACAAGGCAAGGAAAGCTTTGATAGAAAGAAAAGGTGATGTGAAGACGGAAGCGTATGCCGGTTTGATTGATAAGATTGTAGAAAATAACAAAGCGATTTATGATGTTACGATAAAATCGATGTATGACGAAGTGTATCTTGATTATCGTTCGGAAATGATTTCGGATGATTTAGTGCAAAATGTTTCGAATAAATTAGGGAAGGATGATGTATTGGTGGAGTATTTTTCAACAGATGATTATTTTATATCCTGCTATATTACCAACGATGATTTTGGAATGCAAGTGTGTCAGCGTGCAGAAATAGAAAAACTACTAAAAAAAGCTAAGCGGGCATTGAAGTCAGGACAACAGAAAAGTACTGTTTTTGCCAAAACTTATGATGTGTTGTTGGGGCACTGGGATAAGGCACTAAAAGGAAAAGATCGTATGCATGTGATTCCGGATAACCTGATGGCAGCTTTTCCGCTTGAAGTCTTGGTTCACAATAATAAGTATTTGATCGAAGAAAAAACGATTTCGTATAATTACTCGGTAGAGCTTTGGCTGAAGGGCATAGAGAAGGACGTGGAGCCGGAAGCAGAAATGACGGAGGTGTTGGCTATAGCTCCTGTCTTTGATGTTATGGATATGGGGCAAGGGAATCTTTTGTCTGAGCGTACCCCCTTGTATCAGGATAGTAATATATTTCGAGGCAATAAACTGATAAGTTTGCCGGGGTCGGAATCAGAGGTATATCGCATTCGTGAAATCCTTGCTGCTAAAAAAGGTTTTACTGTTAATTTGCTTCTGCGTGAGGGGGCTGTTAAAGCAAATGTGCTGGAAGAAATGCAGAAAAAAAATATCATTCATATTGCATCGCATGGTTTGGTGGATAAAAATAATCCGTATATCTCGGGTATAGCATTGTATCCGCAGATGGCGGCTGCTTCTCCAGAAGATGTGGTGTATCATTATGAATTATATGGATTGGATATGAAGGCTGACTTATTGGTGTTGTCGGCTTGTAAAACGGCTGTGGGGCGTTCGTTCGAAGGAGAAGGGCAGATCAACCTGCCCCGTGGTTTTTTGTTTGCAGGTGTTAGCAATGTAGTGGCTTCATTATGGAATGTACATGATGCTAAAACGGCAGATCTGATGTCTGATTTTTATGCTAATATTGCTCAAGGGAAAAGCTATGCTGAAAGTCTTAGGCTTGCGAAGCTAAAAAGTTTGAAAGAAGGTAATGTGCCTCTGGATTGGTCTGGTTTTATTATAACAGGGCGCTAATTAATGCCCCGCTTAGCAGCTATATAAAAAGCACCAAACCCAACCAGTGACTATGCTTAGCCGAAGTTGGAGCTTGGTGCTTTATTATTTTGAGCTTTGTTTATCTTGCTTTAAAAAGCCAATGTAAACTACATATTCATACCACCACATACGTGAATGGTTTGACCTGTAACGTAGGTAGAAAGATCAGACCCTAAGTACAGACAAGTTTTAGCGATATCTTCAGGCGTACCACCGCGCTTAAGAGGAATACCAGCTTCCCATTCTTTGCGTACATCCTCAGGTAGTTTTCCTGTCATCTCTGTGATGATAAAACCAGGAGCAATTGCGTTACAACGGATGTTACGTGAGCCTAACTCTTTAGCGATAGACTTAGTAAAACCAATCATACCGGCTTTAGAAGCTGAATAGTTAGCTTGTCCTGCGTTTCCGCTTACACCTACTACTGAGCTCATATTGATGATAGAACCGCTG
Source organism: Bacteroidales bacterium UBA5342 (assembly GCA_002408065.1). GTDB lineage: Bacteria > Bacteroidota > Bacteroidia > Bacteroidales > UBA5342 > UBA5342. The sequence goes on from DHQI01000023.1 coordinate 11,529, forward strand.
CGCTGCTTAAGCATATAGCGTTGGATAGCTTTGGTGAAGTTGAAAACAGATTTCAGGTTAACGTTAATCACAGTATCCCACTGTTGCTCTGTCATACGCATAAGCAAAGTGTCCATAGTGATACCGGCGTTGTTGACCAAGATGTCTACTTTACCAAACTCTTTTACTATGGCGTCAACGACCTCTTGTGTTTCTTCAAATTTGCTGGCATCAGAAGCGTAACCTTTCGCTTTTACGCCAAAAGCTTCCAATTCTTTTACTGTTGCTTCTGCGTTTTCGTCGATACGTAGATCGGTGAATGCCACATCGGCACCTGCTTTAGCAAATTCGATAGCAATACCTTTACCAATACCACGTGCAGCACCGGTAATTAAAGCCGTTTTTCCTTCAAGTAATTTCATAATGTTGAATTTTAATTAGTGTGATTGAGATCTTAAACCCTATGCCTGAACGATGAACTGA
>DHQI01000023.1:12198-34014 GCA_002408065.1 Bacteroidales bacterium UBA5342
ATGCCTGAACGATGAACTGAGCATAGCCCGTTGTTTCTAAAGTATAGCGGCATAAAACCGAAGGCAAAGGATTTAATATTTCCATTTCAGTTGTCAAATTTAATAGAATTTAGCTTTCATAAACCATATTTCGCCTAAGTTAAGGCCTATGTTTACCTGACCATAGGTTTCCGTGATGTGTTTGCCGGAGAAACCTCCAATAGTTCCGAGTTCAAAGCCAACGTTAATCAGTGTACTGCTAACACGTCCGGGTAATCCCATACCTGCAGAAACATAACCCGATTTGACCGGGGCATTAGCTATCTCAAAACTACCACTTTCGTAATGTGCTCCCAAACGGTAAGACACACGTTCGAAATATTTGTTGGAGTTGTAATTGGGGGTGAATTCCATACCCGCACTGAAGATATTGTTGTTGCACAAGCGTTGTGGATCGACACCAAAACCGGAATCTTCCCATTGTTTTTGGCGAATATCGGCCGAGAAAGTCAATCTATTATTATACGTCAGTGATAAGCCGGCTCCAAAGCCTTGTGGCAAATTATTTTTTACCGTTCTGCTGCTTGATTCATCAATAAGCTCCCACGAGGAGCCGATGGTTGATTCTTCATAGGAGGTGAGAGTCGTAGGTAGCTCATAAGTGGCGCCCATCACAAACTTTATTTTTTCAAAGCTATGGGTAAACTGCATACCAGTAGAAACCCAGCTCCCCGTGTGATAGGTAACGGTTTCGCGTGTTGTGTAGCTGATGTCTTTGGAGTAAGTCTCGGTAATGGTTTCATTATGATTTCCCCACAAAATACCCAATTCGGCACCTACAGAAAAACCCCAGGGTAGCTTGAAACTGTTGGTCACAGTAGCTAAGCTAACTCCTCCGCTTCCATCAAAATTAACAGCATAATATTCGTTGGGACTAAGACCATTATAAGTTTTTACTGTGTTTATATTATAGCCTACAGAGGTCAAGGGTTGTACTGTGGCCGAAACAAACCAACGTTTGTGCATTGGAATCATCAGGGCTACATAATCTAAGTTGCCGGAATAGACCGTTTGGCTTTCGTCACCACTCGAAAAATTTGAACCGTTGGCATGAAAACCAATGTCAAAGATCACAGCCATACTATCCATAGCTACTAAAGAAGAAGGGTTGATGTTATTAACATCAGTCTTTTGTTGGTTGGCGACACCGGTACCTCCCATCATACGCGAGCGTACGGAGCCTTTTTGTTGAAAATTACCCAATCCGTAACGTGAGTAGGGCGAACTGGTTTGTGCTATCACGAAAGAACCTATTCCCAATAAAAGGACGGTTAAAATATTTTTCATCAATGTATTATTTTTCTTGCTTAACATATCCGTCCCTCCTTATTCAAATGTGGTATAATACATTTTTACTTTCATCTGGCAATCATTGTTGTTAGCGTCGCCTATCACCATTCGGTTAACGTTGGAGATAAACGAACCGTTTTGTCTGGCTGTTAACAATAGCGTTTGATGATCAATGTCTAAACTGTTAAATAATTGCTGTTCTTGCCAGCCATAGTAGCTTATCGGTATACTGTATTCGGCTTCATAGTCCGTTAAGGTTTTCGTAGAAATGGCGGCACTTGTGCCATCAAAGCCTGTAAGTCCGCTTGAGTTAATTAGCCCATTATTTTTCAGCAGGTCTATAGACATTGCTGTGGGTAAATTAATATTATTGGTAAACGAACGGGGTTCGGCTATAAAATCCAGATTCAAATCAATAATGGTGGGGTTAGTTCCAAAAACATACATTTCATTAAGTGTAGGTATTTCTATCTCCGTCATCAAGCCCAATCCGCTTTGAATAAAAGTAAGGTTGTTTGTTTTTGTAGAAGAGATACCTTCACCACCGGCTTCAATACCACTGAGAACGCCTTGAGAAAAGTCTGCTGTAATCTGATTATACTGATAGGATGGTTGGTAGATTGTAAAATCATAAGCCCATTCTGTATGTGGGCCCAAGGTGTGATAATACATCCGAATTGTCATTCCGGGAGTGGCATCGCTATTATCACTCGTTGGCATATCAAAACCAACGATGGTGCTGTTATTGCCAACACTTCTTACGGTAAGCCCCGGGAGTACATTTTCAATGAAGTTTTTGTCTGAAGTTTCTCCTGTATTAATGACAAAATTATCATTTTGAGTGATGATATTATCAAACCATTCTTGTCCCAAATCTTGTGGAAGGACAACCTCTATAGAATCGTCAGCATCTTCCGGAACAAAGGAGAAGTTTACTACAGGGACAGGGTCATAAGAGGTGGTAGAGTTATTCTTCATTAAGGTATTGTAATAGGTAATACCGTCTACTATATTACGAATAGAATCGAGATCGTAATCTTCTGTAAGTTTATAAATGGCGAGATTAACGTTACTGGAGGTATCGCCATACACATAACCATTAGGTCGCATTATAAACACCATAGAGTCGAAAATGGCTGTCCTTAAAAAACCATTGTTCTCTATATTAGATGTATACACGTTAGGAGAAATTTTAAATACGGTATTTGTAGTAATTTCGCCTATGTAGTCGTCTATATAAGAGCCGCACAATGCTACGCCGGTGTTATTGGTGGTTTCGTACTCTGCAAGTTTTGTTTTGCTATTGATAGTAAAGTTCTCAGTGTAATAGGCTTTGTGGTCGTCACTCATCACATCTTCACCTACTGTTAATACCATTTCGTCGGAGGTACAAGCCATAAAACTTAATGCCGTGAGAAAGACAAAAAGGCGGTAAACAGGATTTATTTGCATAATAAATTGGAGTCTAGTTTCGTTTTGAGGATAATGCTCCTCAACTTTATTAAAATTGAGCGGCAAAATTAAATTCTTTTTTCGTTTATTTGCACGCTCTAAGCTAAAAACATGGTTTTTTTTCAAAAAAAACGAACGAGTTTTAAAAAAATTGTTTGAATACATTTAATTAATAATAATTTATACGATGATTAATAAGAAATTATTTCTTTTCCTTCTTGGCTTTGCAACTTTATTCTTAGCCACCTCTTGTGATGATGATGATGATGATACTCTTTACGGTAACTGGCTTGAAACTTACCAGTATAAAGGTAGCAAGCGTAGTCATGCAGCATCTTTCATTATTGATGAGACGCTTTACTTCGGTTTAGGTTACAATGGTTCGCGTTCTAGTGGTAGCCAATACTTCACTGATTTTAAATCATACGGTGGTGGTACTAACTGGACATCATTAGCCGATTTTCCTGGTCCGGGACGTCAAGGTGCCTTTTCTTTTGCTGTTGATGGTAAAGGTTATGTAGGTTGTGGTTATTATAACGATACTGCCGAGATTTATTATAACGATGTTTGGGTGTATGATCCAGTGATTAATGAATGGGATACATTAGCCGATTTTCCTGGTGGCTTGCGTACTGGTGCTGTTAGTTTTGTAGTAGGAGGTAAGGCTTATGTGGCTGGTGGTCACTATGACTCTGATGACACAAAAGGCGACTGTTATGAGTTTGATCCAGCTACAGGAACATTTACTGCAGTAGATGATATGGGCTTTAAGCGTACAGGTGCTTTTGCCTTTGTTATTGGTACACGCGCTTATGTTGGTGGTGGCTATGACAATAACTTAGTGCGTCAGTTTGAGTATTTTGATGCTGCTACCAAGTCTTGGAATGGTGATCCTGCTTCTGATGATGATGATTTAAGAGATTTGTATCTGGACTCTGATGATATTGATGACATCGATGATTATGATGAGGTGCTTAACCTGCTTCGCCGCTGGACTACTACTTTCGTAGTTGATGATAAGGCTTATATTTTAGGTGGTAATAATGGTAGTGTGCTGGGAGATTGTTGGGAATATGATCCTACTACAGACATCTGGACAGAGAAGAATTCATTTGATACCTATATGAGTTCTCGTCAGAATGCCACTGCATTTGTATTAAATGAGGTACCTTATATTATGGCCGGTTATACTGGTAGTAGTTATTTAGATGATGTATGGTATTTTGAGCCAAACGAAGAACAAGAATAAGAAAGGTTCTTAATCATAAAAAAAGCCTCCGGATCTTAGGATTCGGGGGCTTTTTTGTTGATAGCAAGAAGTTTTTTTTAAGTGTGGATCAAATAGTGTCGTAAAGGATTCTGTTAAGCAAGCGTATCTTTCTCACTAGCATTCTTTCAGGGTTTTCCGAAGCGCAGGATGTTTTTGCGGGATATTGGGTGGCTGATGCGTTGTTTTTAAGAGTTAAGAAATATCTCTTAGGAGGTCAATACTTTAGCTTTTGCAGCCATTTTTTTCTGTCGAAAACCTTCCTTAAACCAAACAATGGAATACTAAAAAAGAGCGGAATTCAAAGTCTTGGGATTTTACGTCACTTAAATCAGTTTAATAAAAAAAACGCCATGATGAAATTCATCATAGCGTTTTAATATAAAATATTTCTATGGTTTTATTCCACGGTCACACTCTTAGCCAGATTTCTTGGTTTGTCCACATCGTTGCCTTGAATGATAGCACCGTAGTAAGCCAATAGTTGGCATGGGATAATAGCAACCATGGGGGCTACCATAGGATCTACATCATCAATAATGATTTGATCGCTGGGGCGACTCAATGATTTCATTGAGATAACCATCGTTTTAGCGCCACGGCTTTCCACTTCTGATAGGTTGCTGCGGGTATTTAGATTGATTTCTTTGTTGGTTATAATAGCTGATACAGGCGTGTCCTCTTCTATTAGTGCAATAGTACCGTGTTTCAGTTCGCCGGCTGCAAAACCTTCGGCTTGTATGTATGAAATCTCTTTCAGCTTAAGAGCCGCTTCCATAGCAATGTAATAGTCGAAACCACGTCCGATAAAGAAAGCGTTACGTTTTGTAAGCATTTCTTTGGCCAGTTTGTTGACCACTTCTTTTTTATTGATAATGTCGTCCATGATACCGGCCGCTTTAGATAGTTCCTGCTTAAGGTTCATATCGCTTTTGCCAAAGTAGTTGGCCAATATAAGCAGAACAGAAAGAGAGGCCACATAAGCTTTGGTCGAAGCGACGGCAATTTCCGGACCCGCAAAGATGTCTACATAAGCGTCCGATTCGCGGGCTAGGGTAGAGGTGGCGACGTTGGTGATAGTCAGTGAGGGGTAGCCCATTTCTTTTGTTTTGACAAGACAGGCGCGGCTGTCAGCTGTTTCTCCACTTTGTGATATGTAGATGAAAAGTGGATTTTGGGTCAATGCAGGGGTGTTGTAAATAAATTCACTGGAGATATGCACCTCGGTAGGGATGCCGGCAATTTTTTCAAAATAACCTTTGGCTACATAGCCTGCGTGTGCACTGGTTCCGGCTGCCAATATATAGATGCGGTCACGTCCATCAAACACTTTCTGCACTTTATCGTCAAGAACGAGTTTGTCATCTTTGAAGTATTCTGAAATGATACGGCGTACGACGCTTGCTTGTTCGTCTATCTCTTTTAGCATATAGTGTTCGTAAGCTCCTTTGCCAATATCGCTGGTGTTTACTACTATATCATGAAGTTCGTAGTCACGCTCTTTGCCAATAACATCATAGATAGCAATGCTGAAATCGCCATTCATGCCCATCTCTACCAAAGAACCGTCTTCGAGGGGGATGAACTGTTTACAGTGATCGAGTAAAGGCATAATATCACTGCCAACAATGTAGCCTTCGGCCGATACCCCTACAAGCAAAGGACTTTTGTTTTTAGCGGCATATAGTTTGTGGTGATCTTCTGTGTCGATGATAACCAATGCATAGGAACCGTCGATAAGGCTCATTGTTTTGCGGATAGCATCATTGACGTTGTTGTACTTATTGAAATAATATTCTATGAGATAGGCTACTACTTCAGAGTCTGTTTCTGTGCGGAAATTGTATGCGCTCAGGCGGGACTCTTTTAGTTCGCGGGAATTCTCAATGACCCCATTATGTACCAGGATGAAACGTTCGTTCATGCTGTAGTGGGGATGCGAATTACTTTGCGTTACTTTGCCGTGTGTAGCCCAGCGAGTATGGCCTATACCGATATGAGATTCTACCTCGGGGGTTATGCTAATCAGATTTTTAACGCGTCCTGTATCTTTAAAAACGGTAATTTTGTTTTCTTGTAAAAGTGCTAAGCCAGCACTGTCGTATCCACGGTATTCTAGTCGTTCCAAGCCTTTTAGTACGACCTCCTTGGCATTAAAGCTGCCCAAACTACCTACGATTCCACACATTGTATTCTAATTTTTTTATAATTATTTTTTTCTAATCTTAAGTTGCACAGCAAAGTGCTACTGTTTATGCCCCTCCGGCTTCGATACGAATTGTTCATGCCTCACACTTCACTCAGCCATCGGTTTTGCGGCCTTATTGTTTACTTTTTAGGTCTTTTATAACCTTCTTTGTTGATCTGACGCGCACGGGCAAAGCATAATGACTGAGCCGGTACATTTTTTGTTACAGTAGAGCCTGCTGCTACCAAAGCATCGTTACCAATGGTGACAGGAGCTATCAGGTTGGTGTTGCAACCAATGAAAGCTTCGTCCTCGATGGTGGTATGATGCTTGTTTTTACCGTCATAATTTACCGTGATAACACCACAGCCAATGTTAACTTTTTTGCCAATGGTCGTGTCGCCCAAATAAGATAAGTGAGCAGAGGCTGCTTTGTCATCCATCGTGGCATTTTTTAGCTCTACAAAGTTACCGATTTTTACGCCGTTGCCCAGAGTTGCCGATTGACGCACCCGTACAAAGGGACCTAATTTGCATGCTTTACCTATTTGGACTTTACCGGTGATGTAGGTGTTGGGGAAAATAATGGTATCCTGTCCTATTTCTACATCCGGACCAATGGTGACGCTGTCCATGTTTTTTATACTTACACCATTGAATAAGTGTTTTTTGATAATTTCACGACGTAGATCATTCTCCGTATTGCTTAGTTGTAAGCGGTTAGTGATGGGGAAGAAAACCTCCTCGGTAATGATGTCGTGGTTGCTGTATTCGTTCTTTTCTATCAGCTCATTAAGGGTAGAATAGTCTGAGGTAAAAATTTCGTTACTAATACAGTATACGTTGGTTGGCTTTAAATTAATGGTCAAAGCCACAATCTTCATATGGCTTTTTTTGTAGTTGCTGACCAGTTGGTTCAGATATTCTTTACTGATCATCGGGGTGTTGCCGTTGCAAACGATGGTGAAGTCTTGGTCATTCTGTTGACAGCAAAACTGTTGGTATATTTCTTCCTCGTTACTAACGCTTTTAATGCTGACTTTGTCTTGATATTTAGTAAAAGCACCTTCGTTATCAGCATTAATGACCAATTCTTTATCATAGCCCTCTAAAGCTTCTAGTACATAGTCTATCATAGCTTTGTCCAGAAGGTCGTGTAAAAACACCGGAGTGGTGCTTTTCATTGCTTTTTCATCTTTGTTTGCGAGTATTATTGCCTTTGTCATTGGGGTAAAATTGGATATTTAAAATTGGAAAACTAGAATTGTTAGTGACCAATTTATCGTCTGTTTTGATATTTATTCGTTTGAGCTTAAAAAGCTTTTTTTATATATTAAAGCGTATTGTTTTTACTTATTCACTGGTTAGTAACTCGAAAGCATAACTGAAGATTTTATATCCAAGCTTACGCGCGTTATGGCGAATGTGCTGATCGTCGCTGATGGATATAAAGTCATCACAAATATGCTTGTATTTTATGTTATCTCCAATACTTCTGACGAGTTCTTGCCCGTCAGAAGTATATTTTTTTAGTATTTTAGGATCTATATTAAAGTTATTGTTACAAATGACCATATCTATGGCATCATTTCCAATAATCTCTTCTACTACCTGGATGTGATCCTCCAATGTATAGCCTGTTGTTTCGGTTTGAGTCATCAAGTTACCAATAAAAACTTTTTTGGCATAAGTTTGATGGATGGCATTGATCATCTCTTTGAAAAGAAGGTTGGCAATCAGGCTGGTGTAGAGGCTTCCCGGGGCAAAGATGACCACGTCAGCTTCCAGCACAGCTTGTATGGCTTTTCTATTGACACGAAAGTTATCTTGATAAAAAAGGTGTTTGATTCTTTTGTATTGATTCGGAATATCTTTTTCGCCGTAGACCTTTGTGCCGTCGGTGTATTCACAGCCCAGACGTACCATATCTTTCGATACCGGAATGACACGGCCCTGGATGTCCAACAATTCGCTCAGATCATCCACTGCTTTTACGAAATCCTTGTTATTCATTTCATTAAGGGCAGCCAATACCATATTGCCAATGGTATGTCCTTTCAGGTCATTGTTTAATTTTTTTGAAAAACGGAAGTTGAAAAGTTCTTCGAAAAGTTCTTGTTTGCGGCTCATAGAGAGCATTACGCGGCGTATATCGCCTGGTGCCGGCATTTCAAATAGGTTACGGAGTGTTCCGGTGCTGCCTCCATCGTCCGATACGGTCACAATAGCGGTAATGTCCAGCGGGAATTGTTTCAAACCTTTCAGGAAGTGGGAGAGACCCGAACCACCTCCAAAAGCCACCACTTTAGGAACATAGTTAGGGTTTTCCAACAGTTTATTTGTCCGGTGACGTTCTGCCTTGCCTAAATCACGATGTGTTTTTTTTATCTGATAATCATCTTTAAAATAATCATAGAGTTTTTCGACCACCGATACACTGCGGTGTTGTCCACCTGTGCAGGCTATACCTACGACGTAATCTTCGGATTTACCCCAATTATCAAAATTGAATTTGAGGGACTTTTTCAGGTTTTCAAGAAATTCCTGGCTCTCCTCATCTTTAAAAATAAAGTCCTGAACCTCTTTGTCGGTCCCCGTCATAAAGCGCAAACCCTTTTCCCAGTAGGGGTTTTGAAGAAAACGAACATCATAAAAGACATTCATTCCCTTCAGCTCTTTTCCGTGACGCAAACCGTATGATATAATTTTAATCTTCACAATATAAAAATATAAGCGAAAGTACGGATTTTCAGGCTTTTTGTGGGGATTTGTTTATAAACTGTTTACAAAGTTTAGTCCCTCATGTATGGCCATAGGGCTTTGTGATAGGAATTTTTCTTTTCCTTTTTCTCGTTATCTTCTTTCTCTTGATTTTCTAAGCCCCATAATAGTAGTAGTTTGTGGTTTGTTGTAAGTTTGTTTTTGGGATGTTTTGTGGTCGGACTTTCCTATTGTATCAGGGGATTTTAGCTAAGGTATTCAGGTATGGTGGCCACGCTTTGTCTTTTTTGTCTTTAGCAGGTCATTTCGCCCACCAGATTAGTCTCAAACAAACGCTTAACTGTTTCGGTATCATCATAAGTGCCTAGGAGGTGCATCATTTTGGTAATGGCGGCTTCTTCGGTAAGATCATAACCATTGATCACCCCCAAGTCACGCATTTGCATACTGGTTTGGTAGACGCCCATATCCACAAATCCACCGGGGCACTGACTGATATTAACTACTACAACATTCTCATTAATAGCTTTTTCTATTCGGTCGATGAACCAAGGAAAAGTGGGGGCATTGCCCGTGCCGTAGGTTTGTAGTATGATGGCGCGGATATCTTCGCCATAGAGTTGGTCAAATTTACTCTCACGCATCATAGGGTGGAGGCGCACTGTTTTAAGTTTATTGTCCAGATTCAAATAGGTTTTTAATTCATCTGACGATGGTAAAAAATAATTTTCATCATAAAAAATACTCGTTCCCACACGTGCTAAAGGCGGATAGCTGTGTGACTTAAACGCATTGAATTTGTCTGAATAATGTTTGGTGGTGCGATTGCCACGGTAGAGTGTTTGCTCAAAACATACGCTGACTTCGGGCACAATGATTCGGCCCATAGCGCCCTCGGCAGCTATTTCTATAGCAGTGATAAGGTTGGCCCGGCCATCGGTACGCAGGCTACTAAGAGGGAGCTGTGATCCGGTGAACACAACCGGTTTGTTAAGGCCTTGTAACATAAAGCTTAATACGCTGGCAGAATAGGCCATGGTATCGGTGCCGTGCAATATCACAAAGCCTCCATATTTGTCATAATTGTCAATGATGGTTTTTGCAATACGTTGCCAAAAGACAGCGTCGATGTTCGATGAGTCGATAGGATCACCAAATGAAAAGGTTTCAATCTCAACACCCAGTTGTTTCAGGCTTGGGATATGTGTCATTAAATCGGAGAAATCCATGGGAATTAAAGCACCTTGCTTGTTTTTTTTCATCCCGATAGTGCCTCCGGTGTATATGATGAGTAGTTTGTTGTTCATAGAGTAAATGGGTCAATGATATAATGGTCTAATGATTCAATGGTCTAATGATTCAATGATAGAATATTGGGTTACAGTAAGGCTTGGGTATGGAGTTGTCAAACTGTTAAGCGTTGGTGAATAATTACTGAATCAATCCTCCGCAAACGACGTCGTCGCCTTCGTAAAAGACGGCTGACTGTCCCGGTGTAATGGCCCAAGCTTTGGCATAGAATTCTACCTTGAGTCGGTCGCCGTGCTGAGTGACGCGGCTCAGGATGCCTTTGCTATTGTAGCGTATCTTGCAGGTGAGTTCCATTTCTCCTTCAATGTTGGCATATTTCATCATATTTAGTTTTTCTACCCACATCTCGGTAGCGTCCAGTTCTTCGCGTTTTCCTAAAGTTACCGTGTTGTTTTTAGGATCTAGTTGGGTGACGTAGGCCGGATGGCCCAATGCTATATTAAGGCCTTTGCGCTGGCCTATGGTGTAGTAAGGGTAACCTTTGTGTTTACCAATGATTTCTCCGGCTTTGTTAAGAAAAGGTCCCGGTTTTATCTTCTTTTCTACATCCTTTATATTATCGCGCAAAAAACGGCGGTAGTCATTATCTGTCACAAAGCATATCTCCTGACTCTCGCGCTTAGTGGCTATCTTTTCGTAACCTTCTTTGCGGGCTATTTCACGCACCTCGTCTTTTACCAAATGTCCGAGAGGAAAGAGTGTGTGTTTCAGGTTGTCTTGTGTCATCGTCCAGAGGAAATAGGTCTGATCCTTTACTTCGTCGACGCCTTTACGCAAAAAGTAACGGCCGTTTTTTTGGCCTATTCGTGCATAATGCCCTGTCGCTACATAGTCAAAGCCTTCCTCTTTGGCTACATCGGCAATGCTGCCCCATTTGATCACTGTATTGCAAACCACACAGGGGTTAGGTGTGCGTCCTTTCAGGTATTCGTCTATGAAATCTTTGATGACGGTATTTTCAAAGTCCTGGCGCGAATCAATGATGCGGTGTGGGAAGCCCAGTTTTTTAGCCAATTGTTTGGCCTCAAAAAGAGTGTCTACACTACAGCAGCCGTTTTCGCGCTCCATACATCCTTTCGAAATGCTGTCGTAAGAGCGGAAAGTAATGCCTGATACGTCGTATTTATCTTGTTGCAACAGAATGGCAGCTACCGAACTATCTGTGCCGCCACTCATCGCTAAAAGTACTTTTTTCATAAGTGTAATATGTGTTTCTTAGTGTCGTATGTATCTCAGCGTTAAATCATTTGTTTATCGCTGTAAGCAGAATAATAAAACACTAATTTAATGCTTGTTTTATAACGCAAAAGTAAGCTAATTTTTTCTCTTGTGATAATACGCCAGAAGGCGATTCGTTTATCTTTTTACAGATTTTGTTTTTAAGCCCTTAGGGAAAATGATTCACGATATGAGGCCATGGATACCGGAATCTTTACTAAGGGGATTATCAAGTTTTTGTTGGAAGTTTTTGTGTGACTAAGCTAGCTCATAAAGCTTTGCTTTTTTTTACTACAATGCTTATGATGCAGACAAATAAGCTTTAACAGGCTGTTTTGCAAGATGGTTTTATGGACAATGAAACGACTTAATGGCAAAGAATGTTGATTTCCGCTGTAATTATTTTAAGTTTGTCACTTCATTATATGAAACATTCATGGCGAAGGAATTTGTTACATAAACGGATGCTTAATGGCGTTTAATTAGCGTCTTAGCGGTGAATTTTAAACTGATGAATGTACGCTTGTGTGTAGGTCAAGGTTTCATCAGACTAATTATTAGAAAAGCGCTTGAGAAATGACTCGTATATTCATGAGGATTGAGGCCTGTGTCAATATATAAAGTAATTATATGATATGTAATCAATCGTAGATTTGACTTAATTTTTTGAAAACAAGAAAAAACTAAAACAGAATAATGGAATTTATAGGTGTAGATTTAGGGGGAACCAATATTAAGGTTGGTAGAGTATGTGACGGACAACTTGACGAAAAATACGCGCTTCCTACGCCCCAAACAGATGACGCTGATGAGGTTATTGCAGCTATTGAAAGAGCCGTGAAGCAAGTGATGAGTCCGGCTACTGAGGCTGTAGGCATAGGAGTGCCTAGCGTGGTGGATGTGGCGCAAGGTATTGCTTATGATGTGGTTAATATCCCCTCGTGGAAAAAGGTGCCGGTCAAAAAACTTTTACAAGAGGCTTTGGGCAAAAATGTTTTTGTCAATAATGATGCTAACTGTTTTGCGATGGGCGAACGTGTGTATGGTCAGGGGCAAGACTACGAAAACTTTGTAGGCATAACGCTTGGCACCGGAGTGGGAGCCGGCATTATACAGCAGGGCAAGCTGATGGCTGATGCTAACTGTGGTTCGGGTGAGTTTTCTGTTGTGCCGTATCTAGACGCTAATTATGAGGCTTATTGTAGTTCAGAATTCTTTAGTCGTCAAGGGCTGGATGCTGAGGCTGAGGCAGAAAAAGCCTTTCAGGGAGATCCCCAAGCCATAAAGTTATTTAATCAGTTTGGCTATCATTTAGCTCAGCTGCTTATGCTAACCGTGGCAACTATCGATCCGCAAATGATTGTTTTTGGTGGTTCTATCAGTCAGGCTTATGCTTTGTTCGAAACCGAAATGATGAAAGGTCTTAAAGACTTTGCCTATCAAAACTCCATAGAGCGTCTTACAATTTTACTTTCTAATCAAAAGGATCAGGGGGTATTAGGTGCTGCCGCCTTGTGCTATTAATGCGCTGTTTTATTCTCTTTTTAGCATCGCATTTTTCGCTTATGATATATTAAGCAGCTGCTACTGTTTCTTTCAGGACAGATGCATGCTTTATGCAAATTCCGGTGATGTTGACTCCTTCAGCGCTTATATTGCCCCCTCTCTGATTTTTGGGCACTAAAAATGGCGACTAAGACACAGAAGACTTTGTTGTTTGGAGGTAAGCTTTTGACAGGAAAAAAGGATTCGAGAAAAGCGTCGAAATTCTCCTTAGAACTTCTGCTTGATCTTATTTTATAGGTGACTAGGAGGGTATTTAATTTAAAATGGAATGGTAAAACTAAATATACTTCCTTTGCCCAATTCACTTTTAACCGATAGGGTTCCGTTATGAGATTCAACAATTTTTTTTACGATAGCTAAGCCCAAACCTGTTGATTTTTCGTCAGCGGTTGATTTTGTAGATGTGGTTTGATAATCATTAAAAAGAATATCTATTTCATCTTTAGGAATGCCTCTGCCTTGATCTTTTATAGAAACTCGCAAAGTATCACTTTCATTATTTGTAGTAATCCAAATCTTTGTCCCTCGCTCAGAATATTTAATGGCATTACTGATTAAATTGTTGATAACCTGTTCGATTTTGTCTTTATCGCAAAGTATATTGTGATTATTTGCCGTTATTTCAAAAAATATTTGCTGCATTTTCTCTTTTGCAAAGATTTGATTTTGCTCAATGCATGCCGTAATAATTTGCTCAAAATCATATTCCTTAAAGTTTAAATCTAAAATGCCTGCTTCAATTTTTGAGGTGTCGAGAAAGTCTTCAATAAGTTTAAGTGAATAACCACATCTATCGTTTATTACACCAAGGTATTTCATTTTTTTATGTTCCGGAAAGCGATTGAATCCGGAAATGAGTAATGCTGAAAAATTATATGCATTTCCAATAGGATTACGTAAATCATGGGCTACTATACCAATGTATTTATTTTTCTCTATATTTAACTGTTTCAGTTTTTCATTAGCACACACAAGTTCTTCAGTGCGTTCATTTATTTTTTCTTCTAAATGTAAATTAGTGTCCTTTAAGCGACGCAATAATTCATTGTTCTTGCTAATTAATTCCTGCTTTTCAAAAGCTTCCTGTACAGCCATTTCCAATTCCAACGGATTCCATGGCTTAGTCAAATAACGAAAAACCTGCCCTTTATTAATGGCACCAAACACAGCTTCAATATCAGAATAACCAGTAAGAATAATTTTAACAACTTCAGGATATTGATCTTTAATTTTATCCAACAAATCAACTCCCGTCATGCCAGGCATGCGTTGGTCTGACAGAATAACCTGAATGTGTTTTTCTTTTATAATTTTAAGTGCATCATCCCCATTTGTTGCAGTATACACTATATATTTTCTTCTGAATTGGCGATATAGAGATTTTGTTATATCAATCTCATCGTCAACTATTAATAATGTTTTTTCAAGTCTATCTTTCATTCTATTTTTCCTCTAAATTTTGCGGTATAGTTATCATAAACGAAGAACCTTTATTTAGCTTCGAATTTGCTTTTATCGTTCCTTTATGCAAATCTGTTATAATTTTATAAGTTATGCTTAATCCCAAGCCGGTACCGGTACCTACAGGTTTTGTGGTAAAGAAAGGATTAAAAATCTCATTTATCTTTTCATCAGATATCCCGCAGCCGTTATCTTCTATAAGGATATGTGTTTGCTTGTCCTTGGTGTACAATGCTAATTTTATTTTACCTTTCTCTTCCACGGCATAGATGGCATTGATAAGAATATTGAGCAAGGCTTGATTGAGTTGACCAGGATAACAATCCAAGAATAGCGATTCAGGGGCTTCGATTTTAAAATCAATATATTTTTTGTCTATTTCGGGTTTTATAATCGAAAGTGTCGATTTTATATTCTCTACGAGGTCAATATTTTTTCGCTCTGACTCATCTAGTCGTGAGAATCGACGTAAATCTTTTACAATGTTTTTCACTCTTTTAACCCCCGACTGTGACTCTGAAATCACATCTGTAATATCTTCCGATATGTCATCAAAATCATACTTTTCTTTAATATCAGAAAACAATGATATCATTTCCGAAATATCTGTTGATTTAATTTTATTCTCTAATTCATAAAAAGCATCAAAAATTTCAGTAGCATATTTTTTAAGTTCGTATAAATTGTTGGTAACAAAAGATATCGGGTTGTTTATTTCATGAGCAACACCAGCCACCATTTGCCCCAGAGCATTCATTTTTTCGGAATGAATAAGCATTTGCTGGGTCTCTTTTAACTCGTTGAGCGTTCTTTCCAGTTTAGTTTTTTCTTTTAAAAGCTGGCGTTGAAGGTTGTTAACTTCTTGGTTTAAGCGGCTCATTTTTTTGTTCTCTTGAAACATCGTCAGTGTGTCAGCCTCAGCAAAAATGCATATGACATCATTTTTTCGAAATACCTGTGCTTTTAAAACATAAGAAATGTCAGTGTAGTTCCCGATGGTAAGCATTCCTTCGAAAATGCGGTTTTCTTTATCTGGTCTTGCTTTAAGTAAATATTTTAATGAAGGGTTAACCAAGGAATGCGGCGTGTCCTGTGATAAATCGACTATTCCAAGATATTTGCGCATAACTGTATTGGCATCTAAGAGTTGCTCTTTATCATTATAAAAGGCTATAGCTGTAGTATTAGACGCCATTTTCAAACGCGTAATAACTTCATCCCATGCTGAGAATAAATCTAATTCCATGACTTTTTAATGAGATGATAATGGGGCGTCGATATCTTCTTCAGCTAGTTTATTAAATATTGGAATGTTTACCTGCATCCACTTATAATAAGGGTGTATTTCCTCATAGGTTTTTTCTGTTAACTCTTTACTGTATATCTTAATCCAAGTATTTATTTGTGCCGCCCAATACGTTGAGGTGAAATTACGAGAACGATAAGCGCGAAAAACCCACAAGACAGTGTCTACCAGTATTTCAGGAATGTAGTTTTCGAAAATCGACTCCATAAATCGCGCATGGTTGGCATGATTATCTTCCATCATATTGATGTTATCTTCTCCTACCAAACATTTGATGTCTGAACGATTAAGCATCGTTTTGTTCATCGTCTCAATTAGTAGGTTCATTTTCTGGCTAAATTCTTCTTTAGCTTCTTTTGAGGGCTGGTTAAGCATTTCAGCCGATCTTAACAATATTTCTTTTGACATTTGGGGTTTATTTTAAGTTTATTAAAAAGGCTTCTAATTGATGTAAATCGTTGAAGAGTGTAATATCTTTCCATTCGGGAAAAGCTCTTTGGGAAAGGTGTGCAATTGCCTGCCCGCCAATAATAATTCTTAAGTGAGGTAACGCTCTCCTCAGCTCATAAATCATATCTTTTAATCTTGAAAAATTAAAATATACACTTATAGAAATAGCAAGTATGTCTGGCTGTATTTCCTTGATGTATTTTATGAGTTCTATCGTAGGGAAACCAACACCTAGAAAAAAACTTTCCCATTGGTTCATCTCAAAAATGTCGGCAACCATTTTTATTCCTACCTGGTGCTCTTCCTTTTCTACACACGCTAATACTACTTTTTTATGGTTGTATTTCTCTGGTATAATATCAGCATAAAAAGAGTTTAGGATCCCTTCTGTAATGGCAGTTGCTAAATGTTCTTCTGCTACAGAAATCTGGTTTCGTTCCCAAAGTTTTCCAACTTCGTACAGTGCTGGCTTTATGACCTCTTCGTACAATTGTTTAAGCGTTTTTTCAGCATGCACATATTCTATACATAGGTTTTGTGCCTCCATTCGTTGACCATCAAGCAAAGCTTTTAAATAGCGTTCTATAAAACTGTTATTGGCTACTTCCATCGCTACATTGTTTTACTATTTCAATCACCTTTTTCTTATTTACAGGCTTGGTGAGATAATCATCAGCTCCTCGTTTAATTGCCTCGTCAATTGTTGATTGATTAGCAAAAGCAGATTGTATTACAATATAAGTGTCAGGTATTTTTTTGCGTATTACCGGTATCAAATCCAGACCACTAATATCTGGTAATTTTAAATCTAAAAAGATGAGGTTAAAATAGTTTGAGTCTATTAAAGATTTACAACTGCGTCCATCACGTGCTATTTTTATTGATGGGATTAAGTTTTTTATTATTAGGCTGATATATTCTTCTGATTGCACGTCATCCTCAACCAGAAGTATATTGCAGCTTTCTGTTTTCGGAATGCTTCTCTTTGCTTGTAGGCTTGTCGTATTAGACTGCATTTGAATGATGGGTATGGTTATTGATATATTGGTACCTATTCCAGAATTTGATATTACCTCTATGGTACCATTCATTAGTTCTAAGATACCCTTTGCAATAGGAAGCCCCAAACCTAAACCTTCGTATCCTCTTGTAATACTATCGTCCCCTTGACCAAAAAAGTCATATATAAGTCTCAGCTTATCTGGATCTATACCAGCGCCTGTATCTTTTATATTAATTTCAATCAAAGCGTCGTGTTTAAAACATTCAAATACAATGCTTCCCTCTTTTGTAAACTTAAAAGCATTACTAATAATTCGAGTTAATATGGATTTTAATCGCTCGCCATCAATGTAAAGTGTAAGATCATCTTTCAAGTTTGAATTAAAAACAAAATCAATTGTTTCTATTTCTTTTTGATAGAGCTCTTTGCTATTGAAATACACCTCACTCAATAGACTAATAATGTCAAATTCACCTAAGTCCAGCTTTAATTGTTGCTGCTGCAATTGAGAAGCCTCAAGTAAGTCTGTTATTGTACTAATTATTCGTTTACTCCCAAGTAAAACATAGTTAAGATACTTTGTTTGCGCCTCTGTTAATTCGGTGGACTTTAGCAAGTCCGAAAAGCCCATTATGGCATTCAAGGGGGTACGAATCTCATGACTCATATTCATCAGAAAAGCCGTTTTAAGGCGATCGCTTTCCAGCGCTTTTTGAGTTTGTGCTAATAATTCTTTTTCGTACTCAATACGCTCGCTTATATCACGAAATATGGCTACTATTTGTAGGAGTTTATGCTTTGAGTCGTAGAGAGGAGACAGGGTCACTTCGTAATCTTTAACCTTGTTGTTTTTCCCCATTAGGCGTTCATAATAAGGGGCAACTTCTTCGCCTTTTCTTAATCTATTTATGATGTTTTGCGAATGTATTTTTTCTTCATGATCAAGAATAAGACTAGCAAAGGAGAAATCGCTGATATTATGGGGATCAATATTAAATTCCCGGATTCCTTTACTGTTTATATTTTGCAATTTCCCTTCATTTGAAAGAATGGCTATAATGTCGTTATTCTCTTCAAACAACTGACGAAACTGTTGTTCGCTACGCCTAATCCTAATCAAATTGTCTACACGTTCTGTATTGTCGTAATTGACCCCAATTAAATGGGGTTCATCCAGCTCTATATACTTGCCAAAGCCCCGAATATAGCGTATGCCTTTTGTGGGGTGATTGATTCGAAATTGGATATCAAGGATGCCTTTTGTATTTATTGCTTTTTCTAATTCTTTTTTTGCGTGGGGCAAGTCCTCTTTCAGCAAGGCATTCTCCCAATTGGAATAATTCAAACTAACATCGCCTTTTTCTATGCCAAAAATTGTATACATCAAATTGTCCCAATACAATTCATCATTCTTTAGATCCCAGTCCCAAATCCCATTATTTACAGCCTGATTAGCTATTTCAAGCCGGTATTTCAATAGCTGCAACTTATTGTTAGTCTCCTGTATATCAGTTATATCTGTTGATGATATTTGCACAGATTCAACCTCTTGATTAAGGTTTAAAACGGGGGAATATTTTGACAGGAAAGCAAATGTTTTACCAGACACCTGTACTTCATTTTTGTAACTAAGATTTTCGGCTGTTTGAAAACAACGGATAATGCGTTCATAAATGATATCAGCCTGTCTTTTATCCAGAAAATCCCAGAGCTTTTTCCCCATAAAATCATCTGCTTTCCCGCCCATGTGTTGAGCAGCATTTTGATTAATAACAATGACCTTACCTTCAGAATTAAAAGTAGCAATTCCATTCGGTACGTTATCGTATAGGGTCTTATAGGACGATTCAATCTTTCGGACATTTTTTAAACGCTCTACACTTTCACTCACATCTTTAATTACCCCAAAAACAATATTTTTTGAGCGGCTATATTGAGCAATGGAATGAATGGTTTTTATTCTTCCTGTTTTTAGTCCTTTTATTTCAAATTGTATATTATAAGGACTAGTGCCATTAATTAATTCTTGCAGAGCTTTATTGAGAGGTTTGCGGTATTTCGAAAGAGGAATTTTTTGAATATAATCAATAGTATACTCGCGATCTTCTAGTTCATAAATTTTTTGCGCTCCTTTTGATGTAATGACTTGCTTGGTATTTAAATCAAATTCCCAGTTGCCCGTTAAGCCAATATCTTCTGCACGTTCAAGTCGTTTATTCTGAATTTTATATTTGTTTTCACTCTCTACAGCATCAGTTATATCATGAATGTAGCCTTCCAGATAATCAAGCTTTCCGTTTTTGTCAAAAGCGGGTTTTCCATACTCCTCCAAGCAAAGCGTTTCTCCATTCTTTGTAGTCACCGAATACGCTACTTTGTAATTCCCTTTTTGCTTTATGGCTTTATTTATTGCATCCCTAACTTTTGACTGGTGTTCGCTAAATATAATGCGAGAAAATGAAATATGGTTTAATTCCCGCATTGTATAGCCTAATATATCTTTTACATTTTCCGACATATAAAGCATCGTCCAAGCTTTATCGTTTTTACATCGAAAAACAATACCGGGTAATATATTTTCAAAACTTGGCGAATTATTAAACATGAGCTCCATGGGTTATTTTCGTTTCGAAGTGTTTTTCAGGATTACCCCATCATTTTACGACTTCATATATTCTTTTAAACAATTCGTCTTTAACAATAGGTTTTGTAATATAGGCCTGACAGCCCAATGCTAAACATTTACAGTGAAATAATTATAAGCCCTCCAATCGAAATCCACGGACAAACCATTAGACTGTGCAAAGTCTGTCCAGCTTTGATTGACACAACCAATAGCATCATCAGGCTTTATCAATACGACATGCCCGGGAATTGCATTGGCAATAATATCTAAAGTACTACTGGTGTATTGATTTAGCATAAAAATTAAGGAATAACGCAAACTCAAATCATAAGGTATTATAATCAGTTTGCCATGTGATATAGTGGCACAAATCTAAACAATAAAAATGGAATTAATAATAAAAGGGAGCTTAAACATAGGGCATTCTTTAGTGTTAAGCTACAGTATATTGCATATTATTAAATTTCCTGTGGGATGGAGAATAAGAAAGTGCTGCCTTTTCCTGGCTCGCTTTCTATTCTTAGTTCACCGCCGTGCTCTTTTATGAAAGTCCGTGATAGAGTGATGCCGAGCCCTGATCCTGTTTCGTTTTTGGTTCCTTTGGTATGGTAGCTTACGTCCGGATCTAATATTTCCTCAATGTTTTTTGCGTTTATGCCGGTGCCTTCGTCTCGTACAGAAATCTGAATATCAGATCCTTGTTTTTCTATGGTAATATAAATGTTTGATTTCTCTTCCGAAAATTTTACTGCATTAGTCAGCAGGTTACGGATAACCATTAGTATCATATTGTGATCGCCGCACATCTGTTTTATTCGAGCCTCTGAATGTATTGTTATTCTCTTGTTTTTGCTGCTTATCGAAACTTGATTTTTGGCTTGTTCTATCAGTTTTTGCGTATCAATTATTTCGAAAGTCGGCGTGAAGTTTTCCTGGTTGCTTTTAGCCCAGGCGGTTAAGTTTTCTATTAAATCAAAGGTAGAATTAACACCATTAATAATGTTGGGCATTAGTTTGTTAACGTTTTCTTGCGACAAGCTTTTGTTATCTAACATTTTCACAAAGTTTTTTAAATTGCCTACAGAACCAATGAGGTCGTGACCAATGATAGAGATAAGTTTGCTTTTGGTGCTATTGGCTGTATTTAGTTCTTGGAGTAATTTTTTGTTTTTATTGCTATTGATTATTAGGCCAATAATAAAATAAATAAGTGCAAAAGAAAGTAGAGCCGAAAGGAGTGTTATTAGTTGTAACAGTTTTTTTTGTTTTTGGAGTAAGTTGTTTTTGGTTTGCGAGTGTTCCAGATCTTTTTTTTGTTGGTTATACTCAAATCGTGTTGTGTTGCTCAAAATCAATTCTTCATTTTCACGGGAGTAAATACTATCAGAATAGGTGTTTATAAGGCGTGAATACTTGAATGCGTTCTCATAATCATTTTGTTTCTCGCTGATTTCCATTAGTACTTTATAGCCTCTTTTAGTCAGTGAGTAGAGTCGTCGTTCATTAGCTTTGCTTACTACCTGTTGTGCATATCTTTGTGCTTCTTTCAGTTTTTTTAAACTACGATAAGTATCTGCTATATAGAATTCTTCATTGAGGGCTTCAACCTCTAAGTTTAAGTTTTTAAATTTAGTCATAGCCTCCGTATGAAGGCTTATAGCACGTTCGGGTTCTCCTTGTCGGGAAAAAAGAAGTCCCATTCTACTGATATTATAGAGCGGTAGTGAGTCATCGTAATCGGCTATATATTGATTCGACTTTTGATAATACCAGAGAGCCGAATCATATTGTTGTGTATCCATATAATAGGTGCCGATATTGTGCATATCGTATGCTATCCCCAAGGTGTCTTTGTTAAGTAGATTGTATGTCAAAGACATACTGTCGCTTTTAAACGATGTACAACAACTAATAAAAA
>DHQI01000093.1:0-36056 GCA_002408065.1 Bacteroidales bacterium UBA5342
AACTCTTCACAAACTAACGACAGCTTCATTTAATAAAAACCTGAGTTCGGGATAATTGGGCAGAGATATAAAAATAAAAACCCCGGGGAACCACCCCCGGGGCTGCTATTTCCTTAAGATTTGGGTATCTTAGGAAATATACCTAACCAATTAAAAACCGAAATATAGTTTTGCAATTGGCGTGCCAAACTTAAAATGGTGGCATGATATTTCGTGTAAAATGTTGTGTGGTGTTATTTGATTCTTTTCTTTCGTCCTATAAGAAAGTATAATAGAGCACCAATAAATGGAAGAAAAAGAATTAAAAGAACCCATATCAATTTATTATTTCCTTCAAATTCGTTTTTTAGGACGCTGATTAATCCCAATAATGGGAAAAGTAATATAAAAATGGAAATAAATAGAATCAAGATGATCTCATGGGTTCCCATAAAAGCTAGAGTTGCCATTGTCTGTTTTTTTAGTTTGTAAGTATTGGATTATTCTATTGCAGATAACACACCATCCAGCATTTTTCCAAAAGAAAAACTCTGGTTAGGTGAATATCCGGTTCGGACGATGACCAATTCCTTAGAAGGGATAATAAAAATGGCTTGTCCGTTATGACCACGGCAGCTGATCATATCTTCGGGGACATTTTCAAATGTTTTGTCTTTGTTAGCATAGAAAAATGCCGTGTAATGGTCGTGTGAACCGGGGGCGGTAGTGTAGGTGAAATCTACCCATTCGTCTGATAGGATTTGCTGACCTGCAAAGTAACCTTTATTGGCATACAGTAAGCCATAACGCGCATAATCTCTTACCGAAGCATACCAATAAGAAGAGCCCACGTAGGTGCCTGCATTGTCCGTTTCGAAGAGGTTGTTGTTAATGCCAATTTTTCGGAACAGTTTCTCATAAGGATAGGCATAATATTCTTGATCTTTATCAAAAGATTTTCTTAGCAAATAAGAGGCCAGATTGGTGGTGCCCGATGAGTAAAGGTACTGTGTGCCGATAGGCAAGTCGAGAGTTTTCTCTCTTGTGTATTTGGCAAAATCGCCTACTTTGTGAAGCATCACGGTGACGTCGGACAGGTTGCCGTAATTCTCGTTCCATTCCAAACCGCTATTCATATTTAGTAGGTTGCGCATAGTAATGTTTTTGCGCTCATCCTTTTGCCATTCTTTTACCGCGAGGGGCTGATTGATGTCTAGTTTTCCTTCGTCAGAACGCAGGCCTATGAGAGTGCTGGTGAGGCTTTTGGCCATAGACCAGCTAAGGAAACGGGTGTTTTTATCAAAGTCTTCGCGATATCGTTCTGCTACCGGAATGCCTTTGTAAAGTATCATAAAGCCAAAGGTACCGTTGAGATTGTCGGTATTGCTGAATACCTTGTCAGTAATGGCGGCTATTTTGTCCATATCTATGCCTTGCGGAATGCTGTCTGGCATTACATTGCCCAAAGGCCAGGCTACCGTGTCCGGATTATAGCTCAGGCTGCGGTCAAGCTTGGGGAGTTTGCTTTTGTATGTTTCTTCGTCCACTTCTTTTATCAGCGAACAACCAAAATCATCCGTAAAAACGGCCGTTGATTCAGACCAAAGAAAACGGCTTGTTACCGTCTTTTTTTCGACATCAACGGTATTGTTGGTGAACTTAATAAAGGAAAAATTAAGATTTTCATTTTCCATCGATTCCTGAGTGCGCCCACTGATAAATACTGCCGAAGCCAGGTTTTTGGCGGCATATCCGGTTATGATTGGCATCAGAGGACTAACATAAATAAATGCGCCAATCACGGCTAGCAAGATTACAATAAGGGTGATTCTGAGGGCTTTTTTCATGGTAGCAATTTTTTGTAATTGTATGAATTAAAAAATGATTACAAACTTAAAGGTTTTTATTTAGAAAACTTACTATGTGGTGAAATATAAGCTAATAAAAACAAAAAATGGCAAGCAACCCAAGGTTACCTGCCATTCTTTATTAAATATGTTTTTAAACCTGAGTTCGGGATAAGATTATGTCACAGTTTGAGATGTTTTTGAGTAGAAATACGCTCAAGTTTGAGAAGGAATATCGGGATATTTCAAGCAAATTTGAGTGGATTTATGCCAAAAACATCCAAATCAGTTAGAAAAGTCCTTTTTGCACCATCTTTTAGCTGAGTTTTCTTCAAAATAGCCTGGTTGCTGAGCCATAGCCGAAGTACGCTATTCTTTCTGATAACTCAGCTAAAATATGTCACAAACATGACTTTCTGTGACAATAAGCTTATCCCGAACTCAGGTTTTTAGCTTATTGCTCCGAGAGGTAGCGCTCAGCTTCGATGGCTGCCATACAGCCCGAACCGGCAGCGGTAATAGCCTGTCGGTATTGGGTGTCTTGCACATCGCCACAAGCGTAAACGCCTTCGATGTTTGTTTTGGTTGAATCCGGCGCCGTGATGATGTATCCTACTTCGTCAGTTTCTATCCCTGTGAAAATATCTGAGTTTGGCGTGTGACCAATAGCTAAGAAAAAGCCATCGATTGCCACATCTACCTGAGTCTCGTCTGCTTCGCCTTTTTTTTTGTAAAGGGTCATACCTTCCACACCGTTCTCTCCAAAGAGTCCTTTGGTTTGGTGTTTCCACAGCACTTCAATGTTTTTGGTGTCCATAACGCGTTTTTGCATCACTTTAGAAGCGCGCAATTCGTCGCGGCGAACTACCAGGTAAACTTTTTCGGCTAATCCGGCCAGATAAATGGCTTCCTCGGCAGCGGTGTCGCCACCACCTACTACAGCTACTTCTTTACCACGGTAAAAGAAACCATCGCAGGTAGCACAAGCGCTTACACCCATTCCGGCATATTTTTCTTCGTCTGGTAATCCTAAATATTTAGCAGTGGCACCGGTAGCTATTATTACTGTGTCTGCTTCTACTACTTTGCTGCCGTCAAAGGTTACTTTATAGGGTTTGGCCGAAAAATCAACGGCTGTAGCCATACCAAAGCGCATATCAGCACCAAAGCGTTGTGCTTGTTTTTTGATGTCTTCCATCATTTCGGGGCCGGTTGTTCCTGTGGGATAGCCCGGAAAGTTTTCCACCTCGGTAGTCGTGGTGAGCTGTCCGCCTGGCTGCATTCCTTCGTAAAGGACAGGGCTAAGGTTAGCACGTGATGCATAGATAGCTGCTGTATATCCGGCTGGTCCCGAGCCGATAATCAGGCATTTGGTTTTTTCGTTTTGTTCCATCTTTATTTTGTATTCTATGTTTTGAAATATTGTTTGTATTCTTTGTTTTTTGCTGTTAGTCGTTAGTCTTTAGCAGTTAGCTTTTAGTATATTACGCTACTAAAGCTGATCCGCTCTTTTTCAAATAGATGCTGTTGTTTGGCTCCCTCTATTACCTAAGGTCTATTATTTCTACATTAGGAAATCTAGTTTTGTCAAAGACAAGAACGTCATTTTCTATGGTTTTGTTTTCCCAACTTGTGATATTTATATTCGTTATGTGACCTGTCTTACTTTGGGCCGAAAAAGCGTCAATTCTGTTATCTTTTTTATCGATGTAAAGTGTGACACGAATATAGTCTGATACTTCACGTTCTTCAGGGGATAATTCAATGATCACCCGTTCGTCATCTTCGCCTAAGATGCGAAATTTGTAACCTTCCTGGTATATGGTAAAGATGCTGGCCGGCGTTACTTCTCCTTCTTCCAGAGGCTGAATGGTGACTTCCTCTTCTTCTATAAGGTGAACCCATTGGTTTTCGCCATCCCCGTAGGTTTCGGCGCCTTCAAGTATGAGCTTGTGCAAGTCGCCTTTAATCAGGAGCTTTCCTTTGGTGTTGCTGATTTGTTCGTTGCTTTGTATGTGGCTGATTTTAACTTCAAAACCGATGTTTAAACCTTGTTCTGTCTTGAGGTGAGCCGCTACGTCATCCAAATATTTTTTAGCTTCGGGGTTATATTGGGCATATAAAGAGAAGCTTAAGAGTAAGGTGAGTGTTATGATTATGTTCTTCATATAAATTCCGAATTCAAAATTCCGAATTCAAAACTCCATTGTGTTAATTTGGAATTTGAGATTTAGAATTTGATAGTTAACTTTCTTCTTTTTTGAAAAGTAATCTAAACGCCTGTGATACTTTTGATACCGGAACTATCTCGATGTCGAAATCAGCGTCGTTAATGCTTTTTGCGTTAGCTTGGGGAACAAGTATCTTGCCAAAACCGAGTTTCGCGGCTTCGCTGATGCGTTGTTCTATTCGTGCTACCGGACGTATCTCCCCTGATAATCCGACTTCTCCGGCCATACAGATGTCGCGGTCGATGGCCATATCTACACTGGATGACAATACTGCCGTAATGACAGCTAAGTCAATAGCGGGGTCATTAACTTTAAGCCCCCCGGCTATATTTAAGAAGACATCTTTGGCCCCAATTTTAAAGCCTACACGTTTTTCCAGCACGGCCAGAAGCATATTCATACGTTTAAGGTCGAAACCCGTAGTGGAGCGTTGTGGTGTGCCGTATGCGGCGGTGCTGACCAAAGCTTGTGTCTCGATCAGGAAAGGACGTGCGCCTTCGATAGCTGCTGAGATGCTCACTCCGCTAAGGCCTTGAGGGTCTTCGGACAGTAATAGTTCGGAGGGGTTTGAAACCTCACGTAGACCAGTTTGGCGCATTTCAAAGATGCCCAGCTCCGAGGTCGAACCAAAACGGTTTTTGATAGAGCGAAGTATGCGGTACATATAGTTTTGGTCGCCTTCGAACTGTAAAACGGTGTCTACAATATGCTCTAATACTTTGGGCCCTGCTATGCTGCCTTCTTTGGTGATATGACCAATCAGGATGACTGGAATATTGTATTCTTTAGCAAAACGTAGAATAAGTGAGGCACTCTCGCGCACTTGTGACACAGAGCCTGGCGATGATTCTACCCGTTCTGTTGCAATGGTTTGTATGGAATCAACAATAAGAATGTCTGGTTCTACGTTTTTGATGTGAACAAAGGATTTTTCAATCGATGTTTCGCTAACGATATAGCATGAGTCCAGATTACCACCTATGCGTTCGGCACGTAGTTTTAGCTGCTGTGCACTTTCTTCGCCTGAAATATAAAGGATCTTTTTGTCCGGTATGTTGAGGGCCATCTGTAGTACCAGTGTCGACTTGCCAATGCCGGGTTCACCCCCAAGAAGTGTTAGCGAACCGCCAACTAACCCGCCACCCAAAACACGGTTAAGTTCATTATTGCCTGTATTGATACGGGCGGCTTCGTTAGCATTTACCTTTGAGATAAGTTGTGGCTTAGTAAATGCATCACCAATAATCTCGCTGATAGGATTGCTCTTAGAGCTTTTTTTTGCCACCACTTCTTCTACATAGGTGTTCCATTCGCCGCACGATGGGCATTTTCCAATCCATTTGGGCGACTCAGCACCGCAATTTTGACAGAAATAAGTGGTTTTTGTTTTGGCCATAAAAAAGAAAGCCCCCTCCGGCTCCACCTAAGGGGGAGAGGGGGTGGTGTTAGTTGTTATTTTTGGTAATTATGTGTTGCATTTTCAAGAAAAACAATGCTGAAGTTTTTTTAGCAGTACCAACTCCCCTCCTGAGGAGGGGGTGGGGGAGGCTCTTATTTTTTACGTATAAAAATCTGAATAGGTGATCCGGTGAATTTCCAGTTTTTACGTATCTGGTTTTCCAAATAACGTTTGTAAGGTTCTTTGATGTACTGCGGTAAGTTGGCAAAGAAAGCAAAGGACGGTGTAGGCGTTTTTAGCTGTGTTACATATTTTATCTTGATGTATTTGCCTTTTACTGATGGTGGTCCATTACGATCGATAGCCTCTTGCATTACTTCGTTTAGTTTCGAAGTGGTGATTTGTCGCTTGCGGTTGGCGTATACATCCATAGCTACTTCCAGCGTTTTGTGGATGCGTTGTTTGTTGAGTACAGAAGTAAATACGATGGGGAAATCTACAAAAGGGGCAAAGCGTTCGCGTACTTTGGCTTCATATTCTTTAGCGGTCTTGGTGTCTTTTTCTATCAAATCCCATTTGTTGATGCAGACTACCAAGCCTTTTTTGTTATTGGCTATCACATTGTAAATGCTCAAGTCCTGAGCTTCTACACCTCGCTCGGCATCGATAAGCAAAAGGCAAACGTCGGCATTTTCGATAGAACGGATAGCACGCAGGTTAGAATAGAATTCCAGGTTTTCGTGCACCTTGGCTTTTTTGCGTAACCCGGCTGTATCGGTCAAGATAAAATCGAAACCAAATTTATTGAATCGTGTGTCGATAGAATCGCGCGTAGTACCGGCTATGTCGGTCACAATGTTACGGTCTTCGCCAATAAAAGCGTTGGTTAGTGATGATTTTCCTGCATTGGGACGACCTACGATGGCAAATTTAGGAATGTCCAGTTCTTCTTCTTCATCTTCTGAGAAATCGAGCGAAGCCACTACTTCGTCCAATAATTCGCCGGTGCCACTGCCATTGGTCGAGGAAATCATAAAATAATCGCCAAGGCCAAGGTTGTAAAACTCAAAAGCGTCGTTTTGCAACTTGTTATTATCTACTTTATTGACGGCTAAAACCACTTTTTTCTCGGTGCGGCGAAGCAGGTTGGCTACTTCTTCATCCATATCGGTAATGCCGGTCATCACATCTACTACAAAGATGATGGCGTCCGCTTCTTCTATGGCAATGATGGCTTGTTTGCGAATCTCATCTTCGAAGATGTCGTCTGAATTTATGACATATCCTCCCGTGTCAGCAACCGAAAATTCCTGACCGTTCCACACACATTTTCCGTACTGTCGGTCGCGGGTCACTCCGGCTTCTTCGTTGACGATGGCCGCGCGGCTCTCCGTCATACGGTTAAACAGGGTTGATTTTCCGACATTCGGTCTTCCTACTATGGCTACTATGTTACTCATTTGTTCTTAGTTGATTTTTATTATTGCCAGTTTCTTAACTCGTCATCAATTGTATTTCGTAATTCGTCCTGTTTGGGTAGAGTTAATATATATTGGCTAACAAAGATTTCTTTGTCAGAATCAGCAATGGCATATTCTACCAATGTTTTACTCTGTCCTGTAACAAGTAATATTCCGACAGGAGGGTTGTCTCCTTCTTGCATTACATGTCTTTTATAATGTTCTATATATGATTTTATTTGTCCAATGTTTTCGTGTTTTGAATTCGTCAGATGCCGTCTGACGAATTTGATTTATGTCTGGTGAATCAGAATTCTGAATGACAGATATGAGTTCAGGATAAGCAAGGTAAAATTGTCTGTATAGCTTCAAATTAGTTTCAGAAAAACCTTTAGAGTTAATGGATTCAGATAGTTTGAAAAGTAGTTTTTTGCCATACTGCGCCCTGTCATCACCCAATTGCTCGTATTCAACAATATAAAGGCCAATGAAATAGTTTCTCAAGGTCAGATTAATATTGATTGCCTTGATTGCCTGTTTGTGCAAAACAGTATGTGTATGCTCTATTTTTGAAACTAAACTCTTAAAGTTCATATTTTAAAGCATTTTATTGCATTTGTAAAAACGGCAATTCTTTCTTCTCCAAGAAACGCCATTTACCACGAGGTACGTTCTTTTTAGTGAGTCCCGCGTAGAGAACCCTATCTTGGCGTATGATTTTGTATCCTAGGGCTTCCATCATTTGGGCTACAGTGTCTTTATGGCCTCCTCTGATCTCCAGACCTATTTCTTTTTTGTCTTTTTCGTTGGCATAGTTGACTGCTTCGGCTTTGTTAAAGCCGGCTTTTAGTTTAAACCCTTTTGTGAGTTTTTCTAAATCTTCGCTTTCTACTTCTTTGTCTAAAAAGACGTGGTAAATCTCCTTTTTATTGTGATTTAGTTTTCTTACCAAATCTTTGTCGTTGGTCATTAGTACTACACCTGTGGTATTGAGATCTAGTGTGTCGGCCGGAGAGAGTTCCTCGTGACAAGCATACTCTATAATGTCATAAACTGTGCGCTGGTTGCGGGAACTTTTCTTTGAAAAAGAACACTCTTTGGGCTTGTTAATCAAGATGTATTGTTTGGCTTCGGCATTCATATACTCTCCCTCGTAAGTGACTTTTTCGCCTTTTTGTACGCGGTAGCCCATTTCTGTTATGACTTTACCGTTGACTTTTACCAAACCTTTGGCTATGAGTTTATCGGCGTCGCGGCGGGTGCCCATGCCTGAATTAGCAAGGTAACGGTTAAGGCGGATGCCTTTGTCTTCGGTATTATTTTCTTTTTGAAATTTGGGCATAAAAAAGGTGTTAGTTTTGTTGAAGAGTATTAGTCTGTGTCATACTTTCTAGTAATCTCTAACCGATAATAGTATTTGATCCATTAATTTTCTTGTTTTGAAAGTCATCTCTTCAATATCTTTGTCACTAATATTGGGTCCGCAAAGGTCTTCTGTTGCTTGTGCTAAAGCAGAAGCACAACTTACTTCTATAGTTGAAAATGGTTCGTCACAATAGTATTTGTTATCTCCTACTTGGTAGTAATAATTATTCTCAGAGGAGCAAAAGTTAAAAGTTAATTCGCATTTTTCTTCTTCTTCACAAATATCTTCTGGACTTACTTCACAAGAGAACAATAGTAAAGTAGTAAGAATTAATAGAAGATTAGATAGACTGGATAATATACGTTTCATTTTTAAAATTTTTTGTGATTAATAAGGTGAAAAATTTACCAAAATTACATATTCTATTTCTGATTTTTAGTTTTTTTAGATTCAATTTTTATAATTTTATCTAATTGCTTAATGTTCATAGCTCCTTTATATATTTTTCCTGAAAATATTGTTGTGGGAGTAGCGCAAACATTATTGTCTGAAAGTTGAGAATTATTAGTTTTAATTATATTAAGATTGTTATGTGAAGATATACAAGATTGGAGTTCTAGGTTTGACATAACTAGTTTTTCTTTAAAAGTATAGAAGTCGGAAGAAAACATGATTTGGTTATTTGTCATTAATAGTTCGTGAATCAAATCAAAATGGCCTAAATTATATAAGCAATATAATGTTTCTAATGCACTGTTAATGTCTATATTATTAGATAGGTTTACAGGCTTTAGTATGATGTTTACTTTATCTTTTTTAGAATATTTTGACTTAAACTCTGGAATAATTTCGGAAAGATATGTTATACAATGTGGACAAGTGTATGAGTAGTAGATGAATATGCTCATTTCGGCAGAGCTGTTTCCAATGATAATATCTTGATCACATGCTTGTATGTCTTTTTTTATGTTTTCAGCAAGAGGGAAATTTGCCCTGTTTCCTAATTTAATAAGAAAAGCTATTATGATTATGGTAATTATTAAAACTACAAGACACCTATTCTGTTTCTTTTTTTTCATACTAGTATCTTGTATTGTATTCCGCTTGTTCAGGAAAGAAAACAAGGCTTAGAGCCCCATTTTTTAATGTGATTCTAGTTTTCATTCTGGTCATTGACTTCTTATTATCAAAACCATTTTTTGTTTTTCCATCAAGGCTGTAAATTAATAAATTAACCCCGTTGCGATCAACTTTGTCTCCAGCATTTCTTGCTGCTTTGGCTTGTCTTGCCATTAGTTTATCTCTCTTGCCAGTTAGGACATCTCCAATATTTAGTTCTAAGTGGTATTCATAATCTTCGCCAAAGGATTGCATTCCGAATGCTTTTAGATCAATAGCAGAACTGACAATATGGGTTTCGGGAACGTAAGCAGCTCCTTTATGTATAAAGAGTTGGGTGTTGAGCGTTTGAAACTTGATATTGTCTAATTCATTAATGCCTGTGAATTTAGAAAGCTCAATAGCTGGTTCAAAATTATATATCCCTCCATTTGTTAGAGTGAAAGTCGCCTTTGTCTTAATTTTATCCATCGGAATAGAATCGCCAAGCATTGTAATTTCTGCATCAATGTCAGAAAATAGCTGTCCACTAAGGTTTTTATAAGTTAAATCTTCCTGACCAAAATTATCCATATCGTAAAGCAGCTGTTTGAAATCCATGCCATCAATATGGTTTTTAATAGAGGCTACCGTGCGTCCGCCTGGTTTGTAATCATAACGTGCAGAGGTAAGCATGTATCCACCAAAAGCATTAAATTCAAGACTGTCGGCGATGTAGGTACTATCCGTTACGCGGAAAAGGGTGGAGATATTCTCCATATTTAGCTGCTTGATGGTCATCGTAGAGTCTACTTCGTAGTCGGCCATCGAGAAACTGTTAACAGCCAGACTTCCTTTGATGTCCATTTTATAGTTGGTGATGGTTTCGGTAGTGTCCGGAGTAGTATCTGCCGGCATCATAAATGGTTCAAAAAGGGCATAGTCAACGTCGCCTATTTCTATATCTGTTATTACTTTTAGCGTATCAGCCTGATTGAGGTAAGCCGAGTTGTACGCATTGATAATTTCTGTATTTTTGATGGCAAAATCCAGGCCTTTATAGTTGCCGGACAGGTTTTTGAGGCTAATGGTGTCCGGTTTCATCATCATTGCCAGATCAAAATTCTTAATCTCCATCAGGGTATCTACCATGATGATTTCTACGTTTTGGCATAATAAGTCGATATTTGTGTTTTCAAAAGCCAAAGCAGGAGCTTGCGTCTCGATAGAGTCTAGGTTGATATAGCCGGCTGAGTTGATTTTGGCATTCATATAACCGCGCATAGAATGAACCAAAGTATCAGGTGCAAACTTTTTTAGATTAGAAAGGTTGAGTTTGATGTCGCCATAAAACTCGTAATCAGGATCGGTAAGGTTGCTAAGGGAGGCTTGCATATCGATGCAGCTACGATCAAATTCGGCATGTAGATTTTTGACATCAACGGCCATGTTGTCTATATCATTTACCGAACCGTTGAATGCCATATCGGTAGAGATGTTTTTTAAGTGAACGTCATACGGCGGGACTTCTATTTCCAGCTTGCTGACTTTAAAGCTTTCTGGTTTATAACTGAGCTGACCCGAAAGATTTTTGAAACTTAAAGTATCATCTATGTTGGCATTGATTTGATGCAATGATATGTTAGCCCAACTGCGGGCCATGGCGTAATCAGTAAAATCATCGCCTATCTCGGCCGGCAGTTCTCCTTTTGTTCCCAATTCCCATTTTATAATGCCGTCTAAAGATTTCACCTCTTCTTCAGGGATAAAGGCTTTAAACTCGCCGATGTTAAGCTTTCCTTTAGAGTAGATGTCATAAATTGGTTGGTCGATGTTGACTATTTTAGCTTGCAGTTCTACTCTGCTTTCTGCCGTTTCAGCCACTAGTGATTTTAAGTTGAGGCGGGTCGTACTGTTGTCTTTCAGATGACCATTGCTGGCTGTACCGTTAAAGGAGAAGTGTTTTACTTCAGGATAATCTGTTGTTTTAATCGCCCCATTGCTAAAGCTGAAATTAGCATCTACACGGGGGAGATTGTTTTCGTCGATGTATTCCCCTTTTATTTCCGAGTTAAAACGGAAGATTCCTTGCGCCGATTTCAGGCCAAATTCTTGCATCATATCATCGGGCAGGTAATGGCTTAAAATGCCTAAATCAAATTCTCCATTTTTAATAGACGTATTCAGGAAAATATGTTCTCCGCTGTAAGCCCAGCCTTCTGCGCTAAGGTCTATGCCATTAGTGGCAAATGTGAAAGTATTGATGAGTATAGAGTCGCCACGGTAGTCCAGATTAAAATCCAACGAGGCTTTTTGCATCAGGTTGAGTTTGTATTCACCAAAAGCCACATCGGTAATAGTGATATTGCCATTGGTCTCGGCAGTGTAATAATCATCCAGTATGTTGCCTTTTAAGCTCACTTCTGGTATCTGAATCCTGGCACCGGTGTTCGATGTACCGTCAAAATAAGAGCAGCTCAGATTTTTAAGCAAAAGGCTTTCCAGATTCATATAAAGTGTTGTAGTGTCCGGCAATGTGTCCGGTTCAGAGCTGCTTTCCGGTAGCAGTGCCATCAGGAAATCGACATTGCTAACGGTATCTTTATTGATTTCGTAATGCAGTTTCAAGCCATCAAGCACAACCTTTTTTACTTCATAATTACCTCGTATTATCTCGCGCGAATTGACAGAAACGTAAAGGTGCTTAATGCCTGCTATGGTATCTTGTTTCGTACTGTCGGGGTCTTTGAGCCATAAGTTGTTAAATTCAATAGTAGAAAGGGGGAATTTACGTACAAGGTTAAAATCCACCGATTCTATCTCCACGGGAGCATTGATTTCTTTAGATACCCGTTTGAGTGCAGCTTTAGCGATGTCATCCTGAAAAATTTTTGCCGTAAAGGTAAGTAACAGTAAAAATACAAGGATGGATGCTATAACGATACCGAATATCTTAAGAAATTTCTTCATAGCTCATCTTTTTTTTGATTTAGAGTTCGCGTTTGATGGTCTTTCTGATTTTTTTGAAACTGGCTTCTGAAAACCCGGTTTTTTTCAAAATAATTTTACCATCCCTATCAATGACAATATTCAGCGGAATGCCCTTTTCGCTAAAGCGTAAAAAATGTTTTTTTTCAGTATCTACACCTATATTGAAAGCAAAACCTTTGTTTTCTTTAAAGGTGATGAGCTGTTCTGCCGTGTGCCCCCTTCCTAGCGCAATGAAATAGAAGTCTTCGTCCTGAATGTCGTCCAGCAGGTGATCTTCCATCAATGCCAGCTCTTTCAGGCAAGGGCCACACCATGTGGCAAAAAAGTTAATATAGACAACTTTGCCTTTTAGTTCTTCGATACTGATGCTTTGTCCATCTATGGTTTCAAACTTAAGGTTTTCTACTTTATCGCCTACGTGGAGGTAGTCTTGTGCAAGCAAGCCAAGACTCATCATTAATATTGTTAGTGTTGTGAAAAAATGCGTCATAGTTTTTTATGTAAGAATGGCGCCGTTGAAATAGTGCGCTAATATTTGGTTGTAATTATATCCTTTCTCTGCCATTACGGCGGCACCTATCTGGCAGAGGCCTACGCCGTGTCCCCATCCGGCTCCGTAAAGGGTGACGTTTTGGGGTATTTTATCAACTATTTTGCCATACTCTACTACAAAAGCAGAACTGTACAGATGTGATGATGATAAGGCTTTGCGAATCTCTAACTCTTTTCCTAGTATAAATGTTCGTTTTGTTCCCTCAATTTTTAAACGGGAAATGCGTCCGGAGGTGCCGCGTTGGAGCGGAATAAGTTGTTTTATCCGGCCAAAATCAATGCCGCTGCGTTCTTTGATGAGGGCTGATAGTTCTTCTTGTGTATATTCTACTTTCCAGCGGTAAAAATCTACCGTGCTTTGATCAAAGTCGTTTAGTACCTGGCTTAGCACTTTCTTGTCGTCTATATTACAAAAAGCATCCGGACTGGCCATAATCCATTTTTCGGCGTTAGCTTCAATGCGTAAATCGGTGTTTAGATTTTGGGGCTGCGTGTCATTATCGACGACCCCTTTCAGGTAAGGGTGATTTCCCGGTTCCCAACACGTGTCAAATTCCTCAGTAATACCGCCGCAGCATTTGTAATAGCGTGTGTCACAAATCTTGTTATCATATTTTAATACTTGTCCGCGCGTAGCTTCTACGGCTTTTTGTACTAAGGTGGAAAGTTGACGTGTGAGGCCTTGGTAGCGTTGGCAATGGTCGTCGGCACAGACGTGAAAAGTGGCGTGGTCTTCGCGATCATACCAACGGATACGTTCTGTTTCTGTTTCAATGAAGGAATTGTGCGTTTTTTCTTGTTGGCTCTTTTCTATTTGAGCTATGAGCCACGAACGTGAAATAACGGTGTGGGCTTTGAGTAACTCTAGGGAACTGGTGGCGCTCATTTCTGAAGAAATAACGCTGCATAGATAATCTTCAATCGATAGTTCATTGATAAAACGGATTTTTTTGCCTTCGATAATGAGTTTCATGTTGCCTTGGAAGCTTTGTTGCTCTTTGCTCTCCCAATGGAAATCGACTCCAATGGTGACCCCTTCAACAGAAAAGGTACCGTTTTTAGATGAAAAATAGAATGAAGGGGCGCTTATTTCTTTTACTCCATTACTAATTAGAATTTGTTCGTTCTGAATTTTGGCGTCCCAGGTATCGCACAAGCTTTGCTCTTGGAAGGTATAGGGGGAAGAAAAACTGAAACGAAGTGTTTCTTCTGCCATTATTCCTACGCTGATAATAAAGTTGTTTGCCATTGTAGTTGGTTTTGCACAAAGGTAAAATTAATGGGTGGAATAATGCGAATAAAGACTTGACAAAATATATTTATATCGTATAAATACGACACGTAAAAATACGAGCTGTTAAACTTTTATACGTTATGGAACGTAATTACTTTAGTTTTGGTAAAGTAGTAGGAAAAGTCCGCTTTTGTGATAGAAAAGAGGAAATTAAGGTGTTGACGAATTACATCTTTGACACGTATTCTGTATGGTTATAATCGCCGCGTCGTTATGGAAAAACATCGCTGGTTAGCATTGTTTTTCGCAAGTGAAAGGGGGTGAAGACGATTTATTTTGATTTCTATAATATCAAAGTAAAGACGCGTTGGCACGAAAATACAGTAAGCAATTAGCTAAACGTCTTTATGATTGGCGGGCTGCCTGCTAGTTCTACCATGGCCACTACCGTTACTTCTTTAATGAAAAAGAGTGTTTTGCGCAATGAAGGAGGCCAATGTATTTTTAATAATCCTACGCGTTGGCGGAATTAAATGAACTCTATTAAAACATTTACAAGTCCGATTATCAGGCTAATACTTGCAAGCAAGTATTATATCTGTGGCATCTGTATTATCTGTTGTTGGTAAAAAACGAGAATATGTTAAAAAACAACAGATAACACAGAAGAAACAGATTTGTTTTTCTAAAGCGAAAAACAGTCTAATGTAAATGTATGAAATGTTTAAAATGAGGTAAATATATATGCAATAGAGACTGACTGGATCTAATTCCGCCAACAGGTTAATCCTGTTTTTAAAGAGTGGATAAGGCACGATTTGCTGGATGATTTATAGTGATTCTCTCAAAATTATTTCAGTGGGAATGGTCAAGTTTACGTGACGGTTGTTGAGGGTCCAGCCGGCTATTTGTTTTCCCATTTCTTTAAAATCGGTAGAAATAACAGAGATGCCGTTTCTGACATATTTTTTCAGAGGTGTTTCGTTATACGACAGAATGCCTATGTCTTGTCCAATTTTTAATTTCTTTTCCTGAATTTGATTTAGAAGGAGTGCCATTGTGCGGTCCGATACTAAGAGGTACATTTCCCCTTGTTGCACTTTAATGTCAGTGTCTGTTTTTATCTCATAGTCCACTTGGTTATTTTTACAAAATTCTTCGAAATACCTGATAGATGTAGCCGGGTGATAGGTATGCTTAGGATAAAGGTAGATGAGTTTTGTATATTTTGCCAGCTTTTCTTTTTGGGTCTCCAGGTTCTCGAGTAAAGCGTTTTCGAAATCCTGACCTACAAAAGCTGCCTCTTTCATGCGTACATTCCAGTCGATAATGAGCAATCGCTCTTTGGGAACTTTCGAAAGTAAAATAGGTACATTAGGATGATCGAAACTCATCACGGCACAGGCGCTACAGCGGGGCAGTCCTTGGTTCAGTACGCTTTCCAGAACTTCTACATTGTAGTGGTGAAAAACTAACTCTACTTCGTAATCGTCAGGTAAATGGTTGATGATGGAAGCGTAAAGTTCCTCTTTGTAAGCCTTAAACGTATCCAGAACCAGAAGTAGTCGTTTGTTGTTTTCGGCTACAAAATACCCTTTCTGTGGTGAAGCGATAATCAGGTTTTGAGCTTTAAGCTCATTATACACTTTTACCACCGTATCCCGCGATAAACTGCATGTCCTCATTAACTCATTGACAGAAGGAAGCTTCTCACTTTTAGACAATTCTTGCGTTAGAATCGCATTGCGGAATTGCTCTACCAGTTGGGTGACTTTTGTTTTGGGGGAGTTGTCGTCTATTTGGGGTAAAAACATAATAAGGTTGATTATTGAAGAAACAAAGGTAATATAAATCTCAGCAAAAAACAGAACAGAACAGAAAAGACACTTTTTCTTTGACATTATGAGAAAAGAACATATATTTGCACCGCAAAACAGAACAGAGCAGAACAGTAAAAATCAGACAAAAGACAAAAGACTAATAGACGGAAGACATCCAAAGTGTTCTGAATAAAAAGTCTGATGTTTTTAAGTCTAAAGTCTTTTAATCTTATAAAAAACATGCAACTACTTGGAATAGACATCGGAAGTTCTTCAGTGAAAACTTCAATCATAGATGGCGCAACAGGCGAATGCCTGGCTTCGGTATTTTATCCTAAAAAGGAGATGAGCATCATTGCTAAAGAAACAGGTTGGGCGGAGCAAAAGCCCGAAGACTGGTGGGAGAATATGAAATTAGCCTTGGGCGATTGCTTGAAAGAAGAAAAAGTAGATCCACAACAAATCAAAGCAATTGGTATCTCTTACCAAATGCACGGTTTGGTGATGGTGGATAAAGATCAGAAGGTGCTTCGTCCTTCTATTATATGGTGCGATAGCCGTGCTACAGAAATTGGCGCTAAGGCTTTTGACGAAATAGGAGGCGAGAAGTGTCTGAGCTCTTTGCTTAACTCGCCGGGTAATTTTACCGCCTCAAAATTGAAGTGGGTAAAAGATAATGAGCCGGAGCTTTTTGCTCAGTGTGACAAAATAATGTTGCCGGGTGATTATATAGCCATGCGCATAACCGGCAAAGCTACCACAACGGCCTCCGGACTTTCGGAAGGTATCTTTTGGGATTTTCAAAAGAATGAAGTCTCAAAAGACGTATTAAATAATTATGGTTTTCCTGAGTCTGTAATTCCTGAAATCTTAGATACATTTACCAATCAGGGACAAATCACGAAAGAAGCGGCAGCAGAACTGGGCATTTCAGAAGAAGCCGTAGTGGCTTACCGTGGTGGCGATCAGCCTAACAATGCACTTTCGTTAAACGTGTTGAAACCTGGAGAGGTGGCCACCACAGCCGGAACATCGGGCGTTGTTTATGGCGTAAGTGGCGATGTGAAATACGATCCGCAATCGCGTGTGAATACTTTTGCGCACGTTAACCACAGTGCCGAAGAAAACCGCTTGGGTGTATTGCTTTGTATCAACGGCACAGGTATTCTGAACTCGTGGATGAACAGCAAAGTGGGCGGTGGAAAATATAGTTATCCTGAAATGAATGAATTGGCAGCACAAGTGCCGATTGGTTCTGATGGTTTGACTATTCTTCCTTTTGGTAACGGAGCAGAACGTGTTTTGGAAAATAAAGAAGTTGGTGCACAAATCGGCAACTTAGCGTTTAATAACCATAGTCAGGGACACCTTTTCCGCGCAGCACAAGAAGGCATCGTGTTCTCCTTTAAATATGGTATGGACATTATGAAGGAAGTAGGCATCGAGACTAATGTGATTCGTGCTGGCGAGGCCAACATGTTCCTTAGTCCTATTTTCCGTGAAACTTTAGCAGGCATTACTGGTGCTACTATTGAGCTTTACAACACTGACGGTTCGGTAGGTGCAGCACGTGGTGCTGGTGTAGGCTGTGGTTTTTATTCTTCATTCGAGGAGGCCTTCAAGAATCTGAAAGTGGTCAAAACCATCACACCGGACGAAAGCAAAAAAGCTGAATATGAGGTCGCCTATGAAAACTGGCTGAAGGAACTGGAGTTGAAAATTAAATAATTCAAGATTCTGGATTAGGATA
Source organism: Bacteroidales bacterium UBA5342 (assembly GCA_002408065.1). Taxonomy (GTDB): domain Bacteria; phylum Bacteroidota; class Bacteroidia; order Bacteroidales; family UBA5342; genus UBA5342. Next base: position 17,728 of record DHQI01000093.1, read on the forward strand.
AAAAAAGTATCGATGAGCGGTGCACTGAGCTGTGTCGAAGTGATACACAGAGGAGCGGAGATACGCAGAGTTTTCTCGCTTGTAGACGAAATAAATATTTACACATTTTACATTTTTAATTTTACATTTAGAAAGATGGAATACTTCAAAGGAATCGACAAGATCAAATACGAGGGTAGAGAATCGAAAAACCCTCTAGCGTTTAAATGGTACGATGCAGACAAAGTCGTAGCGGGTAAAACAATGAAAGAGCACATGCGCTTTGCGGTAGCTTACTGGCACACTTTCTGTGGCGACGGTGGCGATCCGTTTGGTGGTGGTACTCAAGAATTCCCTTGGGTGCAAGAAGGAAAAACGGCTATTGAATTAGCTAAATTAAAAGCGGATGCCGCGTTTGAATTTTTCACTAAAATTGGCGCTAGCTACTACTGTTTCCACGATACTGACGTAGTAGGTGACGGTACTACTGAGGAAATTGCAGCACGTATGAAGGAAATCACTCCTTATCTGAAGCAAAAGCAAGAAGAAACAGGCATCAAGTTGCTTTGGGCTACAGCCAATGTGTTCTCAAATCCACGCTATATGAACGGTGCTTCTACCAACCCTGATTTTGCCGTGTTGACTCACGCTGCTGTTCAGGTGAAAAACGCGATGGATGCGTGTATCGCTCTTGGTGGCGAAAACTACGTATTCTGGGGTGGCCGCGAAGGTTATATGTCTTTGCTTAACACCAATATGAAGAAAGAAAAAGAGCATATGGCTATGTTCTTGGGTAAGGCGCGTGACTATGCCCGTGCCAACGGTTTTACCGGTAACTTCCTGATTGAGCCTAAGCCGATGGAACCATCTAAGCATCAATATGATGTAGATGCTGAGACGGTGATTGGTTTCTTGCGTCACCATGGTTTGGACAAAGACTTCAAATTGAACATCGAGGTGAATCACGCTACATTAGCGCAGCACACTATGGAGCACGAATTACAATGTGCAGCTGATGCTGATATGTTGGGTTCTATCGATGCTAACAAAGGTGATTACCAAAACGGATGGGATACCGACGAGTTTCCAACCAGCATTACTGAAACTGCTATTGCTATGTACATCATTCTGAAAAATGGTGGCCTTCAAGGTGGCGGTGTTAACTTTGATGCCAAAACACGTCGTAACTCTACAGACCTTGAGGATATCTTTATTGCTCACGTAAGTGGTATGGACACTTTTGCACGTGGTTTGGTAATCGCTGACCAAATGATTTCTGACGGTATCATCGACAAAATGGTCGCTGACCGTTATGCTTCTTTCAACTCTGATAAAGGTGCTGCATTCGAAGCTGGTGAGTTGTCGTTCGAAGATCTTGTAAAACTAGCACAAGAAGGTGGTGAGCCTGCTCAAATCAGCGGTAAGCAAGAGCTTTACGAGCAGCTTGTAAACACTTATATTTAGAATTACGAATTCTTAATTACGAATTACGAATTTGGGGTAGAGGGTAACTTCGAACTTCAAAAAAAGTCAGTTCCAATGTTGCAAATGCATTATTTGCGGCATTGGAATTTGACGTATAATATAACACCTAACTTAACTAACTATGAAAAATAACAAGTTGTTTATTTACGGTATTACGTTGGTCGCTACTTTGGGAGGTTTGCTCTTCGGATACGATACAGCGGTGATATCTGGTACTACTCAGTCTTTGGGTGCTTTCTTTGTTGATCCCTTGGGTTTAGAGGAGGCTGCCGCTAACTCTTTGAAAGGCTTCATTATTTCCAGTGCCCTTATCGGGTGTATTATTGGAGGTATGGCTGGTGGATATATGAGTAAAACGTATGGGCGTAAAAAATCGTTGATTTTTGCTGCTGTTTTATTCTTTATCTCGGCTTTGGGGTCGGCTATGCCTGAGATTTTTGTGCGTCCTATTGGAGAGGCTGATTATACTTTCCGCATTCCTTTTATTATTTATCGTATCATTGGTGGTATAGGTGTAGGTTTAGCGTCTATGATTTCGCCTATGTATATATCCGAAATTGCACCGGCCGACAAGCGTGGTAAACTGGTTTCCTTTAACCAATTTGCGATTATCTTTGGTATGTTGGTGGTGTATTTTGTTAACTTCTTTATTGCCCGCCAAGGGGATGATAATTGGCTGAATGAGATAGGGTGGCGTTATATGTTTGCCTCAGAAATGATTCCTGCCGGACTTTTCTTAATCGCCCTTTTCTTTGTGCCTGAAACGCCGCGTTATATGGCTCTTCGTGGAAACGACGACGGGGCTTTCAATGTGCTTCAAAAAATCAATGGAGCAGAACGCGCAAAAGAAATCCTAAAAGATATTAAAGGGACCGTAGAGCATCATAGCGGTAAAATTTTCTCTTACGGTATCGCTATTATTGTGATTGGTATGCTGCTTTCTGCTTTTCAGCAGTTTGTGGGTATCAACGTGGTGCTTTACTACGCGCCGGACATCTTCCGTAAGATGGGATCAGGTACTGATGCTGCCTTGATGCAGACCATTATTGTTGGTATCATTAATTTGACCTTTACTGTAGTGGCTATTATGACTGTCGATCGTTTTGGCCGTAAACCTTTGATGATAATCGGAGCTCTAGGTATGGCGGTTTCTATGGTGGCTTTAGGTACAAGCTTTTTTGTCGAAAAAGTTGGTTTTGCTTCTTTGGTATTTATGCTGATGTACACCGCTTCTTTCGCGGTAAGCTGGGGTCCGGTATGCTGGGTACTTCTGGCCGAGATATTCCCAAACAAAATACGAAGTCAGGCAATGGCCATTGCAGTAGCTACGCAATGGGTATCAAACTGGCTCGTATCCTGGACTTTCCCTATGATGAACGATAGCACATTCCTGACTGATAAATTCCACAATGGCTTTGCCTTCTGGATTTACGGCGTAATGGGCTTAATTGCTGCTTACTTCGTATGGAAATTTGTGCCTGAAACCAAAGGCAAAACTTTGGAAGAGATGGAGCATCTTTGGGCGAAAAAATAGACCGTCGGCAGCCTACAGTTGGCAGTCTGAAGTCCGCTGCTTAAGCGATGTACTGAGCACTGTCATTGTGGCGAAGGTTAAAAAATATTAAAGCCTCGTTATCCTTAGGGATGGCGGGGCTTTTTTTGTTTCTTCAAAATCCAAAGAATTTTTGTACATCGTAAAGTGTTTTGTGTTTTTGTGTAATTCAACATATTATTAATCTAGTTTGAAATTCAAAATTTTCATGGAAATGGAAGCTATGGATGAATATAGGCAAAAGGTTGTATGGCCAGTTTTGACCATATCTTATGGTAGTCTTGCCGTATTCTTTTTCTTTTGGATACGAATAGATGGTTGGTATGAGGTGTCAAAAAGCTTTGGTTTTTATTATCTGCCTATTATGATTTTTATTTTTCTGTTAGGGAGGTTTCGCTTAGTAACGAAAATGATTGCTTATTTAGAATCTACATCGCTGGATTTTGGGTTTAATGGTTTTGGGAAATATGAAGAAAGTGTGACTTTTGAGCCTTCTCCGGTGTTTTTTGATCGTTTGCAAGGAGCTTTATCTGTGAGTCACTTAGATGTTCTTTTTGCCGATAAAGACAGTGGGGTGTTGAAGCTGAAAGAGCCTTTCCGTTTGTCCAAGATGGCCAATTCTGCCACTATTATTGCTCAGAAACACAACGTGGAGATTTCAGTGTGTTCCTTTGATGGAAAAAAGCGTAAAAGCACAAAGCTTTTAGCTAAGGACTTGATAACATTAATTGAAACACTGAAAAACTGATTTGCTATAGCTTTTTATGCTCTACTCCCAATTTCATGAGAATGTGAATTCAGTCAATTATAATGGTGGCTATGGGCTGATAGAGGTTTGCTGAGCCAGAAGAGCCATATAAAATTTAGCCTAATATGGTATGTTGAGTACCTTAGATAGGCTTTGTGAGCATTTGTCATAGAACAAAGCGTTGCTTTTGGCAAATTTGTATTTTAACAGAGTCTTCAAACAAATTCAATTAGGGTTTTAAAAAAAGGCGATTCTTCAAAGAACCGCCATTAATTAAGAATGAAGTATCTGTTATTAATAGTTCGTAACCCCTTTCTACTTGCTTGATATTTAGATGTTTGTTAAAGCTTCGTGCTTGTGGTATGGCGCAGAATATCAGCATGTTAACGGGTTTGTGATTTTAATAATTGAAAGTTTAACGAAGTGTAGCGTTATGAGAGCTTTAAATATTCTTTAAAATCTCAATTAACCAGTTCCAGAAACGTTCTACAGCAATGATTTCCATGCGTTCGTCTGGGCTGTGGGCATCACGGATAGTAGGACCGATAGATACCATATCCAGGTGAGGATATTTCTCCAGAAAGAGACCACATTCCAGTCCTGCATGAATAGCTAATACTTTCGGGTCTTCGTTATGCAGAGTGTTAAAGGCTGCTTTTGACACCTTAAGGACATTAGAATCCAAGTTAGGTGACCATCCTGGGTAGCCATCGCTGTGAGTCGTACGGGCACCTTGACTTTCAAAGTTCTCTTTGATGCGTGCCGCAATGGCTTTTTTCTCTTGTTCCGATGAGCTACGCTGACTGCTTACTATCTTGATAATATCTGGTGTGTTCATTTTTACAGAAGCCAGATTGGTAGAGGTTTCTACTAAACCGTCGATAGCTTGGCTCATGCCTATCACGCCATTAGGGCATGAGTTGATGGCGTTGAGTAGACGCTGTTGCGTATTGGCATCCATCACTTCTGTGGGCCTATCAACGGCTTCGGACGTGATCATCAGGTGCGGATCTGAAACTGCGTAACGGGCTTTCGCAGCCTCGTAATAAGCGGTCATGTTTTTCATAAAGTCCATCTCCTGTGTTGCTGCTACCAGCACTATAGCATAAGCTTCGCGAGGTATAGCATTGCGTAGGTTACCGCCGTCAAAACGGGCTAAGCGCATATCATATTTTGAAGCTTCCTCAGCTAAGAATCCGGCTAAAATCTGGTTTGCATTACCACGGTTGAGGTGAATGTCACCACCCGAGTGTCCACCACTTAGGCCATTCACTGTTACCTTGATGGCTTCATAAGAAGTGGGGGCGGTTTCTGCTTTGTAGTCAAACTCAATCAAGGTATCTACACCACCGGCACAGCCGACGTATACCTCGCCGTCGTCTTCGCTGTCGAGGTTGAGCAACACACTGCCTTCCATAAAACCTTCTTCCAGACCAAAAGCGCCGGTCAGGCCGGTCTCTTCTTCTACCGTGAAGAGGCATTCCAAGCTGGGGTGGGGGATGTCGTCGGATGCTAAAAGCGCCAAAGCTGCTGCCATACCGATGCCGTCGTCGCCTCCCAGAGTAGTACCTTCAGCGCCTACCCAGCCGTCTTTTACATAAACCTTTAAGGGGTCATGGTCAAAATCAAAAACGGTATCCGTATTCTTTTCACACACCATGTCGATGTGCGATTGTAAAATGACTATAGGGGAATCTTCTTTTTCGGCTGTTGCCGGTTTTTTTATCAGGATATTGCCCGTCTTGTCCTGTTTTAGTTCCAGTTTATATTTTTCTGCAAAACCTTTGAGGTAAGCAATAATTTTTTGTTCTTTTCCTGATGGACGAGGCACTTGTGTAATCTCGTAAAAGTATTGCCAAATGGCTTGGGGCTCTAATGCGCTAAATGGATGCATATATTGTATGTTAAAAAGTGAAAAATTAAAATGGGCAGAAAAGATAACATAGCCCATTTACTTTAAATCTACTGAGGTCTTAACAAGAATAATGCCGTTAAGTTCATCTGCCATTTATCGGCAATGATGTCAGGCCTTATTGCTAATACATTAACGGGAGAAAATGTAAAATGTCTTGGTGGCGGTAATATAGAATACAGGAATAAAAATGCCGTATAATGAAACTTACAATGTAGAACACTATACGGCACTTATATTTATTTAATCCTGTCGCTTATTATTACACCAGCTCACCCAGTAAAGTTGCTTTGGTTACTTTATTCACTTTGACCTTGGCATACTGTCCTATGCGGCAATCTTTTCTGTCAAAAACAATCACTTTGTTCTGGCTGTTTCTTCCGTAAAATTGCTCACGTGATTTTTTTGAGATGCCTTCTACCAGTATTTCGTAAGTTTTGCCAATTTCTTTTTGGTTGCTTTTCATCGAAATCTCATTTTGTAAATCGATGATTTCCTGCAAACGACGAGATTTAACCTCTTCCGGTACATTATCCTCCATGGTATCGGCAGCTTTGGTGCCCGGACGTTCCGAATATTTGAACATAAAAGCTGAATCGAATTCTACTTCGCGCATCATGGACAAGGTGTCCTGATGATCTTCTTCTGTTTCATTATGAAAACCACAAAGTATATCGGTGCTCAGGCCGCAATCCGGAATGATGCGTTTAATTGCAGCGATACGATCCAGGTACCATTCGCGGGTATATTTGCGGTTCATAGATTTTAGCACCGCCGTACTACCGCTCTGAAATGGCAAGTGGATATATTTACATACGTTATCGTATTTAGCTATAACCTCAAGGGTTTCATCGCTCATATCTTTGGGGTGTGAGGTTGCAAAACGCACACGCATTTCCGGAAACTCCTCTGCCACCATGGCCATTAGTTTGGCAAAGTTGATTTCTTTTTTACCATCATTATAACGGTAGGAATTGACGTTCTGCCCTAGCAATGTGACTTCTTTGTAGTTTTTATCCCAGAGGTCACGTACTTCGTTCAGAATGCTTTGGGGCAAACGGCTACGCTCTCGTCCGCGTGTGTAAGGCACTATGCAATAGGTACAAAAGTTGTTACAGCCCCGTGTGATGGAAACAAAACCACTGATCTTGGCTATGCCCATACGTTTAGGAATAATATCTTTGTATGTTTCAGTTGTTGAGAGTTCTACGTTAATAGCTTTTTCTCCTTTTTCAGCGCTGCTTATTAAGTGCGGCAAGTCAAGATAAGCATCAGGGCCGACGACCAAATCAGTTTTGCCTTCTTTTAGTAAATCTTCTTTCAGGCGTTCAGCCATACAGCCTAATATACCTACCACTAAGTGGGGTTTATTTTTACGGTAGCTTTGGAATTGATTCAGGCGTCCACGCACACGTTGTTCTGCATTTTCGCGAATAGAGCAAGTGTTGGCAAAGATGGCATCTGCTTCTTCTATATTTTCGGTCAGTTCGTAATCAGCCATTTCCATAACGGAAGCAACTACTTCGCTATCCGCACTGTTCATCTGGCATCCATAAGTTTCTATAAATAATTTTTTCATCTTCTTACTTAAGCATTTTCTCTTTGATCTTGTTTGCTAATTGCTTGAAAAAATTGCAAGCGCGCAAAGGTAACTTGTTTGAGGGGCTTAAGCAAGAATATCCACTCATTAGAAATCAGGATTGTTACGCGGAGCACTTTTCTGTTCTTTTTTTGATGGTAAATGTTTGTGATGGATCATTAAAATATTAAATTTGTCGCATAAATGTCTTTTAGTTTGTAAATATGACATGTAAAACGCAAAATGAGGAGCAAAATGAAATATAGAGATATAGAGGTCGTGCGTCAGATAATTTCTGATGCCACAGGTTTAGATATGAGTTATTATTATGAAGATTTAGTTTTTCCTGAGGAAACGGTCTTTATCATTCAATTTGACGATAATAACAACGATAACTTGTTTTGTCATTTTCAGAAAGATTTTGAGCCTCAGGCACGTAAAAATGTATATGAAGCCTTAAAAGAGGAATGTGACAAAATAAAAATAAGCCTTGAAGTAAAAGGTCTTTTTGAATTAAAAGAAAATGGTGAGAACCTGGATATTGCCTTTTTGCCTCTGGAATAAAGGCTCATTTGAAATTGTTTCCCATCCTACTATCATTACCGAATAGCATTAAACATTTTTATAAAAAAAAACGTTAATGTTTAAAAGGAGAAGCATATGGGACGCCTCGATAATAAAGAGAAAATACGGCACGTTTTTCTGGAGTTTGAAAAATACGACAAGCTTCATCAGGAATTTCTTCTGGAATTTGAAAATGGCATTTATAATTTCATCGCTGATAACCTTGATCAGTATAATCTGTACGAGGGGTTTTCGGATGATTTAAATACGTTCTCTGTTTCACTGATTAACTGTGCTTACGAGGTCCTGGAAAAAGACAATAACTATCCGGAATACCGTATGGAGATGGAATTAGAAAATATGGATCATCTGTTTTTGCGATATCCTTCTCCGGCGGGAAATGAGTCTTTTACTCAAAAATTCACCCAAATGGCTAAAGCCAAGATGCCGAAGTATTTTCCGGCTCTTTACCAATTGTCCGCATCTGGCTTTCGTTTGCTTGAGCGTTGTTCTACCTATCGGATTAATTCTTTTTTGCTGTATTTTTACCCCAAAATTTAACGTATCAATTACTTTATTCTTTCGAATGTCTAAAACAAAGATCCGATTATTAGAATTCTATGCTGCTTCTACCGAAGAAACCATGGAAATACCTCTTGCCGGTGAATCTGTTCGTGCCGGTTTTCCATCACCAGCCGATGATTTTATTGAGCTAACCATAGATCTTAACCGGGAATTGATTAAAAATCCGACGTCTACGTATTATTGCCGCGTCATGGGCGATTCGATGAAAGATATGGGGATCAGTGACGGGGACTTATTAGTGGTCGATAAAAGTCTGGATCCGGCCAACGGAAAAATTGCCGTTTGTTTTTTAGATGGTGAATTTACTTTGAAAGAAATACGGCTGGAAAAAGACTACTGCCTGCTTTTACCCGCTAATAAAGACTACCCTCCCATAAAAGTGACAGAAGAGAATGAGTTCATCGTTTGGGGCATCGTACGTTATGCAATAAAATCTTTTTAGGATCAATTTCGTGGTCTGGAAGCCCAACTTTATTGTGCTATATGCCGGATATTCTATACTTTTGTCGTTCTAAGAAAAGATGTCAATGCTCCAATTCCTTTTTAGATCCCAACAACAGTCTCTCATCCTTGTGATGATGCTTTTGTTTATGTCAGTCAGGCTTATAGCCCAGAACTCAGAAGGCCTCATATCCTATTCTTCTATATCCAACACCGATCCCAGCGCCCCTGATGTCATAACTTCGCCACAAGAAATGGGGCCCAACGCCCTGCCGGTACCCGAAGTGTTTGGCGGAAAAGTGGGAGATAGTTTAGTCATTGACGTGGGAGCTTCTTATTACTTCAATGACGAAAGCAAAACGATTTCAAGTATAGCCCGGGTCTATTTTCCTGTCGTAAAAAATAAGGTAGCGCTGGAGGTGTGGGCAGTGCCTTTAGAAAGTTACGAGTATGATAGCTCAGGCAATAAGATAAGTGGCAGTGCTAATGGCGATTTTTATGTCAACACGTATTTTCAAATCATTGAAGGACATAGAATATTACCCGATATGCTGGGGCGCGTCGGACTCAAGACAGCCTCTGGTAGTATCGATCAAGATGCCCGCTACACGGATGCGCCCGCTTATTTTTTCGACCTGAATTTTAGTCAGAAATTATTTCACAAGCCAATGAGTTCGCTTAGTGTTTCCGGTATGTACGGTTTTTATTGTTGGCAATTGCTGAACGATAGGTTTAACCAAAACGACGCACACCTTTGGGGTATTGGTTTAGATTACCACTACCGTTCTTCTTTTGCAAAAGCTTCTTTGCGTTCTTTTAATGGATATATAGATAATGGTGATAAACCCGTAGTAGGACGCATCGCGCTAGGTATTCCTTTGTGGAATAATTTATTATTTGAATTGGAAGGCGAACATGGTTTTCAGGATTTTCCCTACAATGGGATTTTTACCCGGCTGGTATATACAATTAATCGTTAAGCAACAGGCTGTTTTATGGCAACTTTAACACCTTTTAATAAGCGGTAAGCTTAGAAGCTATCGTTTTTATGTAACATATATATTACAAAGAGCCTTGTTTTTTCTTTCACATTTTTATGCAAATCACTACTTTTGCAAAAGTTAAAAAATCCCCGTTTCACCACAACGTACGTAATGAACAAAACAAACAACATGAAGGTATTTGCCGGAAGTCAAAGCCGTCCTCTCGGCGAAAAAATCTGTGAAAAATTAGGTGTCGAATTAGGTCATATGAACATACAGCATTTTGCTGATGGTGAGTTTACTGTGTCTTTTGAGGAATCGATCCGAGGTGCCGATGTTTTTCTGGTACAGTCTACCATGCCATCTTCGGCTAACCTGATGGAGCTCTTGCTTATGATGGATGCCGCCAAACGCGCTTCAGCCAAATCTATCAATGCCGTAGTGCCTTATTTTGGATGGGCGCGTCAGGATCGTAAGGACAAACCACGTGTAGCTATTGGGGCTAAACTAATCGCCGATATGCTATCTGTAGCTGGTATGACCCGCTTGGTAACGATGGACTTGCATGCCGATCAGATCCAAGGTTTTTTTGATGTACCTGTCGATCACTTATACGCTTCTACCGTATTTGTAGAGCATGTGAAATCACTTGGACTAAAAGATTTGGTGATTGCCTCGCCTGATGTGGGGGGGGTAAAACGTGCTAACTCTTACGCTAAATATTTTGAGGTGCCATTAGTGATTTGTCACAAGTTCCGTGAACGTGCCAACGAGGTAGCCGAAATGCGCATCATTGGTGATGTGGAAGGTAAAGATGTGATATTGATTGACGATATGGTTGATACTGCTGGTACTATTACAAAAGCAGCTGATATGATGATGAGCAATGGCGCTAAATCAGTCCGTGCTATTGTATCCCATGCTATTTTGTCGCACCCTGCTCACGAACGCATCGAGAAGTCTTCATTAAAAGAAATGATTTTCTCCGATTCTATACCGCTCAAGCGCGATAGTGATAAGTTTAAAGTGCTTACGGTTGCTGATATATTTGCCACTGCTGTTAATAATGTCATCACTAACGAGTCGATTAGTTCGATGTACGTGATGAAATAAAAGAAATTAGGTGCTAAAAAATAGGAGAGAGGCGTTAGATTTTGTAGATTTAACGCCTCTTTTTTTCTAAGCTGACAGTTATGAATTTTCACGATTTAATTACCAGTCGCCAATCCATACGTAGTTTTAAGGATAAAACCCCGAAGCGCGATGTTTTGGAACAAATATTAGAAGCTGCGCGCATGGCTCCGTCAGCAGTTAATTTCCAGCCTTGGGAGTTTATTGTGGCTAGCAGTGCTGATATGTTGCCTCGGGTACACGCTTGTTATCACCGTGACTGGATCAATACGGCTCCTGTAGTGGTAGTAGCTATTGGAAACCACAAAGAGGTATGGAGACGTCAGGCGGATGGAAAAGATCATACCGATGTGGACTTGAGCATAGCTATTGATCACCTGATATTACAAGCCACAGAATTGGGTTTAGGTAGTTGCTGGGTCTGCAATTTCGATGTTGATAAAGTAAAATCTCTTTTTGATTTGCCTTCCTATCAAGAACCTATTGCTCTTATTCCTATGGGCTATCCCGAAGAAGATCTGAAGCCCGTAGACAAGGAACGCAAAGCCTTAGATGAAATAGTAAAATGGGTATAGTTTAAGAGCTTCTTCAATGAAAAATATTGCCGATCATATACTGGATATAGCTGAAAATTCGCTGAGAGCAGAAGCCAGCAGAGTCGAAATCTTTTTGTCGATAGATACCACGCTTAATAAGATGAAATTAAGTTTTGTAGATGATGGCGTTGGTATGAGTGAGGAGATGGTAGATAAGATAAAAGATCCTTTTTTTTCGACTCGCAAAACCCGGCGCATAGGGATGGGCATTCCCTTGCTGATACAAAACAGCGAAATGGCTGGCGGACAAGTGACCATTAGCTCCAAAGAGGGAGAAGGTACGATTGTCGTTGCTACTTATGATTACGACAATCTGGACTGTCCTCCGTTGGGAGACATCGCTGATGCCATTTATTTTCTATCGTCGCAGCACATGAAGTTACGCATTATTTTCGATTATATTTATAATCAAAGCGCTTATCGCTGGGATAGCGATGAGGTAAAAGAAGCACTGGATGGTATTCCGTTGAATGCCCCCGAGATGAAGGAGGTTCTGATGGAGCTGCTCAGAAGTAATGTGAAGCTCTGAATCGATTGCCTCAGGCACGGTATAACTTTTAATCATCCTCTCTTTTTTCACCTCTTTGCTGTGTTATGCACCAGATGATAGCTTGTTAGTTATCATCGAAAACGCCGCTAAATCGCATTTGATGCAGTGCCCGTAAAGCATTGACCAAGGCTTGCCCCCAGAGGGTTTCAAAGTTACTTTGACATTCAAACATAGCATCGTTCATGACATCTTCAGCCGCTAACTCAAAGTTGCTGAGAGTGTTTTTAAGATCTTGATAAATATCACAAAGATTTTCGGATACTGACGATAATATGGGCGTATCGCTGTATTGCATATCGTCGTGAAAAACCTCCAGAAAATCGTTATGTTCGCCTAGCTTCTCTGCTATGTTGTTGTTGATGTGGTTGTAATCATATTCTGATACAAACTTTTCAGGAACGTCGTCCAATCGGGGTTCAAATTTTGGTAAAAGACAAGCTTTCAGATAAAGTAAGGGGAGTAGTTTGGTGCTTTTGTCTACGAAATCCTTAGCTGGGAACTGATTTTGTAATTCTAAAAATCCACAATATTCGTTGGCTACTGTAATAAATTCTATCGTAGCACTGCTGTATATACCTGTTTTGTTTTCTTCCATATTCTAATTTTTTTGCAAAGATAAACGAATTAAGGATTCGACGTTCTCTTTATTAATATAGACTCTTCTGTTGGTGCTTTAGCTCACATTGTGCTATGCTCATAAGCTGTTTTTCTGTGTTTTTTTGTGAAGAAGTGTATCAGAGATCACCTCGTGACTAAAGTCTTGTGCCCTTGTGCCTTTTGCAAAACTTTGTTAATTTTGTTGGCTCAATTTCAAACAAAAGAAAAACACCTGTGAAAAAACAGCTTTTTATCATATTATTACCTTTATTAGGGGCATGTAACTTTATAGTTCCGGTGGAAAATGACCTGACCGAAGAAAAGTTACGTGGTGCTGTTGCTTTTATGAAAGAAGATTCTTACCGGGCTGTGGAACGTTTTGGAGAGATACAGAAAGAGGAACGAGCCCGTAAGTCTTTGATTGGACTTGATTTTTCTAAGGCTTTTGATAAGAATGGTGATTTGATTGCGTATAGCGAGTTTGACTCTAAAACAGGCGAGTTGAGCTATAAGAACATGGTGACCTATACCTCAAAAGGTCAACCTTCCAGCTACCGTTTTTATGCTGCTAATGGTCAGCTTAACCGCAATAGTAAGGTCATTTATGATAAAAATGGTTTAGCTGTTGAGTTGAGTACCTATCGGGCGGATGGTCCTCTGACGGGGCGCAACACTTACCAGTATGATAGCAAAGGACAGCTCAGGGTGGAAACTAACTACCGTGCTGATGGCAGCACCGATTGGAAAAAGCTTTACGAGTATAACCGTAGTGGGCAGATCATAGAAGAAGTACGTGACGATTCGGATGATCGATTTGACTGTACTTACATATACGTTTACAACAGAAAAGGGCAGTTAAAAGAAGAAATAGTAAAAGATGCTAACCGTATTTTTGACAAACGCTATGTATTCACTTATGATGCTAAAGGGCGGAAAAGTACTGAGAAATCCTACAATTCGCGGGCGCAGCTTTATTCCAGTATAGAATATACTTATGATGATAAGGATAATAAACTAACGATGCGTGAACTATATAGTGGAGATGAAAGCCCTAACGAATTTCGTTACGAATACACTTATGACAAGAAAGGTAATTGGATAAAGCAGATAGAGTATCATAATGATAAACCTGCATTTATATTAGAACGCAACATCATTTATCATCAGGGTATCAACTGGCATTTGCCTTTCCGTTTTAACTTTCGTCGCAACGCCATACAGAGTGATAATATAGAAGACGGTATTGGAAAGGCCGGCTTTTAACCGATTTTAAGCTCCTTAAGAATTGTATCAAAATACAACACTTTCTGCCCAAAAGCCTGTGTCATTTCACGGATTAAAGCCGGAAATATTTCTGCTTTGAAACTGTTTATAATGCTTTCATTTTCGGCTATTAATTGATAGGAATAGGTCTCGGCATTAGGATCCTCTACCATGACTTGATAAAAGTTGTGCCCGACAAATTTTTCCTGCACATTGGCATAAGGAATGAAGACTTTTCCCATAAATCTTTTCCATTCTACTAATGCTGTCTTTTCTACGTTAAAAGTGATGTTGAGTATGTCCATAGTCTCTTGATTTAATGTGATTATTATAGGATAGGTAAAATGTAAGTATGTATTAATGATTAAGCTTAGAAGACGAAGTTGTGGCGCTGCTCTCTTACATTATTGCGTGAAGCAGAAAAGAGATCATCATGGCTATAAAACCTAAAAAGAAACCGTAGTAAACCTGACGGTAATTGTGATGTTTTAGGTATAGGCGCGACCAAGCCAGAAGTCCTGCCAGTAGTACAATGCTAATGGCTAAGTGGCTCAAATTCTGAAAATACATCATGGACAGTAATACAGAGATACCAAAAGCCCCCCCTATGCCTGTCATGTGAGCACTTATTTTCCAAAATACCGAAACGATAGCCACCATTAATATGGCTAAAGTAACACCACGCATGATTAGTAATAAGGTGCCCGGCGCATCGAATACTGCCATTACCCGCAGCCCTATCACATAGCAGATCGTTATGAGAAACATAGGGAGAAAACGGTCGCTTCTCTTTTCCAGATGGATGCTTTCAATTTTACCATAACGGTGCAGAATAAGCAAAATAGTAACGGGGAGCAACATAAAACAATAGCTTACTACGCCCAAAATGATCCATTTAAGCCTGAGAGGTATGAGTGGTGCAAATACGGGAAAAAACAGCATCACTGCTGATAAATAAATAGGCATCAGTAAAGGGTGAAAAAGTCCGGAGATGCTTTTAGCTAATATGTGTTGCGTGTTTTGATTCAAAAGATGCTAAGTTTATGATTCAATGTTTCCCAATAATTAATAACTTGGTAGGATATCCATTCATTGTTAATTCAAGAAGAGTCTTTCTCAGACTCTGACTCGTCCTCAAGCTCTACTGTTTCCAGAAATTAGGCGTTAATACCACTAATACTGTAAAGATTTCCAAACGCCCCAGTAACATCAAAAATGAAAGATACCATTTGCCAAAGGCTGGGATATGAGCAAAATTCTCGGCTGGTCCTACGCTCCCCAGTCCCGGGCCTACATTACCTATAGAAGTAATGATAGCACCAAAAGCGGAATCGAAATCCAGTCCTACGGCCGACATAACCGGGATGCTTATGATGATGATCATTATGTAAATTAGTGCAAAAGTGAGCACATTATTAACGATGTCAGCATGTATGGCAGTACCATTGCAGCGGGTAGGTATTACAGCGCGTGGGTGCAGTATGCGTTTCAACTCGAAGAAGCTGTCTTTGACTAAAATAAGGACACGCATCACCTTGATGCCTCCCCCGGTAGAACCTGCAGAGCCGCCAATAAAAAACAGGATGACCAGTAAAGAACTTAGGAATGGAATCCATAATAGGTAATCCGCAGTAGCGTAGCCTGTTGTGGTAATAAGAGAGACCACCTGAAAAGCCGCCACTCTAAAGCTTTCTTCTATTCCCAGATTTTGTGAAAAATAAATACCAACCGATATAACCAGTACAAAACCTAAGGTGATATATGTATACCAGCGAAACTCTTCATTGCTCCATACCTTTTTAAAGTTAAAATGAGCCATAAAATAACTCATCGTAAAATTCATTCCGGCCAGGAACATAAAAGCGATAATAACGTATTGTATGAAAGGATTATCCCAGTATCCTACACTGGCTTGTTTGGTGGAATACCCTCCGGTGGCCATCGTCGTGAACGAATGACAAAGCGAATCGAACCAACCCATTCCGCCTATGCGTAAAAGTACTGTTTCGGTGAGTGTGAGTGCCAGATAGATAACCCAGAGACGTTTGGCTGTAGCTGTAATTTTGGGACGTAAACGGTCGGGCGTTGGACCCGGCACTTCTGCTGCAAACAGTGAGGAGCCTCCAAAGCCCAGAGCGGGCAAAATGGCCAATGTCAGTACAATAATCCCCATACCGCCAATCCACTGTATGATGCTACGCCAAAAAAGCAGTGAGTGGGGTAGTGCTTCTATATCGTTAAGGATAGAGGAACCCGTAGTGGTAAAACCGGACATGGTTTCGAAAAAGGCATCCGTTATATTTGGAATAGCTCCGCCAATATAAAAAGGCAGCATACCAAAAACAGAACAGACCACCCACGTCAGCGCTACTATGATGTATCCTTCGCGCTTCCCGATGTCTTTTTTTGCATTGCGCCCAAGGACCATCATTAGGATGCCGGCACTTACAGTAATGCTGGTAGAGATAAAAAGAGATATTGTAGCCTCGTCCTCGTATATGACCCCTACAATGGTGGATAGAAACATAAAAGAGGCTTCTATAAGAAGAAGAAGTCCCAGAATATGTTTGACTAATTTGCTATTAATGACACTAAACATAGTTTGAATAAAGCGCGGAAGGACCTTTAGTCTTTAGCTAAAGAGTTTTTCTACTTTCTTGAAATTGTGTGACAAGCTGAAGAGTACTACCTTATCACCGGGACGTATGGTTACCCAGCCTTGAGCTATGATGATTTCGTTATCGCGAATCACAGCTCCAATATTTACTCCTTCAGGTAAAGAAATCTCGTTCAGTGGTTTTTTACATATTTTAGCGCCTTTTTGAGTGACAAATTCTAACATCTGTCCATCGGTAGCAGTTAGGCATTTCACATGCGACACTTTGCCTTTCATCGTCAGCTCATAGATATGACTGGCAGCAATCTGTTTTTTGTTAATAATAGTTCCAACACCAAAGTTTTCGGCCAATCCGAAATAATCGAGGTTTTCAATTTCTGCCACTGTTTTTTTGATGCCCATGCGCTTAGCCAATACACAGGACAGGATATTGGTCTCACTATTATCGGTTAGGGCTACAAAAGCATCCATTTTATCCAGGCCTTCTTCGCGCAGGTCTTCTACATTACCACCATCCGCGTTTATGATCATAGCATTTCCCACTTTTTCGGCCAGTTTAAGGCTGTGTTCGCGATCTTTTTCTATGATTTTAATGTTATAATTGTCAGGCGACATTTGCACTGTTTTTATCCCAATGCGGCTACCGCCCAGAATCATCACGTTTTTAACATCAAAAAAGGGGCGTCCGTTGACTTGACGGCATTGCGACAAGTTATTCTTTTCGGTAATGTAGAGCACGATATCGCCTGGACGTATCTCATCAGAGCCGTCAGGAATAAAGGTCTCGTAATTACGGTTTATAGAAAGAATGCGCAAGCCTTTTTTGTGCAGGTCAAGCATAGAAATCGGAATGTTAAGAATAGGAGCATCCGGTTTCATCTTGATTCCAACCAATAACAAACGGCCTTCTTCAAACTCGTGTAGCTGACGTATGCCCGGCATGCGCAAAGCCTGAACTATTTCCTTGGCAGCCAGCATTTCAGGATATATCAGAGAGTCTACTCCAAAGCGTTTAAAACGCTCTTTGTTTTCAGGCATCACATAACCTTTATTATCAATACGGGCTACTGTTTCGCTTGCACCCAGATCTTTTGCCAGAATACAGGCTGTGATGTTTTCGGTTTCGTGAGGTGTTACGGCAATAAAAAGATCACAGTTTTTTATATTCGCTTCTTTGAGTTTTTTTATGCTTGTAGGGGCGCCTCTCATCGTCAAGAGATCAAAGGCATGCATAGGTCTTAATTTGTCCTCTTCTTCGTCGAGCAGTGTGATGTTGTGTTCTCCGTTGGATAACAACTTAGCTAAGTGAGTTCCTACCTGTCCGGCGCCTGCTATTACAATATTCATATAATTGTCCTTATTTTTTAAGTGCTGCAAAAGTACTTTTTTTCGGTAGAATGCGTAATCGTGTACATTAAAAAACACATATTTTATTGATATTTTGCCATAATTCTTTCTGTTTACGATGACACTTGTTACTTTTACGCATCAGAAAACGACGCTAAAAATCCTCTTAAATATGCAAACAATAAACCCCGAAACCTTACTTAATAATACTCTTAACCTACCGCTTATCGATGTTCGTTCGCCTAAAGAGTTTGCTGAAGGGCATATTCCCGGGGCAGTTAATATGCCCCTCTTCGATAATGAAGAACGTGCAGTGGTAGGCACGCTTTACAAGCAGAAGGGGCGACAAGCAGCGGTCCTCAAGGGCTTGGAGATAGTAGGTCCTAAGATGGCCGTATTT
>DHQI01000093.1:36221-39007 GCA_002408065.1 Bacteroidales bacterium UBA5342
AAGATGGCCGTATTTGCCCGGGAAGCTATTGGGTTAGCACTTGATAATAAGCTTCGGGTACATTGTTGGCGGGGGGGTATGCGTTCGGCTTCCATGGCTTGGTTGTTTGAGCGTCTGGGCTTGGAGGTAGAAGTGCTAAGTGGGGGGTATAAGGCTTACCGCCAATACTGTGCTGCCGCCATGGGAGACCTCCCCAATGTCATAGTCCTAAAAGGATCTACCGGAAGTGGAAAAACGGCTATCTTGCATGAGTTAGCCAAACGGGGTGAGCAGGTATTGGATTTGGAAGGTTTGGCCAATCACCGTGGCTCTGCCTTTGGAGGTATAGGAAAGGGTGAGCAGCCAACAACTCAGCAGTTTCAGAACAATCTTTACAAAGCATTGGCTCTTTTGGACACAAACCAACGCATCTGGGTGGAGGGTGAAAGTAAATCCATCGGTCGTGTTTATATTCCGGATCCTTTTTGGAAGGTTATGTGTAAGGCCCGTATTGTAGAAATTGTTGTGCCTTTTTCGCACCGTGTCGAGCGTTTGGTTAAGGAATATGCCGGTCTTGATGCTGCTGAGATGCAAAAAGCAATACGTAAACTGGAGAAACGTCTGAGTAATGGTAAAATGAATGAGATACTGGACATGTTTGCCGCACAGGATTATGAGAATACAGCCTCTCTCTTATTGGCCTATTACGACCGTACCTATCGTCATTCGGACAGTAGTTATGTGCATAAGATTACAAAGATAAATGTCGATACTGGAGATGCTGCAAGCAATGCTCAGATCTTAATTGATTCTTTTTCTTGAAAATAGTGTTCCCCTAAATAGGAGGGCTGACGGTATATGAGGTGGTGGAACATGTTAGAAATGAATGGTTTATTAAGCATAGTGATTTGGTTGAGTATTCCGCCTAATGCACATTGCTTCTCATTTCCCTCCTTTGAAATTTTGAGCTTAGCTAATGTTTTATATTGGTTTTAATTCTATGAGCACGTAAACTCATGGAGTAAATATACTTTTAGCTAGCCTTTTATCTTTGTCTGCTTCAACTGAAACCTTGAATAATTAACTTAGAATGATATGCAACGCACTGCCGCTAACGAACAAACCCGCTTTTTGAACGACCTTCAGGAGGCCTTAAAAACGAAGAAAAAAAATATCAATCATTTTGCAGAACTCAAATTGGAAGCCTATGAAGAGGCCGAAGAACTGGGAGCAGGGCTAAAGATGTTTAAATACAAAACTTCTGATGGCGATTATGCCAGAATGCGTAAACCAGTAAAGGTTCGTTATGTTGGTTATTTACCCAACGGACGCATTTTTGATTCTGGTACTTTTAGTTTTAACCTTGGCAGGGGGGAAGTTATTCAGGCTTGGGATACTGCATTTAAGCATTTACGTGTGGGCGAAGAAGCAACTCTGTTTTGCCCCTCCAAAACAGCGTATGGCCGTTATGGCGCCGGTAAAGACATAAAAAGCTATCAAACGTTGATCTTTGATGTGACTTTGGAAGGGCTTGGGGTATCTTGAATATTGAAAAGGGGGAAGAGATATGATTTCAACCTTCAAAAACTTTGAATCCTGAGTTATTAACTGTTTGAAATAATATCACATCTCATTACTCATCGAGTCGTTTTTCTGAAAGACTAAGCTGGAAAGTTGATCTTGTTGTATTTTAACCACTTCAGCTTTGCTTTCATTGTGCATGCGGTCTATAGCAGTAATCATGTAATAGCCTCCTTTGGAATTTGCTGGCAGGAAATAATTAGTGTCACCAGTGATTGTTACAATGTTTTCGGCTGTTAACTGCTCTTTAGCTTTGTCCGTTGCTGTTTTGTAAACGATGTAACGGTAAGCTTTATCCATTTCATTTTTGTAAAAAGGTGCTTGCCAAGCAATACGGTTGCCACGCGATGAACTAACAAACTGCACCGTACGTGGTGGAGACGGTGCCTTATTGTCTATCCAAGGCATTTTAGGCATCAGGCAATAGTTTTTGTAGTAGTTCTCTTTTAATGCTTCGCGCAAAGGGGCAACATCTTTTCTTTTTATTAAATGCTTACTGCTGTAAAAAATGCTACCGCTGATATTGTCTGTTTGGCGTAGTGCTTCTATCTGACGTTCTATTTCAAGCGGACTGCGCCAGGCTATTTCTTCAGAATTAGGGTTAATCTTATACAGGCTATGTCCTACATACATGTTACGTCCGTAGGTATGGGCATCCCACCATTTCAGTAGTTTGGCATAGTCGGCAGGTTTATAGCCAATGGCCCAGTAAAGTTGCGGGGCACAATAATCTATCCAGCCTTCTTTCATCCATTTTATAACATCAGCATATAGGATGTCATAATTCGATGTGGCATCAGTAGTAGGGAGGTTATCTTGAGGGCTGCTGGTATTTTTCCATATGCCAAATGGACTAACTCCAAATTTAACCCATCGCTTTTCTTCTTTGATGGCTTTCGAAAGGTCTTTGATTAATATGTTAATGTTTTCACGTCGCCAATCTTCCAAACGGTTAGGGTAATATTTTCCCCCGTATTGTTTAAATGATTTATGATCAGGTAATTTAGAGTATACACTACTGCGGTATGGGTAAAAATAATCGTCGAAATGAATGCCGTCAATGTCATAGCGTCGTACTATATCTAATACGACGTTTTTGGTGTGCTCCCTCACTTGCGGTATGCCTGGGTCAAAAAAGGTTTTACCATCATATTCCCAGCCCCACCATTTGTTTTTCATATAAGGATGATCTGAAGTGAGTTTATCCGATTGACGTGTACGTACTC
>DHQI01000093.1:39260-39968 GCA_002408065.1 Bacteroidales bacterium UBA5342
ATTGACGTGTACGTACTCGGTAGGGGTTAATCCAAGCGTGCAATTCCATATGGCGTTTATGGGCTTCTTTGATAATATAAGCCAAGGGGTCGTAAAAAGGTTGAGGCGATTTGCCCTGTCGTCCGGTCAGGTAGCGGGACCATGGTTCTAGATCCGATTGGTAAAAAGCATCAGCTGTAGGGCGCACCTGAAAGATGATAGCATTGATTCCGGCCGCCTGATGTTGGTCAAGCAGGGTGCATATTTCCTTTTTCTGTGTTTCGGTTGACGAATTGGAGTGCCTGGGGAAGTCAATATTTGTGACCGTGGTAACCCAAACAGCCCGCATCTCACGTTTTGGTGCCTGTCCAAAACTGATTAAAGTGGATAAAAAAAAGAGTAGGATATAGATATTTCTCATTTGTTGTCGAACTTTCTGTTGTGCAAAATAACATTTTGTTTACCTGTTTTGATTAGATTTTGACCTTTCAATTGTCAATAACTTATTAACCCGCGAGAAAATGTTTGATTGATTTGGCCATTAATAATAGAACACGTATATAATAATAAGGGAGAGTTTTTCTATGATTTGGATAACCTTCAATAAAAGCTAAAAAAGATGCAATAAAAGTGGATTTTTATAGTTCTTATCTTTAGGTGTATACAGTATTATTGTTGTCTTATTCCAAATTTATTGCCTTTTACAATTTGGTAGTGTCAAAAGAAGCA
>DHQI01000022.1:0-456 GCA_002408065.1 Bacteroidales bacterium UBA5342
CCTGAATTTCGCGGGTTCCTTCAAGCTTGAATTCCCAAAGATCGCGGTCTTGAATGTGCAAAAGAAGCTGTGGCGTTTCTTCGCTAGGGTGGAAGTATTCCCAAGCCATCACGGCACCGCTTTTGGTCATATCAAAGTAAGTTGTTACATTGTACGGCAAGTCCACTAGGTCGGCTTCAGCGCTCTTGTGGTGATCAATAATTAAAATACTTTTTGCTTTAGCCGCCATCTCAATAATCACGTCGCGCTTATAGGAGAAATCAACCAATATTACTTCGCGGTCGGTTACGTCTGGTGGCGGCTCTTGGTAAACACCAGCGTGGAAGTCTACGTTATGGCTACCTAAAGCAATTCGAATAACAGTAGCAGCACCAAAGCCATCGGCGCAGTTTCCGTGGTAGATACAAAGTTTTTTCATGTTTGTGGTTCTCCAAGTTTTGTAAAAAAAAAAAAAAA
>DHQI01000022.1:534-3230 GCA_002408065.1 Bacteroidales bacterium UBA5342
ATCGACTCGAATTGAAATGGTCAAAAACTCGCATATTCCACACCTTAGTTAATGTCGTGCAATTATTTTTGGCATTGATTTTCTGATAACCTTTTTCGTTCTTCAGGGCTATCAATCGTCACGGTGTAACCGCAACATTGTGGCCAACCATGTTGTAGGTTTGTTGCACTCTTAGTGCTCTGACTTCTTCCACAAACAGTACACCATACAATGCCGCGTTGTAGTTTTGGGTGACTGTTAGCGATAGTTCTATACATTTTATTTAACTCCAATTATTTTCAAACCTAAAAAGAAAATCAAAGAGGGCACAACGTATGAGTACAGTTCCCTTCACGGTCATTAATATTATCCGGGTGGCTACAATGGGAGATTGCAACATCACCGTTAGAATCACATTGGTACGAATAAAACTTGCAGTGTGCGTTTAACACTGGGCAGTCTTCGCGTCCTTCTTGGGCTCCCTCACTCAAGTTGTGATAACGCTTGTCGCTGTACCTGTTCTTGCAGTTGCCGCGAAGCACCTTCTGGCCAAACTCACCATACCCCACTTCAACCCAGTCGAAGGGATTGCTGCCGTCTTCGTAGTTGAAGGATTCCAGCAGCTCGATAAGCTGGTTGCGCAAGTCTTCACCCTGCTTGGAATGCGGCCAACCTTTCTTGCTTCCATCTGGCCCCATGAACACGGTTTCTTTCATGTTTATCAGGCTCTTGGATACCGAAAACAATGGCTGCTCCTCTTCGGTCAATGTGTTGATCCAGTCCATTACTTTCTCCATAGCGTCGATGTCCTCGGTTGTGGCTACCACGCACTCATTATTTTCTATGCCCACTTTCAATTACTCCTATCTTAGTACTCAAAATTTATGAGTGTCTCTTTAATCGAGCTGTTAGCTGTACTGATCTAGCCCACCTTTGGCAGAATTCGCACAAGTCCGCAAGCACGCTTTTAAGTCAATAATCTGATTTTGCAGGTCAATAACAATCTTATTAACTCCTTCTTTGTCGTAGCCAACAACAAACCCGTCACCACCTGTGTTGTGCTTATATTGACGTATGGCAGGTATTAGTATTTCTGGTGTTCCCATATCAGCCTCCACAGCTAACAAGTCTTTCAAGCCGACCGCAAAAGACGCGGCGGCTTAACTAGGGCGTTAGGTTGCAATAAGATTATGCTTCTTGAGCCACGAAATGACCTTGTCAGGGTCGAAGCTGTAAACGTTGCCTAGCTCAGTCTCACAGAGCAATTCACCACGCGGGAATCCAGGTGGGCGCTTCTGACCGCGTTGGAACACAAGGCTCATACCAACATGAGCGCCTTTCTCTTTGGCTTCACAGGCATCTTTATAAAGCTGTTCTGGTGTCATAGTTTTCATCCTCTATCAATTTTGCTGTAATGCTTCTTTTATAGCATCCAGAATCTTACTAACGTAGTGATATTCGACGGTATTGCACATAGGTAGATTCATTTGCCAATCGTCACCGAAGCACTCTCTCATTTCATCGGCCTGCATAGCAATTTCAATATCACTATAAGCACATATATCAAATCCACGCTTTTGAGCTTCTTTGTTGATCTTATCAAAGTCTGTTTCGTAGGTTTCTTTTAGTAATTTTCTTAATAGGTAGTCGTTATCAGAACGTAGTATGAATTCCTGTATCGAGCTACAGCCCATAGCAGAAAAACAACAAACCCAAGTCTCCCCAAAACACTCAATTACTAGTTTTCCTTTTCCTGGTTTGTAGTTAGTTACATACAAAGTTACGAGATCTAACTCGTCCAATTCTGTGATAATGTAAGTTTCAGTTAACTCTTTTTTGATATCCACAGTCTGTTCCTCACAACTAAGCCTGCGATGATTCCATTAGTTCGTTGCTTGTTTGTATTCAATTCCCAACATTTCAATCAGATGTAGTACACCTAAAACTAGCGACATCATAGATTCAGATTCATTAATACCGATATTGCCGAATCCTGCTATTTTGTTTGAAAGTTCTGTGTACACTCTTCGGACATTATCGTCATGGACTATCAACTTGGTCTGTTCTTCTACCGGCATTAATCCCCAATGACGAGTCACTACAGCGTAAATAACATAGTATTTATGCGACAACTCATTTAAATGAGCACGAGCTATTACTGTTTCAACCTCCTGTGAGCTTCTGTAACGAACTATCAGCATTTCCGCATAACTAACTGCATCAGCCACTAAATTACGCTCATGAGGGCTTAGATCGGCTGTAAACAGCATTGACTTAGCTATTGGCAACTCAGCTATTGCCATTTCCATATTGCTTACAGTGATTTTGGATACATTTCCGCAAGCAACTAGCGACAATACTGCTATCATAATACACAAGGTTCTGGTTATTTTATTCATAAGATTTTCCTTTAGAATACGAATCCAAGTTCTTCTATGTCAGCTTTGAACTCCTCCATCAGAGAAGGCAATCGGGCTAAAAGTTTTTCCTCAGTAAAATCTTCAAGCTCGGCATCAGGCCATACCGCACATACTCTAGCTGCCTCCAAATCAGGTTCTACAGCTTCACACCACTTGTAGGGAACTTTTACGTATTCGTATTTAAAGTTTTGCAAAGCTTCAAGAAATTCCTCTGCATTATTCTTTCGCATATACGGAGCGGTATACCATTTATTTTTACTGTTTTCTGGGATAAATCCTGTCAGAGAGTAGTTAGGG
>DHQI01000022.1:3482-5304 GCA_002408065.1 Bacteroidales bacterium UBA5342
ACTAAAGTCCTCAACGCTGTCAAGGTAGTTGAAAAATCCTTGTTTCTTTTCCCCGAATGTGAAAGGAATTCCTTTAAATTTTAAGAAAGTATCAAATTTTACAGGTTCCCCTACTTTATAGCCTGAATGACTCACTGTACGTGCATGGTATAAAGAGTTCGCTACATAGTGCATCGGACCGTCTGAACTAACTAAGTGCCATTTAATATATTTCCTCAGATTCGGGAAATATTTGTATATCTCATCGTGCAGACACCCTCCTGCAATAAAATTTCTATACACCCCCTTTACATCCCTGTAAATGTCTGCTGTTATAGCAAAACTGTTATGCCCATTGCCGCATTCATCATCGTAACGAACAGTACATACCATATACGAAGGTTTTCCGAGGTATTCGATTTTTTTAGTAAAAATCTTGGATTGCTTTTTTGTAAGGACTGACTCTGGTAACTTCATTATTTCTCTCCCTCAGAGTTGTACTTAGCGATAGCCTTCAGCGTGCTTAAGTAACTATTTACAGAACTCTCACCTGTAATAGTATTGTCGTACTTAACGGTGTATTTAGACGATGCAGGGTTAAACGTTAAAGATTTACTAGCCTGTTCTTCAGTAGAAAAACAGAATACGATGGGAATCTCTTTATCAAGTGCCGTAACAACGTCTTTCAAGGTTATTTCATGTATCATTATTTCTCTCCTCAAGCGGCTTTTATGCCTTTCAGTACCCACAAAAACAAACTCACGATAATTCCAGCTATTAGTCCTGTAACCATTCCGCTAAATGTTCCTGCAAATATAAGTACCAATACGCCAGAAATTATCACATCACTTGCTGCATTAAACTTAACGAATCTACCAATACCTAACTTGAACATCAGTATGATAAATGCGATAGCAGTCAAAGAACCCATCAATAAAAGTTCCATCACTCTTCACCCTCATCTTTAGGTGCAGGTGTTTCTTCCCACAAAATTAATAAGCCGATTATTACAAGTATAAAAGTAAAACTACCGACTAAGATGTCCATAATACCCTCCTAAAACCAGTCGTTTTCAACACATTCTCTGTGGTAACTGACATACCCTTCCTGAACTTCTTCAAACGTAATTCCATAATCTTCAAGAGCTTCATAGGCGTTAGTCACATCACCTGTTAATTGACATTCGTAATTGCTTAACTCTCTTCGGATGATGGCTTCTTTACCGTTCTCAGCCAAGTCTTGTGTAATACCTTTTTCGTAAAGATTTTTTAAATCTTCATAAAGTGCTTCTTCGTTATCAGCAGGACAGAACATACCCGGTGCTGCACTTACGTATTGGATACCTTCTACTGCTGCATTTTTATATTGCTTAACACTAAATGCAAAGAATGCTCCGTACTTCTTAAATAAAGCAGTCTGTTCGTCTTTAATATAATCTTGCAAACTTTTCATAATACCTTCCTAAAAAAGTTTAACCTTATAAGACATAAAAAACATATCCATAGAGAAATCAGCTTTCTTATTAAAAGGCTTACCTCTCATAAGATCAGAATGGTGAGTCCACCCAAAAGATACATTCTGTTTTGTACAATACATATCGAACTTGGCAGGAGTAACCCCTGGCAATTCCAATTTACTAAAACCTGTCCATGTACCAAATCCTGCTTCTGCAAAACAATCCCATGCATGTACAGGGCTAGCTATAACTAGCAGTAATAATAGTGTTTTAAAGCGCATGACAGCCTCCTCAAGCCGTTTAAAGATACTAAAAGCTACTTACCTACCTCAGCAGAGAAAATAGCTCTAGCAAGAGCTGTAAGCCCCTTATTCTTTTTTACTTCCT
>DHQI01000094.1 GCA_002408065.1 Bacteroidales bacterium UBA5342
ATCCCCCTACCTACTCGATTTGCTGATAACAAATCTATTTTTTTCGTTGGTCGAATATTCGAATGTAGTCTACAATAATTTTCCCCTCAGCTTCCTTTGGTCCTGAGAGGTAAGAGCCAATAACTAAATGAAGATCTTTCATATCCTCTACGTGGGTATCTTGGTGTAATAAATGTCCGTTCAAACGCCAAATTACCACTTCTTTGTTCCATTCCAGTTCCAGAATGTGAAAATCCTTTTCCATGTTAAGGCCTGATATCGTGTTGTAAAGATTGTCTTTGCCGTTGCGCTGTGCTCGGCCTACTTTGAATTTACGTTTAGAATTACTTTCAAGCAAAGTGATACAGCGCTGGTTTTTGTTATCGTAGGCACGTATGAAGTGGTGCAATGGTTTGGCCGCTCCTTGTACTTTGAATTTTATTAGGATACAACCTTTGTCACTAGAAAATGGTTCACCTGCAATCAGGTCAGAAGTGAACTTGTAAGGCTTGCTGATGAAGCCTTTTTCTTTGTCCCATGTGCGTCCTACTGCATCTTTTCGTTTGCTTATGATGTGGAGTTGTCCGTCTATTACTTCGGTGTTTTTCCCCTCGGTATAAGCCTGAAACTCGCCAGGATTACTGTAGTTACCTTTTATCTGTGAATAGCTCCAACGGTAAGCGTTTACCCATTTTTTATCTAATTTATTGCCGGAAAATTCCTCAGTAGATACTTGTGTAAACTGTTCATTAAAGTTAAAAGCATTGCTTTTTTCAAAGTGCAAATAGTTTTGGATGTCGCTGTCTTGATGTAGTGTTTTGAAACGTTCTTCTTTAGCATACATCGGGCTTGCCATATAGTCGCTTTTCTTCTTGAATTCTTTTTTAGCTTGTTTAAAATTAATTTCGCATAGTTCTTTATATTCTTCCAGTAAAGCAGATTTCTCAGTTTTCACAAAAGAATGATAAAGCTCATGGCGATCTGCCATTTCTTGTTCGAACGTAGCTGTTTTAGTTATGCGTTTCCAAAAGAGATTCATCGTTTAAAGTCTTTTTCTATGATAAAAATTGTGTTGCCTGCTGATAAAATTCCTGAAATTCTTTTTTTGTCAGTTCGTGCAATTCCGGATCAATCTTTTGTGAATACTTGATAATATTTTGATATATCATTAGATTGTTGCGGATCATTTCGCTTACCTGAGACTTGTCCTGCAAGTCAAATGAGGTATAATACACTATATCCTGATAAGCATTCTCGTGCATTTCATGCATAACCTCCAACGCTTTGTCATTCATTTTTAGTTTCACCAAGATATCAATAAGTGTATATTCAATGGCAGTATAGGGGACATTGTATGATGGAATTTCTTCAAAACTACGTTCGATCGCTGCTTTTGCTTTGTCTATCTTACCTTCTTTATACAGCGCACTGGCCAGACGTACAAAGTTAAGGCGGTAGTTTTTACTCATTCGCAAAGTGTTCTCTTCCATATATACACCAGGTGTTTTGATGCCGCCGTACATATATTTGTTCATCATATTGTCGTACATCACTTCGGTGTTGATTTCGCCCATTCCAAGTACAGGGTATAGGGCGTTGTCTTTGGTGTTGCGAGGTACTATACGGTAGGCCTGACCCGTCACTTCAAAGTGATTGCTCAATCCAATATGGTATTCTGATGGTACCGTTACAGCGATGTAAACAGGACGCTCCCAGTCAGATCCCTGAATCAGGTCGAGCATCATCAGCTTGTTTTTGCGTATGTAATTCTCATTGCTGTAATCAAAGTCTATTTGGTCAATGATTTGAGCGGAATCCTCAGCGGCTACTACCCCTTCGGCAATCACTTTTTCTTTGTCTATAGGCAAGTAGAATTGTTTAGCCGGGAAGTGATCAATGCGCCCATGGCCCGGAAGCTCTTTGGTTTCTTTGCGATCGCTGGCCAGCCATTTAAAGGCATTACGCAGGTCAAATGGTTTACCGCCTGTGCGGTCAATCAAGTGAGCCACGCCGTTACGTCCCTGGCGTGTTTGTTCTTTAGTCAGGGTAAAAGGCAGCCCTTCTGAATCGTATGCGTCCTTGCGCATTTGGTCAATGTACCAGTCTGTTTGTAAATAGCTGAGGTTACACACACGTACATCGGTACGTATACCTTCTACTTCCTGCGCGTACCAAAGTGGGAAGGTATCGTTGTCTCCATTCGTGAAAATGATGGAATTAGGTGCGCAAGATTGCAGGTAATTATTTGCAAAATCGCGGCACATATAACGTTCTGAACGGTCGTGGTCGTCCCAGTTTTCGGCTGCCAGTATGCCCGGCACTACCAAGGCTATGGCGGTAGCGGCTACGGCTGAGTATTCGGATTTTAACACTTTATTTATCAGTTCTGTCAGGTAAAGCACGCCCAAACCTATCCAGATACAGAAAGCATAGAAAGAGGCCGCATAAGCATAATCTCTTTCACGCGGTTGCAGTGGGTATTGGTTAAGGTATATCACAATGGCGAGACCTGTGAGTATGAATAAAGCCCCAACAATAAAGAGGTTTTCATAGCCTCGTTTTTCTCCTTTTCGTATTTGGTATACGATACCTAAAATACCCAAAATTAATGGCAAGAAATAATAGGTATTGCGCGAAGCATCATTCTTAACAGAATCTGGCAGCTTGCTGGAGTCGCCTCCCAAACGCATATCATCTATAAAACTAATCCCCGAAATCCAGTTGCCTTTCAAGTTACTGCCGTGACTTTGTTGGTCATTCTGCCTACCGGCAAAATTCCACATAAAATAACGCCAGTACATAAAGTTCATCTGATAGCGTACCAGGAATTTGATGTTTTCGCCGTAGGTAGGTTTTATTTTAACCCCATCTTTTGTTTTTATTTTGGTACCTTGTATGTCAGCCCATTTTTGATATTCTTTTATGTGACGGCTTTGATCAGAATACATACGGGGAAATAGTGTTTCGAAACGGTCATCGTATACGTACTCTGGTTTTTCATCTACCACTTCGTATTTGCCGTCAATCTGTGCACGGATGTTACCGGCAGATTTAGATCCCGTGATAGGAGCGCTGTAATATTGTCCGTATACCAATGGACGGTTACCATATTGTTCGCGGTTGAGGTAAGAGTACAATGAGAAAGCATCTTTCGGATCATTTTGATTCATTGGTGGTGCAGCGTTGGCACGGATAAGAATCATAGCAAATGCTGAGTAGCCAATCAGGATGACGGTCAGGAAAGTAAGACCGGTATTGGCATTTACTTTGCCTTTTTTATAAGTGTAACGAATGCCATAAACCAGAGCGGCAGCCAGAGCAATATAGAAAAATACCATACCGCTGCTGAAAGGTAATCCAAAACCGTTGACAAACATTAACTCGAATAAAGAAGCCAAGCGAACGGTGCCCGGTACTATGCCATACATAATAAACATCAGCATAGCAAAAGAGATGGCTAACGTGATGATAATGCCTTTGGCAGTAGGTTTCTTGTAGCGGCGGTAGTAAAATACCAAAGCAATAGCCGGAATAGCCAATAAGTTCAAAAGGTGAACCCCGATAGAAAGTCCGATAAGGAACCCAATAAGGATAATCCAGCGCATAGCGTGTGGATGTTCA
Organism: Bacteroidales bacterium UBA5342; assembly: GCA_002408065.1. Lineage (GTDB taxonomy): Bacteria > Bacteroidota > Bacteroidia > Bacteroidales > UBA5342 > UBA5342. The sequence continues at coordinate 3,601 of DHQI01000094.1, forward strand.
GCTTCTTCGTCCCATTTTAGGATAGCCCAGAAAACGGCTGCTGTGAAAAGTGAGGACATGGCATATACTTCGCCTTCAACGGCTGAGAACCAGAAAGTATCCGTAAAAGTATAAGCCAAAGCACCAATAAGACCAGCTCCAAGCACTGAAAAAGCTTGTGTCTTGCTTAGGTCTGCAGCATTGTTGCCGACTAATAGCTTGCGAGCCAGATGAGTTATGGTCCAGTAAAGGAAAAGAATGGTGAAAGCACTTGACAGTGCTGACATGGAGTTGATCATCATGGCCACCTTATCGGGGCCCGAAGCAAAGAGGGCAAAGAAACGGCCCATTATCATAAAAAACGGTGCGCCAGGAGGGTGTCCAACCAAAAGTTTATCGGCCGTAGCTATAAATTCTCCACAGTCCCAAAAACTGGCAGTAGGCTCTATGGTTGACAAGTAGGTAAAGGCTGCAACAGCGAAAGATACCCAAGCTAAAATGTTGTTCCACAGTTTGTAATTATTCATAGTTGGTGATGATTTATTCTGTTATAAAGATAATTTTTCTTCGATATAATTGATCAGGATATGGATGACTTTGATGTGAATCTCCTGAATACGGTCAGCCCAGCCATGGTGAGCTACATTCACATTCACATCAGACAGTCCTTTTAGGATGCCGCCATTTTTTCCGGTAAGAGACACCACTTTGATGCCTTTTTCTTTTGCTATTTCGGCCGCTTTTATCACGTTGTTAGAGTTTCCGCTGGTGCTGATGGCCAATAGTACATCGCCGCTTTGGCCCATACCTTCCACAAAGCGTGAAAAGACCGACTCAAAACCATAATCATTGGCGGTACAGGTAATGTGCGAAGCATCGCTGATAGCAATAGCCGGGAGAGAACGTCTTTCGTTGCGGTAGCGACCCGTCATCTCTTCAGCAAAATGAGCGGCATCGCAAGACGATCCACCGTTGCCACACGATATAATTTTGTTTCCTGATAGGATGGCCTCTACCATTGTATCTCCGGCAGAAAGAATGTCTTGCTTGTTAGTCTCGTCGGCTATAAAGTCATTGAGGACCTGACGAGCTTCATTTAAATTATTCTCAATTAATGCATCCAGCATGTACTGTGCTTTTTTGTTAGGAAGACAAAAGTACAAATAAAAGTGTAAGAATAAAGTGCAAAGGCCATTTTTGGACGTAGTTCAGACTTTTATCGGTCTATTCTCGTACTTGGAGTCGTGAGTCGTGGTTTAATCTTTCAATGAGTGAATGAGAGAATGATTCAATGATTCAATGAT
>DHQI01000095.1:0-6285 GCA_002408065.1 Bacteroidales bacterium UBA5342
CCATACTGCAACATTTTTTCCATCGTACCACCATTGGCCTCTCCTTGATACCACACAATGCCTCGGCAGGAATAAGGCGCCAAACCTTTCATCATAGCATTGTAAATAATGTTAGGCTGACGACGGATATAAATATCTGCATTGCGTGGACGTTTGCCTTCCAGTGCAAGAATGCTGTCGATCTTAGCGTGTTTATCTGCATCGGCATCAAACTCGTCCATTATTTCCTTAAAATGCGGCAACTGCTCCGTCATATCACGGGGCATCCATCCTTCTAATGAAGAGCTTCCCCATGCTGTTTTTATAATGCCTACCGGCACATCAATGTCTTTCTGCAAACTGTAAGCAAAAGCAAACGCTACTGCACTCGGCGGCGGCGCTATCTGCCACGATCCGCCAACGTGGTCTTGTTCTTCAAAAGCCACCACATTATCTACAGTAAAAGAGCGGATATTCTCTGCCGTTTTTTCTAACGCTTTGATTTCCGGAATGCCGCCATAGCCCATAAACATATTGCTCTGACCCGAGCAGATCCATACCTCTCCCACCATTACATCTGTAAATGTGATGTTTTCGTCCCCTGATTTTACGGTAAAAGCATAAGGACCTCCTGCTTTTCTTTCGGGCAAAACGGCTTTCCAACGACCATTGGCATCCGTAGTAGTTTCTACCTCATCATTTTCCAGAGTGATAGTAATTTTTTCACCGGCCTCTGCTGTTCCCCATACATTGATGGACATATCACGCTGCAGCACCATGTGTTCCTGAAATGGGGAGCCGAGTTTTAGCTCTGCATTGGCACAGAAAGAGACTGATATAAAAAAAAGTAGCAGGCTAATGACCTGCAATAATTGACGATTCATACTTATTGGTGTTTACTTTAAGATTGAGTTTGAGGTTGAGATTGAGGTTAAGAATAAGGTTGAGGGAGCTTAAAACAACTCCTCAACCTTACCCTTAGCCTTAGTTTAACCTTAGCTTTACGCTAATATTCCGTCCCAGCCTTTTTCACGGACTTCTTTTCCTACAGCCCGTAGTACAGCAACATCTTCACGGTGCATTTCACCTGATCCGTAAGGTCCGGTATTCAAAAGCAAGTTAGCCGGGTATTGGCTGGCGCGTTTTAGCATTTTAATCACTTCCTCTTTGGTTTTATGCTTACCATCCTGCTCTTTGGCATAACCCCATTTATTGCGTTGCAAGTGGTCGCAAATCTCCAAAGGTTTAGGCGGAATTCCTTCCGGCTTATATTTACGCTCTGGCGCTAAAAAGTCTTCAGTCCCCAAAACCCCTTCCTTGTAAGACAAGAGCATATGTGGCTGTTTTTTATGAATCATATCGTAAAGTTCCGGCAAACGGAATTGATCAAAATCACCCGATGTTGGTACCTTATGTCCGTCCAGCCAAATGCTGGCTACATCGGGGAACATCGTTAATAATTCCTCCACCTGATTGTACAAAAAGTCAACATAAATATTAATGTCTTGCTCGTCGCCATACTTGTAATAAGGTTCCGGCGTATCGTACTTTGGTCGCGCGTGTCCGCCCCACTTGTCGTTGTTTGGGGCATGCGGATGACGCCAATCGCGCCCATGCGAATAGTATAAATGAAAAGCCAAACCTTTTTTGTTACACTGCTCATACAGTTCCGCTATCAAATCGCGCTTAGCTGGTGAGTTGGTACTTTTGAAATCGGTGTACTTGGTATCCCACAGGCAAAAACTATCGTGATGACGCGTGGTGATGTTGATATATTTCATCTCTGCCTCCAAAGCCAAATCTGTGATAAAATCCGCATCAAATTTTTCAGCAGTAAAACGATCGGCCAGTTTAGCATAATCGGCCACGTGCATTTTTTCTGACAATTGTGCCCACTCTCCTTTTCCTGTTAAAGAATACAAACCGTAATGTATAAACATACCATAACGGGCATTGCGAAACCATTCTATAGCAGCTTTTCGCGGATCTTGCTCATAAGCATCCTCCATTCCTTTCATAAATGGAGGCATATGCGTTTTACTTCCTTTACCTACACATCCCGGCAACATCATTGCTCCAGCACCAGCCAGCAAGGACATTCTTATAAATTCTTTTCTATCCAAAATACTAAAATTACAATTTCAAAATATCAAATTCCCAAAGGGCGTTTCACTCCCATTGCTCTGCAAAAGTAAAAACAGCGATTCTTCCCAAATGTAAAGTTTTGTTCTATTACTGTAAAAAATCATTCATCCTATAGATGCAGTTGCAAGAAGCATATTGACGAATATAAAACGGACAAAAAGAAGACAAAAACATTCTTTAAAATGACAACAACCATTTCCATATGGGAATAACCTGAATGCTCATACCTTTCATTTCGATAATGCGTTCTTCATCACGGGTTATGATGAGCAATTGACGACACTCTATCACTTTAGAAAGTTTCAGCAAAGCAGTCACTTCGCGATCCAGGGTAGTATCAGCACCAGTAAGATCATAACAAACCTGAATAGCAGTGGCAGTTTCCTGCACATAAAAATCAACTTCTATGTTTTTATTATAAAAATAAACCGCATTTTCTCGCCCATATTTTCTTAATAGAGTAATGGCAACCAGATTTTCAAGTAAAGAGGTTTTGGCATCGAGCAAGAAGAGGTTAAGTATGCCATTGTCGGTATAATAATACTTAGGCTTAGTCTCTTTGTCCACCAATTTGCTGGCCAGATTCTGCACAGGAGTCAAAAGCCAGGCATCTTTTGCATATTCCATATAGTTGATGATAGTCTGAGTACCTACCTTAGCACCGGTAGATGAAACAATATGAGCCAAACGGGTAAAGGAAATGGGCTGTTTGATACTTTCAGCCACCTTCTTGAATAAAATACGTAAGGCAAAAGTATTAGTAATGGAATGACGTGCAGCAATATCGCCCAGGTATATTTTTTGGTAAATGCTGGTTAAATAGTTTCGCTTAGTGCTTAAGCTTGCCCCTTCGGGAAAACCTCCGAACTGATAAAAATCATTAAATAGTTTGAATATCTCTGCTCTGGATCTAGTAGCAAACAGGGATTGCTCTGATAGAATAAGCCCATTAGCAGTCAGAAACTCTTTAAAATTATAAGGATACACTTCTACAGTAATATATCGGCCACCTAGGGTAGTTTGTATCTCACCACTCAGCATTTGAGCATTACTACCAGTTATATATACCTTGTGTTTTGAATCAGCTAAGCGCCGGGCAAATTTCTCCCACCCTACAATGTTTTGTATTTCATCCAAAAAAAGCACCGGTTTCTTGCCATACATTTCCAGATGCACTTCGAGCAACAAATTCAGGTCTTGTAAAGTCATGCCTACTAAACGCTCATCCTCAAAATTGACGTATAACATCTCATCCCAACCATGGCCCTGAGCTAATAACTGTTGTATTCTTTGGTAGAGCAAATAGGATTTACCAGCACGCCGTATTCCTACAAACACATAATTCCCAAAGTCCTCGAAAGCAAAATCTCGCATAGTCAGCTCACAACTCGACACTTCAATCTGACTATCAAGCATTACCGATTTAATCACCTCCTTATTCATAACACACTTTGTTTTATTAATAAAACAAATATATTACATTTTTATTTTATCATCAAAACATTATAGCGCATTTTTGTTTTACACACAAAACAAAAACCAAATAAAGCGTCATTTCTGAAGCTCTTTGTGGTTTCGTTTTTTGTCAGAGGTCTTAGTTTTTAAGGAAAAGCAGCCTTATTTATCAAAACCATCCAAATCAACTTTCTTAGTACCTTTGAGCACTTCTTTACCTTTGTTTATCACATTAGGGTGGTGCTGATTTTCGTTCGTTGTGATCTCAAAAGACCAGGCGTATTTAGTATTACCTAAATCTTGAGGCGGCGTAATTTGCAAACCTTCAGTAGTCATCTGCCAGATTACCTTTGCATCACTACCCAGTAGAGCAACAGACTTTACAGTCTTCGCTGTCCAATCCTGAGTCCCTGCAATAACAAAAGGGTTTTCCGGTATCTCACATTTTATAGCATAAAGTTTTTCACCTTGAGTCGTGAATGAGATATGTTCTTCTTTTTGCTGATTTATTTTCCAATAACGTGAGCCATAAATGGCCTCCCCGTTAATGCTTAACCATTCGCCCATAGCTTTTAGGCGTTCCACCTGCCAGGCCGGTATGGTGCCATCGCCTTTAGGACCGATGTTGATCAGAAAGTTACCATTACGGCTGATGATTTCCACCATTTCGTGAATGACTTCTTCCACTGTTTTCTTGTGGTGAGGATAATTAGGATTTTCTTCGTCAGCCAAATAACCAAATGAAGTGCCAAAAGTGGTGCAGCTTTGCCATTTAGGGCCAATCACCGGCAGTTTTAAGTTATCTTTTTCGTAACAGCCCACACCATCCGGCCAGTTAGGGTTACCGCCCTTATTATTGACATATACAGGCTGATTATTAGCAGCTCCATTGTTCATATAATCGGTAATCATAGCACGTAATTGATCATCCAGGTATTGAATCTCTGGTCGGGCTTTGCCTTTGCGCACATTATTGCCATCGCGGGTATAAATAGGGAAGTCGTCCATCCACAACATATCGGGCTGGTACTTGTCCTGTATTTCTTTCCAGCGTGCCACATATTCATCCACGGCTTCGTTAGAAAAGCCAAACGGTCCATAGAGCGAAACCGCTTCCGGCACCCGTCTTATTTCTTCCAGAATATCAGGACGAGCCTCGGCATTTACCTTATATTTTTTAGTAGTAAAAAAACTGGTATGACGCTCACGGTGATACGATGGTGCATACTTCAGACCTTCGGCACGAACGGCCTTGCCAAGGTCGCCCACCAAGTCGCGATGCGGCCCCATATCCACGGCATTCCAAGGCGTCAGCTCCGAATCCCACATGGCAAAACCATCGTGGTGCTCGGCAGTCAGCACTACATATTTAGCGCCAGCTTCGGCAAAAAGGGCGGCCCATTCTTCTGGTTGCCAATTCTCTGCTTTGAAATCAGGTATGATATCTTTGTAGCCAAATTCCGGCGGACACGCTCCGTAGCGTTCCCTCATAAAAGGGTAATAATGAGTCGAATCTTCGTATATCATTTTGGGTACGTGCTCGGCATAGCCTTTTCCACCTTTGCGGTAGCCTATCTCACTATACGGTCCCCAGTGTATAAAGATGCCGATTTTGCCATCATCAAACCAAGCTGGCACGGGCATTTGTTGTAAGGCCTCCCAAGAGCCATCTTAGAAAGGTGTTTGTTCTTCTTGACAAGAGAAAATCGCTAAACTTAAACAAAATAATAGAATCAGTTTTTTCATTGTATTCTAAATTAGATAACAGACAGAAAGACAATAGAAATCAGATTATAAACAGAGAGGTTTTTAATTACTCCACCACAATCTTTTCCACAAAATTACAGGCCTCACCATAAGCGACTTTTACCACATACATCCCTGCATCAAAATCTGCAGTGGATATTTCATAATAACTTCCGGCTTCCACAGTAAAATCTATAGCCCGCACCAACTGCCCTAAGGCATTATAAATCTTTGCCTGAGCATTACAAAGCGGCGCTACAGCACTTATACGAAGCAGATCCATAGTGGGCAAATAACTCATATTAAAATTCTGCTCAGCATTTAGATTAAAAATAGCGGTCGTCGCCTCTTCGCCTTGCGCCCACATCGTATCTTCTATCGGGGCTTTCGCCAAAGCGGGACCAGACAAGTGCAGACTCAAATCCGGCATCTGGTTTTCGTTTTGTTGATAATAAACGGTGACAGGATGATAACCGGATTTCAGATTCAAGGTCGCCGATTGCTCTGCATCATTATAGTTCATATCACTATTTAGCAAATGAATATCGTGTATTTTCAGGTGATAATGAGCGCTGGATTGGGTATAAAAGGTATAAGCACCCTCGCTTGGCACATTGAGGTAGCCAGTGAACATAAAGCCAATATTCTCATCCTTGGTTCGCTGTGCGAAATCGATATTAGCCACATTAGCACTCGAAAGCGCTGACAAATAGGAAAAATCCGGGATATAAGCATAAGTTCCTTCGTAATAAGCCGCTGCCAGTCCTTGCCCCGTCACATTGATGGCCACAGCAGGAATAAGTTCGTCGTCGTAAGGACGCGCGGCAGAGGCATCAGCTCTGCGCACTTGCAATACTTTGTCCTTCATCTTTTGTTGCAGCTCCGGCATAGAGGCTGCTAAGTTATCAGTCTCATCACGATCTTGAGCAATATTATAGATTTCAAAATCATCGGCATGAG
>DHQI01000095.1:6433-7068 GCA_002408065.1 Bacteroidales bacterium UBA5342
ATTTCAAAATCATCGGCATGAGAAGCAATGTTGTAACGCAAACCTTTGTAGTCGCCCATACGTATCACCTGCATTTCCTGACGTTGGCGTCCGGCGTGATCCCCAAACACCGTCCAATCCGGCAGAATACCATTGTTATAATACTCAATATAGGTATAGCCTTTATCCACCTGCTCTCCCGTTTGCGAAAGAGAAGGCATCAGCGAAACGCCATCGGTACGCGCAGGGATGGGGGCATCGGCAAGGTCGGCAAAAGTGGCCATCCAATCCCAAAATCCGGAATTAAAGTCTGTCTCAGTTCCCGCCGGGATGACTTCAGGGTAACGCACCAAGAGCGGCATACGAATACCGCCCTCGGTCAGGTCGCGCTTAATGCCCACCGCATCGGCAAAAGATTCAAAAGTCTTTGGATCGTGCCCACCTTCTTTATGGTTGCCGTTGTCCGAACTAAACACGATCATCGTATTTTCGTCAATACCATAATCTTCCAGCGTTCGTAAAATATCAGCAATGGCCATATCCACACGCTCTATCATAGCCGCGTATTTTTTCTCACTGTCCGACCAATTATCTTGTTGATAAAGCTCCGGAATGTAAGAATTGCTTGTCCCGGAGGCCGTATTTACCCAAGGCGT
>DHQI01000095.1:7236-9329 GCA_002408065.1 Bacteroidales bacterium UBA5342
CGGTACCGTCTTCATTTTCGTAACCCGTCCATTGCAGTCCGCTGTCTTTTCCAAAACCTGCCGGATAAGCCTGGGTAGCCGTTTGTAAAGCCGAATGCGGCACATCATAAGCCAGATAAAGGAAGAACGGTTGCTCAGGACGTGTTTCTTCGTGTGTACAAATCCACTGTTTAGCCTTAGCCGTAAAAACATCGGTGGTATAAGTAAGCTCAGTACCTACTTTTATAGGACGATAACCATCCGAAAAATAGGCATCTTTGGCCGTTGTTCCATTCAGCGGATAATGAATATGCCCCTGCGTGTGATACAGATAGCCGTAGTATTGATCAAAACCACGCTCCAGAGGATGTGCCGTGGTATTATTACGCCCGCCGGCCACGCCGTTTTTACCCACATGCATGGTTCGGTAACCCGCATTTTGTAAGAGACTGGCTACGGTCAATTCATTTTCTATTGCTTTATCAAATTGATTGTTACGCACCGAGGCGTGTCCCTGATGCAATCCTTCGAGCAAGGAAGCGCGTGAAGGTGCGCACACCGGTGCCGGACAGTAATGATCGGTCATAATACACCCCTCCTGTGCCATTTTATCGATGTGTGGCGTCAGGATTTCCTTCTCTCCTTCTTCCCTCATATTTTGCCACAACACCCCCAAATCACCATAGCCCAAATCATCCATCAGAACGAAAATAATATTGGGGCCGGCATTCGGTGTTGGCGTATCCGAATAATCTTTGTTGCCTGTAGGAATATCATCCCAATCTAAATCTACACGTTCATCCATTGAAAAAGCCACATCATTGTAATTTTGTGACAAATAAATATTTTCTCCTATGACAGCCGCCTGCCCGTCTACTTTCAGATAAGGTAATATTTGCGATTCGGCATCTGTTTTAAAAAGATTTTGAATGGTAATACCTCCTGTCCAGGTAGAAGAAATATTCAAGACAGACCCACTAAAAGGATCCGAATTATAGAGCAATAAGCTTACATCGCCCGAAATGGAAACATTAAAATCGTTGATAAATTCGCAAGAAATGCGACCTCCGGATGCTATCAAAGTAGCTTTTGCACCATCCACACCACAATTCATCCCTGCTGCACTACCAGCAGCTCCCACCAGCTTGCCTCCGGTCACGGTTAAGGTATTTTCTCCCATCGAGAGATGTGGGCTAAAACCCCCGCCACCTACAGTACCACTATTGACGGTAAGATCAAAACTAAGCGGCGAACTCTTATCTATCGTACCACTGGCAGGCGAAGCTCCTGTTCCATCCAGTTGCCAGTTTTTCTCCTGAAAAAGCGATACGCCATCGCCGGCGCCGGTCCATACATATTCTTGAGCCTTGACTCCCAAAGCTGCAATAAAAGTTATAAGTAACAATATTTTTTTCAACATCAGTCTTTAGTTTTTAATTAGCACAAAGATGAATCAAATAGAAGCATCCAACTGTCAAATTTTCACCGATGGATATCAAAATTCAATCGCAAAACATTATTTTGATTTTAATTTAACAAGCAACACAATCTTATATTGAGAATATTCTCGCTAAATTTGCACACTCTTTTATATAATCACAAGACACATATCTGTCCCACACATTTTACTAAACGACACAGAAGAAAATTTATATCATGAAAACAATAGACTTACACACCCATTCTACAGGTTCAGACGGTAGCTATTCACCTTCTGAGCTAATCAGCTATGCTGTAGAACAACATTTATCTGCAGTTGCCATTACCGATCATGATACGATGCGAGGCATCCCCGAAGCTATGGAGTACATTTCTGATCACCATCTTGCTATAGAACTGATCCCGGGCATGGAAGTTTCAACCTATACAGCAGGACATAGTCTACATATATTGGCATTTTTCCCGGGTATGAAAGGGGATACTCTGGCTTATGTATTGAATAATTTGGAACATGACATCCAAGCCGGTGACGGTACAGCCGAAGACGCCATTAGTAGAATAAAAGAATACGGCGGCTTATCCTCTTTAGCTCACCCTCAAGACTATTTTATGACGATGAATGAGTTTGATGCTTTAATTGAAAATTTAACTAAATCAGGCCTTAACGCCATAGA
>DHQI01000095.1:9596-36606 GCA_002408065.1 Bacteroidales bacterium UBA5342
AATCAGAAACTGATGCGTACAAAAAAATAGCTAAAAAACACGACCTGTTCTACACCGGAGGAACTGATTTTCATGGAAGCAATAAACCGGGTGTGGATTTAGGTTTTGGTTTTGGAGACTTGCGCATACCGTATGATATTGTAGAAACCATGAAGTATAGAATTTCACAAGACTAAAGGGCATACACAAGCATTAAAAAATGTGTTTAACCATTAAAAACATGCCTCTGAACAGAGTAGCAACAAGCAAGAAATAAGCCCGGACTTTAACTATCTTTGCGGTCTAAAATGTTTACTTATGGCAAGAGGCAATAATAAGAAAAAGAAACAAGGAGGTTCGCAAGGGCAAAACCGTAAAAACAGCGATAATTATCTGGAAAAATACTGTAAAAAAGACGGCGTACTACAAACGGAATCCGGTTTACTATACGAAATCATTCATGAAGGAGAAGGTGACATTCCGGATGTAGCAGCTACAGTTACCGTACACCAGCGCGCGATGCTAGTAGGAGGTAAAATACTGGATGACACCTACAAAGAAAATGCCCCTATGGAGTTTAGGCTGAAAGACGTCATTGACGGCTACTCTGAAGGACTACAGATGATGCGTGTAGGTAGCAGGTATAAATTTGTAATACCACCAGAATTGGCTTGGGGAAAGAAAGGCTCCGGTGGCAGAATAGGCCCTAATGCAGTAGTCATTTTCGATGTTCATTTGTTATCATTTTGGTAAAATAGCTCTTGTTCCTCCCCCTATCGTTTTAGCACATTCCACGTCTCACAGCCATCATTATTTCGTATCACAAAAAGGTATATCCCAGATTCAAAAGGACTTAAATCTACAACGCTAGTCAACTCTTCAAAGGTTTTAGAAAGCATTAACTGTCCGTATATATTGTATACTTCCAATGATGATTGAGTTTTAACTTCCGGCACCGTAACAGAAACAAGCCCTGTGCTTGGATTAGGAAATAATATCAGCTGAAAAAGGTGATCGGGCGCCGCTTCAAACGACACCGCCTTATCGTTAGCTAATCTCACACAGCGGCAGTGGTTATACACGCGGCGCACATCGCCTTGCGGTCCCCAATATTGCGGATAGTCGGCAGCATCGCCCGATTTAGGGTCGCTACGCTGAGCTCCTGCTCCGTGCACATCCATGAGCGTAGCATTCATTTGTCCCTTAGCCTCGCCAAAAGCCACATAAACCGCTGTAGAGTAAGGACTATTGCCATCCTTGTGCGGCGAAGTAGACCAAAAATAAGGATAATGTCCGGGATTGCCCTCAGCATCGCTGATGCTGGTGGTAGAGAAAAGGGGATCGATGGCCGCTGAGTTGGTGGCATCGGGGCTGCGCGAATAGTCGACAATGCTTTGCAATTCTTTTGCATTGGGCAAATGCCAATCGTCATAACCCGCCAAAGAAAGCGCTTCGCAATACGAAATGGCACCTTCCCAGTCGCGCGCCACACCATCGTCGGCCTGCTGCCACATCAGGCTGGTGGCACTATCACTCACTGTGCCATCGTTATTGTTATGAAACACGTTCTTGCCATAATCCGTATTGCCCCGTACAAAACGAAAATACATGCTATTAGCCGCACCAGTCGATTTTAGATATTTAGGATAACCCTTGATTCTACCGTCAACAAAGTTAACCCCGAAAATAGTGGTATCGGAATTCATCGTGGTACTCGTGTAGTAAGTTGACGACCAAGTCTGGGCATCGATCTCACGTTCACCGGCATCGGTATCTCCTATGGGCTGATTAAAGTAGTCAGTATCTATAAAATGCGTTTGTGCTGTTTCGCCAAACACACGGCCGCTAAAAAGGATTAAAGAATACAACTCCTTAATGGTAGGCATACGCCAATCCTTATATCCGCCTAAATCAAAATCCGTCACAGTCAGCACAGCCTCATCGTGGCTCATTTTATCGCCCATATCCTGCTGCCACATCAGTCCGGTCACATTATCGGTCACGGTGCCATCGCCATTATCGGTATAGCTTGGCGAATTGATAATACGCCCGGCATCCTGCCAATACAAATCCTCGCTGATATCCGGTGTCGTTATCAGGCTAGTAGCATCAGCAAACTCGCTCACTCCTGTATGCACCACGGGATAACTACCCGAAGTCCCTACTTCACTTATCACAGAGTCAGATGTCTCCGCCCGCGAAAAGCCTCGTATAGCATCCATCTCGGCTATTAAACGGGACTTAATTTCTGCCTCATCAGCGGACAATTCAGCCTCCAAAAGGTTTTCCGTTTCAAAAGGATCATTCAGCAAGTCGTACATCTCGTAGCCGCTTGTTCCTCGGTCAATGACTTTATATTGCGTATTGCAAGTGGTATAAATATCTTCCGGAATAGTGCTATTGGCGCCTAACTCCATATAGTTAAGCTCACGCTCAGGCCCATCAGTACCATCCAGCAAGTGTTTGAAACTTATGCCATCATTCGCTGTATTTTCGGGAAATGCACTATCATCAATCAACTGTGTTATCGTTACATAAAAATCACTAACATTGATCAATGCATCCTCTGTTTCGCCCTCTCTTGTCACGCCTTTACCAGAAACAATCAGTGGCACATTGATGCCTCCCTGATACAGTGTTTCTTTCGCTTGTGTTTTAGCAAAACCCTGAATCACATTGCCGGGCGTACCATTGTCACCTAAAAACATAATGACCGTGTTGGCCAAAACATCCTCTGGAATGGAATCCATCAAACGTCCCAGCTCATAATCAAGCGATTCAATCATACGTTTAAACTGATTTTTCACCGTACCGGTAGAGGCCGTAGTGGCCATAGCATCGGGCACATCGTGATAAGGCGTGTGCGGAGCCAGGTGTGCCAGCCACATCAACCAAGGCTTATCAGCCTGTTCATTAATCCAATCGATAGCATAGTTGGTAAAATAGCTCGTTGCATAATCCTTGCAAGTATCCTGCACAGCATTTTCTACCTTCAACCAGGAATAATAATCGTCCACACCATTGCCAAGCACCCCCATAAATTCTCCCACACCATGTGCCGTAGGATGATTCACATTATTTTTTCTACCCAAATGCCATTTTCCTACCACACAGGTTTCATAACTGGAATCGCGCTCACTTATTTCGGTAAAAATGCTCTTTTGCGTCAGTTTCAGGAAGCCCGGCAAAGTGTTCACTCCGTTATTCACCCCATATTTACCCGTTACCAGCGAGGCCCGCGTAGCCGCACATACCGGTGCCGACCACACATTGGTAAACGTCACACCTCTTTGGCGCAAAGCATCCAGATGCGGCGTATTGGGTAAATCAGTACCAATGCCATAGCCATTAATGGCATCCACGCCCATATCATCGGCTATTATAAATAATACATTGGGTTTGTCGGCAGCTTGAGCCGTAAAAAGGCCTAAAAAGAAAAGTGTTACACGAAACAATTGTCGGAATGATGTCATACTGGAAATGTTTTAATTTTAAGGTGAAGCTGTTTAAAGTCCTCTTGGAATTTCGAAAGTGACATATTGGTTTTCAGTGGCAAGGCTCAATTTTTCTTGTTCCGATGTACATCGGAATACATCGGGACGTAATAAAAATTAGCAGAAGCCAATGAAATCAAGATGTTGCTTGTAGATTTTCAAGAGGACTTTAAACAGCTTCGTTATAAAGCTTAGAACATTTGCAAGGGTGTTTTATTCCCGAAAGGGACGTGTTTTTTTGTCAAAAACTTATTGTAATGTTTTTATCATTATTTGTCATTTACGAGTAAAAGTTCATCCAAATCATTTCATAAGGCTCTCGGGGCATTCTATGTAAACATCAAATTACTTATAATAAAACACTAACAGATGTTCTTACCCGCATTGCAAATGCTAATCACCGCAAACCCCTCGTTGCGCTTTGCTAAACGAGGGGCAGACGAAGTAGTTGTTCGTACAATATCTAGCCCCCCTTTCGCGCAAGCTTACAAGTCTAGGTTCCCGTTAGGCGTAGCGTCATTCGCTACGTCTCTGCTAAAAGCAAGTCTCCTGACTTGCAAAACATACACAACAACTCCTCTTAAATGCAAGACAGGAGCCTTGCTTCTAACAATGACATAGCCAAAGAGACTATGCCAAACACAAAGAACACACTACCGATAACAGGGCTTGCAAATTGAATAAGAGGATCTGGCGTGTGCCACCTCCCAATAGCTGGGTCATACATCCGTGCTCCATAATCCAACCACCCAGTTTATTTAATAAGCTCTATACTAAGGTTTAGATCCAGTTATTCTTTTTTATTCGGAAATAATAAAAAGGCAAGTATAGTGCAGACAATAACAACAACAACAATAAATACTTTGGTTCTTTATCTTTTTTTATCCATAAAATAATACTCCAAACCCACATTAACAAGAAACCAATTGTCAAAATGAATCGGACAAAAAAGAAATATGTATTTGTATACATCCAATCCTTTATATCAAAAAGGAGGGCGATTATTCCTATAACTATTGCCAAAATATTTATAACAAATAGACCTTTTAAAAAAAACGTTTTCATTCTATCTTTATGTATTTATTATTATTTTATATACTGTACTCTATGATGCAATTTTGTATTTATTAGAGCACCACTATTTTGGTCACATATAAAATATCACTCATACTTTTGCCACATGTCATTGGTATCCATCCAATTGCAGAAATCATCCCAAGAGAATTTTTCTTCTGTTGTATTTTTCTCTGATTGAACCTCTGACTGCTCAGTTTCTGAGTTTTCAATATTTATAAAAGCACCAATTCCAGCACCAGCTAACAAAGCATTTGCTTCAAATTCTAAACCTATTGATGTAGTTACTTCATTTTCTCTTTCTGTTGTTGAAATAATACCATATAAACTCCCTGTTTCTTCTTTTTTGAAAACTTTTTCATCTTTGCTCTCATCAACAGCAAAAAAAGATATATCATCAAAATCAAATCCTACAGTTCCAGCATACGTTTTTTCTCTTGTTTTATACTCCCCACCACCTATAGGCCCTAAGGTTAAATCATATCCCATTGCATCAGAATAACTGATAGCACCACCTAAACCTAATCTTTTATTGTCTGTGTCATAAGAAAGATTTAAGCTCAAACTATATAATACTCCCCATAATTCAGACCATAAGCTAAGACAAATATTAATTACTTAAATTTGTTTTATTTATTATGGGAACAATTAGAAAAAAACACAGCAGTAGCTTCAAAGCAAGAGTTGCTATCGAAGCCTTAAAAGAGCGTGAAAGTCTGAGTGAATTATCTCAACGCTTTGAGGTGAGTCAGAGTCAAATCAGCAAGTGGAAGTCGGCGTTTTTAGAGCAGAGTCATTCTGTTTTTGAGTCGGGAACGAGCGCAACGACATCCTCAGAAGATAAGACTGAACTTTATGCAAAGATCGGTCAGTTAGAGATGGAGAATGACTTTCTAAAAAAAAACTTAAAGAAGTTGGGACTTTAGACCTTAAGACTCTTGTTGATACTGATAGCGCTCTAAGCATCCGCAAGCAGTGTGATATATTAGAGATTAATCGTAGTAGTCTGTATTATGCGCCTTTAGGAGAAAGTGAGCTAAACTTAGATCTGATGAAAATATTGGATAAGCATTTTTTAGAACATCCAAGTTATGGTGTTCTTCAAATGCAAGAGCACCTATTATCAGAGGGGTATCAAGTCAATGTCAAACGCGTTAGAAGATTGCTAAGGAAGATGAACATTATGGCTATTTATCCACAAAAAAATTTAAGCAAACGGCTTCAGGCAGAATACGTTCATCCATACTTGTTGCGAGGGTTAAATATTGAGCACAATAATCAGGTTTGGGAAATTGACATTACATATATCCCAATGCGAAAGGGTTTTATGTATTTAACCGCCATTATTGATGTACACAGTCGTTTCGTTGTTGGTTGGACATTAAGCAATACGTTAGATGCTAAGGTGCAACAAAACCTGTTGTTAGACTGCATACGCAAGCACGGTAAGCCTGAAATTGTTAACTCTGATCAAGGCTCACAGTTTACTTGTGAGGGGTGGATCAGCTTATTAAAACGATTGAATATAAAAATCAGTATGGACGGCAAAGGTAGAGCCTTAGATAATATTTATATTGAGCGTTTATGGCGTACAGTAAAACGAGATTATGTGTATCTCAATCCTGCAGATGATGGCTTAGAGTTGTATGATGGACTCAACACGTTTTTTAAACAGTACAATTACAAGAAAACGCATCAAGGGATAGGCCGAAAGATTCCTGCATCTGTATATGGAGTGGCTGCCTAAAATGGCGCCTGGTTGTCCTCTCTCCCTGTTCCGCTGCGCTACACAGGGAGAGAGGACAACCAGCAACAATTAGTCTTAAATTTCTTAGCTATTGGTCTAGGAAATGGGGAGTACTTTACTATTTGCATGTCCATTAGAATAATTTCCTGATATACCTTTGGTAATTTGTATTCCAATTTTTCCCGTTGTCATTTTTAAACTGACATTAGCTGAATATTTTTTTCTTCCATCAGGATCAAGAAATAATATTGGATTATTCTCAACATAAACAAAAGGAGATGTTGAGTAATATCTTTCGGCAAGTGGATCAACACAATGCCACCTCGCCAGTGCCGGATCATACATCCTCGCTCCATAATCCAACCACCCCAATATATTATTCTATTCTAAAATAAGCTTTCGAAAACCAGTTTTTCGTAAAATAAAGGTTTCCAAAGATCCCTTATTGCTTAAAATTTCATCTTTATAGAATCTAGACACAATAAGACTACCATTCTCTACTTCAAAAGATGAGAAGAAATAATTGTCATTAAAAATCAGGTAAGGTTTACCCTCTTCTTGGACCTTAATGATACTTAATAGTCCAGGCTCACTAGCATAAGGATAACCAAAAAGAAAAATTAAACACCCATTATTTTGAACTGATTGCACTATACAATACTTAGAGTTAATAAGGTCTGAATCAACAAAATCATCATCTTCGTTTTGCATAATATAATCATTTTCATACCTCACCCAACCTAATTTATTAAAGTAACTGTACTCTTTACCTGAAATATTAAATCGAATTTTATGAAAGTCTCCAGGGTCACCCCAATCTTTGATTTTTTCAAGATAAACCCAACACATACAATCTTCTATAGATATTTTGAAAGAATCAATGCCTTCAAAGTCAATATTTATTTTTAATTCCTTCATTAAATCTTGAGGTGAGCATAAATATTCCCCAACAAGATTGAGACTATCCACCATAACGCGCTTACCATTAATGTTTTCCGGGATTTTATCATCTTGTTTCTTATTTCCACAATAGGTGAACATTAAAATTGAAACAAGTAGCACTAAATATAATTTCATAATTCTTTTATTAAATACCTGAAGTCAAAACTTTCGCGGCTGATATTGGTTTTAACTTTTGAAGTTGTTGCCCTCTGACTGTCACAGAACCTAACGTACCTGCATTGTATGTTTTATTACTAGATCCTGTATACTTATAAAACTTTACACCACTCTTTGAAGTCCAAGAATAATTCATCCCATTCTTGGACCACCTTTTACCACCACCTGTATCCATACCAACTGGAGCCTTTCCTCCCCAACTACCACTTGTCACTTCATCACCAGGTACAGCCATTGCAACGTGACCATGTTTTGTCCCAGTTTTACCAGCAATAACAATCTCACCTTCATTTGCTTCATCTTGTACATCTTTTAACTCAACTTCCTCAAACTCATCAGAGCTTTCCATATGAGATACAATTTCATTTGCTGTTTTACCTTTTAATTGTTCACTTTCAGTGATTTCGGTGAAAGCCTCATTGACTCCTCTGTTACACTGAGCTGAACTTGAACCATATTCTTCTGTAATAGTTTCTACTGCATTTTCTGCTGCTTGAGTTACCTCCGCTGCAGCTAGTGAATCTAATCCTAAAAAGTCAATATAATTGATCGGATTATTCGCAGCATAAACAAAACCTGATTGAGAATGATTCTTTTCAGTTAGTGGATCAATTGTTGTAAATCTTAAAATCACTGGATCATAAAATCTAAACCCATAATCCAACCATCCCAAACTCACCCCATCAAAGCTCC
Source organism: Bacteroidales bacterium UBA5342 (assembly GCA_002408065.1). Taxonomy (GTDB): domain Bacteria; phylum Bacteroidota; class Bacteroidia; order Bacteroidales; family UBA5342; genus UBA5342. The sequence goes on from DHQI01000095.1 coordinate 17,703, forward strand.
ATCCATAAGAATACCGAAGGTAATAAAAATAATCAATGATATTATAGAATAAAACACATCCAAATATGTAGCTTCTTTATCTGGCACAAATGCAAGAGAGTTTAATCCTTTAATATTAACGGTTCTCTTATATCTTTTAATAGATAATAATGATAACCAAAGATAAATTAGAATAGATGTTAAATGACAAGCAAAATAAAGAGATAAAAACCGATAATAACTATGCTCTCGAACAATAAAAAGTGGAATTGTAATAATTATAAAGAAGAGTAAACTAATCCCTGTTTTTTTTAACACCCCCACCTTGCTATTAGTATCAAATGCAGACGACAAAAGTATTCCAGAAATAAGGCACAAGAATATAACAACTTCCTTACTAACAATATCTCTAAAATACAAAAACACAACTTGACAGAGATAACATAGTATAACTAAAGCTTCAAAAATATATTTTTTTGGAAATTTCACAACCTATTCCTTATTAATTTGTTTTTTTGTTTCCTGCAGTCCAGAAACTCCTGTATTTATATTCTCAATCGTATTTATTCCTTTGAGAGCGTCATCTGATAAACTAATAGTTCCTGCCATATTCAACCCTTTTAGTGTGGGAGCAGCAAGGGTTAGAGTTGGCAACACATATCTATTAAGAGTTCTCTCTTGAACTGTCTCATTAATATCTTTACCCGTTATTATAGTCTTTCCTGCATCTATAACTGCTGTTGGAGGAAATATTTTCACACCAACCTGTGCAACTTGTGGAGCTATTTCATCACCTTTTGCCATTATCTTTCCAGCTTTACTTTCTTTATAGCTATCTCCTAACTTAACAACTAGATTATCAAGTTCAGTAAAAGCAACTTCTGCAGCATTGGGGGTATTATTTTCACTCTTGTTATAGTCGCAAAATCCGAATACCGGTAAATCTACAGCATTATCACCAGTACTATTTTCCGGATTTTTCTCTGTCCAGGAAACTCTCCAAGATCCTTTTCCATTTTTTTCTACTGTAACATTTGAAACTTCACCACCATCTCTCAAAGATGCAGCTGCCATTTCAGCCTCATTCCGTTCGTCTGATTTAGAGATATTATTCCAAAATCCGGCACCTTTAACCCACATTCCATCAGGATCTATAAAATTTATTGGATTATTATAACAGTAATGATATGGTGAAATACCAGGAACAAAAGCTGCCATTGGATCAATAGACGTAAAATGTGGTACAGCCGGGTCATACATCCTCGCTCCATAATCCAACCATCCCAAGCTCACCCCATCAAAGCCTTCATTCTGCAACTCTTTGCCGTTGTAAAGGTAGAGGTTTTTCTCGTAGTTATCGATATCGGCGGAGAAGTTTTCCTGTTCCATGACTAGGCCGAAGGGATAGTAAGAGGTGGTCTGTATCAGATCAGCTCCGAATCCTGTACCTGCAAAGGTAGCTCTTGTATTACCTAGGTGGTCTTTTAGCATGTATTCGTAGCGGTATTGCTTTATTAGGCCTGTAGTAGCATCTCTAACGGGTACTATACGGCCTTCTTCGGTCAGAATACAAGAAAGTATACCATTGGTGTAGATGAAGTTGCCGAGATACTCGGTGGTTTTATCTTCTGAGCTATTGTCTGATTCCAGTACCTGAGCCAGTTTTTGGCCTGAGGCATCGTAGATGTAGTGCATTTTGCCACTACTGGAGCTCTCCAGAAAACTAATTTCCTTAGGGAGGTTTAACTCGTTATATTGAATCTGAGTAGCCTTACCTATATCTATGGTCAAATTTCCATTATCATCATAGTCATACTCTGTCCCACTTCCCAAACGTTTAACAAAATCATCCACCTCTACATCAGACACTTCAGCATCCTCCCAAATATTAGAAAGTTGATTGCTACTACCATACTCATAATACAAATCATCAATAGTTACATGGTTATGAACCCTTAACAATGACACAATATTTCCATTTTTATCATACTGCATCCACTCACGATTAGCTCCAAAATTAGATGCTAGCGATAAGCCATCTCCTGACCTGGCCCAAGTCAAACGGTTTATATCATCATAATCAAATATAAACCCTGTAGGTGTGTCATTATTATTAGCAGTTACCATTGCAGAAATATTTCCATTATAGCGATTAATACTGCTAAAAGAAGCTTCTAAACCTTCTGTATCATTATAATACAACTGCATTCCAAACAAATTATCACCTAAAGAAGAGGGATCATTTATATGAGTCAGCCAACCACGGATGTTGTAATGGTAATCAATTTTCTGAGCAAAGTTATCGTTAACGCCGTGCAGATGTTTGGTTTCTAACTGCCCTAATTCGTCATAGCGCATCGTGTTAAGAACTATTTTGTCATTTTCATCATCCCCTAGCTGATGAGTGGTTGATAATAAACGTCCTGTATGGTCATAGGTATAGGTTTTCTCAATATCTACCGCCTCATTGCCGGGTATTTGGTGTGATTGCTTAGTGGCCATTAACTGATATGTAATAGCCTCATATTGTGTAGAATTTCGTTCTATACCGTTTTTATAATTTTCACTCACAGTTTGTATTACATTGCCATAATCATCGTAATAATTGACTGAGACTAACTGATCGTTATTTACCGTGTAGTCAGAACCGGCATCAAAGACCATCGTCATTGATCCGGTGACCATTCCTTTGGTCTTGTCCGATTCTGCGGTCAGATAGCCATCAGCATAAGCGAACTTAGTACCTAAGCCTAAATCTGAAAGAAAAGAATAATCATCGTACCACGTAACTGTATGAATCTCTATAAAGTCAGATGGGGCTTTGGGAAATGTTCGCTCTGTAGTATAAGGTTGCGACACACTGCTTGTAGCTATCTCGTAGCTGTATTCAAAGTCTTCAGGATTATAGTTTTCTCGAATATAGCTGGCATCAGCATCAGCCTCAAAGATGATACCAGTCATTATAGGCCGGTTAAGATAATCGTATTTGATAAAACTATATTCCTCAGCAACCCTCTGATTCCCATCTTGTGTCATCACCAAGCGGTCGTAATTGTCATAAATCATTTCCACAGGCTCGGCACCCGGCAAATCTTTCGTGATCATTCGCTTGCGGGCGTCATAGGTATAGTAGTAGCACAGTTCTGTATCGGTAGGATCATCCGCTTTGGGGGGAATAACAATACGTAGCAAGCCAAAATCATCATAGACGTAATGGGTGCGTAAAGCCTCTCCATTGAGCATGCTTTCTTTTTGCACTACACGTCCTTGCATATCAGTATATTCACGAGTAATACAACTATCTTCATCACTCGTCTCTATTACATAGAGCGTTTGTGCATCATAACTCTCAGAAACACCATCCTCGTCCCAAGTTGGAAGAGGGTCTGTATTGGTCTTATAATAAGTGCGCACAGCATGGTGCTCCGTCTCATCATCACCTGTGTACCAAGATTGCCCTACTCCAGTCTGCTGTACTACACGATTAAGTGGAGAGCCATCATAATAAGTTTGCGTATAGGGCTTGGCATCGTCAGGGTAAGGGCTTTTGCCTCCATTGTAGAAGTCTAAAGTAGCTCCTATAGCTGCATCGTGATACTGTCCGTTTAATGTGCCATCTACATAAGGCAAATATTGCTGTGCTTGCCGACCAAACTCATCGTAAACAATGGCTTGGATGATGTCATCACCCGAAGGAGATGCCCCTACGGCCACTTCCTGCATCGGGCGTCCCAGACCATCGTAATAGGTCACTGTGGTATTGTGCTTTTTGTTTAGAGGCGTAGTGCCGTTAAGCTCTTCGGAGGTAACAGCCTCACGGTAAACGGTGGTCATTATGTAGTTGTAGTCATCCGTTGCCACTGCTGCTGTATTATCAACATCAGAAACAATGGGTGCTGATTTATCACTTACCCCAATGTTAGGGTTAATATATGCACGAAAATCGGCTCCTGATACTATGTGAGTACCGGGCTTAAAAGAAATTTGTTGTCCGGCTACTGCTTCAGCTTTTCCTATAACAATGTCTTTTACCTCCAAAGTGCTTTGGGCTTTGAGCAGAAAGGCATAAAATAGTAATAGAAAGGTTATATATTTTGTTTTCATTGGTTTTAGTTTTATTGTTGGTTTGAATTTCGATTAAATGGGGGCGCGACTTGGAGTCGCACTCCCATTTAATCGAAATTACTCTTTAATCACCACTGTCTCTGCACTGCGCCCGTCATTGGCCACTATCTTCAGGGCATAATTGCCTTGTGGTAACTGATTGCCCGGAATGGTTTTGATGGTATTGGCATCGTAGTTTTTAATGCTTTTTTGATACACCACTAATCCTAGTGAGTTAGATAAAAGAACTTCAAAGTCAGTCCATTCCTCCGACAGCACTTCCCAGTGGATGCTATTCTTTATCGGGTTAGGATGTATACGTATGACGCTTTCATTATCTAAACCGTGTTCATCGTCTACATCTTTGATGTATGTGATGGTAATATGATCTCTGTACTCACGCCCCCATGCATCGGTAACCTTTAACTCATACCTTTCAATACCAGGTTGTCCGTTGAAACTGCAGGCCAAGTAGTCTTCTTCCCGACTACCATTCTGCCAAACATAGTGAACAGCTGCTTCGGGCCCCTTTAATAGCAGAGTGTCGCTTACCCAAAGAGTAGTATCAGCACCTAGATCAAACTCTAAAGCATAGGCCTGCTCTACTACAAGAGTATCCCTGATTAAACAGCCGTTTTTATCGGTCATTGCAACTGTATAAATACCCGGTTCATACACTGTTATTTTGTTTTTAGAGATGCTATCTTGCCATACAATATTATCGAAACGCATAGGCACATGCAAGGTGGTGTAGTCGCCGGGGTAAATAAAGTCCCGACCATTGATTAGCCCACTTAGTTCGGGACAATTACAGTATTTGGCCAGATAAATATCTTCATCATCCAAGGCGTAGACTCCGGCTGTTGTATCGCGATATGTACCGGTAAGGTAGAGGTGCCCATCGGCATCTAACACCGCCTTCTTACTTATCCGGCTACGTTCATCCGGTAGCTGACTTCCCCACACTACTTCACCATCGTGGCTTATAGTGGCCACAAAAACATTGGAGTACTCTTCTTCGGAAAACAGATAGTCGTCCATCGTTAGAGAATCATTAAAACTGCCACTGATAAGTAGACCTTGGGCTGGGTTAAGCGACATATTGCGCAAGCGGTCGTCGTAGCGTCCTCCGTAGCTCCTGTACCACTGAGGACTATAGGCAGTATCCAACTTAATCAACGCAAAATCACTTAAACCATTAGATTCAATCGTCCGGCTATCCCACACAAGGCTATTACTGTAATTAAGGCCTAGCCAGAGCTGTCCTTTGCTATCTTTTTCGATCCCAATCAGCTGCAGATGTGCGGGGCTACTAAAGCCTTGTTGCCAAGTGATGGCCATACCACTATCCAGTTGAATCAAAACAGCATCTTTGTCATATTTATCAGCTGTAGCTTGTAACTTAGTATCCTTATGCCAAAAACTTTGATCATAGTTAAATGCCAGGAAACAATGCTCTGCGGTATCAGAACAGAAAGCCGTGAGTCGCTCACTGCCCCTACCTCCTATAGCTTTGAGTTTAAGCTGCGTTGTTTTAAGGTTGAGCTTAGCTACAAACAAATCGCTATAACCCTGACTTACAATAGCTGTATCACTAGTATACAGAGTGTCAGTAAATGTCCCTCCCATATAGAGCAAACTGTCATCCGTTATATCCAATTCGTAGCCACTGGCTTTTTGCGTATAGCTAAAGGTCTTTAGCAGGCACAAACTGTCGCCCTGCACTGTACCCAAAATGATTTGTTTACCATCTTGCCTTAGGGTATCATTATTAATGACAATATCGCCCTCAGTCATTGCTGAAAAATAAAGCTGATCATCTTTGCTCATACAAAGCGCTGTGATCTTGTCCATACCATTGCCTCCGGCACTCCAAAGCTCTTTAAGCTTTCCTTCATGGTTGAAACGGGCGATAAAAAGATCCCTGTTTCCTTGGCTTACAAGCGTATGTTCATCCTGCGACTTACATTTACCATTTTTCTTTTTTATATCGGCCAAACTAAGGTTATCTGTAAAACCTCCGGCGATGTAAATATTACCTTTGCTATCAGCTTCTACACCATTAGCAAAATCCCAGTTTTCGCCCTGTAGCTGAGTGCTCCAGTCATAAACTTTGGGAGTTTGAGCTGTGAGTATGGCTACTAGGGTGAGTAGTAGTGTTGTTATTTTGGTTTTCATGGGGTTTAATTTTCGGTTTGGTAATGGTATTCGTGCGTTTTTATCACCTTACCATCTTGGTCTTTGACGCACTTCAGGCGTCCATACCTATCATATTCGTAATAGATTGTTTGACCAGAAGGTAATGTTTCTGATGTTTTCCCGAAAAGAGGAGAAAATGTATAGACAGTTGCTTGTGCTTCTCCATTATTAATGTCTTTTAATGCATTAAATAGAGCTTGTGAATCATATGTGTTAGTTTCAATACTTTCTTTTAAAGTAATTATAGCAGTATCAATTTGGTCATAAGTTGCATTTGTTACAATAGCAGCTGGATAAAGATTGTTATAAGCCCATAGATAAGATTTTCGAATACCATTTTGCGTAATAACTTGAAGAGGATTTCCAAGTTCATTATATTTTTCTATAATATATAATTCAGTAAAACTATCATTTAAATTATCCCAATCAATAGTTGTACTCGCATCTGTTAGAGTTATTGGATTATAAGCAATAGATTTTTCTTTATAGAGCTGATTGTTATAAAAACTATATTTGTTATAATGTGCTTCCAATAACCATTTGTTTTCGTCAATCTCTTTAATTCTTTGTGTCTCTATTGGAATATTAATGTTTTTAGATACTAATGCTTCATCAATATCTGTGTTGACTCTTTCATATGGGTAAAAATATTTGGTAATGGATTTGCTCCCATCACTATTGCTTTCAGAAACCTTTTTTATTAACCTTGAATCAGTATAATCATATTCTAGTTGTTTTACTAAGGTATCTTTCTTAACAGGATCAATGAAGTGTTCTGTTTTCTTCATTAGACGTTTATTGCTAAAATCAAAGAAATCATAGTACTCAAAGTCAGCTATATATACAGGTATATGTAAGTCTGATGCCGGAGGTAATGTTGGAGAGCCACTTTCATTCCATTCAAAAGCGGTGTATAAGAGAATGCTATTTGAGATGGCATGGTCCCCAATAATTACGTCATAATCAAACTTTTCCTCGAGAACAACTTCTCCATTATTATTAAAAAACTTCTTTTTAAGTAGGTTTCCTCTATTTCCTCTATTGCTAGAGTATGGGTTCTCGATTCCTAAATATTGCTCATCTTCAGGCTCTATCTTCTCAATATAGCCCATATTACTTCCTCCTACCTCAGGGTGATTCTCATAATTTGAAAAATAGTTTTCTGTTTTACCTTCGTTATTAATTACAGTAACCTTTGAGTATCCAACCGTTCTACTATTCATACTCTCAGGACTATTTGTAGAAAAATAATACATATTGTTAAGTCGGTAATATATATCTTTAAATAAGCATTGTGGCATTGCCTCCCCAATTCCCATTTCATACTGGTACTCCGTTTTGTTTTTAATTTTTCCGTCTGTGTCAAATATTTGCTCTTTTCTAATTCTTGGGCCACAACCATTTGAACCTGAAAATGGAATGAGATAAACTGAATCTCGATCTCTTTTACAATTAAAATCGACTTCATGGTTATCAAAGTCAAAGCTTTTCTTTCCACCTGTTGGATAGAATATTGTGTCTAATAATCCATAAAAAAGACTATTACAGCTCTGATTTGTTTCATATTCTTCACAAACACTAAATAAACGATCATGATCAAAACTATGATACAAAGGTGTGATATAATTGGTTTCAATTATAAAATCTTCAATTACATTATCAAAACCGGTAGCAAAACCTGCAATATTTCGATGTCCTTCAAAATATGGGTAATTTAATATTTTTGATTCATCTTGATAGTGGAACTGATAAACTCCTGAATCGTCTGATTCTAAATCATGTAAAACGAATCGTTTTTTATTGTCATCAGAGTAAGTGAAGTTATACGTTTTTATATCTTGCGATATAATTGAAATACTATTAAGCTTTCTGTATTTTGTGTCATTAATACTGCTTATTATATCGTCGGCTTCATCATTACAGATGTGCATCTTAATATAAGCTTGTACATCATATGATAATTGGAAATTAGATTCTCTAATTGATGAATTAAATATGACAGTCGAGCCAATAGTTTTTATTTCCCTTAAATAAAGGGGATTGCTAATCCGACCATTAATTCCTATAGAGGAGGTTCCCCAAGGACTTGTAATAGCATTTGTTGGGTTTATTGAGTAAGCATAACTGATGCTCTTATTTAAGGAAACATAATGCTCTAAATACTCTTTTTCATAGTCTAGTGTGGCTAAAACATTTCCGTTTGAATCAGATACTCTCAATAAATACCAGCTATCATATTGTAAATAACGATATGAGGTTGAATATAACGGGTGGCTTGTCTCTATTGCTGTTTTTGTAGGGTCGTCAAACTGGCACCCAAATTCATAGACCAAGCCATCAGGAGTAGTGACCTTAAAGCCTGCAAAATGATATGATTTTATTCTACCTGGTACGAGACATAAAAAATCATCACCTCCAAAATCACAAGTTCCATCAATGGGGGGATCATCCTCTGCAAGCAATGGATAAACTTCAACCTTCAAACCATTAAGATCTCTCATAGAACATATTCCACTAGTTGGTTCAATTAAAAAGCTACCATGATAATTCCCAAAATTAAAATAAAATATATCAGGGCTTACGTCTGCTAATCCGCATTCACTTAGTTTATTGTTGGATGTCATACTGTACCCGTCTCGCGATTCCAGAGAATTATGGAAAACTTCTGCATTATAACTCTTATATAACATAGAAGCCTCTGGGCTTAAAAAAAAATCATCTGGTTTACCATTTATTTTTCTGGTAATAACTCCACCAGCATTCAATGTCCATCCTAAGCCTAACCAATCGGGATCTTGATCTGGAACGATTGAAGATGTATTGTAGATTAGTTTTAACGGCATCTCCAACTGCCCCTCTTTCAGTGTATATAAAGGAATATTAATATCGATATTTCCAGTAAATAAGTCAACAGGTTCCTTTGCTAATTGCATGAATGAGTATGCATTCGGGGACTGTAATCCTTGACTAGGGTCAGGAAAATAGTGTTGCGTCTCTTCTTGTGCGGCAATGTTAAAACAAAACAAAAAGAATATATATAGTTTTGTTATTCTGGCATTTGATGCAATAACCATAATTATTAGTTTATCTTAATTCCTTAATCTCTTTCTCCAACTCAATAACATATAGCATAAGTTCTTCTACCTTCTGCAATAGCAACTGATTCATCTCAGCTACACCAATGCCTTCAGATTCCATCTGCTTGGCACTTGGTACATCAGGAAGGTGGGAATTTTCATTGATAAAAGCTTCCACTTTGCTTAGAGGACGTAATTCATAATCATCGGCAAATACAAAGTCGGCAGTAAGAGGGTCTTCTATAATTAGTTCATTGGCTTTAATAATGCCATCTACGACCAGTTTTTCTGTTGGGTTATTAACCCCAATCCCTACATTTCCGGATTTGGTCACCTCAAAAATATTTTTGCGGTTATTTTCGTTCCATCCAAAACCTATTTCAAACAAATTGGTGGTGATACCCTTATTGTATTTACCTATTGAAAATTGATTTTGACTAGCTGCTACAGTATTACTACCTATGGCCATAGAGAATTGCCCTAAAGCCTTTGTCTGGTATCCAAATACAGTAGCACACCATGCCCCTTTCTCCACAGTGGTTTGATAACCAAAAGCTGAAGATTGGTCTGAGTATGCTTCGGTTTCTGAACCTGTTGTAAATGCTGCTTTACCATCTGCAATTGTATTGAGTCCAAAAGCTATAGCATGATTCTTTAATGCTAAAGTATTCCATCCAATAGTTGTAGAATAATCTCCAAAGGCACCATAATCAAGATTAGCACCATTGGTTCGCGTCAGGTCCAGCGCCTGTTTGCCGACGTTGTTTATCCGGTAGGTCTCTTCACTCAATATATAAGAACTATTAGTGCTTTTATTGACTAGTCCTACTTTACTGTCAGTATAGCTTTTGCAATCGTTGCTTAAACTATCTGCATATAGTTTTAATTCGCTTAATAGTTCCTCTGTTTGTGCATTTAGTATTATTGGTAAAATACACATAAAAATGAATAACATTTTGGTTTTCATGGTTTAGTTTTTTAATGGTTATTTATATATAGCTGATTATTGAGCTTTTGAGAAGGCAAAATTATACACAGCAATGGCTTAAAGGATGTTAAAATTTAATCATTCTATATAAATAATCCTCCATCTAAAATCAAGAAAAAAGAGCATATACCGTTCCGCCCCCAGAAACAGCATGTAAATTTTTTATGGATGTTTACATATGTTGTGTACAGCTTCTGACTACGATTAATAAAGAGTTTCTCTGCCCCGGCCTTTATACTTTAAAAGATGATGTTAAGTTTTTTCCAAATAAAAAAAGCCCCGCATCAGTAGGGTGCGGGGCCAAATTATGAATATTGAATCCTGAATTTTGAATTAATCTACTCTTCCGTCCATACCTGATCGTTATACTCCACCAGAAGCTCATCCATAGCGGATTGTAGCTTTTTGACTTCTTTTTTGTACTTTTTATTTTCAATAAGGTTATTCATTTCCCATGGATCATTTACGAGGTCAAAGAGTTGTACGTGACGCTGGCCTTTTACATTGTATTTGATCATTTTGTATTGGTCGTCGCGAACGGCACGCTGGAATTTGCGGTAAGTGGTCATAAGGTAATCGCGGTGCGGTGTTTCGGCCTTCATCAGCGAAGCATAAAAGCTGCTGGTTTCTACCGATGATGGCACTTCGGCGCCTACTATATCACAAATAGTTGGGAAAAGATCGCTCAAGTAAATAAGCGCTTCCGATTGCTGATTGGCCGGAATACCTTCGCCCACAATGATAAGCGGCACTTTTCCGCTATGATCGTAAAGGTTTTGCTTACCAATGAGTCCGTGCTGCCCCAGTGCCAGGCCATTATCGCCTGAATAGATAATGATGGTGTTGTCGTATATCCCTTTTTCCTTCAGAGCCTGGATAATTTCGCCAACTTTTGCATCGTTATGGGTAATCAGGCCATAATAGTCGCGGATGTGCTCTTTCACCACATTAGCCGGACGCGGGAAAGCGACAAGTTTTTCATCGCGCACACGCAATTCGCCGTTATCAAAAGGATGTTCCGGCAAGAAATTGGGTGGCAGGCTGATCTGCGCCGTATCGTACATATCAAAATATTTCTGATAAGTAGAACGCGGATCGTGCGGTGTCATCAAGGCGGTATAGATAAAGAAAGGTTTATCATCGCTGTAGTTTTCGATATAATCGATCGTTGCATCGCCAAAGATTTCGGTACTGTGCTTACCACCAAAGGTATATTCGCCTTGTTTGTAAACTATTTCGGAAGAATGGTGCGCATCCTCGATAGTCGGCAGCATAAATTTCTTGTAATGCGACAAGGCTTCGTAAGAGTGCAGAGGCACATTCCACTGATCGAACATACCACCGAAATAAATGTCCTGACCATCGCTAAAGCAGCGAGCAAAAGACTTATGATCACTATGGTATTTACCAATTCCAAAGCAGTTGTAGCCGGCATCCTGCAAGGTTTCACCCAGTGTGATGTCTTCTTTGGGAATCACTGCACCGCTTTTCTGCAAGTTATTAAGGTAACGACCGGAAAGCAACATGGCACGGCTAGGCTGACATACAGCACCTGAATAAGAACCCATAATGTAGGTATTCTTGAAATAGGTACCTTCCTGCGCCAGTTTATCCAGATTAGGGGTGATGATTTCTTCGTTACCCAGATAGTTGATGGTATTGGCGCGTTGGTCATCGGCCAGGATGAAGACAATGTTGGGCTTTTCTGTTTGTGCCACAGCCAATAACGACCACAAGCACAGTAAAAATGTTGTTTTAATGAGTTTCATATATTTTGTTTTAATTTTTTAATATTAGTACTAAGCGCTGTCATTTTTTTTTCCACGAATTTCACGAACTACACGAATTTGATGTGAATTAATTAATTTCACTCATTTATTGGCGTGCTGCGCACGAATTGGGACACGTCATAAAAAAAGTGTTAACGGATTATATGAATTGGCACTAATTGCATCGCGTCAAAAAAAAAGTGCCCACTAATTTAGCTGTTCGCTGTAACTTGACAAGGTTATTTTTCTATCTGCAAATAAACAACAAAACACATCCTAAGACCAAGATTCCTTCTAAATCTGCACCGTGCAAGGCTCCCTTTAGGAAAAAAAGCACACGACGGTTTCTCTGTTGCCCACGCAATTCCATCAATCTGAATATACAACACTTAAGAATTTACCTTATGCAAGCATATAACAGAAAAAAAATCAACAGACAAATAAGTTTATAACTCAAAACGCCCCCATTCCAAGATAATTCTTTTTGCCTGTTGATTTTATAATTTTTAAAAAAAAAGAACAAACACCATACACCGCGTCGAGGCGTTCATATTTACTGTTTCACAAACCATTGGGACGAATACCTTTTTGCAATGTACCGCTCATTTTAGCAGCATCTTTTTTGACTTTAAATTCTTGATCCGACTCCCATGGATCGCGGTACCACATATGAGCATCGTGTGAGGTATTCATCACCTCCTCAGCTAATTTTACTATTTCAGGCAAAGCTGCTGAAAGATCATTCTTACAATAACTATCCTCCTCAATATCATAGACCTGTATAGACGAACGCATATCTTTGCGATACGCTTTCCAAGGCCCTATCCTTACGGCTTGTTCCTGATTTTTAAAAAAGTACATTGGCCGATTTTTAAATGCCGCAGACGACTCTCCTTTTAACAATGGGAGCAATGAATTACCATCAGTGTGCTGTTCTAATTCGACACCAGCTATATCAGCTGCCGTTGCATAAAAGTCGATTAGCCAAACCGGGGTAGCTTTCTCTTGTGCTGCGAAAAGCGCAGGACACGACACAATAAAAGGCACCCGCACACCGCCTTCCAGAGCTGAAAATTTCCCACCATCAAAAGGACCTTTGTTGCGTAGATACGGATCGTCCGGCCAGTTTGTAGCACGGTTGCCACGCCCCATGTAGCCACACATAGAGTAACCATTGTCTGAAGAGAAAAAGATGATGGTATTATCGTACTGTCCGGTTTCTTTCAGGTGCTTAACCAAATCACCCACAAAAGCATCAAGGCGTTTTACCATAGCAGCCCATTCGCGCTGACGCTGAGGCAAAACAGTATTATCTTTCATCTCTCCTAAATCATCAATAATAAGCGGGCCATGCGGTAACTGGGTAGCATAATACAAAAAGAAAGGTCGCCCTTTGCTTTTCTTTAAAAACTTAAAGGCTGCTTTGTCAATTTCTAACTGAGAATATACCGCTTTATGTGGATCTTTTAATTCTGAAAGAATAATCTTACCCCCCTCAGTATATTCATTGAGTAGCTTATCTTCCTTACTACCATTCATCGTGTAGCGGCGTTGCATATCAAAACCCTTGTTGGCCGGATAATGAATTTCCTTTCCATTTTCCATTAGATAAAGCGGGTAAAAGGTATGAGCTCGTCCTTGGTCATAAAAGCCAAAACTGTAGTCAAATCCCTGACGTTCGGGTGCTCCCTCGGTACCCGGCAAGCCTACGCCCCATTTTCCGACAAAACCCGTCGTATAATGGACTTCTTTCAGCACCTCAGCTACTGTTATCACTTCGCTTGGGATATACTCCTGTCCACGGGCGCTATTATTGTCGCGTATAGGGGCATGGCCACCGTGCAAACCAGTGAGCAATGATCCCCGGGATGGCGCACACTCCGGAGCACCGGAATAAGCCTGCGTAAACAAAGCACCACTACTGGCCAAAGCATCGATATTGGGGGTCTCAAACTGCTTCTGTCCATAGCAAGATAAATCCCTATAACTTAGATCATCGGCAAGAATATAGACGATATTCAAAGGCTTAGAAGCAACTGAATCAGCCGTCTTTTTACTATTGCAAGAGGCGAGAGCAACAAGCAAAACAAGTAGATACATTAAGGATTTCATATTCATAATCAGCACCTTATTCGTCCAACACTAAATACCCCAAAGAGCTAAGAAACTGCTCTGTCTCAGCTAATGTTGCATTATAGAAAGCAGGCGTCTTCTTATTGTAATTGAAAAAACCATGTTTACCTCCTTCGTATATTTTGAGTACACAAGGCCTTTTTAATTTATCCATCACAGCCTTGTAATAATTATAAGTAGCTACGGGAATCAAATGGTCTTTATTACCCAAAAGCAGCAAAGTAGGCGGCGCTGCGCGGTCGATGTTGTGTAAAGGAGAAAAACTCTTGTAAGCCTCTCCCACCCGCTCGTAGCCGTAGCCACCCGGGCCGTTATCCACCACAGCATTGAAAAGCACCAAGGCATTAGGAATGCAACTCACACTGAGGTCGTCGCGCTTATCGTTGTAGCCATTACAAAGGGCCGTAGCAGCTGCTAAATGGCCCCCTGCCGATCCACCGGCAGCTATTATCTTATCCGGATCTACATTGAAATCTGCGGCATGCGCCCTCAAGTAGCGCATAGCCGATTTGGCATCCTTCAAAGCTTCAAAAGGACTGGTATTATTTCGGTTCTTCACCCGGTATTCGGCTAAAAAACAAACTATACCTTTTTGCGAAAGGTACTCTGCTTGTCGCAAAAACTGATGCGTACTGCCCCCATTCCATCCGCCCCCAAAGAAGAAGATCATACCAGGTACTCTCTCTCCCTCTTCAATGCTTTCCGGCTGATAAACTTCCAGAGTAAGTTGAAGGGTATCTATTTGCTTATAAACTATTTTTTCTTGTGCAGCAGCAGACAAAGCAAGCAGAAACACAATGACTAGACATATGTTTTTTAACATTATAATATTGTTTAATTGTGAAAACTACAAGGCTTAAAGAGAACAGATTAATCGCTACAGCTTATGCCTTTAGGCATCTAAAAAACAACAACCTTTCGAACAAGACCCTCGGAAGCTACCAAATAAATGCCTGGCTTCATTTCAAAGCGGGCATAGCTTTCCAGAAAACACTGGTGTAACAACACGCCGGACATATCATAAAGGCACACTTGCCGGGGCTTATCAACATTTATTTCCAATGCATTATCCATTCCTACCACAAGCATATCAGAATCCAGAACCTCATTAACAGACAATGCATTTACGACCTTGTAAGCTAATGTAATCGTACGTGTTTTTATTTGGGTATTCTCGCCGGTAAGTGTAACTGTAGAAGTGTATTCCCCTTCGCTTAATCCTGTGGTATTTACACGCAAAATAGCCTCCACATCCAGCGTCCCTCCCGATGGTTGCAGCTCCGTTCGATTCATCGTCACTTTAGTATCATCGGTGCTCAGATAAAGGTTCTCCGAGAGGTTTACCCCTTTAAAATTGTATTTCATATCGTTAAGGGTATTAGGCAATACCTCACCATAATCGATACGGTGCCCAAAGCCAATATTAACAGCTGGCAAGCTTGTGCTCTGCACCCTAACGGCGTCGCTACCGGGGCCAAAAATAAGGCCGTCAGTTTTGCCGCTCCAAACACCACTTGTCCCTACCTCAGCAACAAACCTGACCTTAGTGGTACCACTATAATGATAAGTACATTTCCATTGATTATAATTTTGAAAAAATGTAGAGCCGGCTTTATGGTGATCATAAATGGTATCATCTTCAACAATAGCATAAAAATTACGAGCCAAATCATTTTCATCCCGTTCAGCATCCGTACTCCCTTGCTCATTGAGCAGCATACGGGCATTGAATTTCAATTCAAAAGGACCATCAATTTCAATGTCCGGAGTAGAAATATGTGCATCAGGATTACCTGTAGACTGTATCTTAAGTCGGTCGTTACCAGAGGAAACTCCCCCTTCTACGGTCCACCCACTATAAGCCGTAAAACTATTAAGTGTATTGTTATCCAATAAAGTTCCGGACACTAAACCAGGGAAATCATCCACAAAAGGCATGCCTGCCACCTGAGTCATATATGCTTCGCCCCGGATGGTCACGCTTTCGCTCTCGGTTCCGGAATTTACAGTAATAGTAGCCTGATAAGTACCGGCACTGGCAGGATTAAACTTGAACTTAACAGGCACATACCACACCATAGGCGACTGTTTTATCGTCGCGTTCTCTGCAATTGAAAAGGCTGAAGCATGAGTACCACTCAAACTAAGCGTTACATCAGTAGACGGATTATCTACTTTCACATAAAGAAGCTGTTCTGCATCGGCTAAGTCTGACGAGCCAACAGTACCAAAATCCAGACTTTCCTGCTCCAGTGTGATAACATCCGATGTACCACTTTGCTCTTTAAGCCTTATCTCCACATAATTGACAGTATTAGGGGCCACGCGAATGGAATATTTCCCCCCAGAAGGCAGGACTTCGGTCATATCCCCCTGTATTTTATTATCTGCCGAATATGCATAATGAAGCACATCACCCGATATACTAGCATTTTCGATATCAAGTTCCACCGACGAAAAATCAGTATCTCCATTGTTAACTAGCCAAAGAGCTATTTCGTCGGCAGAAACAAAAGCCATAGTTGACACATCACTGTTTAAGTTTGACTTCACACCCGACACATAATAACGCTGGTACACATTCTCGGCAAAATGCTTCCCAACATAATAGGCACGCATACGCTTAGCTTCACTCCCACTGGTAAAATAAACAGAACGGGTTTCGGAGGAAACACCACGGGAGCATATTTCAAAGAATAACTCTCCTTCGAGCCCCTCGTCATAATAATAAGCTCGTGTAGCATAGGTCCCCAAAATAGCATCAATTGTTTCGGGCTCTACACCGTTAGTACGACCACCATTACCATAACCTGATTCATCATTCCATGCATAGGTTTCAGCAGATTTACAAGCTGTTATAAATGCAGGGTAGCCACTTTGAGTATTGTTGTAGTGATGGGTCGAAAAAGCATAAAACAAATCTTGTTTTCCTAAAGCCACAATGCTGTTTACAAAATTCTTGGTATTCCAGGTAGACCATCCACTAGGATCTGTAAATTTGGGCACAGGAACATTGCGTGTCGTTAATTCCGTTTTAAGCCCTTCGATAATCTCAACCGTACGTGCGGGTGTTACTACCCCCACCCACTCTTTAGCAACTGTCATATAAGTAATAGCAACACCATTATCATTCATCAATTGCAAATAGTCAGCTAAGAAGTCAACGTATTTATCCACATAAAAATAGGTGGTTGGCTTATAATCACAAATCCAGTCCGGCAGATTGTTTTCATCGCCATAACCATTATAGTCACTCTTCATGGTAGCATAAAAATCAATATCAGGATTAACCTGCCGTGCCATCTTCATCGATGCAATAATGTCATCGTAATAAGCCAAATTAGGTGCCCCTTCAGTCATTTCTTGTTTTTTATCGTAAGGTACCCTCACAGCTTTGTAGGGAATATCGCCAAAACACCATTGACAGACTTCCAGCGGATCGGCCGCTTTCTGAATAAAGGCAGCACTACGCTCCATATCTGTCCCTATCATATTAATCCTTTGCTGACGCGCATTGTAATCGACTGTTACTTTTTGAGCACTCATCAGTGTAGAAATAATAAGAACAATAGCTATTGCAAATGTCTTTCTCATCCTTTTCATTTATTTAAATTTTCTTTACTTTGCAGCCGGTTTAATCACCAGAGAGGAAAATTACTTAAGACGCCCCATCTTAAAATCCCTCAGTTTTTTTATCAATGCAAATGTAAACCCGGCGTATTTTCCGGCCTATTACATTTCATTCGAAAAATATTAATTTTAAACCACTGGGATATATCCTTAGTAAAAACTATTCTATGAGAACACGCAAAACCATCATGACATCCCTGATATTATTCACCGTAGTACTCTTAAGCTCATTCAAAATTAGTGCTGCTAACCATATTCTCATCGAAAGAATAGACAATAGTCATGGCTTATCATCAGATCTTATTTCTGAAATTATTCAAGACGATAATGGCTTTATATGGATAGCCAGCTCTGATGGGTTGAATTGCTACACCGGCACCGAATTCATCGTATACCGACACCGAAAAAATGATCCCACATCGCTCTCTTCTTCACAATTAAAAAATATTTGCGCTGCTCCTGACGGAACAATATGGGTAGGCACAGTAAGCGATGGTATTAACATCTTGGATCCTGTCAGTAAAAAAATCACCCGATTTAATGCCATTAATGGCTATTTTGACTTACCCGACCAACATATTTCTAACCTCTATACCGACTCCAAAGGATGCATATGGATCGTTACGCCACAAAAAATAATGGTCTATAACACACGGGACAAAACTCACTCAATTCTTAAGACAAATAAACGACGACTGGCTACCTCTACCTTGGAAACTTCTGACGGAAACATCCTTATGGGATCCTGGGAAAGTGAGATTCTGAAGTATAACAAAGAAACGCAATCACTCGAAGCCTTAGCAGTAATAAATGGTGATTTTAACGGACAACCTATCCGGTCAATTTTTGAAGATAAACAAGGGCATCTATGGGTAGGATGTTGGGAAGGCGGCATATACAAAACACTTCTGAAAGAAGATAGTATAGAAATATTACAACAACAAGATGTGATTAACAGTAATTTTTCGAAAGAAAATATGTTTAACATCGTCTATGACATCGACCAGGATAAAAACGGCACCATA
>DHQI01000095.1:36804-54154 GCA_002408065.1 Bacteroidales bacterium UBA5342
AAAACGGCACCATATGGCTAGGGACAGATGTCGGATTGGGTCTTATCAGCAACCCATATGCTGACGAAATAGATATCGAATGGCTTCCTACCGGTAACAACAACCGGTCGTTCATCGCAAAAGATGCTGTAAACCTCTTTGTAGACAATGCCAAAACCATTTGGATTGGTTCACAAGGCAAGGGTATAAGCAAAGTGGACTTTAACCGCTCTAACTTTTCGACCTACACTTCTACGACAAGTCCGGGTGAGTTTAGTTCTGATATTTTCCGCAGTTTTTGGTATTACAACAATGAATTTTATGTGGGCATCAACGCTCTAGGTTTTGGGAAATACAGTCTTAAAGACCAATCTATTACTCCTTACGAAAAATTATCAGAATTCAGAGGCTTGTATGAAAGATTCCCTAACCTTAACGCTATAACAGCCTTTATTGAGTTGGACGAACGTTACCTGCTTTTTGCTACGCGGTATAAAGGTATTATAGCTTATGACAAACAAACGCACCAGGCCAACAGAGTCAGTCTACCTTTATTCTTCAATGCAACGAGTTGCTACTTGAAAGAAGATGATAAAATTTGGTTAGGCACACCTACCGGTCTTATTTTATTGATTAAAGATGAAACAATAAAAAGCTTTCTGCCCTACAAAAGAACTAAATACCAACACTCGACAACTAATAACCTTAGTCCGAGACATAACAATATTTCTTCTATCATAAGAGATCAAAACGGACAAGTGTGGGTAGCCTACGCCAACGGTGGTATCGATAAAATCATTGAGGATCCTAACCAACCTAACCGTCTTCATTTTCTTCGCGCTTTGGATATGCCAGAAGCCTCTATGCCGGACATCAGCCAGCTAAAAGAAGATGATAAAGGCCTAATATGGGTGGGTACCGATGGCCAAGGCGTATGGCAGTTTCTGAAAGACGAAAAAAAACTTATCCCTTTCAGTCATAACACCTCCATTAGGGGTGATCGCATCTTTTGTATGCAAGAAGACAATAGTCATCGTTTATGGATCAGTACCAACAAAGGACTTTCCAGTTTTAATACAGATACGTCAGAAGACCCGGATGTCGTAAACTACAGCGTAAAAGACGGGCTTCAAGGCGATATCTTTATTCGAAACGCCTCTTTAAAAGATGACAAAGGACACCTTGTTTTCGGTGGTTATTATGGGTTTAATTATTTCAACCCTAACACTATAAAACACAACAAATTTGTTCCACCTTTGGCCTTTACGCATTTTGAAGTAGACCACAGCGAACGACAACTGGACTACCGTCGTGGAGAACAACTGGAACTCAATCACAAAAACAACTCTATCCTTATTACTTTTAACGCTTTATCATATACACAAAGTGAAAACAACCAATTTCTTTATAAAATGGAGGGTTACGATACCCAATGGATAAAAACACAAAAGGGTGGCTACCAAGCCAACTATGGGAAACTGCCCCCAGGCAAATACACTTTTAAAGTAAAAGGTTCAAACAATAGCGGAATATGGAATAACAAACCTATCTCTATTGATGTTAGGGTCAAAAAATCGCCCTTTAACACCTATCTGGCCTACTTCATCTATCTGCTTATATTTGGCTCTTCTACTTACCTTTATCTCTATTACACCTCACGTAACATCAAGCTTAAGCAGGCGGTAAAAGATGAACATAGCGAGCGCCTAAGGATTGAGAAAATGAATCAATTCAAGCTTAAATTTTTTACTAATATCTCCCACGAACTCTTAACCCCACTCTCAATTATTTCAAATGGAGTGGAACAGTTTATTGACCAAAAACCTAACGAAGGCAAACAACTGGCTATTGTACAACGCAATGTCAACCGACTATCGCGACTTATAAACCAAATCCTAGACTTCAGAAAAGCTGAAGGATCAGGGCGCAAGTTGATGGTAGAACCTTCTGAAATCAACTACATTATCTCAACAGTAAAGGACAATTTCGAACCACTATGTGCAAAAAAAGAAATTGAATTCGTTGTAGAGGGTTCTGTGAAAAACAACATCTATGTCGATGTGGATAAAATTGAAAAAATTCTTCACAATATACTTTCCAACGCTTTTAAACACACGCCGGAAAATGGAAAGATAACCTTGAACTACAGCACTCGTTTTAGCCATGGTAACGAAGAACTAAGCATCAGAATAAGTGATAGTGGCAGCGGAATTCCTGAAGAGCTGTTGGATAATATTTTCGATCGCTTTTACCGTATTGACGACACCAAACATGAGTCCGGTGCTGGTATTGGTCTAGCCTTTATTAAATCCTTAATATCGATTCACAAAGGCAGCATCAAAGCAGAAAATGGCCCTGATGGAGGCGCTGTTTTCACCGTCGTATTACCCGTATCGGAATGGGTCTACAAAGATGAAGAAAAAACCCACAAGCCATTAGATCGGGAGCCGGAATACGCTTTTGCCGAGGAAATGGACACCATAAAAGTACCCCTGAGAGACACCCGCGAGAGCAACAGTCAACTGCCTAAGTTACTAATAGTGGAAGACAACCACGATATGCGTTCCATACTACGTAATTTCCTCTCTAAATATTTCGAGATTTATGAAAGTGAAAACGGTGTACAAGGGCTGGAAACCCTTAGTCAGGTAGACATTGAGTTGGTGATCAGTGATATTATGATGCCCGAGATGGACGGATTGACCTTCTGCCGCCGGGTGAAGGCCAACATTACCACTTCGCATATTCCTGTTATTCTGACGACAGCCAAACGTACCGAAGAAAACTTTATAGAAGGTTATGAAGCACAAGCGGATTCTTACATTACTAAGCCGGTAAATCTTCAGTTACTTCTGGTGCGTATCATCAATTTATTAAATCAGCGTAAAAAACTGCGGGAGATTTTTGCCAACGGCCAAGAACTACAAGCTGCAGAACTCAATATTAACAACCTGGATCAGGAGCTTTTTGAAAAACTAAATAACTATATCGACGATAATATCACCGACACAGAACTCTCGATAGGTATGTTATCCGACCACTTAGGTATTAGTTCGAGTGTATTTTACCGCAAGCTAAAATCCTACGCAGGCATGTCGCCAAACCAATACCTAAAAACGCGCCGTCTCAACAAAGCAGCAGAGCTACTTCAAAAAGGCCAAATACCTAGTGCCGTCACCTACGAATGTGGCTTTAGTGATCCTAGCTACTTTGGCGTTTGTTTCAAAAAACAATTTGGCGTATCGCCTAAGAAGTTTGTGGAAAGTAAACGGGGGAATTGAGACGGTGAAACTTTGAGACGGTGAAACTTTGAGACGTGCGGACTGAGAGATGGGGAGACTGAGAGAGGGAGAGAATGTGTGCTTTCTAATCAACAAAAACCATCACTTTTCCCACACTCTGCGGTGTCTGTCCTGGAAGTTGATAATTCAGGCGCCACACATAGACTGGTGCACTTAGCTCCCCTTGCCACCCCTGGTCATATTGCGTCGAGGAAAAAAGCTTTTGTCCTTTTAGGGTGAAAATTTCAAACAGAAGACTTTGTGGCTTTTGCTGAAAGCGTGGAAGGTAATAGGCATTGCCGGCATAAAATATATCCGGAAGAATAAAGTCAGACAGCTCAGCTGGATGGCTTTCAGAAAGTCCGATTGCTGAAACTTTTTGGTAAGCATCAAGAGCATCCTGCAAACTGTCTGTTAAAGCCTTTAACGTGGTTTCGGAAGCATTGCAAAGCTTAACAAGCTCTAAGGCCTGAAGAAAAACACGATTGAGGTTTTGCCAAGCCTCTACCCTTGCCTCTGAAGTGGAAAGCCCCGCATATTCGCCGTATAGCAAGGGCTTACACTGATCTATAAGTGCTATCAGCTCATTTTTCTCCTGAGTATTTATCTCTACGACAAAATCATCAAAGTAAGCAGCCTCTCCGCTGCTGTACATCTTCTCTACGTAAGCATCAAATGCCTTTATTGAAGTAGAAGGCTGAATCAATGGAAAATCATCAGAACGTTTTCCGTCTACTGTCACCGCAAAAGTTTGGGCCACAAAATCAACATCAAATACAATGTTATAGTAAATATCTTTTGTGAAAAAATCACCAATATATTTTGTCTTTGCCTTGATATTTGATTTCTCTACCTTAGCGTTAACATCATTCAATGCTGATATTACAAAGGCACCATTCACCTGCTCCAGCGTTCCCAAAAGAAAAGCAGCCACCGGCTCCTCATTGTCATTCAACAAGGAAAAATACGTACGGCTGGTGCCGTTATCACTTTTATACTTTATCGAAAAACTAGCTTTCTGCATAACAGCATCAAAAGAGCGACGCGCAGTAACATTGGCTTTTTCCTTATCAAATAATACACAAAGAGCCCCACTCTGGAGGCTCATCATATCTGTTGTTGGTATTTCTTTCCATTGGCTCAGGTCATTCCCTGTGGAAAAATCATCGTGTATTAATTCATTACAAGCTTCGGGCTGACAATCGAGCGTATCCGACTGCTCTATCAGCACACTGTCTATTGTCAGGTCAGGATGATCAATAAGTTCTTCGTAGGGCAACACTCCGGCATTTATCAATAATGACCTGGTATAAAAATTAGATGTTTCAAAACCTTTATACAACTCTGCGGCAACAGGCCGGAGCTTATCCCCCATATTATGAATTATACCTTTGCAATAAGCATTGGTCATTTGACTGCGGAAAAATGGCACTACCTCACAATATTGCTCATCGCTCAATAGCGTACAGTGATTGATGCAACGGACTTCAATATTCTCACTTTCGTTATTGGCCATCTGCTTTACCAAAGCCGGCACTTCTTTTATCTTATTGTGAAAACGCAAACGCAACATCCCTACCGAGGCCCAATAGCGAATCACTGCTTCGGGACTTTGCATCAGTTCCAGTAATTGGTCCACATCAGCCGCTTCAGCCATACTGGCTAGTTCGGCCGCTTCGTATACCGGCACCATATCGTAGCTGGTCTCTTCTACAAAATCATAAACCGCTTTTGTTTTAAACTCCTGTGCACGGATAGACTGCGGAAAGAATCCCAAGTCGCCGCTTTCGCGTACCATTTGCTTCAGGTGCCCCTTGTATTCTTCCACCAATGCAGCATAAGCCGGGTCATTGGCCAGGTTCTGCGTTTCGCCCGGATCTTTTTCTAAATCGTAAAATTCAATGGCTTGCATTGGCTCGAAAAAATAACTGTAGATCCCCACATATTCACCTTTGCGCCAGTGAGCTTCCCAGTCACGGTAACCCGGCATCTTCCATTGAAAATCCTGACGGGCTCCACTTGGAAACACCGTATTATAGTTCCATATAATTTTATATTTCAGATCTGTAATAGCTCGGGCGGGGATAAAGTTAGGGGCTTGATTGGCTTTATAAGAATAAGCAAACTCCTTAGGATCCTCGCGGCCAGGACCACAAATAGCACGGCCCTGCATATGTTCAGGCTTCTCAAGCCCTGCCAAACTAAAGAATGTGGGAGCTAAATCGCTAAAATCAACAATCTCGGAGCAAACACCATCCTTATTTTCAGGCAACATATGCGCCCATTTGGGTGGGAAGTAAGCAATCATTGGCACCTCTACACCTGCTTCACGAATGTAGCCTTTAGAGCCCGGCAAACAACCTCCGTGGTCAGAAGTCACAAAAATGATCGTATTATCAGCCCTGCCGGTGGCTTTCAGTTTGTCCAGCTGTCCCTTTAGCCAGGCATCAAACAAGGTGATTTTATGCAAATGATAGGCGTGATCGTCCATCACCCACTCCGTATGTGGCAGGTAAGTATCCAAGGTATCTATGTCAGAAGCAAAAACAGTACGGTCATCGCGCTGACCTTTCAGCCGCGTATCGGTTATGCGGCTCATATGTGTATCAAAAAAGTTGTACTGTCCGTAAAAAGGGACATCTGCAGGGCACTTGGTATAGTCCGTACCATTAAAAATCTTCAATTCTTTATCCCAATGGTCTTTCGGGGTATTGAAATCGTGCTTCCCTTTCAGATAAGTTTTGTAACCTGCACGCTGTAGCAAACGGGGAAAAAAGAAATCGTCAGGGGTAGCCACATCCATTCGGTGCCACTCAGCCCCTACAGTAGTGGCATACATACCACGTATAAAGGTAGAACGCGCCGGCGAACATTGCGGTCCGTTGGAATAGGCATTAGTAAACATAATACCGTCTTTTGCCAGTTGGTCAAAATTTGGCGTTTCTATAGCTGTGTTTCCAAAAGCAGAAAGGTAGTCGTCTGAAGTATCTTCAAACATTAACACCAGAAAATTGGGTTTATCACCGGCCTGTAATGCCAGCCCCAAAACAAAAAAGAAAGTTAGAATTTTTATTCGCATCATAGAAGGTTCATTTTTCAGTGTCACAAAGGAATTGCTTTTCGAAAAAACGTATTGTTAATATCCATTCAAACACTATCAGGCATCATTCATGAGGCACGGAATTGAGAAAATTTCCTCATATTTGTTAAACGTCATAGAAAAGGCGCCAAAAACAATTTTGTATTCTATTTAGATATTCATCCTTATACCTCTTGCTTTAAACTCGTTATCCTATGAAAAAAGCATTTTTATATACCATATCATTACTACTCTCCATATCTGCTATAGCTCAAAACTATAACAATTTTAAGTTTGAAGTTATCAACAATACTAATGGTTTGCTTTCTGATGTGGTCAACTGTTCACATCAAGACAAGCAAGGCTTTATGTGGTTTGGTACTGACGAAGGCATCACCCGCTATGATGGTTATGAATTTCGCACCTTCAAAAACCACCCTCACTTAAAAAAACTCTACGGTTTAGAAATTCGAAGCATAACAACTGACCACCAAGGCAACGTATTGGTGAGCACCAAACAGGGTTTCTTTGCTTTCACTCCTAAATTAGAACCCTACCTAACAAACATTGAAGAAAAAACAGCTAATCTCGATATCTTTTC
The DNA here is from genome assembly GCA_002408065.1 of Bacteroidales bacterium UBA5342. Lineage (GTDB taxonomy): Bacteria > Bacteroidota > Bacteroidia > Bacteroidales > UBA5342 > UBA5342. The sequence goes on from DHQI01000095.1 coordinate 43,745, forward strand.
CACAACAGTAAGCAGCGATAGTCTTATTTATATTTCAAGCACTTACGGACTATACATTATCGATCGTAAAAACAATACATCCCAACGCCTCGTTTACAAAAGAAATGAAAATGAAATATACCGACAATTCAAAGAAGTAGTAGAAGACTCACAAGGTAATCTTTGGCTGGGAGCCTGGGGAGCTGGCCTTTTACGATTATCTAAAAATCATCAATTTACAGAATATGCTAACATATGGGAAGTAAAACGTAACCAGTGTACCTATAGTCTCGAAGTGACACCTGATCATAAATTATGCTTAGGTTCCTGGCACAATGGTCTGTATTTATTAGATATTTCCAACCCTGATAATCCCACCATCTTAGAACACTTCACCCCATATAATTCGTCTATACCAGGTACGGTCATCTTAGATGTAGAGAAAGACACCTACAACAACATTTGGGTTTCCACCCCTTATGGTATATCCATTGTGACCAAACAGCAGCAAGGCTATGCGTTAATAAATTACACCGACAATAAAAAACGGGGAGAACTCTCAAATGCCAATATCGCACAAATCTATTCTGGAAACGACAACCTCTTATGGATAAGCACCTTAGGAGGAGGCATCAATAAATTACACTTAGGACAAAATCAATTTGACCATTTTTTGATGCCTGAAAAAAAAGGGCAACGCAGTCAGAGCATTTATGGATTTGGGACAGATAGTAAAGGACGTATTCTTATCGGTTTAAAAAGCCTTGGTTTTATGGTATTAGATAAGGATGATACCATAACCCCCTACTGGATTCACCCACACTACAAACACCTTAGCTACAAACATGAAATCAATTCCATTAAATGTTTTTTGAACTACAATGAAGACTGGCTACTAATGGGATTGCGCTATCAGGGCGCCTTAGCCTTCAACCAAAAAACGGGGGAAACGCAAGAAATAAAAAGAAATTCAATCCATAAAAATTTTAAAGGACGCGAAGTGGAAGTGCTCCATAAAATGGAAAATGGTAATGTCCTGATTGGTACCAATAGTGGATTACACATTGCCAGTATTAAAAACAAAAAAAAGCAATGGCGAACACGTTTTATTGATATAGAAGACAATAAAAACTTTAATGTCCAGGACATTGTTACCTACAATTCAAACAAATACATCTTTGCCACTAAAGAAAAAGGCCTATTCCTATTAGAATACCAAGAAAAGGATTATCGCAGCCCCACCCCATTTCTATCCCTGGACGCTAAAGTACTGTGCCTATACAATGATCAGAACAAGCACCTATGGATTGGCACACAAGGCAATGGCATACTTCGATACGATTTTGCCACTAAAACCATTTACAATCCCGATCAGGAAGGCGAAGACATAGGCGATGTGATCTACGCTATCAAACGCGATTTAGACGGCCACATATGGCTAACCACCAATAGTGGGCTCACTAAGCTGATCAAAGAAAAGGATACCTATCATGCCGAGAACTTTTCGCATCGCGATGGTCTTCAAAGCAACATTTTTGTTCGTTCATCTTTTTTCGCTTATAAAGGACACTTTTACATTGGAGGTCATAATGGGTTCAACCGTTTTGATCCTTTGGCCGTGGAATCGAAAGAAGAAGTGCCTCCGGTGGTCATTACAGAAGTAAAAGTGGAAGGTGAAAAAGTGAATAATTTCACCCCGAACGAAGGTTTGAAACTGAATCATAAAACCAACACCTTTTCAGTCAAGTTTTCATCCTTGGCTTATGTGTTTCCACAAGCCAACAGCTATGCCTATAAGATCGAAGGCATTGATAACATATGGAACTATGTAGATGCTGATATGCGTACAGCCAACTACAACAACCTGCCTGCTGGCGATTACACCTTTCATCTTAAAGCCACAAACAGCAAAGGTATTTGGAACGAAAATCAAATCAAATTTAACATCAAAGTAAAGCAAGCCCCCTACAAAACACCTTGGGCTATCGTCATATATTTGGCTTTAACATCAGGCCTTATCTGGCTCTTTTTCCGTCAGCGCCTGCTCAACGAACGCTTTAAACAAGAAGCTGAACTGGAACAGGTCAAACGCAGCAAGGCCGAAAAGCTCAATATGTACAAGCTGAGTTTTTTCACTAATATGTCGCACGAGTTGCTAACCCCCTTGGCCATTCTTTCCACATCTATGGACAACATACAACGCAAGAAAAAATTCAGCACCGAAACTTTGGATACGATGCAGCGCAATGTCAACAACCTGAATCGCCTCATCAAGCAATTACTAACTTTCCGCAAGGTGGAAACGGGCAATATGACCGTGCATTATAAGGAGAAAGATATTAGCGCTTTTGTAACTGACTGTGTCACTGATTTCGACATACTGGCTGGAAAGAAAAATATTAGTTTTGACATTGCCATCAGTCAAAATATTGAAGGCCCTACCGATGCTGAAAAACTGGAACTTATTATACGCAACCTACTCTCTAATGCCTTTAAATATACCCCGGATGGTGGAAATGTGAAGTTTAACCTAGAGAAAGAGCAAAAGCAGATTATCATAACAGTACAGGATAGTGGCTGTGGCATTCCGGAGCGGGAAATCGACAAACTTTTCTCCCGCTACTACCGTGTGCGCGACGATAAAACCGCCACCAGCGAAGGTGTTGGCATTGGCCTCAACCTTACCAAAAGCCTTATTGACATGATGAACGGCAGCATTCAGGTGAAAAGTAAAGTGGATGTGGGTACCACCTTTACCGTTGAATTGCCTCTATCTCCATCAGCAAAAGCAAAAGAAGAAAGCGAAGACATCTACATAGAAGAAAACAAACGGCCAAAACTAACTAAAAAGACAGTAGAGCCTGGCCAAACCAATCAGGATTTTAACATTCTGCTGGTAGAGGACAACGACGACTTCCGCGCTGTGCTTAAAGATACCCTTAGCCCCTACTACAAAATCTATGAGGCTATCAATGGAGTGGACGGGCTGGAAATAGCTCAGACTAAAAACATAGACCTTATTCTTTCGGACATTATGATGCCTAAGATGGATGGTAACGAGCTATGCCGACACATTAAAAGCAACAACGAAACCAGCCATATTTCCGTGATTTTATTAACCGCAAAAGTAGGCGACCACAACCGCAAAGAGGGTTATGAGTCCGGTGCTGATTCTTACCTGGAAAAACCCGTTAATTTCGAAATGCTCAATGTGCGTATAAACTCGATGCTGAAACAGCGCGAAAAATTACGCCAAGCCATAACCAACAAAAAGTCTCCTGAAATAAAGAAAATCGACATCACGCCTTACGATGAAAAATTCTTTATTGAAGTTAAAGAATTAGTAGAAAAAAACCTCGACAATGTGGACTTCTCAGTCAAAAACATTTCCCAAGAAATGAGCGTCAGCAGCTCTATGCTTTATCGCAAGATGAAAAGTTTGGCTGGCCTATCGCCTAGCGATTACATCCGCGATATCAGACTAAAACATGCTGCTCTGATGCTCGAAAATCCAAGCTTCAGTATTTCGGAAGTGGCCTTCAGTTGTGGTTTTAATGAACTATCTTATTTCGGACTTTGCTTTAAAAAAATGTATGGTGTAACCCCATCGGCATATCAGGAGGGTGAACGCACAATGATGGAGTAAACGGAGTTAAGATATTGGAAAAACAAGAGGGCATAAGAGGGCAAGAAGAGGAGATGTTGAGAAAATGCTACAGGCAATTTCATGCCCTTATATTTTATAGCCCAAAGATGGAATGAATGCAAAGTCATACTCTTTGAATGCTCATTATTAACTACGCATTAGCTTTCCATTTACCTTTGCTAAAGATGTTTTTTATTAACCGGAGATCTTTATGATTTCAAAAAAAATTAATCGTATGAAAAAATTAATGATTACTCTTTCAGCAGTTTTATTTTCAGTAGCTGCATTGGCTCAATTCTCAATGAATGATGCACAGGTTTATCTACAATTCGAAGGCACTGAAATCATCCCATCAGAGCTCACTGGTGTAACAGCTGTAGATGGAACAGACAGTGCCTATATCAAAACAACAAGTACAACAGTAGCTCAAGAGCCTAATAAATTAGTAGCTGAAGATGACGAAAATGTATTATGGATGGACTACGATGGGCACATTAAATTTGATCACACCATTCTTAACAAAGACAGTTTCTCTGTAACATTCGACTACAAACGTACGGGCGACAACAATGTATGGTGGATAGGTTTTGTTTCAGTCACTGGTTACGACACAGCCCGCATTGTGGACGATGTAAAAACGCCCGGCTATGCTCACCGCCATTTGCAAGTCAAAAACCCGGGAGGTAACCTCCTTGATGGATGGGGCTTATCAACAGATCAATTCTCAGCAAAAGATGTATGGGCTCACTATGCAATCACATACGACATGGGCTTCGTGAGTTTATATATTAACGACTCTTTGATAGCTACTAACGATAGCAGCTCTACCTTTCATTTGCTCGAAAATCCCTCATTCTACATCGGGATAAAAGCAACAATTAACGCGGAAACCGGAGAAGTAACAGGTGGAAGAAATTCTAATGCCAATGCCGACTGTAAAGAGTTCCAAACCCTACTAGACGATGTTGCATTATTTGATTTTGCCTTAACTGCCGAACAAGTTAACTTGGTATACAATGCAGCTCAAGGCATAACATCTGGTATAAGCCAAGTGACCAACACAGAACTGGAGCTCTACCCTAATCCTGTCAGTGATATACTATATTTTGGCAATAAAGAAATCTCATCAGTAAGAATCTATAGCTTAAGTGGCAGTGAAGTGCTAGATACAAAAATTTACAATGCTCAAATCAACATTTCAGAGCTACAGTCAGGAATGTACTTTGTAAAAGCATACGACCAACAAAACAGCATTATAAATACTTCAAAAATCATTAAGAAGTAAGACATTTAAGTATACATCCCCAATGCCCGTCCTTAGACAGAACGGGCATTTTTTTCTTCGAATATTATCTTATACTCAATGATTGAATACTAATACACTATAAATACAACAAAAGTTATTTTTGCATTGTACAAAAACATATTTCTATGAAAAGGAGTTACATCTTATACACCCTATTACTGGTTTTAAATTTCTCGCTAACAAACGCACAAACTGGTGGTGATGCCATCATCTATACCGAACAATACATCGGTGAAAAGATCGAATACTTTTTCTACGACATCAAACAAAACCTGAACGGAATAAACAATAAAGATAAAGCCCGAGATCTGTATGTGGACGATGATATGAATGGCATCCGGGTATCTATCTTGGGGAATGATAAAAACAACATGCGAGCACATCCTCAGGCTGGAGTTGTAGTGGCAGAGTATTATACCCCAATGATTAACTCGATAAAGAATGCCCGTGAAGCCCGTGGAGGCAAAGATTTCTACATCTTTGCCAGTAAAAAACTGACCTCTGAGACCGATGGTTTTTCAAGTTTTCCAGCTTGGACTAAGGATGCCAATGGCGTAATGGTCAATGAATATGCAACGATGCTGGGCGACTACCTGCGCTATATGAAATACAAAGACTGTGAGGTCGATTACCTCGGTATTCAGAACGAAGAAGTCTACAACGAAGGAAATATTACTGCTGCTAAACACGCCGACATTATCGATAAATTACGTATTCTCTCGGCAGAGCAAGGTTGGAAAATGCCACTGATTGTAGGCTATGAGGATTATGGCCCCAACAAAGCCGTGATTTCTGGCAAAGGTTCCTTCATTAGCAACCTCAGCAAGCTGGGCAAAACAGACCGTATGGACATCTACGGCACACACTACTACCCACAGTGGCGACCTCTCTCTAAACTTCAAAAAGATCAATCTTTTTTAGGCCACATGCCATTCTGGAGTACGGAACCACACTGGGATAGAAAATCAGATGTAAATGATTTTGACGAAGCCATCCCGGCCATTATGACCCTGTGGGATCAGGTAGAACAGCGTATGAGTGGTTTTATGTGGTGGAATTATACTTATTATTCGACCACCGAGATGCGCTCTAACCTGATGCGGGCTTTTTCGGCGCCTATAAAAGACAAACAAGCTATACGAATGGATGATATCGACGGCCCGTTCCGCAAAGGCGTAAAGGACTACAACGATTTGGAAACCTATGCTTTTCGAAGTAATGACGAAATGATCGTTTATGTACTTAACAATACTGACAAGGAGTATGTCAATTACGGTTTCAAAATTGACAAAGGCTGTATCCAGAGTAGCATATTAGGCAGACGTTGGGTCAAAGACGGGGATGCCTTAGGAGTCGAAGGCAGTTTTCCCAAAGCTAACGACCAACTGTTTAATGCCAATATTGTGGCTAATTCTATCAATGCCTTTAGCTTTAAATTCGATGACGGCTCCAGCGCCATTGAAGACCAGGTAGCCACACAAGGTCTGAAAGTTTACCCTTCGGTGGCTTCGGATTTTATTTATTTGCAAAATAATAACACGCCATACACCATCTACAATATTAACGGCAAGGTGACCAACTCCGGTTCTGAAAAGAAAATTAGCATTTGCACCTACCCAAAAGGTATATATATCTTGAAAAATGCGAAAGGAGAAATGGCTCGCTTTATCAAAAAATAGAAAAGACCTCAGAAACTGTTTAATAAAACCATCAACTTGTCTTCAGTAAGAAGTTGATGGTTTAAATTGTTTTTTTACAACACAAAAAAATTTAATCCCTCTATTTTTCTATCAATTAAACCCCTTGAATTATTTCTAATAGCATTTGAACGCTGCGTATTAAGCAAAATTAGAATCACATAATACATTTGTTACCTAATAACCTCTAAAAACATCGTATTATGAAAAAACTTATCTTTTTAGTCGCAACACTTTTTTCAATGATAATTATCAACGGTCAGAATTTGGTAACAGACCTCTCTTTTGATGATGGCATTATTAAAGATGACATCACAGGCAATACTAATTTCCAGACTGATAATGAAAATCTGGGAGATAGAGTGGCTATCGTAGACACAGCTACTATCGGCAAAGGATTATATGTAGACTTAACAGGATACATCCGCGTCCCGCTTGATACTGTCAAAAGTAGTGGCGGTAAATTCACTGTCAAATTTGACTATTGGCATATGAACGGAAAAATTGACTATTCAGGTACACGATGGCACTCCCACCCTTGGGCCATTCGAGATGTTACCAACAACTATGCCTGGACACACGGTTTTCGTGAAATAGGTAATAACAACTGGAGTAGAGCCGGATATAATGTTTCACAAGTCGGCAGTCAGATAGCTGGTGTGGCTGGCGACAAAACCGATGTCCCATTTTTTCAAAAAGAAGTGTGGCAAGAATACACCTTGGTTTTCGACGAAGACACTATTTTTTGGTATGTAGATGGCAACATTGCTTTTACAGTGAATATCAGCCAAAGTTTTGCAAACTGGGACTTAGAAAACTCAGACATCATGATAGGTGCCCGCTATGCCCGTGATGGCAGTAATGCAGAAGCGATGAGCAGTATTACCAACTTGGCACATCCTGATTACGGCGATGCTCAAGGGCGTTCAAACGAAGCTGTACTTGACAACATACAAATATATGATGCAGCCATGACTGCTGAACAGGTAATGGCGTCTTACAAAAATAAGTATGCTTTGACATCAGTTACCATAGATCCTGAATTCAAAGGAGCAACAAAGACCGCAGGTAAAGTTGTTAACATCACACACACTTACGAGCCAACCACTATATCTAATGCTTCAGTAAGCTGGTCTGTGACCAATGATGCTACCACTAACGGTGACGCAGCTATTAATGCTAACGGCACTTTAGTAGCCACTTCGGCAGGTACTGTCACCATTAGAGCCACAGCAGACTCTCCGATTGATGGTAGCGTCTATGATGAAGCAACGATTACTTTCGAAGAGGTTTCGAATATAAAAGAAGAGCTTCTGGTTTACTACCCATTCGATGGTGATGCTTCTGATTCTTCTGGCAACAACATTGATGCATCTGCTGTAAACAGCCCTACTTATACTACTGGGTCAGGTGGTAAATATGGCGAAGCTGTAGTGCTAGAAAGAGCAAGCGAACAATACCTGACTATCGATAATGCCTTGGCTAGCATCGACCCTTCATCTGAATGTTATTCTCTACTTGTTTGGGCTTACTTAGATGCTGATAACATCTCCTTAGCCTATCAAATAGCTTCTCAAGAAGACGGCAATGGCATTGGTCGCGTTTGGGCTCAAGTTCCTAACGACAGCTCCTTGCTCACCTGGATTGGTGGTGGCGACTCACGCACCGGTCACGGTTTACTTAACACCAAACAATGGCATCACATAGCACTCACCTATAACTTGGGAGCTCAAAGCACGAAAGCCTATATTGATGGTGTTTTTATTAAAGATTTACCTGCCATTAGTGGTGTATTTGAGAAAGCCAACGGAAACCTAAGAATAGGTAACCATAAACAAAACAAAGAACAATGGAATGGTATGTTTGATGAATTCATCTTATACAACCGCCTGCTTAGCGAAACTGAAATAAACACCATCAAAGATGATGCATTTACAGGAGTAGTGACAAAGATGGAAAAGGCTAAACAAACAGATATCTCCATTTATCCTAATCCGGCTGCAAATGTTCTTTACTTTAGCTCTGAAGATGTCAAGAAAGTACAGCTTTTTAACATATCAGGACAAATGATAATGGATACCCAAGTGAAAAGTCAGCAAATCAACACAGGGGGTCTATCCAAAGGTGTCTACCTCATTAAACTGATGGATACAAATAATGACTTGATAAGCATTGAACGTATAGCTAAACAATAGCTAACGAAACAATAAGCCACGACAAAAGGGAGAAAACCTTAGTCGTGGCTTTTCCTCTATTTACAACCCCTTATTGTTAAAACCCTATGAAACAAAAGCCTACCCTATTTATAATAAGCCTGATATGTTTAATTGGAACAGTGGCTATCTTACGTCAACACGTCCCAACCCTTGGAATGTCAGATTTTGAAAAGTTTAAATACAGCAAATCTAATCACCGACCGGCAATAGAACCGGCTTGTGAAATAGAAGAAGACACTGATTTTGACAATTTAAAAGGAACAGAGCGGGACGCTTTCCTAAGTGAAATGCAGCGACAGGCAGAAGGCAATTACCAAATGGAAACCCTCTACCCTACACCACCAGCAAGTAAATCGCAGGCAATGGCCGAGGATGGTGTGTATGCCAATGGTAAAGTGAAAGGCACGTGGAAATACCTGATTCCGCATACCACTGGTAAAACCAAAACCACCGGAAAAGGTTTTCGTGTAGATAATAGTACCTATGACCCGGAAACGGGCGTTCTCTACGTTTTGCCCTACAGCAAGCACCTGTGGAAACTGGATCGTACAACGAAAGAAAAATGGTTTTTACTTAATAATAAGATTACGCTGAACCGCATCTTCGATGGCTTAAACTTACCTGACGGTTCATTTCGCCTCATCCGTAGCAAAAATGAAAACAATACAGTTGGTTATATGATGTATAGCGACGATGAAGGTGCCACCTGGTCGAAAGCTAACGGACTGAACATTCTAAACAATTACGGTTTTGAAAGCGCTATTGTGGACAATAATGGCCGACCACGGATTCTTGTTCTTGTGGGAAGCAGCGTTAGCATCAATGGTTCTACAGTGGAAGCTGCTCGGGTGTATTATTCCGATGATTATGGTCAAAATTACAAAGCAACAGCTATTGCTCTGCCCAAATCAGAATATAAATACCACGAAGACTGTGCTCCTCATATTGGGAAAAATGTAAAATTGGTTAAAGTATACAACAGCAATGAGGTATACCTGTGTGAAAGGAGCAATAGCACACAAAAGATAGTAATGCATAAGTTCAATCATACGACCAAAGAGTTTGATAAAATCAGCACTTCAGTAGGCAGCTATACACAAGATGGAGGTCTTATGACAGAAGGTACATTCGGCAATGCTGTTTATTCTATGTTTGGCACTAAAGTAGATGGAAAAACCCACTTTTACGGATCACTCATCGGCAACCTGAAATACAGTGACGATTTAGGGTTAAACTGGCACGAAAAAAACAACGATGCAAAAAAACTGGAGAACATCCACCCTACCAAACCCAATATTGTCTTAAAAGGATTTACTGACTACCATGTTTCTACCGATTACGGCAAAACATTCAGAGGCACCAATCGTGTGTTTGGCTGGGATATGCAACACATTCAGAGTTATATGCAAAAGAATGGCAAATACCTTACCGTAGTAGGAAACGACCACGGGTTTTACACCTCTGAGACACCAGAAGACGAAAACAGTTTCGACTGGCATAACTACAACCAGCCCTTTGGTATGCACTATGATATGGACTGTAGCGAAGAGCTCAACACGACCTTTG
>DHQI01000095.1:54330-54880 GCA_002408065.1 Bacteroidales bacterium UBA5342
TGAGCTCAACACGACCTTTGTAGCCAATCAGGACCGTGGCATAGGTGGCTACCGCGACACCTCGCACAACCCCGCCTACCTCAAGGTAGAAGGCACCGATGTAATGCGCGCTTGTGTGGCGAATGGCGGGAAAAGTGTTTGGTTTCGCTTCTACTACAGCAAAATACAACACAACCACAACTTTACATTAGGCGACACCAGAACAGTGGGACGCAGTAAAGACAGCAACGGCAATAAATACGGCGACTGGACAGCACCACCTATGGTCGCATCTCTAAAACCAGGCGAAGATGCCATCTTCCTGGCAGGAAAAAACAAGTTAAAAAAACTGATTTATAACAACGCTAACAACAGCATCAGCGAGCAAACCTTTGCTTTCGATTTTAAAGCGGCCACCAACAATATCGTTTCAGGCGTATGCCAAAGTCCGCACGACCTCAATACCATTTATGTTATGACAAAAAACGGCAACTTCTTTAAATCGACTGACGGAGGAACTAACTTTACAAAATCACCTGCTACCCTGGCTAAAGCAGATGGTTCTTATTAG
>DHQI01000095.1:55033-58952 GCA_002408065.1 Bacteroidales bacterium UBA5342
CAAAGCAGATGGTTCTTATTACAAACGCTGGCATACCATTCGCGTATCACCAAACGATCCTAACCGAATTTATGCCACAGGTTCGTCAGGAACCTTTTATATATCAAGAGATGGTGGTGCTACATTTAGCAGTGTATCAAATGGCTTAATTGGAGTTACACGCATTTATGATTTCGACTTCACCCCAGACGAACGCTTTTTCTTTATAGCAGCTGAGAGTGCCGGCGGTTGGGTATTTGTAGCCGAAGATAATAAGTGGTACAAGTTTAGTGGTGGTATCGTCCCTACCAATGTAAGGTATACCTCAGTGCGCTATCTGGATAAAAAGAAAACGGTGCGTTTTTCTACTTATGGCGCTGGGGTGATAGACTACGAATTAGATCCTGAAATGTTCCCCACTAATATTAAAGAAAACAATGCCGACGAAAAATTGAGTATCTACCCTAACCCGGTAAGGCACACTCTAAATATCGAAAACAATTCGGCCAACACCATTGAGTCCTATTGTATCTACGACCTAAACGGACGAGTATTGCAAGACCAAAACTGGGACGGCAGCGCACAATGCGATGTATCACAATTGCTGGCTGGTCGCTACATTATTAACTTCAACACCAGTTGGGGAAAAACCAGTAAACAGTTTATAAAAGAATAATAAGGGGATTAATAAGAATTTTCCTTATTAGATTAATCTTTAATATTTGGTTGAAACAGGCTGCCTTTAGGGGTGGCCTGTTGGGTTTATACGATTAATAACTAATGGTGATTGAATAAAATCAATATTTTCTCACAGCACTGCTTCAATGCACAATTTATAGCACACTTTGATTTTATACTATTAATCGCAAAAGGACAGAGCCTCTACTTTTGTGCAAGCAATAATTAAAACAACAATCATAATGCAAAAAATCATTTTTATCCTGACAGCACTCATTCTCTTATCCTGCACACCGAAAAACGAAAACAGTATAGCAGAACCAATGAGTAAAAAAAAAATCCTGAAAGGCATACAATCACACGACAAAGCCCTCTTCCTTCTTAACGATTGGATCCGTGATCCCTATATCGTATTGGGACCAGACGACTACTATTACTTGACGGGAACACGACCTGCTCCTAATGACCCACGTGAACAGGAAGACCCCTACAATACTGGGTTAGGAAAAGAAAGCATTGTAGGTCCAACAGTACAACTGTGGCGCAGTAAAGATCTAGCCACATGGGAGTATCGTGGCGTCATTTTCGACCATCAGGACGGTGCACAATACAAAAGCGGCAAAGAAAAATACAAAGATATGATGGAACGTGTACTTTGGGCACCGGAAATACACTGGACAGGTGAGGCTTGGGCTTTACTACACTGTCCACGTCATTATAGCAACTTGGTTTTATCCGACTCTCCAGAACTGACTCCCAACACCGAATGGGAATCACCAATGATTGATGGTTTCAACAACAAACACGATCCTTCCTTGTTTCAGGATGATGATGGTTCGTGGTATGCCCTATGGGCCAATACCTATATTGCTAAGCTAAAAGATGATTTCTCCGCTTTTGATGGCGAACCCGTACGTATAGATCCGGCAGGTGAGCGCAAAAATCCGCGAAAAGCCACTGACAAAGAATACGGTCCGGGAGAATATACCAGCGTGATAGGTCACGAAGGGGCTACCTTGCGTAAAATAGGCGATAAATATGTGCACATCGGTACTGCTTGGTCTACAGATTTAGGACGAAAAGGTTCTTATAACCTCTACTATTGTGTGGCTGATTCCATCTTTGGGCCTTATAGCGAACGCCGTATTATTGGCCGTTTCCTAGGGCACGGCACACCTTTTATCGACAAAGATGGTCAGTGGTGGTGTACTGCCTTTTACAATGCCAATGTACCTCCACTGTCAACAGATGGCATCGAAACCCGCGACTTAGGAGAAACAGCACAAACCATCAACCAACGCGGAACAACCATCGTACCGCTAGAGGTAAAAGTGCTGGAAGATGGTGATATCTATATGCGCGCCAAAGACCCACATTATGCTAATCCGGGACCGGATGAAAATCAGCAATTCTGGTTTTAAAAAGTGCTCTTTGCATTATTTCACCAATAAGATGTACATAATTACTATTCCAAGCCCTAATTTGGCAATATTTTTACCGTTCAAAATCCGCAACAATGAATTTAAAATCCCTTTTAATCCTTTCTCTTCTGAGCGTTATCCTTAGCATTTCGCTTGACGCAAAAGACAAACACCCGAATATCCTCTTCATCTTTATCGATGATATGGGCTATGGCGATTTGGGCTGCTATGGCAATGAAGAAGTCAGCACTCCCAATATTAACCAACTGGCTGAAGAAGGCATTCGTATCAATCAGTTTTATGTCAACTCACCTATTTGTTCGCCATCGCGTACCGCCGTGACTACCGGCAATTATCCTTCGCGCTGGGGGATTACTAGTTTCATTAGCGCCCGCCAGCATAATCAGCAACGCGGTATGAAACAGTGGGTAGATGTGAAAGCACCAACCGTAGCACGTGAGCTGCAAAAAGCAGGTTACTACACAGCTCATATTGGCAAATGGCATATGGGTGGTGGCCGCGATGTGGGCGAGGCTCCACTGATTACCGAATATGGTTTTGATGAGTCATTGACGCAATTCGAAGGCCTGGGCGATCGTTATTTGGCCACCTACGAAACAATGGGCTATAAAGGTGGCAAACGAGGTCTTGAGAAAAACTCTGCCAAACTTGGGCGTGGTGAAATAAGATGGGAGAAGCGGGAAAACTTCACACGTCTGTTTGTAGATAGCACCTTGCAAGCCATTGAGCGGGCACAGAAAGCGGGTAAACCCTTCTACATCAACCTGTGGCCGGACGACATACACACGCCACTTGAACCACCACTGGAACTGCGTGGCGACCTGTCTATGAAAGCCCGTTTTCTGGGCGTTATGCAAGAAATGGACAAACATTACGGACGTCTTTTTTCATACATAAAAGCTAATCCTGAACTGGCAGAAAACACCCTCATCGTGTTTACTGCAGATAACGGCCCCGATGCCAAAGTGAACGATGCAGCTCATCTCAGAGGACACAAAACGGTGCTTTACGAAGGCGGTGTGCGCGAACCATTTATCGTATGGTGGCCATCAAAAATTCCGGCTAAGAAAAATGGCTCTATCGACAACGCAACTGTGATGGCAGGCATCGACCTCTTCCCTACTTTTATGGATGTTGCTGGGGTAAAGATCAATGATAAGCTATGCCTTGATGGCGAAAGCCGCTACAAAGCCATTTGCGGTAAGCCACAAAAAAAACGTCAGGCACCAATTTATTGGATTCGTCCTCCCGACAGACCACAAACAGCCATAAGCAAAGAAAATGCACCAGACTTATCCATTCGCGAAGGCGACTATAAACTGCTGATGGATATTGACGGCAGCAATATGCAGCTCTATAACATCATAGACGATGAAAGTGAAACCACAAATCTGGCAAAAGAACACGCTGAACTGGCTCAGAAAATGGCTAAAAAATTGAGTAAATGGTACAATAATTACCCTCACACAATCGACAAAAGTGTTTATTCTAAAATAATAAAATAACATTCTAAGACCCTAGGCATGAAAAAGACCATCACAATTATAATATCACTATTGGTTTATTCTTTAACCATTGCGCAAGAAGCAAGTATACATGGCGATTTCCCAGACCCAACAATTATAAAATATAAAGATGCTTACTATTGTTCAGCTACAAGTTCTAATTGGGCTCCAGGTTACCCTATTCTTAAATCTTATGATCTAAAAAACTGGGAGTGGGTAACGAACATATTTCCCAAAAAACCAGATTGGATTGAAAATTCCTACTGGGCACCAGAGCTTAGTGTAGACAATGACAGAGTATATGTGTACTATACA
>DHQI01000125.1 GCA_002408065.1 Bacteroidales bacterium UBA5342
CTTTCAAGATTCCGGAGCATGTTGACCCCCTATCGTATTTAATCTCAGCTCAGGTTTTGGTTATTTAGAGGTTTGATTCTAAAACCTTTAAAGAAAAATGAGATGGCCGGAAAACCAAAACGTATGAGTCAGGTAAAACAAATTTTGCAATTACACTCTAATGGCAAAAAGAAGAAGGAAATCGCCCGTATTCTAAAAGTGAGCCTTAATACGGTAAGGTCCTATCTTCGTAAAGTAGACATGCTAGAGGTGGATATTTCATCTTTGTTAGCACTTGAAGACCCGGCCTTAGAGGCCCGCTTACATGCAGGCAATCCATCCTATAAGGAAAATATCCGTTACGACCATTTCATCGGTAAAATTCCTTGTTTCTTTGAGGAATTGAAGAAAAAAGGTGTTACCCGTCATCTTCTATGGGAGGAGTATCGCCAGGCATACCCTGAAGGTTATAGCTATACTCAATTTTGCTTCCATTTAGCTCAACAAAAGAAAGTTGCCAATCCATCAATGGTTATACCCCATAAACCAGGGGAAAAGATATATATCGATTTTACCGGAAAAAAAACGCATTATATAGATCGTGAGACCGGTGAGGTTGTTATATGTCAGGTTTTCGTGGCTTGTCTTCCTTACTCCGATTATGCTTTTGTTATGGCTGTTAGAAGTCAATGCGTGGAAGACTTTATTTACGCCCTCAGATGCTGTTTAGAGTCCTTTGGGGGCGTTCCTGAGCTATTGGTGCCAGACAATCTTAAATCGGCCATAGTCAAGTCCGATCGATATGAGCCTGTCATTAACCAGGTCTTAGAAGATTTTGCCAACCATTACCAAACAGCCGTTGTGCCAACGCGTGTATGTAGTCCTCAAGACAAAGCACTAGCGTAACAATTAGTTAGTTCGTTAACTATTTTTTATTATCTTTGTCATATGGCAAGGATCGGAAAACCAATAAAATTAACAATGGAAGAGAAGGAAGAGCTTCTCACCATGAGTCGCTCTCTCAAGCTTGAGCGACGTTATGTAGAACGTGCAAAAATAATACTGTTGTCAGATCAAGGTTTACCAATGAGTGACATTATAGAGCAGAGCGGGCTTAGTAGGCCCGTAGTAAATAAATGGCGACAGAGGTTTCGCCAACTTGGTATTGATGGTTTAAAGGATGCACCTCGGACTGGTAAACCCAAGGTTATTACTCCCGAGCAGCAAGCAATGGTTATAAATAAAGCTTGTTCAAAGCCTGACGGAGGTTATACCAATTGGTCTCAAAAACGTATTGCTGACGAGGTGGGAATCAGCCAATCAAAAGTTTTCCAAATTTTAAAACAGGCTGATTTAAAGCCTCATGAGATTGATTATTGGTGTGGTAAAACGAAGGATCCTGAGTTTGAGGAGAAAATGACAAAAATAGTAGGTCTCTACATGGCTCCACCAGAAAACGCCTTGGTTATCTGTGTTGATGAAAAGACCCAGATTCAAGCTTTAGATAGGACTCAACCGGAGTTGCCATTAAGAGCCGGATTGCCTAAGAGACAAACAGCAACCTATAAACGTAATGGAACTGTTTCGCTAATTGCCGCACTGGCAGTTCATTCTGGAGAAATTACAGCCAGAACTATGAAGGCAAATAATGCAGAGAATTTTTTGAAGTTCTTAAAAGCGCTGGATCGAAAATATCGCAACAAAAAGCTACATATCATAGCTGACAACCTTGCAATTCATAAACACAAAGATGTTAAAAAATGGCTGGCTGGAAAAAGAAAAATCCAGTTGCATTTTACCCCAACCTATTCATCTTGGTTAAATCAGGTAGAGATATGGTTTAATATACTGACAAAAGACGTTGTAAAAGGTGGAATATGGCAGTCCTCAGAGCAGTTGGCATCTCAGTTAATGGAATACATTAAAACATATAACAGTACGCGGGCAAAACCATTTCGCTGGACATATACTGGCGACGCTCTCAGGGTAAGTTAACTTATTAAGAAATTACTACACTAGTAGAAAACCAGGTAAAAATGATTTACACACGCGTCTTTGCACGCTTGCGAAAAGTTCAATTCTTTGACATTCACTCCTTGAATGCAGCCATCAGTGAAAAGACCCGGGATCATAATCAAACACGAATGCAGCAAAAGAAGTATTGCCGTGAGGAACAGTTCTTATCCACCGAGAAGCCTTTATTAAGACCCTTACCGGATGAGCCTTTTGAGATTAAATATTACCGAGAATTGACAGTTGGCAAGCACAACCATGTCCTTCTTCAGCAAGATAAACGTCATTATAGTGTTCCATATCAGTATATTGGCTCAAAAGTTAAAGTCATCTACACACGTTCTATGATCTATTTTTATATCAAAGGAAAACTTGTTGCAGTTCATCCCAGGGTATATCATCCAGGCTACTCAAGCACCCCCGATCATTTGTGTTCCACGCACAAGCATTACCTGGATCGTAGTCCTGAATATTATCTGCAAAAGGCATTGAAAATTAGTCCTGAGTTGCATGAACTCTTCTCTTTGATGTTTGCACAGAAAAGGCACCCCGAGCAGGTATATCGTTCTTGTCAGGGAATATTGAGTTTGCAAAGAAAAACCCCTGAAGCGACCTTTAAAAAAGCCTGTTCCATGGCAATGAAAGTTGAGCAATATACTTATAGATTTATCGATAATATCATTAAAAACAAGATGACGGAAATCCCTGAAAGCTTTAAGAAAGAAGCTTTGCCGGAACATGAAAATATCCGTGGGAAAGATTATTACAAACAATCAACATTAAATTTTAAGAACAATGAAACAACTTGAACAACAAATGACCAGTTTGCGTTTACACGGAATGGAGCGCAGCTGGAAAGCCTTGGTGGAAACCAGAAGACAGCATGAACTTACCTTAAATGAAGGACTTGAAGTTTTGCTACAAGCAGAACAGCAGGATCGGGAGAATAAACGATTTGAACGGCTTCGTAAATCGGCACGTTTTCGATATCAGGCCTCTATTGAAGAACTATACATTGATGCCTCCAGAGGGCTTGACAATGGACTTATATCTAATCTTGCTACCGGCGATTTTCTCACGAAAGGAGAATCAATACTCATAACGGGAGCATCGGGTTGTGGGAAAAGTTATTTAGCTTCAGCACTGGTGGATAAAACGGAGCATACCCACCCAAAAAACGGCTTAGCCAAGGTCTAAAAAATGGCCCAAAAAGCGTCAAAAAAACGGAGCATTGCC
>DHQI01000116.1:0-19973 GCA_002408065.1 Bacteroidales bacterium UBA5342
ATCATTCACTCATTCTATCATTAGCTCATTGACTCATTAATAACTAAAACTACTACCGCCCAAAAACTCCCTCAGCAAACTCGTTGGCGGAATTTTACGGCTGTCTATAGAACGAAAATAAGATAAGAACTTCAGTAAACGTCGTGCTTCTACATAAGCCTTGCTATTGTGTTTTACTTCTTTCAGTATAGGTTCTATGAAGGGTTTTAGCACAGGCAATTCAAAAAGCAGAGAAGAGTTAAACATCACATCAGCTTCTTCTTGATAAGGATAGATCCAGTGGTCTTCGCCCCGGCGTACACTTTCCCAGCGCTTGATGTTATCTTCAGCACTGGTTCCACGATAAGTGTAATCACGAATGATACGGCGTATCAGACGGTTGTCGCTGGTAGGGATATAGTTGTGATTGTCCAGCGATATGGTGGTCAGAGCTGACACATAAATCTTGAATTGAACCCGGTCATCTATTTTATCAATAAGGTGTGGATTAAGGGCGTGAATGCCTTCGACCACCAATACATCATTCTCGTTTAACTGTGTGGTTTTGTCATCGCGCAGGCTTTTTCCTTCTTTAAAAGAGTATTTGGGCAATACCACTTCTTTACCATCTAAAAGGTCTTGTAGTTGTTCATTGAGCAGAGCCAGATCCAAGGCTTCCAGATGTTCGTAATCATATTCACCATCTTCATCTAAGGGCGTTTTTTCGCGATCTATGTAATAGTCGTCTAAGGATAAATTGACGGGTTGTAAGCCGGCGAGTTGCAGTTGCAGAGCCAGACGTTTACTGAATGTTGTTTTACCAGACGAGGACGGACCGGAGATTAAAATCATTTTTACACCTTTGTGTTCCTGAATCATCTCCGAAATCTTAATGACTTTTTTTTCTTGTAAGGCTTCGGCCAGCATGATAAGGTCGTAAACTTTGCGGTCATAGCTCTTTGCGTTGATATCGGCCACATTACTGATATCCAGGGTACGGTTCCATTCTGCAAACTCAGTGAAAACTTCCAATAGCTTAGGCTGATCCGTTTTAGGAGCTACCACAGCAGGATTAGTGCGACGCGGAGCACTCAGTAGTAGCCCTTTATGATAAGCCTGTAAATCAAAAGTCTTTAGATATGAAGTAGAAGGCACCAGGCTACTGTAAAATGTAGCTATGGTACCGTCCAGTGAATAGTAGGAGGTGTAGATGTCGCCTTTTTCTTCAATGAGTTTTACCTTGTCGCACAAGTCAACGGCTTTGAATTTTTCAATGACTTCCGTCGTTTCTTCAGTATGGTACAGAAAGGGCAGGTCAGCGTCCACTAGTTCAAGCATGCGTTTTTTGATAGGTGCAGCTATGGTGCTGTTATCTATTTCGATATGGTTAACCAAGCAATAATAACCTCCACTGATGGCATGTTCTATACGCAATGTGGCTTCGGGGTAAAGATCTTTTACTGCCTTGTAAAGCAAAAAAGAAAGCGAATGACGGTAAGCCATGTGCCCGGCTGCCGAACTCACATCCAAAAATTCAATGCGACGTGGAAAATACAAAGGGTAGGAGAGTGCCCGTTTGCGGTTGTTGACTAATGCATTTAAATACTGTTTTTTATCGTCAGGGTACTGATCTTTTAGTACTTCGCTTAATGTAATTCCAGCCGGGTAATCTTTCTTTATACCCTTGTTGACGATGTTCAGTGTTATATTCATAGATGTGTTTTCAAAATTTGAAATTCAAAGTTACGATAAAGAGTGATGAGATTCAAAATTCCGGATTCAAAATTCCGGATTTGTGTTTGGAATAGTGAATTTATTCTTTATTCATGCATTGAATCATTAGCGCAATGGTAGTACAACGACATTTTGACAACGTTCATCGAATTAAATTGTTACTGAATATTTCTATACTTTTCTTTGTTGTCGAATTATGAGTTAAGCGTTTGGTGTTAATTCATTCTTTTATTTCTTTCTACTTTGCTAATTTTATGTTAAACCTCTAAAATTGATTTGTTATGATACGTTCTAAAATTTTAATCCTATCTTTAGCTATTATTCTTGCAGTGATTAATAGTTGTACCGTGCAGTCGTTGTTTCCGCTTTATACTAATGACAAATTGGTTTATGATGAAAATATTTTAGGAGTTTGGGATATGGGAGACAACGAAACCTGGGAATTTGTGCGAAAAACCAATAAAAAGGATTCTGTAAATGAGGTACCACCGTACTATGAGCTTACAGTGATAGAAAAAGGGGAAAAAGCTGTTCTTGATGCTCATCTGTTGCTTTTAGGTAAGTATTATTATTTTAATTTTTACCTGCAAGAGATGGAAACAGAGAATTCGATGGTAGAATTTAATATGTTGCCGGTGAATACCTTTGCGCGTACTGTTATTCATAAGGATTCGTTTAATTTGGAGTTCTTTAATCCTGAATTTATTACTAATCTAATAGAGGAGAAGAAAGTACGTATTAAGCACGTTTTTACAGATAACGACGAACGCTTACTTATAACTGCGCCTACTTATGATATTCAAAAATTTGTGATTAAGTATCAGGATGAGGAGGAACTGGTATATGACGACGATGAAATGATTTACCGCTTAAAATCGTAATGAATGCGACTATTAAAGAACATATTGAGCAATAGAATATTTCAGCACCTGATGTTCTGGGTGCTGGCTTATTTTGTTTTACTGGTGCACTTTAGTGATGCAGCTCTTGAGAAGGTGGACTATATTTATACCTTTTTGTTTGTTGTTACTTTGCAAATGGCTGTTTATACACATCGTTTGCTCATTATTTGGCGCTTGAAAAGCAAACAGCTGTTTTATTTTTTTAATTTAAGTTGGGGAATCGTAGTGACGTTTGCCTTGTTTAATTATTACTTTTTCGATGTCTGGGTGGATAAGGTTTTGCCAGGTTATTATTTTATTTCCTATTATTCTATATGGAATGTGATGCTTTATTTTCTGGTATTTATTGTATTAACCACTTTCCTGAAACTCTCAAAGGACTGGTGGCTGCAAGAGGATGTCAGGCGAAAATTGGTGCTGCTCGAAAAAGAAAAAGCAGAACTTGAGCTCAAGGCTTTAATGGCACAAGTCAATCCTCATTTTTTGTTTAATAGTCTGAATGTTTTGTATGCTTTAGCCATAAAACGTTCCGAGGAGTCGCCTGAAGCTATCTTGAAACTTTCGAATGTATTGCGCTATGTTATTTATGATTCTCGTAAAGAGCTGGTAAAAGTGAGCGACGAGCTTAGTCTGATTAAAAACTATTTGAGTTTACAAAATTACCGTACCGATAACAAAACAGAGGTGCAGTTTATTGACGATATTCAGGTGGATAATAAGATAGCACCTTTACTGTTTTTACCTTTGATAGAGAATAGTTTTAAGCACGGAGTAAAAGGGGATACGAGTGGAACCTTTGTGAAAATTAACTTGTTTTCGGATGAAAATACAGTGAATTTCAACATTATTAATAATAAAGGAAAAGCTGTAATGGCTGAAAAAAATGAACGTTATGGCATTGGGCTTGAAAACATACGACAACGCCTTAATCTCTTATACCCATATAGTTCAGAATTTCATGTAAATGACGGAGTACAAGATTTTGAAGTTCGTTTAAAAATTGAATTAAAATGAAACAATTGAGATGTATCGTAGTGGATGATGAACCATCTTCACGGGAAATAGTAGAGTGTTATGTAAATGACTGTCCGCAATTGGTACTTATTGGCTCATGCAAAAATGCTTTTGAAGCAAAGCAAATGCTCAATGAGAAGGACATAGATTTACTTTTTTTAGATATTAATATGCCAAAGCTGTCTGGAATGATGTTTTATAAATCCCTGATTCATGCACCTATGGTGATCTTTACCACGGCTTACCCTCAGTATGCTGTGGAAGGCTTCGAAGTTAATGCGATTGATTATTTGTTAAAGCCTTTTTCTATTGAACGTTTTCTTAAAGCTGTCAATAAAGCTGTTGCTTACAAACAGGATGACACGGAACAAAAATACATACTTCTGAAGGCTGATAAAAAAGTACACCGTATCCTGATTGATGATATTACTTACTTGATGGCATTAGGAGACTATGTCAAGGTGTTTTATGCTGATAAGCATATTATGGTGCATTCTACTTTTCAGGATATGCTGGATCAATTGGACGCAAATAAATTCATCAGAGTACATAAATCTTATGCCGTAGCACTAGATGAAATAGAAGTGATAGAAGGGGCAAAATTGATAATGAAAAGCGGTGAACTGCCCATAGGTGGCAGCTACCGTACCGCACTAATGAATAAAATTAAACCCTAAAGTTTTCTGCCCATCTCCAAGTCCCCCTGTCCAAGTTTTCTCGTTTAAAAGTCTCAGGACATCAAGGTCTTAAAGTCACTTTTCAGCAAACTAAATACCTTCAAATCAACAAATTCACCGTTACTCATACGTTCCCCCTGGCGCTCTATGCCTTCCAGAGTAAAGCCCAAACGTTTAGGTATGGCACTGCTTTTATCATTACCTACGGCACATTTTATTTGTATACGGTTGATGTCCATTTTTGTAAAGGCGCGCTGACACAAAGCTCTCACACAACGTGTCATAATGCCTTGTCCTTGAAATTTCTCTGAAAGCCAGTAACCGAATTCTGTTTTCTTATTCGCAAAGTCAATCCCTTTAGCGCCGATAATACCGGCAAATTCATCCCCTTTACGGATGGTATAAACACAGGCTTCTTTTTCGTCAGAGGTATGCACAATGGAATTGATAAAACTGATGCTGTCCTCTAACGATAAAGTAGTGGCTACAAAGGGTAACCATTCGCCCAAATACTCACGCTGACTATCCAGGGTTTGAAAGAGCTCTTCGGCATCCATGGGCATTATTTGCCTGAGAATAATGTCGTCACCTACGGGGATGGTTTTAATGGGGATCATGTGGAGTGACTAGAGTGGACTAAAGTGACTAGAGTGAACTAAAGTTAAGGACACTTTAGACTCTTTATGATTATTAACTATTGGTAATTGCTACCGATTCTATTTCAATCATAACACCTAAAGGCAGCTCTTTCACGGCAAAAGCAGCACGTGCCGGCGGATTCTCATTAAAATATTTAGCATATACTTCGTTCATGGCTTTGAAGTTAGCCATATCAGAAAGCAAACAAGTGGTTTTGACCACATCTTGGTAGGTGCAGCCGGCTTCTTCCAGTATGTAACCAATATTTTTCAGTACCTGATCTGTTTGGGCTGTAATTCCTTCCGGTATTTGACCCGTTTCACGGTCTACAGGCAACTGACCTGAAATATAAACCATTCCTTTGGCTTCGATAGCATGACTGTAAGGCCCAATAGCTGCCGGTGCTTTGTCACTTGAGATTATTTTTTTCATGTATTTAAATTTAGATAATAGACTAAAAGCCTATAGACATCAGACAAACATATTCTAATCACCTGTCTATGTGTCAAATCATAAGTCTCGATTGTTTTATCTGTTTGTAACTCTTTGTAATGCAAGAAGTTAAAGCTGCTCGTTCTATCATTCACTTCTTCAAGCATTCACTCCTTCACTCTTTGACTCATTAAAACAAAATTAAACTCAGCGCCATTACCGCCATTCCGGCTATTAGTCCGCCAATAGCAATGTGGTGCTCACCATATTCTTCAGCAGTAGGTAATAGTTCGTCTAAAGAGATATAAACCATAATACCAGCCACTGAGGCAAAGATAATTCCAAAAGTAGAATCATTGAATAAATTCCTTAACAAGAAATACCCAACAATAGCACCAACAGGTTCGGCCAGGCCGGAAAGAAAAGAGAGCCAAAAGGCTTTTTTACGGCTTTTAGTTGCATAATAAATAGGTACCGAAACCGCAATACCTTCCGGAATATTGTGAATGGCAATAGCCACAGCAATACTAATACCCAGTGTAGGGTCGGTCAGTGCTCCCATAAAGGTAGCTAAACCTTCTGGAAAGTTATGTATAGCAATAGCCAGAGCTGCAAATAAACCCATCCGTTTTAGTTTTGTACTGTTGTCCGACGGTATATTTTGAGGATTAATATTGCTTATTTCGTGAGGGTTCTCGTAAGATGGTATTAAGCGGTCGATAAGAGCAATCAATGCCACACCGCCAAAAAAAGCTAAAACGGTATAGACTTCGCCTTTATTTAAGCCATGAGCGGCCGAGAGCGATTCGTTAGCTTTGAAAAATATCTCAACAAAAGAGACATAAATCATAACACCGGCTGAAAACCCCAGTGATAAAGCTAAAAATTTGGGATTGAACTTCTTTGACAGAAAAGACATTAAACTACCGATACCCGTCGAGAGTCCGGCAAAAATTGTCAGCCCAAGGGCAAAAAGGATATTTTGTGTTTCCATAGTTACAATGTTAAGACTGAGGCTGAGGTTAAGGTATTTTAAATATAATTTACCGGCTTATGTTTTAATGAAACAACTCAGCCTTAGTCTTAATCTCAGCCCTTTTATTACTCTCATTTAGCGCTTAGCTACAAGCTCGGCTATTTTCACAATGACGTCAACAGCTTTTTCCATCGATTGTACAGGTACACATTCATAGCGACCGTGGAAGTTGTGTCCGCCGGCAAAGATATTAGGACAAGGTAGTCCCATATACGACAAGCGTGAACCGTCGGTACCACCACGTATGGGTTTTATAAGCGGTTTTATATCACAGGCTTTCATCGCTTCTTCGGCAATGTCTACGATGTGCATTACAGGGCGGATTTTTTCTTCCATATTGTAGTATTGATCTTTCATATCAATAGAACAGGTATTCTCGCCAAATTCATTGTTTATTTTATTGACCAGATGTATCAGTTCTTTTTTTCGTTCTTCGAAACGCTCACGACTGTGGTCGCGTACGATGTAGGTCAGTTGCGTGCTTTCCACATCACCACGCATATCCATCAGGTGGAAAAAACCTTCATATCCTTCAGTATGTTCCGGTGTTTGAAAGCGTGAAAGCATCGTTACAAATTGGTTAGCAATACGGATGGAGTTACGCATTTTTCCTTTGGCATAACCAGGGTGTATATTACGTCCTTTAAAAGTGATTTTAGCTCCGGCTGCATTGAAATTCTCAAATTCCAGTTCGCCGATAGGACCGCCATCCAGAGTATAAGCCCATTCAGCACCAAATTTTTCCACATCAAAATAATCGGCTCCTGCACCTATTTCTTCGTCAGGGGTAAAACCGACACGAATCTTTCCATGAGGAATGTCTTTAGCCATCAGTACCTCCATCGCCGTAAGGATTTCGGCTAAACCGGCTTTATCATCAGCGCCCAATAGGGTAGTTCCGTCGGTCACAATCATATCTTGTCCTTTGTAAGCGGCTAATTCCGGAAAGTCAGCAATACGGGTGACGATGTTTTGCTCTGCATTAAGCACTATATCGCCGCCATCATAGTGTTCTACAATGCGTGGTTTTACGTGTTTACCACTCATATCCGGACTGGTATCCATATGTGCTACAAAACCTATGGTTGGTACTTCTTTGTCGGTGTTAGATGGCAAAGTAGCCATCACGTAACCATTCTCGTCCAGTGTGACTTCTACAAGTCCTATCTCTTTCAATTCGTCCACTAATTTTTTAGCAAAAATCATTTGCCCTGGTGTGCTTGGCGTTAGGCCGGTTTCGGTATCAGACTGTGTGTCTTGTTGTACGTATCTGAGAAATCTATCTGTTAAATTATTCATTGTTTTTTTTATTTTTTCGCAAATGTAATAAAAATTGTATCGCGGAGATACGATGAGAAGCAGAGATTCGCAGAGTATGTAACTGATGCTCTCCGACGTGATACCCAAATCTTGAGTCTCTCAAAATTTTTGTGATCCCCATATCAACACATCGTTAAATTTTCAATTACTGAAATCACAAATTTCAATACGATACTGATATTTAGTGGTATATGGTAAGTGTGGAGGTTTCTGCAAGCATTTAACAATCAAACAAATAGAAAAGATTGATGGACTATTACCATATAAAATGCAGAATTTAATACGCCACAAGTTCAAAACACCGACCACACATTTACTATACCTTGAATAAGGCACTCTGGCGGAGTGCTATGTTTGTAGCCCGGGTAATATGACGTAGATAGAGAAAACTCTGACCGGAAATTTAATTGGCCGTGAACTTATTCGGCGTTTGGTCCGTGATGCGGATCAAGCAGGATTTCTGGGGGAGGCTATAAAAAAATTATAACAACAGAAGTAGCGGAAGTAGCGGAAAAAGTTTGCAAGCAAACTTTAAGTTCCGCTTTTTCTGCTTATTCCGTTGTTTGTTTTAGGGCGAAAAATCGACAGAAAAAAAATGGTTCATAAGTAATTTACGATATTCCTCCCCAGAAATCCTGCTTGATCCCGTGATGCCCCACAAGTTACTAGAC
Source organism: Bacteroidales bacterium UBA5342 (assembly GCA_002408065.1). Taxonomy (GTDB): domain Bacteria; phylum Bacteroidota; class Bacteroidia; order Bacteroidales; family UBA5342; genus UBA5342. Next base: position 8,405 of record DHQI01000116.1, read on the forward strand.
AACATATACAATTTCCATCAAAAAAGCCCCGCATCCCAAAGGAACACGAGGCTTCTCAATCTTTATCTCAGCCTCAATCTTAGCCTCAATCTTAGCCTTAAACTCTATCGTGCTTATAAGCGTCCATATCTTCCAGGTTAGAACCATGGATGAATTCGGCTCGTGCTAAATTTTCGGTTTTAGCTGATTTCAAGAAAATCTCTGTTGAGTTTTTGAATTTATTATCGCGTTGAGTATCTAATAGCAGCAAATAACCCATAATGATGTTACCCGCCATTTCTACTAAACGTCGGGCATGGAAATCAATAAACTCCGGATTTTTTCTTTCTACCACGGTTTTTACGGCGTGCTCATATTCTTCAGTCATACCGATAAGGGTACGGCGGAAGCTGTGCAGCTCAGGACGTAATTCCTGAAGCTCGTAATCGCGGATTACGTTAAGCAGGCCACCAGTTGTTACTCCACGGATGGCGGCTACTACCTGTAGCTGTGTGGTTCCCTCATAGATAGAGGTGATACGTGCATCACGGTAGATACGTTCAATAGGGTAGTCCTTCATAAAACCGGAACCACCATGTATCTGCAATGAATCATAAGCCAGTTGATTACAAATTTCAGAACCCAGACCTTTAGCCAATGGCGTAAACATATCAGCCATTTTTTGGTACTTCTTCATCTCCTTGCGCTCTTCCGGCGTCAGCTTACGCTCTTCCATAATGTGCATATACGTTTTGTACACATCCACAAAGCGTGAAGTCTCGTACAACAGGGTACGTGAAGCATCCAGTTTCGCTTTCATATTAGCCAAGAGCTCGTAAACGGCAGGGAATTCGATGATCGCTTTACCAAACTGCTTACGTTCCTTAGCATAGGTCAAACCTTCGCGGTAAGCCGCTTCAGAAATTCCTACCGACTGAGCAGCAATACCCAAACGGGCGCCGTTCATCAGTGCCATCACATATTTGATAAGCCCCATACGGCGGCTACCACACAGCTCAGCTTTCGCATTTTTGAACACTAATTCACAAGTAGGTGACCCTTTGATACCCAGTTTGTTCTCTATGCGGCGAACCGTTACGGCTTTTTCGGCACGGTCGTAAATAAACATCGATAAACCACGGCCATCGTTACCACCTTCGGAACGGGCTAGTACCAAAGAAATGTGTCCGTCACCATTGGTAATGAAACGCTTCACACCATTAAGGTACCATTGGTCTTCTTCTTCGTTATAGGTAGCTTTTAGCTGAACAGCCTGAAGGTCCGAACCGGCATCCGGCTCTGTTAGATCCATTGCCATTGTTTCGCCAGCACATACGCGCGGTAAAAATTTCTCTTTTTGCTCTTCGTTGGCAAACTCGTTAATCGTCTCAGCACAGTCCTGCAGTCCCCAGATATTCACGAAACCGGCATCGGCACGTGATACCATATCAGCAGCCATGATGTAAGGTACAATAGGGAAGTTAAGCCCTTCGTACTTACGTGGCAGGGTGATTCCCATCAGTCCGGCTTTTACCAGTGCGTCCAGATTTTCCTGTGTTCCTTTGGCGTATACGACTTCATTATTCACGATGCTTGGACCTTCCTGATCCACGCTTTCGGCATTGGGAGCTACTATGTCGCCTGAGATTTCGCCCACCACTTCCAGCACTTTATCGTAACTGTCCATAGCATCTTCAAAATCTACTGGTGCATAGTCGAATTTATCTTTATCCGCAAAATTGCGTTCTTTCAATTCCACAATCTTTTGCATCAGCGGATGCTCCAGGTGGAATTTTAAATCGGGATTATCATTATAAAAATTAGCCATTGCTTTTTTTAATTAAAAGTTAAAAATTAAAAAGGGGGAAATGGAATTAAAAATTAAAAGTGAAAAATTAAAAATGATCGTTCATCATTATGATTTTTTCATTCTTCATTTTTTCTTTTTTATTCTCTATTTCTCACTTTTCATTTATTTTGTGTTTTTCTTATACGCTTTAATCAACTTAGGAATGATGTCATTCACATCACCGGTGATCACATAGTCCGCCACATTGTTGATTGGTGCGTTAGGATCGTTGTTGATAGCAATGACCATCGACGATTCTTCCATACCGGCAGTGTGCTGAATCTGACCTGAGATACCACAAGCGATATACAGTTTCGGACGTACGGTCACACCTGTTTGACCTACCTGACGCTCGTGCTCAGCATAACCGGCATCTACAGCGGCACGTGAAGCACCTACCTCGGCACCAAGCACTTCTGCTAATTTATATAAAAGCTGAAAACCATCTTTAGAACCCATGCCATAACCTCCTGAAACGATGATAGGAGCGTTTTTGATGTTCACTTTAGATTTCTCCATATGACGCTCAATCACTTTTACTACCAGGTGTTCCGGTTTCAAAATGGAGGCAACGTCAATCGTTTTTACCTTTCCTTTATAGTTTGCGTCACAAATCTCTTGCTTCATTACGCCTTCGCGAACGGTAGCCATCTGAGGGCGGCATTCAGGGTTGATGATGGTAGCTACAATGTTACCACCAAAAGCAGGACGGATCTGATACAATAAATCGGTGTATTCTTTACCCGCTTTTTTATCGGTATGCGGACCAATCTCCAGTGAGGTACAGTCTGCCGTCAGGCCGCTAAACAGCTCAGAAGAGATGCGTGGACCAAGGTCACGCCCCATAGTGGTGGCTCCTAAAAGACAGATTTGAGGCTTTTCTTTTTTGAAGAGTTCAACAATCACTGCATTATGAGGCAGGGTAGTGAATGGATCAAGACGCTCATCGTCACCCACGTGAACCACATCGGCACCAAATGGGAAGATTTGTTTTTCGATGTCTTTTAGATCTTTACCTAAAACAACAGCTTCCAGTTTACAGTTCAATTCGTTGGCAAGGCTGCGCCCTTTAGTCAAGAGTTCCAGACTGACGTCTACCACCTTACCATCTTCTAATTCACATATAACAAATACGTTACTCATAGTTTTCTTTTTATAAAATGAAACAATAGAGGACTAACCGATGGTGTGGTTGTCTATTAACTCTTTTACTAACTCTTCTATCTCGTAGGCATCAGCAGTAAGTACACGGGCTTCTTTAGCCTGGAAAACCACATTCTGAATGCTTTTTACCTTGGTAGGCGATCCGGAAAGACCGGTCCAATTAAGGTCGGCATTGACATCTGCAGCACTTACTTCTTTAATCTTAAGATAAGGACGATCCGCGGTCAGGTCGATGTAGTCTTCGGATGAATCCTGAAGTTCTGTCACGGTATGAGCGTGTTTATATTTCATTAGTAATTTAGCGTTGCGCGGACGGCAGTCTGCTGCTGAGCCATTTACCGTTACCACACAAGGCAGGGGACTTTCTACTGTTTCCACACCACGTTCTAAACGACGCAATACATTAACTGTTTTTTTCTCAACTGAATTGATAGATTCTGCATAAGTAATTTGAGGAATACGCAGCTTTTCAGCTACCTGAGGACCTACCTGAGCGGTGTCGCCGTCAATAGCCTGACGTCCGGCCAAGATAAGGTCATAGTCCATATTTTTAATGGCCAATGCAATGGCGTATGAAGTAGCCAGCGTGTCGGCTCCTGCAAAAGCACGGTCGGTGAGTAAGATGCCTCCGTCAGCACCGCGGTACATTCCTTCGCGGATTATTTCAGCAGCACGACCTGGTCCCATGGTCAAGATGCTAACAGTAGATCCTTCATACTTGTCTTTTAATCGTAATGCTTGTTCCAGAGCGTTCAAATCTTCGGGGTTGAAGATAGCGGGCAGAGCGCCACGGTTTACGGTTCCATCGGCTTTCATAGCATCCTTACCCACATTGCGGGTATCCGGTACTTGCTTAGCGAGGACGATGATTTTTAGTCCCATAAGTAATAAATTTTAGTTAGTTAAGTGTGATTGGCAAGCTTATGATAAGTTGCCGGAGTTAGGGTGAAGTGAGCACACCCTCTTTTTTGTGGAGGACAAATATAAAAATATCAAACGTTTTTACAAGGAAACGGCGATTTTGGTTGAGAAAGTGTTGATAAGGGAGGAAAGGTGTCGCAGAGATACGCGGTGGAGCAGAGATGCGCTGAGTTTTCTTGTTATACAATTATAAAATGCGTTTAACATCTTTTAAATGGTCGTAAATAGTAGGTGATGGCAAGCAAAGAATTACTCTCTGCGAATCTCTGCTCCTCTGCGTATCTCAGCGATACTTCTTGATTTTTTACTTAAAATTTTTCAGCTCCTGATACAATTGCTGCACCGGTAATCCCATCACATTAAAATAGGAGCCATTCATTTTTTCCACGCCGATGTAGCCAATCCATTCTTGTATGCCGTAGGCGCCGGCTTTGTCGTAAGGTTGGTATTTTTCTACGTAATAGTCAATTTCTTTGTTGCTCATTGCTGCAAAAGTGACATCTGTGATAGCAGAAAAACTGTGTTTTTTATTCTTGCTTGTTATGCTTACACCAGTAATGACCTGATGGCTATTGCCTGACAGTTTCTTTATCATGGCGGTGGCATCATCTTTACCTTCTGGTTTGCCCAATATTTCCTGATCCTGAATTACAACAGTGTCTGCTGTGATGATGAGTACCCCTTCTTTTAGATCCTGCCGGTATGCTTCTGCTTTTTTATTGGCTAAAAACTCGGCTACTTTTTCCGCTTCCAATGTTTCAGGGTAGGATTCGTCGATGTCTTTTTTTACAAAAGTGCTGAATTCAATATCAAGACCGGCTAATAATTCTTGACGACGTGGCGAATTGGAGGCGAGTAGGATGGTGTAAGGTAAAGTTAGCATGAGCTGGAAGATGTTGAGACGCGATTAATCGCGTCTTAACTATTTAAAAAGTTTTGGATAATAAAACTGACGGTCCACTTTGTTTTCCCTGTTGATTTCGGTCCAGCTGTCACAGTCAAATTCACAAATGAAAATACCTAATGTAGGCAATTCCACATAGCTTTGTTGACAATAATGGCCTGCTACTTCGGAGATGGTAGGGTTATGACCAACAATGGCTATGGTGTCGTACTCATCCGGTGCATACTCTATAGTTTCTAACATAGTGTCGGCAAAACAAAGATAGAGTTCAGGACAGTTAAGCAGTGAATCGCCGCTAATTTCCATATGTTTAGCCAGCAAACGTGCTGTTTCTTGAGTACGATAAGCACTAGAGACATAGAATAAGTCGGGAATATAGCCTTCGCGTTGTAATACCTTAGCCATAAGGGAAGCGTCATTTAAGCCTCTTTGATTAAGAGGACGTTCACGGTCTGGAAGTCCGGCCGACCAGTCCGATTTACCGTGTCTGATGAGTAATAATGTCTTCATATCTTTTAAGATTATAAGACATTAGACTAAAAGACATCAGATTTACTGGTATCTGATGTCTTTAATCTTGTAGTCTTATGTCTAGTTGTCTGTTTCCGGCTTCATCTCAGCCAAAATTTCATCGCTAACGATGTCGCTCATTCCCATAGAGGAGAAACCTCCATCGTTGAACAGATTTTGCATAGTAATTTTGCGTGTAAGGTCTGAGAATAAAGTCAATGCATAGTTAGCACAATCCTCAGCACTTGCATTACCTAGTGGGGACATTTTAGCGGCAAAATCAGCTAATTGCGTCAAACCTTTCACTCCACTACCTGCTTTTGTTACTGTAGGTGACTGAGAAATAGTGTTAACACGTACGTTTTTATCACGGCCATACACATAACCAAAGCTACGGGCGATTGATTCTAATAATGATTTAGCGTCCGCCATATCATCATAACCAGCATAGATACGTTGAGCAGCAATGTAGGTTAAACCAACAATGGACCCCCACTCATTGATGGCATCCATTTTCTTAGCCACGTGCATCATTTTATGGAATGAAAGGGCTGAGATATCCAGCGTTTGGTTCATAAAAGTATAGTTAAGATCGTCATAAGGCTTACCTTTACGAACGTTAGGTGACATACCAATAGAGTGTAGAACAAAATCTAATTTACCACCCAAAATTTCTTGTGCTTTTTCAAACACTTTTTCAAGGTCTTTCACATCAGTGGCATCAGCAGGTATTACTTCAGTATTAAGCTGCTTGGCAAGTTCTGTGACTTTGCCCATACGCACAGCCATAGCGGTATTACTCAATACAATCTCAGCGCCTTCTTCTACAGCACGAATAGCTGTAATCCAAGCAATTGATTGCTCATCAAGAGCTCCAAAAATAATTCCCTTCTTTCCTTCTAATAGTTTCATAATATATTCTAATTGTTATTTGTTTTTCTTATAATGTTATTATTTTTTGGCTATTAGCTCAATCCGGAATTTTGAATCCAGAATTTTTTATTTTCTCTTCCCAAACCAACCAGACTAAGAAAATGCCGCCATACATCACTAAGCGGAAAATGATTTCATGAACAAAGTTGAACCAATGCATATGATGATGAACAATAAAGGTCAGCGTTGTGAGTCTGATAAAGTTCAGTAATAATATAAAAGCCACTCCCGCTGGAATGTACCATAGTTTCTTGTGCCAATTACCCCGCGCTACTATAATGACGATTGCTGTCATTATAATTTCTTTAATGCCGGAGCATCCCCAAACAATACGGATGCCGTTATCTGTATCGGCATAGCGTATATTGCAGTAGTGCCATTCGAGCACATCTCCCTTGAAGAGATAAACAAAGCGGAATACCACTTCGGTCCATACTTCACTAATAAACGAAAAAAACGGGGAAAAGTTTAGGCCATAGAAATGTATGACTTGATCTGTGGCGTCGGCTTCCCGTCCAATCTTCCAAAAAGCGTGAAAACCAAGCACAACAATAACAAAGAGAAGAATGTCTCTGTGCTGTTGCATCAGTGGCTTTATGTTTTCCTTTTTCAGTGAGAACATCTTCCCTTCGTTTTTTGGGGCTGCAAAGATACTACTAAATCAGGAAATATTACTTTTTTTGAAATCCCGAGTTATCATTGTGAATAGAATGTTGGAGTTAGAAGGGGGGAAAGGATGTAGGGATGCACCGAATCTTTTGTACTTATGCTGTTTTGTGCTAGTTGAAATACCCATACTTTATTTTCTTTATTTCATTTCTCATTCTTCATTTATTAATTATTTTTGAACGACCAAAACATATTTAATGAAACACTTTTTTCTGTTCCTGCTGATTTCTATGTCGCTAACTCTGTTTTCACAAAATGAGGACCTGAATTATACCCGTTTACCTGATAAGTGCTACTTGCATCTGGACCGTAACTTATATTCACCAGGCGATACCATTTGGTTTAAGGCTTATGTATTTCACCGTAACAATTTGCAACTAAGTGATAATAGTTATGCACTACATATTCAAATCCTTAATCAGGAAGGCGATGAGATAAGTTCGCACAAGATGTTGTTGGTAGATGGCATGGGGTATGGCCAAATACCTGTTCAGGACTGGATGGAACCGGGTTTGTACCAAATCATTGCACATAGTGCTTATATGAAAAATTTTGGCACTCGATTTTTTCAACGTTCCAGCATTGAGATACGTCCGCGCGAAAGTCACTTTAGTATTAAAACGTATTTTGACCAACCATATTATCAGGTAGGCGATACTGCTCACGTAACCTTCTTTGCTTATGATGAATTCCAGATGCCGGTACCTAAGAAACGGTTTCGTTATAATTTGGTGCATCAAGATGAATCGCTGATAAAAGGAGGCTTACGCTGTTATGACGATGGGCGTGTGCGTTATTCTTTTCCATTAACAAAGGGGAGTAAAGCGCAGCCCCCCGTCTTGCATTTAAGTTATTATGATGAAAATATTGCGGATGAGATATATGAGCAAGAAGTTGCTGTGCCCATGGCGGATCAAGAGCTAATGCTTGAGTTTTATCCTGAGGGGGGACATTTGCTCCAAGGTGTTGACTGCAGGATTGCTTTTGAGGCTACAGATGCTCTGGGGCAGCCTGTGGATGTTGAAGGGGTGCTTATGCAAGATAGCACAGAGATACTTAGGGTTAAATCGATGCATCAGGGAATTGGCTACTTTACTATGCGCCCGCAAAATTCTGATTATCGTTTCAAGGTATTTAAACCGGAGGGGGTAGAGACCGTTTTTACTTTGCCCAAAGCTCAAAAGGAGGCCTATTCTATTTCATATGTCAAGCGTGACAAGGAAAGGCTTTACCTGCTTTTATCCCACAATTTTTCACAAGAACAAGACGTGGAGCTTTGGCTTAGCCAATATGATCATTTGCAAAAAATCTATAAGTTAAAAATCGCCAATAAACGTTTAATTAGTATGCCTTTAGCTGATTTACCTAAGGGTTTATTTACCGCTACCTTGTTGGATGAGCAAAAACGACCTGCTGCGGAACGCTTAATGTATAATCCCGCCGGAGAAAAAGCTTTGGAGATCCATACAGACGAGGACATCTACGGCTTACGCAAAAAGGTAAATGTCACTATGGCTTTGCCGGAAACTTCATCTAAAGCTCACCTATCGGTAGCGGTGGTCGATTCTGTGTTAGCACATAGTCCATGGTTGAGCCAAACAAGTATAAAAGCAGACGCTTTACTCAAGACCGAATTAAGAGGAAACATAGATAACCTGGATGCCTACTTGCGTGATGATAAAGCCAGTGAGATAAACCTTAATTTGCTAATAATGACACACGGGTGGCGTCGTTATAATTGGATATTTAACCAGCAGCAACTGGATTCGATGCGTGTATTTGACTTTAACAGCATCAATGGAAAAGTCATGAGAGGAAAAAAACCTGCTGGTAATGCACAGATGACGGCTTTGGTTTTAAGTGGCAGTTTTGCTGCTGCTGAATTTTTGACCGATAAAGAAGGGCGTTTTAGTATTACACCTAAATATGAATCCAGAGATGGCCAAAAGATTCTCTTCCAGGCCAAAAGTGATAAAGACCGTCGTAATGTAAAAATCACGTTGCACAACAATGATACTGTTTTGTTTGCTAAAAGCATCGTACGCTATCAAGAGGATCTAAAAGCTAAAAAGATGGAGATGGGGCGCTATGTGATGATGGAAAATGATACGGAGGATGAAACGCCTTTTTTCTCTTATGAGAGTAAACTGCTGCAGGAGTTAGTCGTATATGGAGAGCGTGTAGAAGAAACCGCTGATAATGAAATATCAGAAGCTGTCACCGCATTTGCTACAGGGGTTATGAAAGGAGAAGACTTGATAGGCGGCTATTCTTTTGCTGATTTTGTGGAGCAGGTGTCATTTCGAGCCCAATACGCCCCTTCTACCAACCGTATCATTGTCAGGTCGCGTGGTGGAGGTACAAGTCTTGATTCCGATGCTGAAGATGAATTTGCGGATTCTGATGAAATAGGTGCCGAAATATATGTCAACAATATACTATGGGGCAAAGATGTGAGTCAGCTCGATTTCCTGACACAGGATGATATTGCCCAAATTGTGGTACTCGATCCTGAAGCCGCCTTTGCATCTTATGGTTCTGATGGTCAATATGGGGTGATTTTAGTCGCGACTTATGACCTTAAAGTGGAAGAAAAACAAAATCTCAACCGCAATATGGCGGTGTTTGGGCGTTTTATCGATTCTAAAGAGTTTTACCAACCTAAATATGAGACCAAGGCACAAGATAGTATGATAGTGGTTGATAACCGCATTACCCTGCATTGGGAACCTTTTTTGGAAACAGACTCCAGTAGACTTGCTAGTTTCGATTTTTACACTGATGACATTAGCGGTACCAAACAAATCGTAGTACAAGGTTTGGATGAGGATGGTATTCTTTTCTATGAAACGAAGGAGTTCGAAGTGAAAGGAGTTGGGAAATAAGAATTCAAAGTTTTTTTATTCAAAGTTCAAGAGGTTTTGTGATGTTTTACGGACAAAACGCCGGGTTAGTTTCCGGTCAATTGAGATTACAGTCGGCGTTTTTTGCCTTGTCTTTGTCATCAGCCACTTGCACATTCAAATAGAACCCTATTCAGGGTTCTTTGTTACGAAAGTATAGAGATTTAGGTGTATAATTAACATGCCTAAAAGACTTGAAATCAAATAACTGCTGGCGATGACCACGAAAGATTTGTTTTTTGTAAAAAAAAGACCCTGATAGAATTCTATCAAGGCCTTTCACTTGTTTCTCAGCGCTAATTTACGTTTTTAACTCTATTAAAAACCAAAATATTCCTTAGCATTATTATAAGAAATATCCTGCACCATTTTACCCAATAGTTCTATATCATTTGGCAAAAGGCCTTTCTCCACATCAGTACCTATCAGGTTGCAAAGAATGCGGCGGAAGTAGTCGTGGCGAGGGTAGGAGAGAAGGCTCCGCGAGTCGGTCAGCATACCCACAAAACGGCTCAATAATCCCAAAGAGGAAAGTGCATTCATTTGTTTTTCCATGCCGTCTTTCTGATCCAGGAACCACCAACCTGAACCGAATTGTATCTTGCCGGCAACAGATCCATCTTGAAAATTACCAATCATGGTAGCTACTAATTCGTTGTCACAAGGGTTAAGATTGTAGATAATTGACTTAGCTAACTGATTACTGCTGTCGAGTTGGTCAAAAAACCGAGACATCTGTACAGCATCAGCACCGTTACCAATAGAATCAAAACCAGTATCTGGACCTAGTTGTTTAAACATACGACTGTTGTTATTTCGGATAGGGCCGTAGTGAAACTGCTGTGTCCATCCCTTGGCATGGTTCATTAGTGCCAAATCATAAAGCAAAGCAGACTTGAATTTACGGCTTTCCTGTTCGCTTATTTCTTTTCCGCTTAGAGCGTTTTGTAAAATGCGATTAACTTCTGCAAGCTCATATTTCTCGGCATAAAAGTTTTCAATGCCATGATCTGAAAGCTTACAGCCTACTTCTGCAAAGTAATCATGACGCTTTTGCAAAGCATTGACTAATTCTTCATACGAGGTGATATTTATTTCACTTACTTCAGAAAGCGTCTTAATATAGTCAGTAAATCCATCTTTGTCGATATTTACTGCTTTATCGGGTCGCCAAGTTGGTAGCATTTTAAAGTCAACACCTTCATTTTTCACCTGAATATGGTACTCTAAATTGTCGATAGGATCATCGGTAGTACAGAAAGCTACCACATTGTAATGTTTCAGTATATCACGTGGTGTGAATGTGCCTGAATTTAATTTACCATTACACTCTTCGTAGATATTTCTTGCTGTTTTAGAGGACAGTAGCTCTGTGATACCAAAAGCACTTTTTAACTCCATATGTGTCCAGTGATACAGCGGATTACGTAGGGTTGCCGGTACTGTTTCAGCCCATTTTTCAAATTTTTCCCAATCAGAGCTCTCTCTTCCGGTAATGAATTCTTCGTTCACGCCATTGGTGCGCATAGCGCGCCATTTGTAGTGGTCACCACCCAGCCATATCTCTGTAATGCTGTTGAAGTTTTTGTTCTCAGCTACCACTTTAGGGTCGAGATGACAGTGATAATCAATAATGGGCATTCCGGCCGCATAATTGTGATACAGCTCTTTTGCTGTTTCGTTCTCGAGGCAGAAGTTTTTGTCGTTAAATTCTTTCATTGTTGTTTAAAATCAAGG
>DHQI01000116.1:20188-20512 GCA_002408065.1 Bacteroidales bacterium UBA5342
TTAAAATCAAGGTTTATAATTCAAAGTTACACTATACAAGATTTGCAATCAGAAGTATACAGTTTACATACGGTAAATGATTGAAAGTTTGAATGCTCTATTCTTTAATGTATAGTTCTTGTCTGCACTTACATTGAGTAAGCCATAATCATAGTTTAAGCATAGAGAGAACAAGTCAAACGAATACCCAATACCAAGGATAAGCCCATAATCATAAGGATAAATGACAGCGCCATCTTCAGGTATTTCACCTATTTCTAATTCCTTCTCTATATCAGACCCATTTTCTTCATAGAAATCGCGTAATTCTCCTTTTTTTATTTT
>DHQI01000116.1:20730-23240 GCA_002408065.1 Bacteroidales bacterium UBA5342
TAATTCTCCTTTTTTTATTTTTGATTTAGCACTAAGAGCATTAGAAATGTAAAATCCAGTATTGATATAAAAAGAGTTAAAATCGGTTTTAACAATAGCTGGGAGTGTTAAATAATTAACATTGGATCTAATTTCTCCTTCTGGGTAATTGGGTCTTGAAAATATCGTGTAATATGGTCGTTCAACTATAGTTAATTCGTGATCTATATCAAATCCTTTACTTTCTATGTAAAGACCTGTTTCGATCTCAAACTGTTTATTTTTATTTATTGGAGAATAAATAGCAAAGCCTATGTGGTAACCAGTTTTAGCTGACGAATAATAATAAGGTTCTCCTTTATACTCACTTACCATATTTGTTAAACTTGAACCACCTTTTATTCCTAGTTTTAATTGTGAAAAAGCAGAGATTGTTAGGCATAGTAGCAATATTATTATTCCATTTTTTTTTATCACTATGTTAATGTGTTTAAGAAATATAAAATCCCACACTATTTAATTCAAAATTTGTTTGGAAAAAACTTGAACCTTAAGCTCTTAACTTTGAATATTTTTTTTAATTTTTAATCTTTAACTTTTCACTCTTTAGGGAAGATCCACGAACAATCAATTCTGGTAATAATGAAGTCTTGATTAGTTCTGCATCTTTATTGTTTATTTCTTTTAATATTTGTTTGGCTGCTAATTGGCCTATTTCCTTACTATGCTGGTCCGAGCTGGTAATGGCAGGTGTCACCAATTCAGCAAAGTGTTCGTTTGCAAATCCGGCAATGCCCATTTTTTCGGGTATCGCAATTCCTTTTTCTTTGCACACCAAATAGGCGCCCAGTGCTGCATAATCACCGGATGAAAAAACAGCATCAAATTCCACACCGGAATCGATCAGTTTTCGCATAGCTTTGCAGCCTTCTTTACGACTGTTAGTATTAGCAACAAAAAGGCGTTCGTCTACAGGAATGTCTCTTTCCTGATGTGCATCACAATAGCCTTGTTTGCGATCCTGGTATAGTTTGCTCGTCATATCGCCACAAAAGAGTGCTATCTTTTTATACCCCTGCTCTAAAAGGTGTAAGGTTGTGATACGTGCCCCTTCGCGGTCTTGCGTTTTTATATAACTTGTATTGACGCTTTTCAATACATTATCGATCTGTATTACTTTTATGCCTTCGTCAATGGCTTTTTTTATGTGCAAACAGTTAATAGTAGGCTTGCTAAGTGAAATAATAATGCCGGATACACGTTGGTCTATAAGTAAAGCTATATCCTCTTTTTCTTTTTCAAAATTTTCTTCGGTCTGTAATATCATTACATTATATCCCTCTTGTGAAACGTATTTCTCGATATAGTGTATAATCGTAGAAAAGAAATGACGGTTAATATAAGGCACTACTACACCTATTGTTTTAGATTTTCCTTTGCGTAGGCTAGAGGCGTGTGCGTTGGGTCTGAAATTGTATTTATCGGCCAGTGCTTTGACTTTCTTTTTCATTCCTTCGCCAATCTCCGGGCTGTTGTTTAGGGCGCGCGAAACGGTAGCAGGGGTAGTTTTTAGTTCTTTAGCCAGATCCTGCATCGTTATTTTATTCTTCTTTTTATTCATTTCGTCTGCAAATGTAAAAAAGTTTACGTAATCGTTTGCGTAAATCACAAAAAATATCTTCTTTTGCGTAATCGTTTACGGAAGTAAAGCTGAGCTTGGAACTCAAATAGTCTGTAAAACCTTATCTTACAAGTTTAAGTTCTACAGGATATACTCTTTTGCATAACTTAAACATTAGATTTTCATAAATTGAGCGAAAGCATCTTAGGCATAAACTCAATCTTAACCTTATATATTATGGAATTAAGAAAAAACAGTAAATATGCGATGTTAGTGCCTACCAGTATGGGGGTGCGTATTACACCAGCTAACGGGCAGCCCGTGCATAGCAGCGACCAGTTTACTATGTATGCCACGAGTGCAGAAACTAATGTGGCAAGTATTGCTTCTTATTTAGGTTTACCGGTTAAAGTCTTAACGACTTTTGTAAAAGATAGTCCGGTAGCCGCCTTTATTAAAAGCAACCTGAAATCGCGCCATATGGATTATGAAGGAGCTGAAGTAGCTCAGGAAGATCCGTGGGGTGTACGTCATCAGTTTAATATTGCTGATAGTGGTTATGGTTTACGTGGCCCTCGTGTGAGCAACGACCGTGCAGGTGAAGTAGGCCGTACATTGAATGTAAAAGATTTTGATCTGGAACGTATCTTTGGAGAAGAAGGGGTACAGATCGTACACCTTTCTGGTTTGATTGCAGCGCTTTCAGATGAAACGTCAACGTTCTGCCTGGAAATAGCCCGTGCAGCAAAAAAACACTGTTCTTTGATTTCATTTGATTTGAATTATCGCGCTTCTTTCTGGAAAGGACGTGAAGAACAGTTGCATAAAAACTTTAAAGAAATTGCTTCAGTCTCTGATATTTTGATTGGTAACGAAGAGGATTTTCAGTTGTGCTTTGGCATAGAGGGTC
>DHQI01000116.1:23406-42599 GCA_002408065.1 Bacteroidales bacterium UBA5342
CGGCATAGAGGGTCCTGAAGCGGGTGGCGAAGGTCTGGAGGCAAAAATTGATGGTTTCAAAGGTTTGATAAACCGTGTCAAAGAAACATTTCCTAACGCTTCGGTATTTGCAACGACTTTGCGCGAAGTAGTGAATGTGAATGAACACCAATGGGGTGCTATTATGCTGGCTAATAACGAATGGCAAGTGATAGAACCGCGTCCTATTCGTGTATTGGATCGCATTGGTGGAGGCGATGGCTTTGTAGGAGGTATGCTCTATGGCATCCTGAAAGAATGGGAAGCCGAGAAATGGGCGCAGTTTGGCTGGGCTACCGGCGCTATGGCAACGACCTTCCTGACGGACTACGCTCAACCGGCTGATGAAGATATGGTGTGGAGCATCTGGAGTGGTAATGCGCGTGTGAAACGTTAAAAGAAAAGATCCACGAATCTCATGAATGACACTAATTTTTGAGTTCTACGTCATATTTCACAAATTAGATGAGTCGTCAAATTTTATGTGGCAAGTTGAATTTGTGTAATTAACGAGTATAGCTCAATTCGTGTTATTAGTGCAATTCGTGGAAAAAAATTATAAAAAGTTGCCCACGAATTACACGAATTACACTAATTTTTGAATTCGACGTAGTATTTCACGAATTCAATTATTCGACGTCAAATTTTACGTAGCAAATTAAATTAGTGTAATTGACGAGTGTCGTTTAATTTGTGTCATTAGTGCAATTCGTGGGGGAAAATATTTAGATATGATATTTTACGAAAAAGGATCACAAACAACAGAATTATCGCCTGAAGAAATTAAGCAGGCGATTTTTTCTGCTTTGGAACAATTGGGAGAAAAGAAAAGAGTGGTAGCCGTTCCTCCGGATTTTACGCGCTTTAATTCGCGTGCCGGTGAGATTACATCTTACTGTTACGGTTTTTATAAAGATAAAATGAGTGATGTATTGCCGGCTTTAGGTACGCACAACCCTATGACTAAGGAACAGATAGACCGTATGTTTCCCGGTGTGCCACAGGATTTATTCCGCATACACGACTGGCGCAACGATGTGGTCACGGTTGGTGAGGTGCCGGCTGAGTTTGTAAAAGAAGTCTCGGAAGGTGCTGTTGATTTTACCTGGCCCGCTCAGGTTAATAAACTGCTTTTAGAGGAAGATATTGATTTAATTCTGTCCATAGGACAAGTAGTACCTCACGAGGTGGTGGGAATGGCCAACTACAACAAGAATATCTTTGTTGGGACTGGTGGTTCTGAGGGGATTAATAAAAGTCACTATGTAGGAGCAGCCTACGGTATGGAGCGTATGATGGGACATGCCGATACACCGGTACGTCGTATTTTCAACTATGCTTCTGATAATTTCACAGCAGATCTGCCTATTCTTTATGTACAAACGGTAATTGGTAAAGGTAAAGATGGCGAATTGAAGCTGCGTGGTCTTTATATCGGTGACGATTTAGAGGTGTTTACCAAAGCAGCCAAGCTTTCTTTGGAAGTTAACTTCGAGATGTTAGATAAACCTCTAAACAAGGTGATTGTATATCTGGATCCTGAAGAATTTAACAGTACGTGGTTGGGAAATAAGAGTGTGTACCGTACCCGTATGGCCATAGATGACGGAGGTGAATTGATTGTGATTGCGCCTAAATTGGTAGAGTTTGGCGAAGACAAAGAAATAGACAAACTGATACGCAAGTATGGTTATTGCGGCACGGAAAATACCCTGGAGTTCGTAAAGAAAAACGAAGACCTGGGTAATAACCTGAGTGCGGCGGCTCACCTTATTCACGGTTCCAGTGAGGGCCGTTTCTCTGTGACATATTGTCCCGGAAAGGAAAAAGGGAACCTGAGCAAAGAAGAAATAGAATCCGTTCACTTCTTGTATGGCGACATCGATGAGGTGATGGAAAAATATGATTTTAACAACTTAAAAGACGGTTACAATACTGTGAATGGGGAAGAGGTGTTCTACATTTCTAACCCTGCATTGGGATTGTGGGCCTTTCGCGAGCGTTTTTCTTATTAAAAGAAGGCTGTTAGCTATTGGCTTTTAGCTTTTAGCAGTCAACGGCCAATAGCCAATAGTCAACAGCAAAATAGAAAACAAACTTTGAATCTTGAATAAATAATATTGGATCAATGAACAAAGCTAACATTGGATTAATCGGATTAGCAGTAATGGGTGAAAACCTGGTACTGAATATGGAAAGCAAAGGTTTTACGGTAGCCGTGTTTAACCGTACAGTAGAAAAAGTAGATAATTTCGTGAATGGCCGCGGTAAGGACAAGAACTTTATTCCTTGTCACTCTATCGAAGAGCTTTGTGCGAATCTGGAGCGTCCACGCAAGGTAATGATGTTGGTCAAAGCCGGACAAGCGGTGGACGATTTTATTGATAAGATTATTCCTTATTTGGAAGAAGGTGATATCATTATCGATGGTGGTAACACACATTACCCTGATACTATTCGCCGTACTAAATATGTAGAAAGTAAAGGCTTGCTATATGTTGGCTCTGGTGTTTCCGGTGGTGAAGAAGGGGCGCTTTTAGGGCCTTCGATGATGCCGGGTGGTTCGCCTGCTGCTTGGGAACATATCAAACCTATCTTTCAATCGGTAGCGGCTAAAGTAGAGGACGGCAGTCCGTGTTGCGACTGGGTAGGCGAGAATGGTGCCGGTCATTTTGTAAAAATGGTACACAACGGTATTGAGTACGGTGATATGCAAATCATTTGCGAAGCTTACCAGATTATGAAAGAGCTTTTAGGCATGAGCAATGCAGAGATGCACGAAGTATTTGCAGAATGGAACAGAGGTGACTTGGACTCTTACTTGATTGAAATTACCCGCGACATTCTGGCTTATCAGGATGAGAACGGTGAAGAGGTGGTCGATAAAATTTTAGATACAGCCGGCCAAAAAGGAACCGGTAAATGGACTGGTGTTTCAGCCTTGGATTTAGGGATACCCTTGACCTTGATTGGCGAATCGGTATTTGCCCGCTGCCTCTCGGCTCAAAAAGATGAGCGTGTGGTTGCTGCACAAACAATCAGTGGCGTTAAAGCTAATTTTAAAGGAGATAAGGCGCAGTTAATCAGTGATCTGAAAGATGCTCTTTATGCTTCTAAAATTGTTTCGTACGCCCAGGGTTATGCCTTGATGAAGGAAGCTGCTAAAGAATATGGCTGGAACCTCAACAATGGTGGTATCGCCTTGATGTGGCGTGGTGGTTGTATTATCCGTTCTGCTTTCTTGGGAAAAATTAAAGAAGCTTTTGATAAAAATCCGGATCTGAATAACTTGTTATTGGATGATTTCTTTAAAGAAACGGTTGCAAAAGCCGAAAAAGGCTGGCGTAACGTGTGTGCTACGGCTATGATGAATGGTATTCCTGCTCCTTGTTTTACAGCAGCTTTAAGCTATTTTGATGGCTATCGTAGTGAGCGTCTGCCGGCTAACTTGCTACAGGCACAGCGTGATTATTTCGGTGCACACACATACGAACGTACAGACAAACCACGTGGCGAATTTTTCCATACTAACTGGACCGGACGCGGTGGTAACACAACCTCAAATACGTACAATGCGTAAGTGGCTATTAGCTATTGGCCTTTAGCAGACAATAGCTAAGGGCTAAAAGCTAACAGCTTTAAATTTTAAAAAATACTAACATATATATAATGAACTATTTAAATCAACTATTTGGCCTTGAAGGCAAAGTGGCAGTACTCACCGGTGGTGGTGGTGTATTGGCAGCAGAGATTGGACGTGGTATGGCACAAGCAGGTGCTATTGTAATCCTTTTGGACATCCGCGAAGAGAATGCAGTAAAAACAGCAGAAGAAATTAAAAAGTCAGGCGGTATTGCTGTAGGAATGGCTTCTAACGTATTGGATAAGGCCAATATGGAAGAGGTTTGTGCCAATATCGTTAAAGAATATGGCAAAGTAGACATTTTATTAAATGCTGCTGGTGGAAACCAACCGGGCGCTACTATCGGTCCTGATCAAACGATTTTCGACTTGGAACTGGATGCTTTGGATAAAGTAACAAGTTTGAACTTTAACGGTTCGGTGATTCCAAGTTTAGTATTTGGTAAGCAAATGGCAGAACAAGGTGAAGGCAATATCATTAACATCTCTTCGATGACTGCTTATCAGGCTATTACCCGTGTAGTGGGGTATTCAGCGTCTAAGGCTGCTATTACCAATTTTACCACTTGGATGGCCACAGAAATGGCGAAGAAATTTAGTGATAAAATACGTGTGAATGCTATTGCTCCAGGCTTCTTTATTGGTGACCAAAACCGTGCTTTATTAATTAATGAAGATGGTTCTTTGACACCACGTAGCAAGGATATTTTGCATAACACCCCTATGAACCGTTTTGGTGAAGCAGCTGAGTTGATTGGTGCTGTGATTTACTTGGTGAGTCCGGCGGCTTCTTTTGTGACGGGTACTGTGCTACCTGTGGATGGTGGTTTTAGTATCTTTAGTGGTGTTTAATTAAAACTATTTGAATTAACTCACTAAAAACCACTGATACATTAGTCTGGAGAACTATTAACAAGCTCCAATATCTATTTCAGATAAAACATCGTAAATTTTATTGAGAATATGACGTATCGCACAAGTCTCACGATATGAGCTTTGAGTAATTTAAGTCTAAAGGTCTATTGTAATTACACAATTTTTAATACAATTATGAATTATATAGAAAAACTATTCTCATTAAAAGGAAAAGTTATTGTCATAACAGGTGGAAGTGGTGTTTTAGCTTCGGATATCGGAGCTGGCTTAGTTAAGGCCGGCGCAACAGTCATTTTGCTGGGACGGAGTCTCGAACGTCTAAAGGACAAAGCAAAGCATATAAAGGCTAGTGCCGCCTTTGCTACTGATGTGATGGACAAAAAATCGGTAGAACGCGCTTGTGATGATATTGTTAAGCAATATACTAAAGTAGACGTTTTACTCAATGCTGCTGGAGGTAATCAACCAGGGGCTACGGTTAATGATGATCAATCTCTGTTTGATATAGATCTTGAAGCAATTACCGAGGTTAATGATTTGAATTTTAAAGGCTCTGTCATTCCCAGCTTGGTGTTTGGTCAGCAAATGGCTAAGCAGGGAGAGGGAAATATTATCAATTTTTCATCGATGTCTGCTTTTCAAGTGATGACGCGTGTGGTTGGTTATTCTGCATCAAAAGCAGCCATCACGAATTTTACCTCGTGGATGGCCACCGAAATGGCAAAGAAGTTTAGCGATAAAATTCGTATCAATGCTATTGCACCGGGATTTTTTGTTGGAAATCAAAACCGTGCCTTGTTAATTAATGAAGATGGTTCTCTGACACCTCGTAGCAAAGATATTTTACACAATACGCCCATGAATCGCTTTGGAGAAGCTAACGAATTGATTGGTGCGGTGATATTTCTGATAAGTCCTTCAGCGTCTTTTGTGACGGGTACTGTGCTACCTGTAGATGGTGGTTTTAGTATTTTTAGTGGAGTTTAAAAAAAAGAGTTCGAAGTTCAAAGTTCGGAGTTCGAAGTTGGTTCTTTCCAATTTCAATTTTCCAATTTCTAATTTCCAATTTCAAAATAGCCCAAAACCCAAATAATAAACCTTAAGTGGCCGTTAGGCCAAATTTTAAATAACTTATGTTTGACTATACCTGGCGATGGTACGGCCCGAACGACCGTATTACCATCCAACAAGCAAAACAAGCAGGGGCTCGCAGTGTAGTGAGTGCCTTGCATCATATTCCTAATGGCGAAGTATGGACCAAGGAAGAAATTAAAAAACGTATTGAAGAGATAGCTGTAGTAGGCCTTGAGTGGTCTGTAGTAGAGAGTGTCCCTGTACACGAAGACATCAAAAAGCAGACAGGCAATTACAAGCAGTACATCGAGAATTATAAGGAGACCTTGCGTAATTTGTCTAAATTCGGCATTCGCACTGTATGTTACAATTTTATGCCGGTGCTGGACTGGTCGCGTACACACATCAACTACGAAATGCCTGATGGTTCGCAGACTTTGCTCTATAAAATGGCTGATTTTGCCGCTTTCGATATGTTTATTCTGAAACGTCCGGGAGCCGAAGCGGACTACAAACCTGAGATGATAAAAAAAGCCGAAGCTGCTTTTGATAAAATGACTCAGGAAGAAAAAGATACCTTGAGTGATGCTATTCTGGCTGGTTTGCCCGGTTCGGAAGAGACGTATACCTTGGAAGCTTTTCAGGCCGTACTGGATGAATACAAAGGTATTGACCGTGCTAAATTACAAAAGCATCTCTTCGATTTTGCTGATGAAATAATGCCTGTGGCAGAGGAATGTGGCATTCTGATGGGAATTCATCCGGATGATCCCTCTTGGAATTTGCTAGGCTTACCCCGGGTGATGAGTTCTGTACAAGATGCTAAGGCCTTGATAGAGCACTATGATTCACCATCGAATGGTATCACTCTTTGTACCGGATCGTGGGGAACCAATTATAATAACTGTTTGGTGAGTATGACTGAGGAGTTAGCACACCGTATCAATTTTGTACACCTGCGTAATGTTCAGCGTGACGAAGACTATAACTTTATGGAACATTATCTTTTCCAGGGGGATATTGATATCTTTGGTGTAATGAAGGCTTTAGTGACCAGCGAAGATCGTCGTGGTTTTGATGAGAAGTTTCCGGGCCACAAACTGCCTTTACGACCTGATCACGGTAATCAGATGTTGGATGATATTGGGCGTAATTATTTCCCGGGTTATTCTCTCTATGGCCGTATGAAGGCGCTGGACAAAATCAAAGGCTTGGAGATAGGTATACGAGGCATGATACAAGGGGATGATCGTCCTCACGCTTGCCCGAGCACATTAAACATTCAAGATTAAGCGTTTATTATTCTATAATTCACGCTTGTTATTTGTCACCAAAGTACACCGTGATGACTATGGAATAATGAATTAAATGACGAGTGCAATCGTTTGCACACATCATAAAAAATGATTTTATTTGCATCTCTGAATTATGAGGTAAAAATTAATCAATTAACAGAAAGAAAAATGGCAAGATTTTCAAGAATAGAAGTAGCACAGGTCATGAAAGAAACAGGTATTATTCCTGTGTTTTATCATGCTGATGTAGAATTATGTAAAAATGTAGTAAAAGCATGTTACGATGGTGGTATTCGTGTATTTGAATTTACCAATCGTGGCGACTTTGCATTAGAAGTGTTTACTGAAGTAACAAAATGGGCTGCAAAAGAATGCCCTGAGATGATTATGGGTGTGGGTTCTGTAATAGATGCACCTACTGCTGCTTTATATATCGCCAATGGAACAAACTTTATCGTTGCTCCTTTGATAGACGAAGAAACAGCTAAAGTATGCAATAAACGTAAAATTGCCTGGAGCCCTGGTTGTGGTAGCGTAACAGAAATTGACAAAGCACACCAACTCGGTTGTGAAGTCGTAAAAATATTCCCTGGTTCAGCCGTTGGCGGTCCTGATTTTGTAAAAGGCGTAATGGGTCCTATGCCTTGGGCGAGTATTATGCCTACTGGTGGTGTAGCTCCAGACCGTGAAAACTTAAGCAAATGGATTGGTGCTGGAGTACACTGTGTAGGAATGGGTTCCCAACTCTTCCCTAAAGAAGTGCTGGCAGAGAAAAACTTCCAATACATCACCGACAAATGTGCTGAAGCACTAGCTATCGTCAAAGAACTAAGAGCGTAAACCTTATATTTTTAATCTAAAAAATAGAATCATGACAAATCAAGAAGCACCTGTTGGAAAATACAGGTATCGAATTCTGTTGATGCTCGTATTTGCAACAACAATTAACTATTTTGACCGCGCGATCATTGGTGTAATGGCACCTACCCTAGAGCGTATGTTTGGATGGAGCAATAATGATTATGCAAATATTATGATTGCCTTCAAAATTGCTTATGGTATTGGTATGCTTACAATGGGTAGCATTATTGATAAAATTGGAACCAAAAAAGGCTATATACTTGCTATCGGAATCTGGAGTATCTTTGGTATGCTTCACGCTGCTGTACGCGCTAGCTTTAGTGTTATTGGCTTTGCTATTGCGCGTATGGGTCTCGGATTTGGAGAATCAGGACACTTTCCTGCAGCCAACAAAACAGTAGCCGAGTATTTCCCTAAAAAAGAACGTGCATTTGCCACTGGTCTTTACAATGCAGCAACAAGTATCGGTGCTATTTCTGCTCCTTTTGTAGTAGGTTGGATTGTACACGAAGATGGTCAAAACTGGCAAATTCCTTTCTTAATCACAGGTGCTTTAAGTACAATTTGGGTTATTTTATGGTTTAGAGTTTATAAAAAACCTGAAGAAAATCCTAAAATCACTAAAGAAGAATTGGAATATATCAAAGCTGACGATGTAAAAGAAAGTGATGAAAAAATTCCTTGGAGCAAAGTATTACCAAAACGTCAAACTTGGGCTTTTGCTGTAGCTAAAATCTCTGATGCTGTTTGGTATTTCTACCTTTTCTGGGGTGCAAAATTCATTGCTTATACCTTCGATGTTGATATCAAAGGGATGGGACTTCCATTCTTAATCATTTATCTTTTAGCTGATGGTGGTAGTATCGTTGGAGGTTGGATATCTGGTTTCTTTATGAGCAAAGGATGGACTGTTAACAAAGCACGAAAAATAACCATGTTAGCCTGTGCTATCATCATACTCCCAGTGAGTTATGTAGCATTTACCAACAATCAATGGTTAGCTATTGTACTAATTGGTATTGGCGCAGCGGGTCACCAAGCTTGGATGGCAAACATTTTCACCTTAGTATCTGACGTATTCCCTAAAAAAGCGGTAGCTTCGGTAACAGGTATTGGTGGTATGGTGGGTGTTTTTGCTGCAATTATAGCTGATAAAGCCTTGGGTAAAGTACTTGATTCTGCTGGTAATTCAGGATACTTCTGGGCCTTTTTAATTGGAGGTTCACTCTACTTAGTTCTTCTAGGACTAGTTCAATTGATTATGCCAAAAATGACACCTTTAGACGAAAACCTTCAGCCTATTGAAGAATAGTCTTAATAAAAATAAAATTGATAAAAGGAGCTTTCGGGCTCCTTTTTTGCGTTAATAAAGTGCGCATTCCTTCCATTTTTACTCAAAAACACCTCCTATACACCCCCAAACTCTTAGTCCTTTACTGCTAAGCCTATTTTTGCTTTCGTAAAATCACAGTTCTAGACCTGTCGGCATCATAATAAACCTGTCAGTGTTGAATGGTAAAGTGAAGAAAATACGACTATGCAAAAAAAAACTATGATAAGCTTACTCCTTGCTTTAGCAGCAATGCTAAATGCACAAGTAAGTATTAACTTCGAAGACTCTACCCTTTGGAGTAATTATAATACGTCCAATTTTTCATTTTCTACAAGCCACGTGGCGGAAGGTAATCAAAGTTTAAGATTTGCCGGTATACAGTCCTATACACATAATGGCATTATTAGCATTGAAACGGGAATGACCATCTCTAAAGTCCGCACAGCACTGCTTAATGGAGAGGAAATTATTGTTGCCAGCAGTTTCGAAGGTACTGTTATGGGGATTTCTTACGATGGTGTAATCCTTTGGAAAAATGAGCTAAACGGGTTTTATAATCACGACCTGTGGTGCGAGAATATCTTTGGTGATGAGGACGACGAAATATTAGTTGCTAATGCTGATGGAAGTGTTTTTTGCCTTGATAAAGATGGAGAAGAACAATGGACTTTTCGCCCTAATGAAGCACCGATGAATGCTGTTACTGTGATCCGTAAGAACAATACACCTTATGTGGTTTGTGGTGGCTACGATCTCAATTATTATTATTTAGATGTGCTTGGCACAAAAAAGAAAACTATTCATTCATCGACTTATTCGGAGGAAAAATCCTGGGGTACAGGTATTGTTCCACCTAAGTTTGTGCATACTATCAACTTTTTACGTCCATTCCACACGGCGGATGGTAAAGAAAAGCTGGTAGTGCTCGGGGCTCTGAATCAAAATTCTGCTTCGGGAGGAGCCTACCTTTTTGAGCCTTATGGCGATGATGATTACCAGTCTATAGACTATAGTTCGGCATCACCAATAGGCGATTTAGCAATAGCTGATATCAATGGCGATGGCAACGACGATTTACTGATTGGAACATCGAATATGATTCAGGATTCACGCCTGCATACCATCGATTTTACTTCGGCAGACACCATAATACAGAAGACTTTTGTTCCAAATGATTTTAATGCTCAGTACGACCGTTTTGGATATCGTGTGTTGCAAGCCCGTTTGATACACGATAACGGAACGAAAAAGATTTTCGGGCTTTTCGGAGCCGCCGCTTTTCTTTTGGATATGGATGTGGACGTGAGCACTCCGGAAGTACTGACCACCACATACGCTTACAACGATTTGTGGCAAGATATTGAGGGACAGCTGATTTTGGCTTCAGCGCAAAGTGGTGGGAGTGCTGTGCATATTATTGACCCTAGTCATCCAAACTGGAAAAGTGCCTATGCCGGACTGTCTCCTCCAGGAAAAATCCAAAGTATCCTTGAAAATACAGCTATAGCACGTCAGCAAAATAAAAATTACAATGAAAACGACTACCCGGCGCTCAATAGTAAAAAAGCTTATTTTATGACCGAAGGACGTACGGGGGTAGAAGATATCATAAAAGAAACATCAAATTCCGGAAAACTTCAATTCTTACGTGGTTATCACGTGACAAAGACGGAGGTGTGGGATCGTAGTATCCTGAGTAGTGAACTATATCAGGAAAAGCGCGATAGCCGTAAAAATTATTGCCTGACACATCAAGAGGCCGTGGACATGCTTTTACCGCTTTACGATGATACCTGTGGTGTAGCACACTGGGGGGGACATGGCAACGACCCGATGTATTTTAGTCTGGAAACCCGAAAAAAAGAAATTGATTATGCTTATGCTAATGGAAAAAAATCGGTAATGATTTTTCCTGAGTTGGAAGCGCATAACGAGGACTTTGCCTCTGTTCTTGAAGAACATTTTCGTCCCTTAGCAGAATATGCAAAAGGTAAAAATATCACCTTTTATATTCGTACCAAGCATCTTTTTTGGCAGAGTATAGCGCATATGCCTCTTTGGGAGTTGATACAAAGTGGCGAGTATGCCGATGTTTTTGTTCCGGCGATGGAGGAGACTACCGATAAGTCAATGGAGCTTAGTGTAGCGTCACGAATGGGCTTTTGGATGAGTGGGGCTACGGACTCGTGGGGAGCGCGTTGTGCCCGCGATAATACGAGTTACAACCGCCTGCGCCAGCATAGCCATCAGATGTTGCCTAACCATTTTTTGCGTCAGATGGTCTATAATGTGGCTAGTGGCGCTCAATATCTTAATAATTTTGAAGTTGATCAGGCATATTTCAGCTTTTTGTGGGAAATGATAGCTTCGGGTATTTTGTACATCCCACATCGTGAAGACTTGCTAAGCATTTCGCCTGTTCACCTGAGCATGATAGAGCCCGATGAGTATTATTTAAACGAAGGTAATAACGTGAAATGGACTACTTTTTACGATGAACAAGCCGAGGATAATAACAAATTGGTTTTCAGTCACCTGAATGGAACCTGGCCGGCTGCGCCTGTTACCGGATGGGATTTCTCAGCCTATGCAGCAGGCGAAAAAGAACGCCGTGTCAATTTTTTACCATCCTACAACAACGGTTTGGTACTGATAACACCTGTAGAAGCAGAATATTTTTCCGAGAATATGGGTAAGCGTAAAAAGATAGCCGAACAAATGCATCCCATCTATCGTGATATTATGACGGAATACGTGACGGACGGGCGTAATTATAAAGCATTAGACGGTTCTAAAACATATCCTGCCGAAACCTATTATACCACCATAAAACAGGAGATTGAAGAAAAAGCTCAACTATTACCTATAACAGTAGAAGGAGATGTGGCTTGGGTTCTGGCCCAGACTTCATCTAAGCACCTGCGTCTGACGCTAATAGATGGTGGCTATTTGAACCCAAGTGATAAAAAAGTGAAAGTAAAATTCAACACCATAAGCCCTGTGGGAATGACCGATTTGTTGGAACAAAAAAGCATCACTATTGGGGAACAAACAAGTATAGAACTAGATATACCGTGTGGGCTG
This sequence comes from Bacteroidales bacterium UBA5342, assembly GCA_002408065.1. Classification (GTDB taxonomy): domain Bacteria; phylum Bacteroidota; class Bacteroidia; order Bacteroidales; family UBA5342; genus UBA5342. The sequence goes on from DHQI01000116.1 coordinate 35,590, forward strand.
TTTCGCTTTATTGATGTTGAACTTGCAGAACCTTTAAGCAAATGAAAAAGATTACAATTATATTTTCTATAATACTAAGCTGGCAACTTTCTGCGGCTACTGTCAACTTTTTAGACGTCGGGTATTATGGCTTTGAAAAAGAAAGCTCATCGTGGTGGATTCAACACAGCGATGCGTGGTCTATTTCCACCCAGAAAGCTGCATCAGGCGATAATGCCTTAAAATTTTCCGCTGCTACGGCTATCACAGAGAACAAGAAAGTACACAGTTCTGATCAAAACTATTTGTTCTCTCTAGAGCCTGGCACTTATAGGCTTTCGCTAAAATTTTTCATTCCAAACGACTACACAGGCTCCGCTTTTAGTTGCATCATTAAGGACACTTGGATAAATACTAAAGTAGACCTCACCAATATGGAAAGAGATCAATGGATTACTTTCACAAAAGAACTTGATATTAACGAAAAAGTAAATAATTCGCGTTTGCTAATCAGTGTTGCAACTTCGCAAGCAGGCTTGGGATCGTTTTATATTGATGATATCACATTGACGGGGGAAATGGAGGGTGAAACGTCCTTGACTTCAAGCATTCAGAAAGAGAATGGACTTTTTTTGTCGTCTCATTATTACAAAGCCAAGCTTAAAGTTTGGGTTGATGAAGAAACGGATTTAGAAGCTTTTTATACCATTATTGACGCTCCTTACACGGCGCTTAAATGGGATATTTCGTCCATTAGCAGAGCTACGTGGGTTGAGTTGGAGCAGGATTTTATGTTAAAAGAAAACGCTACCAATGCCGGCTTCAAAGTCACGGTGCCTAATAGCAGAGGCGCTGGACGTTTTTATGTCGATGACATATCGTTTAGTGAAACAGACGAGTCAAGCATTGTCGGGAAAAAAATATCAGGTTTTTCTGTTTTTCCCAATCCAAGCTGCGGAATAGTGAATATAAAGTCTGACACAAAAGCCTACTTAAGCATTTACAGTTTGCGCGGAAAGCTATTGATACATAAAGGTATTTCCCCAGGAATTAATAGTGTTGATATAAGTCCTTTCGGATGTGGATTATGCTTGATAAGGCTAACACATAATGAGGGGGTTTATCAAGCAAAACTAATTGTAGAGTAAATAAAAGATGAGATTAATGCCGGGAGGGCACCATTGACCCGGAATGCAAATAGAGTATCAACATTACAAACAAACGATAATAAAACGAACAATAAAGAGATATGAAAAAGCTGAAAATAATAAGCCTAAGCCTCTTAGCCTTAATAGCAAGTAGCCTTAATGCCACACAAATCATCAAACTAAGCCCAAGCGCCGAGGATATGACACCCGTCGTGCGGCAAGCGTTAGAAAATACGAACGACAAAGACTTAAAGATAATTCTGGAAAAGGGAACCTATAAATTCCGTCCGGATTACGCCTTTGAAAAATACTGTACCATTACCAATCATGGCAACGGGTTAAAAAGAATAGCCTTCTATCTGGAAGGTTTTAATAGTGTAGAAATAGAGGGTAATGGTTCTGAACTAATATTCCATGGACAAATGGCACCGTTTCAGTTTATCGATTGCCGTGAGATAAAAGCCCATAACTTAAGTATAGACTGGGATATTCCCTTCACTTTTGTAGGTGAAGTGGTAGCTGTTAACGAAGAAGAAGGTTGGCGCGAGATAATGCCTTATCGCGAAGGGTTTAGTTGGGAAGTGAAAAAAGATGTGTTATATTTCCCTAATGTAGATGGTTTTAATTATCAATACTTGGGAAGTACTTTGCCTTTTGATAAAAAAGAAAAACGTGTAGTACACGGCGGACTAGATCAACATAGCCGCCCGACTAAAGTGGTAGAACTGCCTAATGGTAACCTTAAAATCTATGAGCATATGAAACATTTTCCACCTGTAGGCTCAGTGCTAAACTCAAAAGGAGACCGTCATAATGACCGTTATGCCCCGGCTTTTCAGGTGAAGTATTCTGAAAATGTAACTTTTGATAACCTTGTTGTCCATCATGCCTTAGGAATGGGATACCTGTTTGAAAGAACAGACGGCATAAAAATAACAAATTCTGGTGTTTACCTTAACGAGCCTACCCAGCGTGTAGTGTCTTCTACGGCTGATGCTACACATTTTGCCAATTGTAAGGGCGAAGTTTTGATAGAAAATTGCCGCTTTGAAAATATGCTGGACGATGGTACAAATGTGCACGGTACTTATGTGATGGTAGACGAAGTGATAAACGCAAAAACAGTACGTGTAGAGCTGATGCATTTCGAGCAACTAGGTTTTAAATTTGCGGAAGCAGGCGATGTGATGTGGTTTATCCATGCCCCTGATGTAGAAAGACAATCGGAAGGCACAGTGGCCAAAGTAAACACGATTAACGAACGCTATATTGAGTTGACTTTTGAATCGAAACTACCTGCTAAGATAAAAGCAGGCGATATGCTGGAAAACAAAACCTGGAATCCTGAATTCACAATGCGAGGCTGTACTATTCGCGATCATCGCGCCCGTAATGTGATTATTAAGAGTCCATTGAAAACCGTGATTGAGGATAACAATTTCTCTTCTATGATGTCGTCTGTTCTATTGCGTGGTGAGTCTTTTTTCTGGTACGAGAGTGGAGTGGTAGAGGATGTTTTGATTCGGAATAATACCTTTGAATACTGCGCTTACAATGGGAAAGATCACGCGATTTTAAAAATTACACCACGTTTGGGAAAAACCTTTGACCAAACACAGCTTTATGATAAAAATATCCGTTTTGTCAATAACACGATAAAGAGTTTTGATAATCTGGTCGTTTGGGCTGATCGCGTAGATGGCTTGCTGATTGAAGGCAACACTATAGAAAAGGACCCGACACAAGGCAAGGCTCTCTGTCCGGATAATGCCTTGTTTGAATTTATCAACAGCAAAGATGTCGTGATCAAGAATAACTCTTTCAAAGGTGAATTGCCGCAGGTAATAAAAGCAGATAAAGCATCCATGAAAACGTTGGAGGACGATGAGTCGATAAAGTAAAAGCTTTAGCGTATGCTATCATAATTTTAAATGGCAAAATACCTTGAGGAGCAGATATACGCAGATAAAAAACTCTGCGAATATCTGCTCCTAAGCATTTCATATACTCCACAAAAAAAAGAGTCATTCAACTTTTCACCCTTTTATACTGTTTGTACTACATAAGTATAAAATTTAATGAATGAAAGATATTGATATCGCTCGCTCGGTAGCCATGAAAGATATTCGTAAGATTGCTGCCAAACTAAACATTGACGAAGATAAGTTAGAACTTTATGGTAAATACAAAGCTAAACTGCCACATAGTCTGATACAAAATAATCCTAAGGGACGTTTGATATTAGTCACAGCTATGACGCCTACGCCTGCCGGTGAAGGAAAAACAACCGTTTCAATAGGTTTATCCGAAGCTATGAACCGCATTGGAAAGCAAACAACGGTGGTGCTGCGCGAACCCTCACTAGGTCCTGTTTTTGGTATAAAAGGGGGAGCTGCTGGTGGTGGTTATTCGCAGGTAGTACCTATGGAGGATATCAACCTGCACTTTACCGGCGACCTGAGTGCGGTAGAAAAAGCTCACAATCTATTAGCGGCCTTAGTCGATAATAACCTAAGGAGTAAAACGCGTAATCTGGGCATCGATAGCCGAACTGTGAGACTTAAGCGTGTGATAGATATGAATGAGCGCTCACTACGCAAGATTGTTATTGGTCTTGGTGGTGAAAAACAGGGAGTGCCCCGCGAGAGTGGTTTCAATATCACAGCCGCTTCGGAGGTAATGGCCATCCTTTGTTTGTCGGAAAACATAGAAGACCTGAAGAAACGTCTTGGTAGTATTTATATTGGTGATACCTGGGATGGTACAGCCATTTATGCCCGTGATCTGAATGCACAAGGCGCCATGGCAGCGTTGCTCAAAGATGCCATAAAACCCAACCTGGTACAAACGCTCGAAGGCAATCCGGCCATTATTCACGGCGGACCCTTTGCTAATATTGCTCAGGGAACCAACTCTATATTAGCTACAAAAACAGGACTTTCCTTATCTGATTATGTGGTGACCGAAGCGGGTTTTGGTTCGGATCTAGGGGCAGAAAAATTCTTTGATATTAAGTGTCAGTATGGTGGTTTGTGGCCATCTGCTACGGTAATAGTAGCTACCATTCGTGCCCTGAAATATCATGGGGGTATAAAATTGGCTGACTTAAATAAGGAGAATGTAGAAGCTGTAAAAACGGGACTGCCTAATTTAGAAAAACACATTGAAAACATCACTTATTTTGGCATTAAACCCATTGTGGCTATTAATCGCTTTACCAGCGATACCGATGAGGAAGTGAATGCGGTTAAAACCTATGTCGAGTCCTTAGGTTTTCAGGCTTCCATCATAGAAGTATGGGCAAGGGGTGGTGCCGGAGCAGAGGAGTTAGCGGCTATGGTGAGCGAGCAGAGCAATGCTTGCGAACGCTGTTTTACACCACTTTACCTGCCGAGTAGCAGCATCAAAGAGAAAATAATGGCTGTTGCTAAAAAGATCTACGGTGCTATAGATGTACATCTGAGTCTGCAAGCTCTCAAAGATGTGAAAAAAATTGAAGATTTAGGTTTAGCTCACCTTCCTATCTGTATTGCTAAAACCCAGAATTCATTGTCTGACGATCCGCTTAAAAAAAACCGTCCGGAAGGTTTCATAGTGAAAATAAAAGAAATAGAGATAGCTGCCGGAGCTGGCTTTGTAATACCTATAGCTGGTAATATTATGCGCATGCCGGGACTTGGAGAACACCCTTCGGCCGAAAATATTGATATTGATAATGAAGGAAATATTACGGGTATATTCTAACAACACTTCGTTAAACTTTCAATTATTAAAATCACAAATTCCAATACCACATTGATATACGAAAAATATGAATATCTCAATAAATATCAGAATATCAATCGTATAGAAAATGCTAACAGATTATTATTCAAAATGGTTGAGAATAAATTAGAAAACTCTAGTTATTGACTTTTTTTTTACCAAGCATTTTAAGTAAACTCAAATATCCGAAGTAAAGATTCAAAGGACTACTCTTTTGTGTGCACTTCATATGTTTAAGCTCTTTAGATATCCTGGTTCACAATCCCTCCTTGGGCTGATATAGTCACACTTTCTGTGCTTATTAATTTTTATTGCAAACTACCGTGTCATCATAAAAGCCTTTTTTTGCTCTTGTATTTATGTATATATAGTGCCGGATATAGTATAATTAAGCTTATCTATTAACTACCTAAGGTGATTTCTTTGCATGGGTGTCAAAGTTTATTCAGAAAAACATTTTGCAAACTCAGAGACACCAAATTTATTCATAAGCAATTTTACTTTGTCATTGAAAATTTAGACCATATTATGAAACAACTGATAACAATTTTATTAGCATTAAACTTATTAACGGGTTTTGCCGAAGAGAAAAAAAACATCGTTTTATTATTTGTCGATGACCTAGGATGGGCCGATTTAGGCTTTCGTAATCCGGCATTACATACCCCTAATATTGACCAATTGCGCCAAGAAGGGATGGATTTTGAACGTGCTTATATTCCTACACCAACTTGTAGTCCGAGTCGTGCCTCATTGCTGACAGGAAAAGAAGCTGCCCGTATGGGTTTTTCGCGTCATATTACTCACGAAGACATGAAAACTGGTTATAATAGTAAAGAATATAACCTCTGGGAAAAAGACCCGGTGCAACGTCCATCACGCAATTGGCTACCTCACGAAGAAACCACCTATGCCGAAAGTTTAGGTGAGCTTGGTTATTACAATATGTTTGTGGGAAAATGGCACTTAGGACATGAGGGCTACTTTCCGGTAACGCAAGGTTTTGACGATATGTATGGAACCAATTTTCAGGGGCACCCCGGTAATTATTTTGCTCCTTTTTTCAAATCCTCTAATCCTCTTCCGGAATTTCAGGATGGTGAATATTTAACGAATGTGCTAACTGATAAAGCCGTTGACTTTATCTCTTCCTATGATAAAGAGCAGCCTTTTATGCTTTCTCTATGGTATTATACCGTACATGGGCCGCAAATTGGCCGTAAAGATTGGCTGGAAAGATACAAAGCCGAAGGTCTGACTGGTAAATATGCCGAATATGCGGCAATGATTTCTGTACTGGACGAGTCTGTGGGGAAAGTACGTCAGGCGCTTGACGCAAAAGGCATAGCCGACAATACCCTTATTATCTTCTTTTCAGATCAGGGGGGAGCCTTTAAGAATGGACACTTACGTGGTGGTAAAAAAGGTGGCGAAACCCTTTGTGAAGGTGGGGCACGTGTGCCTTTATTAATGCTTTACCCGGGTGTGACCAAAGCAGGAAGTGTGAATGCTACACCAGTTTCAAGCATTGATATTTACCCCACGTTGATGGAAATAGCTTCTGGTGAAAGTTATAGTAACAAAAACATTCAAGGAAAAAGCCTTCTCCCTTTAATGAAAGGTGAAGAAATGGAAAAACGTCAACTCTTTTTCCTGCGTTCTTATGAAGATCAATATGCTTCTGTTATAGAAGGTCACTGGAAACTCATAAAATACCATAGTGGTAAATATGAACTTTATAACCTAAAAGAAGACGAAAGCGAACAAAATAACCTGATAAATAGTGAGGTTAAGAAATTTAAACAATTAGCGAAAGCCTTAGATAAATGGGAGAAGAAAGCGGTGCCTGCTTACAAATAAACGGTGATACCGTAGAGATGCCAACACGCATCGATTTACCCGAAATGTAGATACCTATAACAAATAAATACATAATGAATACAAAACATATCCTACTATTTCTTTTTGCCCTGCTAATTATCTCTGGGTGTAAGACAGAGACCCCGGCTAAAATAAGCTTCAACGACAGTTGGAAGTTTAAGTTGCTGGAAAAGGATGAGATAAATGATACTGAATTTCATACCATAGCCTACAATGACGAAACGTGGAACGAGGTGC
>DHQI01000116.1:42779-79276 GCA_002408065.1 Bacteroidales bacterium UBA5342
ACGTGGAACGAGGTGCGTCTGCCACATAATGCTCACAACGAGCCTTTGGTGGTGAATAATCAGTGGCAAGGGGTGTGTTGGTACCGTAAAACGTTTGAGGTAGCCAAGGAGCTTAAGGAAAAGAAAATTATTCTGGAGTTTGAAGCTGCAATGAATCATTCTAAATTTTGGATTAATGGCGAAGAAATTACCGTGCATCAGGGGGGGTATTTGCCTGTGGTGTTTGATGCCAGCAAATACCTGCGTTATGGCGAAAATAATACAATAGCTGTGCGTCTGAATAACGAAGACAACACCACTACAGGGCCAAAACCATTGAAGCGTTTGGATTTTAACATGTACGGAGGCCTTTATCGTAATGCTTGGATGATAGTCAAGAATAAAGTACATATAACGCATCCTATTTTGGCAGATAAAGTAGCTGGTGGTGGTGTGTTTGTAACCACGCCTCATGTGAGTAAACCAAGTTCTACAGTAAAAGTTAAAACGCACTTGAAAAATGAACAGGCCAGCAAGCAAAATATTCACATAAAATACCTTATAAAACATAAAGGGGTAGAGGTGAGCAGTTTTGTATCCGATGCCACAACATTAAAAGCTCAAAGTGATCAGGATTTTATTCAGGAATTTGAAATAAAGAATGCTCAACTATGGTCACCACAATCACCGGCACTATACTGCTTGGAAACCTATATTATGACTGGTGAAGAAGTATTGGATAAGGAAAAGACACGCTTTGGTATCCGTGAATTTACCTTTAATGAAAACAATGAACTCTTTATCAATGGAAAGAAAACTTACCTGCGTGGTGTAAACCGTCATCAGGAATATCCCTATATCGGTTATGCTCTCTCCGATAATGCGCAGTATCGCGATGCCAAAAAGATTAAAGAGGCTGGCTTTGATTATGTGCGTTTGTCTCACTATCCACATTCACCGGCTTTTATGCGCGCTTGTGACGAACTGGGATTGGTCGTGGTGGATGCCATTTTAGGATGGCAGTACTACAACAACACAGATAATTTCCGTGATTATTGTTACACCTCCGTTAAACATCTTATTCGTCGTGACCGTAATCATCCTTCAGTGCTTTCCTGGGAGGTTTCTCTCAACGAAACCCAAATGCCGGTTTTCTTCATGGAGGAATTGCATAAGATTGTTCACGAAGAATATCCCGGCCCCAATGTGTATTCCTGCGGCTGGATGGATGATGTTTACGATATATATTTTCAAGCCCGTCAACACCGTATTCTGCACCCTCAGAACCACATTGAGAAACCCTACAATGTATCTGAATACGGCGATTGGGAATACCATTCTAACAATGCCGGACTAAATCAAGACAAAGTATCGCGCACTAAACGAGCAGAGCTCAGTAGCCGCCAACTCAGAGGCTTTGGCGAAGAGCGTTTGCTTAATCAGGCGCGTAACTTGCAAGAAGCACACAACGATAACTTTAACACCACAGCACATGCCGATGGCTATTGGGTGATGTACGACTACAACCGTGGATATCACGACAATATAGAAGCTTCTGGGGTCATGGATATTTTTCGACTACCAAAGTTTGCTTACTACTTTTACCAGAGTCAGCGTCCGGTGACGGAAGGCAAAGCAATGGTACAAATAGCCACGTACTGGAATGAAAAATCGCCTTTGGATGTTATGGTATATAGTAATGCCGAAGAAGTTAAGCTTTCGCTTAATGGAAAAGTCATGGCAAAACAAAAACCGGATCAAGGAAAAAATACCAGACATTTGAATCATCCTCCGTTTACTTTTAAGTTTGAAAAATTTGATGCCGGTGAATTACTTGCGGAAGCTTTTATCGACGGAAAAGTAGTAGCTAGTCATACCGTTAAAACACCCGAAAAGCCGGTGCAAATAAAACTCTGGGTAGATGACAGTGGAAAAGCTGCAGAAGCAGGTGTCAATGATGTGGTTTTCCTCTATATGGCCGCTGTAGATGCTCACGGAACGCTGGTGACCGATTATGAAAAAAACATACAGCTTTCGTTAAAAGGTGATGTGGAACTTATGAATACAGATGGCATTGTAACCGAAGCCGGAATAGCGACAGCACTTTTACGTATTGGTGATAAAGGAGGTAAGATATCTGCTGAAGCTATCAGCGGAGCGTTGAATGGTGAACTGACATTACAAGTAGACTAAATGTATTAAAAGAAATAGATCTCAATAAGTAAGCTTAATAGCCCGGCCTTTTTCATGGTTGGGCTATTTTTTTTATGATATATCGAATTACCCGAAGCTTATGAAAATATAGCCTTGTTCGTCTTCAAAAATAATCATGCGCAATCGTTTGCGCAAAAATAAAAAATGCCTACTTTTGTCCAATCTTTTTATATCAGGTTTTATCCTGATAATCTGAAAAATTTATAACCCAAACAACAATAAAATGATAAACGTAAATGACTTATTTGACCTAAAAGGCAAGGTAGCCTTGGTCACTGGAGGAACACATGGTATCGGTATGGCTTGTGCTAAAGCATTGGCAGCAGCAGGAGCAAAAATATGTGTTAATGATATCAACGATCAAAAACTAGTAGAAGCTAAAGCGGAATATGCCAAAGATGGTATCGATTGTTATACCCTGAACTTTAATGTTACTAGCGAAGAAGATGTAGATAAAGGGGTTTCTCAGATTGAAGCCGAAGTAGGTCCTATTGATATTTTAGTAAACAACGCAGGTATTATCAAACGTATTCCTATTCTGGATATGCCTATGGATGACTATCGTCAAGTGATTGATGTCGACCTTGTAGCTCCGCTTATTGTAGCTAAACGCATTGCTCCGGGCATGATTGAGCGTCGTCAGGGTAAAATCATTAATATGTGTTCTATGATGTCTGTTTACGGACGTCAGAATGTATCAGCTTATGCTGCTGCTAAAGGAGGCCTTAAATTATTGACTGAGAATATGACCTGTGAATGGGCTAAATACAACCTACAAATAAACGGCATTGGACCTGGCTATATTGCCACTGCACAAACAGCTCCTATCCGCGTAGGTGGTCACCCTTTCAATGATTTGGTCATGACACGTACACCTGCCAACCGCTGGGGAGAACCAGAAGATGTTGGTAATGCCGCACTTTTCTTAGCCTCTAAAGCATCTGATTTCGTCAATGGACACATACTATACGTAGATGGTGGTATCCTTGCAAATTTTGGTTATGTGAAAGGCGAAAATGATTTAGCTGAATAAACTGGATGTAATAAGAATAAATATTTGAATAACAGGTAACTGACTTAGATGTTTGTTACCTGTTTTTTTTCTCCATTAGGCTTTATTAGGTGCTTTTCAAAAGCTTAAAGTTTTAGTTTTTTCTTGAAATATTGTTTTTTCAAAAAAAACTCTATCTTTGCGCAATCGATTGCACAGTGTTTTGCTTGAATATAATTAAGCGACCAAATAAGGATAAATATGAGCGTATTAGAAAGCTTTAAATTAGAAGGAAAAACAGCTTTGGTAACAGGCTGCAAACGTGGCATAGGAAAAGGCATGGCCTTGGCATTAGCTGAGGCAGGAGCGGATATAATAGGGGTGAGTGCTACTCTGGAGTTAAGTGATAGCGAGGTAGAGCAAGACGTAAAAGCTCTGGGGCGCAACTTCAAAGCTTATGCTTGTGACTTTAGCAAGCGTGAATCGCTTTATGCTTTTATCAAAGAGGTCAAAGCAGACTTTCCGATTATTGATATTTTGGTCAACAATGCAGGTACCATTCTACGTGCCCCTGCGGCAGAGCATGGCGATGATATGTGGGACAGAGTTATTGAAATTAATCAAAATGCACAATTTATCCTGACCCGTGAAATAGGTAAAGAAATGCTGAAGCGTGGAGCTGGTAAGATTGTGTTTACAGCTTCGTTACTTTCATTTCAAGGAGGAATTACCGTTCCCGGATATGCTGCCAGCAAAGGAGCAATCTCTCAGTTAACAATGGCTTTTGCCAATGAGTGGGCTTCACAAGGAGTGAATGTTAATGCAATAGCTCCGGGCTATATCTCTACCGAGGTGACCGGTGATTTGCGTCAGGATGCTGAGCGTAGCGAGCAAATATTAGCCCGTATCCCGGCCGGACGCTGGGGAAAACCAGCTGATTTTGCAGGACCGATTGTTTTTCTTTGTTCGGAAGCATCGGCCTATATGCACGGCACTATAATGTTGGTAGATGGTGGCTGGATGGGCCGCTAATAGAATAAGGTGATCTCTGAAAATTATATGGTATCAATTCAGGCATTTCAATGAGGTCTATATAAGTTAATCTAATGTAGAAAGACGCCCCATTGTTTTTACGTTTTTCTATAACCATAATCATAAAATAATGAGTAAATTAAAAATTAAATCAGCTTCAGAGTGTACCTACGATTGTTTATCGTTGGGAGAGGTAATGTTACGATTGGATCCGGGCGAAGGCCGTATCCGCACAGCTCGCTCTTTCCGTGCTTGGGAAGGTGGTGGAGAATACAATGTATCGCGTGGATTGCGCAAGTGCTTTGGCAAGAAAACCGCTATTGTAACGGCGTTGGCCGATAACGAAGTGGGCTACTTGGTAGAGGATATGATGATGCAGGGGGGATTAGACACCCAATTTGTTAAATGGGTAGATTACGATGGCTGTGGCCGTACAGTACGCAATGGCCTTAACTTCACAGAGCGTGGTTTTGGTATCCGTGGTGCTAAGGGAGTTTCTGACCGTGGTAATACAGCAGCTTCGCAGCTGAAGCCGGGTGATATCGACTGGGAATACATCTTCGGTACTTTAGGTGTGCGATGGATGCATACAGGTGGTATTTTTGCTGCCCTTTCAGAAACAGCAGCCGAAACTGTGATTGAAGCGGTTAAAATCGCCAAAAAATATGGTACCATCGTTTCTTACGACCTTAACTATCGTCCATCCTTGTGGAAGGCCATTGGTGGCGAGGCTAAAGCGCAGGAAGTCAACCGTGAAATTGCCAAATATGTGGATGTTATGATCGGAAATGAAGAAGACTTTACCGCTTGTCTTGGCTTGGAGATAGAAGGTAACGACGAAAATTTGAAAGAGTTGGACATTGAGGGATACAAAGGAATGATTAACTCAGCGGTAGAAGCTTATCCTAACTTTAAAGCCATTGCTACAACTTTACGTACTGTAAAATCAGCAACAGTAAACTCTTGGGGAGCTATTTGCTATTACGAAGGCGAAATAAGCGAAGCCACACATCGCGAAGATCTTGAAATAATGGATCGTGTAGGTGGTGGTGATAGTTTTGCTTCTGGTCTTATATACGGTTTCTTAGAGTATAACGACGGACAAAAAGCGGTTGAATATGGGGCAGCTCATGGTGCTTTGGCTATGACCACCCCGGGAGATACCACTATGGCTACACTTTCTGAAGTAGAAAAAATTATGGGTGGCGGCGGTGCCCGTGTAGACCGTTAATTTTTATCATCATCATTGTTATCATAATAATAACTTGTTGGATAGCCATACAGATAAAAAGGAAACAAAGAATTAATTATTGAGTATAATTATTGAGATAGTTTTTGGGAAAGGCGGGGCTTTAATGGGCTTCGCTTTTTTGTTTTATATCAAAAAACACAAAATCCCTTGTAAAATTCATTAGGCAAAAAATGAATGTGGCTATAAATTTGGCGAAATCCTTAAAATCTTCGGGCCATGTTACACAACTATTTTTTTTACCACACTTGTTACGACAGCGAGTTGTTAAGAGAAGAGATTTTTAGTTTGGATGAACAGCATATCGATTATCATCTTGCCAATAGAAGGGTGAAGGGAAAAATGCATCCTCCTTTAAGTAATCATTTTGAGGTAGATGTACTCATTCATCAAAAAGATTATGACAAGGCGGATACCATCCTGACAGATCTCATTGAAAAGTATAAACCCAATATTGTGCATTAGTATTTTATGGTACAAGGTATTAACCTGAACTCAGGTTATTAATGCAAAAAAGCGAAAGTTTGAACAGTCAGACTTTCGCTTTTTTGTGTCGTCTACCTCATTTTACAATGTAATAACCTTATCAGCTACTTTTTGCAGTTCAATAATGTCCATCATAGTAGCGTAAATACCTACCTCTAATTTAGCCATCAGGTCAAAATGATTAAGACAAGTTTTACACGCCATAAGTTTAACGCCCATATCTTCCAAAAATTTCAATTGTTCCAGGGCGGGGGAGCCTTCGCAGAGCAGTTTTACTCCTTCGTTATAAAAAGCAATAACACGTGGCGGGTTCTTTTCTTCGCCCAGTAGTTTCAAATAGTTACAAACAAGGATAAGGCTGAGCTCCGGGTCTGCGTTGCCCATTCCATTTTGGTTGATTTGTATTAATGTGTTGATCATAATTTTTGCTTTTAGGCTTTTAGCTTTTCGCTATTGGCTTATTTGTACATAGAGCTAGCCAATGGCTAAAGACCAACAGCTAACAGCTGAATCTAAAACATCCAATCCCAAGGTGGCAATACCGTTGCTTCTGTTTTGTAAATATCCAGAACATCTTGGGTGATGAAATCCTTATGGATGACGATGCGGAACATAAATTCGTCGAACCACTCATCGGTAAAGGTCAGATATCCTTTGTGGCCTGATTTACTGCCCCAGGAATTTTCAAATTGCCATTTGGTACTTTTTCCATTTTTATCCAAATCCACGGCTATCAGTGCCATGCCGTGCGACGAACCACTGGCTCGGCTTTGTATGCGCTCCGTTTTGTCCATACCAAAAGTAACACCATAGACAGACTCATAATCAAAATTATCCACGTCCAGAATGCCATAACTGCGATCCAGCTGCTGACCGACGTCACACGAGGCATACATCGCTTCGTTGTTTTTAAGAGACTCAATGGCCATTGTTTTAATCTTTTCGTTGCTGAGGTTCACGTAGTGCCAGTTAACACCCTCTTCCACATTGCGGTAGTTTTCTATTTCATAGTGCACATCGAAAGGTCGGGTAGGGTCGTTCATCAGCATCACATAGTCTTTTACCTGAATGTCGCCTAACACTTTTTCTTTAAAGGAAAGCGGGGTGTAGGTTTCGTAAGCGGAAACTACGCCGTCTTTGTCTTCGTAACGCCATTCAAACTCGGTAGGGGGCACGCCCAGGTTAAGCGCCAACATACGGTAAACCTCTTTCATCATTTCTACACGCATAGCTTGTAGTTCTTTGTTTTTAGCGCCTTTTTCGGATGCTTGTCGCAAACGGATGCCGTCTTCTTTCAGTTTCAGGTTGATGAATTTGCCCATATAGCGTGTGTTTTCGCTACTGTGCGTTTCGGTCATAGCATCCTTAGGAATCATACCATATTTATCGACCAGATTAGCAAAAGAACTCCACATGCCGCCATCAGAAACTGGTGATTTCAGATACCATTGCACCAAACGGTCGTCCACAGGCTTATCTGCCGTTTCTATCATATTGTTAAGGAACAGGTTGGCTTTTTCAAACATATCCCAGAAATAGAGATGGTTCTGCGAAAACTCAAAGTCGTCTACATTAAACACCTCCATAGCTTTGGGCCTAAACATATTAAGCGAAGTAAACAGCCAGCAGCGGCCTGAGCTTTGCTGATCGGTTATGCCTTTTACGTCTACCCGATAAGTAAAATGATGATCATCTTCGTTGATGTTCGACAGGTTTTTAGCTAAATCATTTATATCATTATTCGAAAGCGCATTTTGCATCGCTTTGGTATAAGGATCAAGTTTAAAAGAAGCTTGTATTTCTACTATCGTATTTTGATCTAAATCCTGAGCCCCTAAAGTGGCAGAAAGTAGCACTCCGGCTGCCAGTATGAGTTTTTTCATTGTTTGTTTAATATTTATTAAGCACAAAAATAGGTTATTGTGTGTGATTAACTAAGCTTTTCTTTTATTTATATGTGTTTATAGAAAAATATTTCTATTTGTTTTTCTCCTGTAAGAATAATCAAGGCCAAGGGCAAATACTCCTAGTTCTAGCTAAAAGAGAATTTTATTCTTAATAGTCATCACTACCTCTGTGTTAGTATCACACCAATGATCAAAAATAACACGCCAATAGCTTTTTGCACCGTTATCTTATCCACCGGCATGCCCAAAAGTCCAAAGTGATCGATAATGATGCTCATGAAAATCTGTCCGAAAAGATAAAGGATTATGACTTTTCCCACGCCCAAGTGAGGTGCCAGAACAGTAACGCTAACGACAAAAAAAGCGCCAAATAAGCCTCCAATCATTTTCCAAAGTGGCACTTCTCCCGTAAACATCGGTTTCATCCCTGCAAAGGTCTCCGGCCGAATAATCATAATAATAACAAGTAGGGCTGTAATGCCCACCATAAAATTGGTTAATGCTGATATCCACGGACTATTGAGCTGTATACGTAAAGCGGTATTGGTGGAAGCCTGTACGGCTATTAGTACGCCGGCGATAATGGCCCAGATGATGTAAAACATACGCATAAGTAAGTTCGAAGTTAATAAGTTCAAAGTTCGAAGTTCAAAGTTCGAAGTTGATCTCTGGTACTTTGTGATCCTTAGTGGTTCTTTGTGTTATAGCTGTATCACAGAGAAACACAAAGTATCACAGAGTTGCACAAAGAAAAACAGCCACTACAAATGTGTAATGGCTGCTAAGATATAAAAAAGTAATTAGTTTTTCTTACAGTAAGAATGCCAACAAGATACCAGCACCTACAGCAGAACCGATTACACCAGATACGTTTGGTGCCATAGCATGCATTAGCAGGTGGTTGTTAGGATCGGATTTTATCCCTTCGACTTGCACCACGCGGGCAGAATCGGGAACAGCTGATACCCCTGCAGCTCCAATCATAGGATTAATTTTATTGTCCTTTTTAAGGAATACATTCATCAAACGGGCAAAAAGTAGTCCACCAGCTGTAGCTACAGCAAAAGAAACGGCACCCAGACCAAAGATTTTCAACGAATCTGTTGTCAGGAAATAGTCAGCTTGCGTAGAAGCTCCTACAGTTAGTCCCAGCAAGATAGTTACGATATTGATCAACGAATTACGAGCTGTATCGGCCAAGCGCTCTGTTACACCGGATTCTTTCAGGATGTTGCCAAAGAACAACATACCCAATAGAGGCAAGGCAGAGGGAGCGATAAAGCAAGTAAGCAACAGACCAAGGATTGGGAAGATGATTTTCTCTGTTTTAGAAACGGCACGTGGCGGTTTCATCTTGATCAATCGTTCTTTTTTAGGGATAATAAGACGTATGATAGGTGGCTGAATCACCGGTACAAGAGCCATGTAAGAGTAGGCTGCTATAGCAATAGCTCCCATCAGGTGAGGTGCTAACTTACTGGACAGGAAAATCGCTGTAGGACCATCTGCACCTCCAATGATACCAATAGCACCAGCCTCTTGGGGCGTGAATCCTAATGCGGAAGCGCCCAGAAATGTTGCAAAGATACCCACCTGTGCTGCTGCTCCCAGCAAGAACAATTTAGGATTTGAAATCAGTGAAGAAAAGTCTGTCATAGCACCAATACCCAAAAAGATAAGTGGTGGATAAACCCCCTGTTTTACACCAAAATACAGATAATTAAGCACTGAACCTTCTTCGTATACACCTATTTTATAACCTATAAGGAAAGGGATATTCCCCATCAGTATACCTGTTCCGATAGGTATGAGTAAGAGTGGTTCGTAATCATATTTTACAGCCAAAAAGATGAAGAACAATCCAACGACAATCATAATCAAATGTTGAACTGTTGCATTAGCAAAACCGGTAAAAGCCCAAAATTGAGCCAATCCGCTGGCTGCAGTTATTTCAGAAGCCGAATTGGCAGCTGACATTTCTGCAATGTTGAATATAGCACCTAAGCCTATCAGCATAGCTACTAATATTAACATTAAGCGATGGTTATTATTTTCTCTTTTAAGCATAACTTAGGACATTTTGAATTCAACCAAAACAGCGCCTTGCAGTACAGCTTCGCCTTCTGTTACCTTTACAGCAGAAACCGTTCCGCTTTTCTCAGCTTTAATATCATTCTCCATTTTCATTGCTTCCATCACCAGTAGAGTGTCGCCGGCTTTTACCTCGTCACCTTCTTTTACCAGTACTTTGAAAATGTTACCTGGTAGCGGTGCTTTAACAGCACCTACGCTAGGACCGGCAGGTATACCACCTTCGCCAGGTTTGCGTATCACCGGTTTACGAACAAGAGTAGGAGTTTTCGTTTTCTTAACTTCCTGCTCCATTTCTACTTTATATTGTGTCCCGTTAACCTCAATTTTGGCAATATTACCATCTATTTCCTTTATCCAGGTGTGGTATTTGTTACCTTTTATTGTAAAATTAAACTTTTTCATAGTTTATAATTGTTATTGATCGTGATCAGATTAAAAATTTCTATTGTTCAGAGTATAGATTTTAGAACTCCACGGTGAGTAACGGCGCTCTATACGCTTAATGGTAATGATACCACTTTCTTCGTCGTGTTGTTCATTCTGAAACATATATAAAGCCATAGCAATAGCAGCACTCTCTTCACCTGTAATGCTTCCTAACTTGATAGTTTCATCTTTTTCAATTTTACCTTCGCGACGCAGTTGTCTTTCGCGTAAAGCAAAATGAATTTTAGGTACATTGGTGAAAATTATAACTAATACTACTAAGGCCACAAATACAATTCCCCAGCCGATAAAAGTAATCGTCCAAGTTCCGCTTGTTACATCTAATAAATTCATTTTGTTAGTTTTTTTGTTAAAATACAGTGCTTGTAACTCTAAATACTGAAGCACATTTTATACACTTTAAGAACTCTACAAAGGGATATTACAATGTTTACGCGGCGGATTGCTTTGTTTTTTAGTCTGAAGTGTTTGGAACGCGCGAATAACACGGAAACGTGTATTTCTTGGTTCAATCACATCATCGATATAACCCAAAGAAGCCGCTTGATAAGGATTTGAGAAAGCTTCTTCGTATTCTGCTACTTTCTCGTTCACATATTTCATTTGTGCTTCTTCGCCTTCTATTTTTGCCACATTGCGGCCTTCCAATACTTCAATAGCACCAGCAGCCCCCATTACAGCAATCTCGGCAGATGGCCATGCGTAATTGAAGTCTCCCCGCAATTGTTTACAGCTCATCACAATATGAGCACCACCATAAGATTTACGCAGTGTCACAGTCACTTTGGGGACTGTAGCTTCGCCATATGCAAATAGCAGTTTAGCACCATGACCAATAACTCCGGCATATTCCTGACCAGAACCAGGTAAGAAACCCGGAACATCTACTAAGGTAAGAATAGGGATATTGAAAGCATCGCAGGTACGTACAAAACGAGCAGCTTTGCGCGAAGCATCGCAGTCTAATACACCAGCTAAGTAATTAGGTTGATTGGCTACCACACCTACACTTTGTCCGTTCATATGGCAAAAACCAACGATAATATTTTTGGCAAAGTTACGGTGTACTTCGAAAAACTCACCACGGTCAGCAATGGTATGAATCACCTCTTTCATATCATACGGTTTGTTGGGGCTGTCAGGTACTATGCTGTTAAGCACATCGTCGATACGGTCAATAGGATCGCTGCAGTCCATCAAAGGCGCTTCTTCCAGATTATTTTGAGGTAAGTAAGAAACTAGTTTACGGATCAACAATAAACCTTTTTCTTCATCTTCTACCTTAAATTGTGCCACGCCGGATTTTGACGAGTGCATATCAGCCCCACCAAGGTCGGCGACCGAAATATCTTCTCCTGTGACGGTTTTTACGACTTTAGGACCTGTCAGGAACATATAAGCATTCTCCTCGGTCATCATAATAAAGTCGGTCAGGGCAGGGGAGTAAACCGCACCACCGGCGCAAGGACCAAAAATAGCAGTAATCTGAGGAATAACACCAGACGACATAATATTACGTTGGAATATTTCTGAATAGCCGGCCAAAGAGCCTACACCTTCTTGAATACGGGCACCGCCCGAATCGTTGATACCAATTACAGGGGCACCTACCTGCAAAGCCATATCCATAACTTTACAGATTTTTTGTGCCATGGTTTCAGACATAGAGCCACCAAACACCGTAAAATCAGTAGCATATACATAGATAACACGGCCATCAATGGTGCCATGACCTACGACTACACCATCGCCCATGAATTTGGTCTTGTCCATTCCAAAGTTGGTACAACGATGGGTTACAAACATATCCATCTCTTCGAAGCTTCCTTCGTCCAATAATAGGTCGATTCGCTCGCGGGCAGTCATTTTACCCTGAGCGTGATGCTTCTCAATACGTTTTTCTCCGCCTCCCATTTTGGCTTCTGTTCTAAGCTCAATGAGTTTGTTGAGTTTTTGCTGATTAGTCATTATGTTGTTTTATTTAGCAGTGGAAAATTTTTATCTGATAAACCCTCATAATACAGAAATTCCACACTTTTACTGTATTTAGTGATAGTGTGGAATTTGGGTTTAGTTGTTACTTGTTAGGATTTGAACAGAGTTCTGTCAAAACACCAACAGTCGATTTTGGATGAAGGAAAGCAATATCCAAACCTTCAGCACCTTTACGAGGAGTTTTGTCGATGAGTTTTACGCCTTGTTCAGCAGCAAAGTCAAGAGAAGCCTGAAGATCTTCTACAGCAAATGCCATATGGTGAACGCCTTCACCTTTCTTCTCAATAAATTTACCTACAGGACCGTCAGGAGATGTAGATTCCAGCAATTCAATTTTAGTTTGACCTATTTTAAGAAATGCGGTCTTAACTTTTTGCTCAGCTACTTCTTCAATAGCGTAACACTCTAATCCTAAAACTTTTTCGAAATAAGGCAAAGCTGCTTCAATACTTTTAACCGCAATACCTAAGTGCTCAATATGAGTCGGTTTCATTATATAATAAATTAAGTTATGAAATGTTTTATGAGGCGCAAAAATAGGGTTTAATATTCGTTTATGCACAAAAAAAGCCCTTTAATTGAGGACTTTGTTGACAAATCGTGGACAAAGGTATTAAAATGATAAAAGTTATCTTGAGGTTTTCAGCGTATAATATATGGCTAAGTGTCGCAAAGTAAACGCAAAGGCACGCAGAGAGGAAACTTTTTTCTTCAAAATCACACTTAAGCGAATTCAAATTCATTTATATTTAAGCACATAAACGTCCTTAAAGAATATAATATTACTTATTAAGAATATAAATAATATCATTTGAGGTGACTACAACTAGTAATATGTTCAATAAGAATTTCTCAGCGAATCTCTGCTCACTTCGACAGTGCTCAGTGCATCGCCTCTGTGCATCTCTGCGATACAAAATTTCTGCGGTAAAAAAACTACGGACGCTTCACAAACTTCATCTTCATGACCACATCTTTCACGGGGCGATCCGAACGATCCGTTTCTGTGTTAGATATGCGCTCTATCACTTCCATACCAGAGATTACCTGACCAAAAACAGTATAAGCCCCATCCAGATGCGGTGTACCACCTTGCTCTACATAAGTCGTTTTTTGCTCTTCAGTCATATAATACAAACCACGCTCATTTTCAATTTTAGCGTCTACTTTAGCTAATAGTTCCTGTTGCAATTGGTTGATCTCATGATTTTTTCCTTGAGCTCTGAGCGCTTCTATGCTATCCATCATTTCCAGTGCTTCTAAGTTAAAATAGCGCTGACGAGCTTGGTTAACTTTATTACGTTCCATCTGATTCAGTTCACCTTTTTGAAATTGTCGTCCCACCACAATATAAAACTGAGAACCGGAAGACAGACGTTCAGGATTTGTTTGGTCTCCTTCGCGGGCAGCCGCCAATGCTCCTTTTTTATGATAACAACGATCACTTTTCGCAAATTCCGCAGGAACTCGGTAGCCCGGACCTCCGTTGCCTAATCGTGCTCCAGCTTCAGCATCTTTCGATTCAGGATCGCCACCTTGTATCATAAATTCTTTAATAACACGATGAAACAGTAAATCGTCGTAAAACCCTTCTTTTACTAATTTCTGGAAATTATCACGATGTAGCGGTGTCTCATCATAGAGCTCTATTACGATATCGCCATAGTTAGTCGAGATTTGTACGAAGTTACTGGTACTATTGCAGGCAAAGGCCAGTATGCTTACTATTATTACGGGGATAATTCTTTTCATAATAAACTTGTTTCTTATTGTGCCTCAATTGGTGGTATTATGGAGACGCGTACTTCGACAGATTTGACGAGCTTAGTCGCGTCTTTACACACGGTTACTTGAGTTATCGTGGAGACGCGATTAATCGCGTCTTTACTTCTACATTTATTTAAGGTGTTTATCTAACCAATCTTTTACCGAACGTTGCCATACAATACCGTTTTGGGCACCCAATACCCAGTGATTCTCTTCCGGAAAGTTCAGATAAAGAGCATCTAAACCTAAGATTTTAGCAGCATTGAAAGCTTGCATCCCTTGCGTGTCCGCAATACGGTAATCTTTACTGCCGTGAATCACCATAATAGGTGTATCCCAGTTTTGTATGAATTTATGAGGTGACTGAGCGTATGTTTTATATTTTGCGGCGTCGTTGTCGGTATCCCAGAAGTTACCCCCCATATCCCAATCCACAAACCACATTTCTTCGGTTTCCAAGTACATCGATTCTGAATTGAAAATACCATCATGTGAAACAAAAGCTTTAAAACGACCTTCGTGATTACCGGCTAGCCAGAACACTGAAAAACCGCCAAAGCTGGCACCAATAGCAGCCAAACGGTGTTGGTCTACATAGGGTTCTTTGGCAAAATGATCGATAGCACTTAGGTAATCGCGCATACATTGACCTCCGTAATCTTTTGAGATAGCCTCGTTCCATTCGCGTCCAAAGCCCGGCATACCACGGCGGTTTGGCGCTACTACAATGTAATCACCAGCAACAAAATTCTGAAAATTCCAACGCTTACTCCAGAATTGACTCAACGCTGATTGTGGGCCGCCTTGACAGTAGAGCAGGGTAGGATATTTCTTCGCCGGATCAAAATTTGGCGGCAAAATTAACCACACTAACATATCTTTGCCATCACTTGTTTTTATCCAATGTTCTTGCGTTTCGCCCATTGTTAACTGATCAAGAATGGGCTTATTGACTTCGGAGATGTTTTTAGCATTACTGCCGTCTATGTTAAGTGCAAAAATATCAGTCGGGTAGGCGTGCGCCTGACGTGTGGTGATTAGTTTGTTGTCTGCAACAGCAACAGAACGGTAATTACAGTTATCTGAAGCTACCAGCTCGGCTTTATCTGTAGCAATATTGTATTTGTAAACATTGTAAAGCCCGTGCCATACAGAGGTAAAATAGATGCTTTCGTCTGCCGCATCAAAGGACAAACTGTGAGGATTCATATCGTCGTTGTGGTAAAACGACACTTTTTTAGTGTCCCAGTTCATCATCGCTAAACGCACCACATCAGCTTCGTAACCATCGCGTTCCATACTTTCCCATACGAGTAGTTTTCCATCGTTTGAAAAAACCGGCGCATTATCGTAACCCATCATTCCTTCGGTCAGATTTTCTGTCGTTTGCTCATCGGTATCGTAAAGGTACATATCACTGTTGGTGGAGTAAGCATAGTCTACACCTATCTTTTTGCGGCTTACGTAGATGATACTTTTACTGTCCGGTGTCCAGATCACATCTTCCATTCCACCAAAAGGACGCAAAGGCGCTTCCCAAGGTTCACCTTTCATAATATCTTCGCCATCGCTCACTTTATCACCATAGCGAGTAACAAAAACGTGAGAGAATTTTCCATCCACATAATGATCCCAGTGACGATACATCAGGTCAGTAATCTTTTTTACATTCGCTTTAGGCATATCGGCATAGGGCTGTGTTACTTGGGGATGTACAGTAACCTTTTGAATATAGACTATTTTGCTCATATCCGGTGCATAACGAAAACCATCAATGCCTTCAGTGAAATCTGAAATTTGTGTTAGCTCAGACCCGTCTGGATTCATTTCCCACAATTGTCCTTTTTTCAGGAAAGCAATTTTCTGTCCGTCAGGTCGCCAACAAACATTGCCTTCGTTGTTTTCATTATCATAAGTCAACTGCATTTTATCCGAACCATCAAGGTTCATCATAAAAACTTCCTTGTGGCTACGGTCATTCTCCACATCCGTCCAACTCACGGTATATAATATTTTAGAATGGTCCGGTGAAATATCAGCCAGACTTACGGTGCCAAAAGCCCAAAGGGTTTCAGGACTCATGCGTCCGTTAGTGACTTGGTGATCGAGATTGGTGTAGGTCTCTATCTTTTTTTCTGTTGGCGTACAAGCGGCCATAAGGATAATAATTAAGGGTAATACAAAATATTTCATAATAGGTAATTGGGCTTAAAAAGGTGGTAGGGTTTCAGGGTTGTTGGGTGAAAGCTTGTTGGTTTAAAAAATGTGTATAAAAGCTAAAACCTTATAGATTTAACAATTTCTCACTCAAAAAGTTTTTCCACAACAAGGCCTCACTTCAATGCTGCATTAAACACTTCTGCCATACGGATTCCGGCTTTCTCTATCTGTGTATAAACTGTTTCAAGATATTTGTAAGGATAAGAATAATAGAACTTACCGTCACCAACATTGGCATATATGTCATCTGCTATCACTTTGCTTTCGTTGAGCCATATTGCAGGGTCAGTAGTGTGTATCTTACCATCATCGGCTATGCTGTAGTATTCCGCAAAAGTCGCTAATTCAGAATACGAAAGTTTGGTATAATTAATCAAATCAGAATCCCATACGCGGTGAAGATTTGTCGATTGACCAAACCATGTCACTTTAATATCATTGCCTCCCCGGTCTTCGGGACGGCCACAGTGCATTGGCTGGTGCATATCGGCTATAAAGTGCACTAAAAGTTTTAGGGCAATGCAACGTTCTTCATCACCTTTATTTTTATCAGAAAGAATGGCCAGCTGCTCCTCGTAAGCATTATAGATAGAATACTTATTATCTTTTGCCATCTCAAAGGTTTCATCCTCTGTCATATTGATGTAATGAGGGATTTTTCCTAATGCTTTGAATTGGCCTTTATCGGATTTTACTTCGTCAGCCCAGTTGGCATAAAGAGGTAAATAGTCGCTTCCTAAGAGTTCGACAATCTCAGCTTTGGCTTTTTTGTCTAGGTTTTCGTAGGCTATCTCAGCTATGGCACGGTGACCTACGCTGCCCCATGCCAAGACTAATTGTGCCCAAACAGCTAAGAGTAAAGTAAAAATGATTCTGTTCTTCATTGTATGAGTAATTTTTGTGTCGTACAAAAGTAAATAAAAAAGTATAGCAGAGTAACGTTGAAGAGCAGAGATTCGCCGAGAAAGAATAGATTGTTGAGAGTTATGTCTTTCTATCGACGTGTTTAAGATCAGCAATAATATTTTTTAATTTAACCTCTGTTTCATGACTTCATGCTTTGCGTCAGCCAGGCATTAATTGTGCTTGTGACAGGAATAAGACCTTAAGTCTAAAACTCAAGATTTTAATTCTGTAAGGTTATTAAACAGTAGAATTTAAAGTGCTTATGTGGTATTTGAAATGCAACAAATGGCATCTCTAAAACATGTCCTATTAGGTTAAACCGGGATAGTTACTTGTATATAAAATCGTATAGAACGTTTTAAACAAATGACTTGCATATTAGTCGATGAAGAAGTGCTCTTAGCTAGGAATAAGTTGTTGCAGCTCAAAGACAGCACCAAAGTGATATCAT
Organism: Bacteroidales bacterium UBA5342; assembly: GCA_002408065.1. GTDB lineage: Bacteria > Bacteroidota > Bacteroidia > Bacteroidales > UBA5342 > UBA5342. The sequence goes on from DHQI01000116.1 coordinate 60,518, forward strand.
CCGTTTATTGAAAGCGTGTTTTTTGAACTTTAACCCCTGAAACTTGTTTACCTGCCAAACATATAACAAAGAAGAATGAAAAAAGTATTACACTATTTTGAACGCAGTATTATTATGGTTCTTTTGGGCTTAATGGCTGTGGTGATTATGGTTTCTCTCTACGAACTGGCCGTTTTAATATTCAAGGATATTTTCGATACCCGAACCAGTGCTACACATACGTTATTCTCAGAGAATAATATCTTGGAAATATTAAGCTTTATTATGTTGGTGGTGATTAGCTTGGAGCTGTTTGAGACCATAAAACTTTACCTGGATCGTCACGTCATAAGTGCCGATTTTATCATTCTGGTAGCTTTGACTGCAGTCGCCCGTAAAATCATTATTATGGATTATTCGCGTTATGAACCACTCATGATTATTGGTTTAGGACTGATTGTTATAGCTTTAGCTTTAGGTTACTATTTTATTAAAAAAGCTGATCTTATGATACTGAAATCTAAAGAGGAAGAGGAGAAGGAATAAAAGTAACAAATAAAAAAGTCCTTTAAACTCGAGTCATTACAAAAATACCATCGACATCATCTTCGTCAGTGGAACAGCCTACTATTTGCCCTTTGCTGTTGATGGTACCCTGATAAGTTCCCGGTAAAAAGACGATTTTGCTACTTCCGTCTATAATTCTACATTCAAAACATTTAAGAATCATTATTTTACCTTTCAGCTTGCCGCTCAGTAAGCATTTTACTTTAAAAGTATCTTCGTTTTCAATACTTTCAGTGATTGTCATTGCACCAGATACCACCTGGCCATCCTGTTCTAGTGTCAGTTTGCCCTCATCACTTCCAAAACCAAAATCATCGTATATGTGCCATTCGCCGCTTAGGTTCATCGTTTTTTGATATTCAGAATGTAGAGTGTTTTGGGTGATTACAGCTCCCGTTTGTCTTTTCCCCACATTAGTTTCTCTCGTAAAGTGCTGTAGTAATCCTGCTCAGGATTTTTGACCACTTTTAGCTTATAAGGCGATGGTTTTATAACAATTTTTTCGCTGATGTCCACAATCTCTGTCCGGGAATCTACTGACACCATGTAGTTGTCAGCACGGCTGGCTACCTCTATGCTTAATTCTACATCGTCGCGAATAATCAGTGGCCTAACCGTCAAGCTGTGTGGCGATATAGGTGTAATGATCAAGTTGTTGCACCCCGGGCTAACAATAGGACCGCCACAAGCCATAGAGTATGCCGTAGAACCTGTAGGGGTAGAAATGATAAGACCATCGGCCCAATAACTATTGATAAATTGACCATTAGCATAAAGCTTAACGACCAGCAGGGAAGAAGTATCACGTCTAAGCACCGATATTTCATTAACAGCCAGATTGGCATCTTTGTGACAATTATTAGTGGATTGTAATTCCAACAAAGTGCGTTCTTCAAGCTTACATTTCTCTGTCACAAGTTTACTTAATGTACTTACCAAATCTTCGGCAGCAACATCGGCTAAAAAGCCCAGACGACCTGTGTTAACTCCCAGTACAGGAACATTATAAGGCGCCACCATACGCGATAAACGGATAAAAGTACCATCGCCTCCAATACTTACCGAGAGACTGACATCTGAAAAATCGTAGTGTTTATTGAAAATGGTATGTGCGGCATATTTTTCTTTTCGTCCTTCTACTAAGAACTTATGAATCAAAAGCTCGTGCTGATTTTGCTCACAATAGCTTATAAGCATATCGAGAGCTTCAAAGGTTTTTTCGCCGGGACGGCCAAAGGTTGCTATTGTCATTTGCTTATTATTCTATAATTTGTATTCTTTTTCAATGAAACTATAGGCTCTGTTTTACTGCCATTTTTACATCCTGCAAAAATATGTGCAATTCTTTCACACATCAAGAGGATAAGTTCAGTTTTACGACCACTCCAAAAGCTCCAGATAATGCTTATCAAGGCCAATCAAAGATTTCAACCTTCGGATTTCTTCCATTTTTTCTGGAATAGGTTCACTTACATCCTTGACTTTAATGGCAGTAATGATAATATTCTTTGGGGTATGCTCCGTGGCTATGAATTCAAATACCTGTGCTTTATAACCATAAGCTTCCAAAAACAATGCACGGATGGCATCAGTTGCAATCTCTGCCTGGCGTTCCTTTAAAATGCCAAAACGTGTAATAGCTTGTAATGCATTGTTTTTGTTCATGTCCTGACGCACTTGTTTGTGGCAGCAGGGTGAACAGATGATTACTTTGGCATTGGAAGTAATCCCCCTGTAAATAGCATCATCTGTTGCCGTATTACAAGCGTGTAAGGCAACCAATACATCAAAATCAGGCAGCTCGACACTTTCAATAAATCCTTCTTTGAAGCTTAAGTTATCAAACGATGCTTTTTCTGCAATAGCATTACAATCGCGAACCAGTTGAGGACGCAGTTCTATACCAAGTACTGAGGCATCTATCTTAAGATTTGTGTTCAAGTAGTCGTAAAGCGAAAAAGTCAGGTAGCCTTTGCCAGCTCCCATATCTACTATGCTGAGCGATTTTTCATTCTTCAATTCTTTTAGAGCACCATCCACAATCTCAATATATTTATTGATTTGTCGGTATTTATCCTGCATGTCTTTACGCACTTTTCCGTCAGGACTTGTTACTTTCAGGGCTTGCAGATACACATTATTTTCTGTGCTGATCAGGCGTTTTTTGTTTTTATCATGACTTAAATCAGCAGCTTTTGTAATGGTCGCTTTTTTGATATTGATTTTTTTCTTAGCCTTGGGGATAAAATGAATATCCTCTTGCGTAGTAAAAAGCAAGGCTTGCTTAAATTCACTCTCCATCAGGCGTGTTATTTCCTGTATACTTTCTTCTATTAGATAATTCTTAGTGACATCTTTTGTAGCATAACGGTAGACGAAGGACAAATGAAAGCCCTTTTTGAGCTGAACAGGTTTAATCAAAACCTTTTGTGTGTCCTGTTGTTTATTTTGCTTGTCGCTAATGGTGAGTTTGATAAATGTCTTATTGTCAATATGATCCTTTAGTAGGAAAAGAAATTCTGCATTCATAGTTAGAGGTTCTTGTTTAATATTTTTCAGGGTAAGGGGGATCGGAAACTGCAAGCGTAGATGTCTTGTTTTATTCGACATATACCCGTTTAACCCGTTGAGAAATAGATGTTAATACTTCATAAGGAATAGTACCGGTAAGTTCTGCAAGTTTGGTAGCTGGTATTTCTTCACCCAGTAAAATGACTTCATCGCCTTCCCGGGCATCTAATAGTGTCACATCTATCATCGAAAGATCCATACATATATTTCCAATAAACGGGGCTTTTTGTCCGTTAATAAGCACATAACCGGTGCCGTTACCCAGCGAGCGGCGTATGCCGTCGGCATATCCGATAGGCAAGGTGGCAATGCGCGATTCCTGCTTGACTTTTCCTTTTCGGCCATAACCCACCGTTTCTGAAGCAGGAATGGTGTGAATCTGTGAAATACTGGTTTTTAGCGTGGCAATATGTTGCATGTTTTGTCCGGTATGACTGATGCCATACATACCGATGCCCAGACGTACCATATCATTCTGATGTTGTGTAAAACGCTCACTTCCGGCAGAATTCAGGATATGTTTAGTCAGCGAATAATTCAGTTTTTTCTCCAAAGTAGCAGCAATATTTTCAAATTCGCGAATCTGACGCATCGAGAAATGGTCCCATTGCTTTTCATCAGCGGCTGCCAGGTGTGAAAATACTGAAGCGGCCTTCAGAATTTCTTGATTTTTAAGAGTTTCTATAAGTTGATCTAAGTCCTTAGCCGAAAAACCTAAACGATGCATGCCCGTGTCAAACTTGATATGAATAGGGTAGGCCGTTTGTTTTTCGTTATCAGCAACCAAGCGAAAAGCATTTAATTCTGAAAAACTGTAAACTGCCGGTTCCAACTGATGACTAATCATTACTTCAAAACTGTTGCGTTCCGGATTCATTACCACAATAGGGAGGGTGATGCCGTTGTTACGTAAGTCTACACCTTCGTCTGCTACAGCCACAGCCAAATAGTTACAGCCTTGCTGCTCCAGAGTACGGGCTATCTCCACCGCTCCGCTACCATAACCAAAGGCTTTTACCATTCCCATGATTTTGGTTTTAGGCTTTAAAAGACCTCTGAAGTAGTTAAAATTTTCGCGTAGAGCATTAAGGTCTATCTCCATAATGGTCTGATGACGGCGCTCTTCAAGCAAACGAATGATGCGCTCAAACTGGAAACTGCGCGCCCCTTTAAACAGAATCACCTCGTTTATGAATGATGCGGCATCAAAATTTTTAAGCAACTCTTCTGTGTCCTGATAGAATGTACTGTTTTTAAGAGGGAAAAAATTCGCAAGTTGCTTTATCTCCTTACCGACACCTATAAATCTATCCAAGCATTTATTGCTAAGCATAGCGGCTACTTCGCGGTACAATTCTTCGGGGGACATGCCACTTTGTTCTATGTCCGAAAGCACAATGCTTTTACGTGCTTGTTTGCTTTCAGACAATTGATCCAGAGAATCTAATGCAATGCCTAAAGAAAGTATATCACTGTTGTAAGCGTCGTTAATCAGTGTGCAATGATTAATTCCACGCTTTTGCTCCAGGCGCATAGCCACTGCTTCTAAAGTGCTGAGATCAATCTTAGCTGCATCAATACCGAGCTCTAATGCTGTTACCAAACAATGTCCAATATTTTCTACCGATGCGTCATCCTGAAAAGGAAAAGGGTAGAAGGCGGTAAATTGCCCCATTTGATAGAGCGATATACCCTTATTTTCTTTTTTTATAAAATAAGAAGCCTGGCTATCTTCTAAGCTCCAAGCGATGCAGCTCTTATCCGAAAAATGTGCTCTTATAAAATCTGCAACAATCTGGTTGTCTGACCTGTAAATGATACTTTCGCAGTTCTCAAACAAAAGAAGTTTTTCATCGAGTTTTTGCTCAATACTATCAAAATTCTCCTGATGTGCACTGCCTATATTGGTAAAAATTCCTATCTCAGGTGCTATAATGTTCGCTAGTTTTTGCATCTCACCTACTTGCGAAATGCCTGCTTCGATAATGGCTATGTGGCTCTTTAGCGGTATTTCCCACAAGGAGAGCGGTACGCCTATTTGGGAGTTGTAGCTTTTGGGCGAACGGTAGGTGTATTGCTGTTTGGAAAGGAGCTGAAAAAGCCACTCTTTAACCACCGTTTTGCCATTGCTTCCTGTCACCGCTATCACTTTCCCTTTGTAACTTTCACGATGATAACGTGCTACTTGTTGAAGTAATTTCTTAGGATAACTACAAGGGATGAAGGTTGCTTTTAATTTTGAATGATAATCTGTTGGAACCACAAAGTAACGGACTCCTTTGTCATATAATTCGGGTATAAAATCACTTCCATGACGACCATTTCCCGGCAGACAGAAAAAGAGTGTGCTTTCTGCATCACGCAGTTTACGGCTGTCAGTGAGCAAGTGTTTTATTTTTGAGAAATCAATATGAGGAGCATTTTTAATCATGGCGTTACTTGTTTTCTTTGCTTGGCCGTTTTATGTTTTGAATAATACTTCTCAAAATTAATAAAAAAACGCCGAAAATAACTTCCCGGCGTTTATTTAAACAGTTTCACACTGTATTTTTCTATCAAGCTTTTAACCAAGTTTGAGTTCTGTACAAAAATCCTATATAGCCGCGTACGCGTAATTTGTCGCCTTCGCGCCATATTTTAACATCATAGTAGGTGTCTTTTTCAGGGTCAAAAATGCCTTTATCGCCTTCCCAATATTTACCATCTTTTTTCAATCCATCGATAATGATCATTCCTTTAACTTTTTGACCTGCCTTTTTGCCTGTACATTTAGTACAAATACGCTCAGGGTCACCTTTCATTAGTTGTATTATCTGTCCATAAACTTTACCATCTTCTTCGTAGATGTTGACAATTGATTTGGCTTCTCCGGTTTCATCATCAATAGTTTTCCATTGACCTATTACACTTTGAGAGAAAGCAGAAGCACTGATAATAAACACAAATGCAAGAGCAAGAATTCTGGTGATTTGTTTCATAGCTGTTTTTTTTAAGGTTAAACTTGAAACAAATAAACCGATTCTCTGAGAAAGATACAAATTGTGTCTCAAATAAGACAGATTTACTGCACTTAGGTTTTGTTGTGTAATCTATATCTATGAGACTTATCAGGTTTGAAACTAAGGTATGTTATTTGCAAAAGAAAAAGGAGCGTGGCAGCACCACAAATTGACCTTTTCACATCTCCTTACCTGTCTGTATTTATTGTTATTTAGTGAGTCGGCTAAAAATACTCTTATGAGCAGTTTTATCTCTTAAAAAGGGCACCGTTGATCTATATATTTTGTTCCTGATCTTATTTTAAGAAGGGATATTATAGGCTTCTACTATACAAAAGAAAAACTCATAGCAGAATTAGATTTACACTGCTGTTTGTCTGGTGATTAGATTCATATTATGTGTTTGCGAATGGTTAATAATAAAATCAATACACACATCTTCTCGCCAGTTCAGGCTTAATTGACTTAGAGCAATTTACTATTGAGGTAAAAAGAATCAAATTAGACTTCTAAACAGTAATTATTTTTGTTAAATACCATTTTTTTTAACGGCTCTTGCGCCTAACTCTGTAGCAAATCTAATCCTCTGCCCAAGGTCAATCCACATAATTATTAACCGCATCATTACGGCTTTGTACATGAGTTTTTAGGGTAGAAACACCACTATCAAAATAGGCATCAGAGTAGATATAGGTGTAGCCGCTGCGTTCTGCATAAGCATATTCTTTCAGTAAATCGTAGTAACTTTCGTAGGTACTTATCATATCAGCCGGAATAAAGACTTCGTTGATAAATTGTTTCATATAAGCTTCGTAAGAGGCTTCATATTCCGGTATATCCATTAAATAGCTGATAAGTGGCCAGGAGCTGCTCACACTTTGCAGGTTCATACTAAGTGCGCCACTTTGCTTGCCCGTTTGGAAAGCCTCGTTGTTATCCCACGGAATCCAAGTCAAAAGACTATTAACAGGGTTGTTATATAGGTAATAATTATGCGTCATATTGCCATAAGTATCCCAGTTTTGGATCACAATATTGGCGGCAAGCCATTTCAGGAAATTATCGACATCCAGGATACTTTCCAGTTCACTCTTCCATGCTTCGGTATCACTGGTACGTGTAGTTCTATGCAATACATTATACAGACTTCTAACGTCGGCATAGGTGGCTGTATCTTCGTTAGTTTTGATCTCCATCTCATCGGTGTCAAACGTATTAGCTGCAAAAGAAGCCGCATCACCATCCGGTTTGTACAGATTGCCCGATCCATCATTAAATTGTGTGTTGATCACCGTATTGTCCACTTCTTCCACCAAAGTATAAACACCAAAATATTGAGAACCCGAGCCATAGTCGACATACACGACACAAAAACTGGTATTAGCTGCAGCCAAACCAAACTGACGGAAGAGGTCTGCACCTACTTTTTCGCGCATCAATGATTCGTCATCATAGTTATTGTTTAAGTTCAGTTGCTTGAAACCATAAAAACGCTGGTTTTTCAAGGCCGGATAATCATCTTCAAACTGATCAAAATCAAGTTTAAATGAGAGTTTTCCGTTGCCGGATTGGTAAGCAGATTTCAGACTGGAGTTTCCCTTGAATCGTAGGCCTACATTGTACCAGTCGGTTTCGTTGAAAGTAAGGGTAGCAGGCACCCAAAGCAAATCATAATCAGTATCTTCGGCCATCATCCCAGGACGACTGCTACCTGATGAAGACATTTCACTGGACAAATTACTGTACAAAGCCGAGTAGTTGCTACTACTGATGGTAATATCGAAACGCATGACTTCATTTTGCGGAAAAACAGTTTCAAAATCAGGGGCTACATCATTGCTATGTGTAGCAGTGCTCCAATCCGGATAAGTGCTCAGATCTACTACTGTACTATCGTAGCTATCAGTATCGTTATCATAGGAGTTATCGTCGATTAAATCCTCATTGCGACAAGCTGATAAAGCGATAAGGGCTAATGTCAATATTAAAAGTATCTTTTTCATAAATCTAAAGTTTTATTTCTTGTAGAGATTCTCCTAATCACCTTATTACCTTATTTTTAATCTCTATTAAAGGCAATGAAGAAGGAAATGCTTTCTGGATAATCTTGTAACTTACCTTGAAAGCGTAAAAATGCAAACGCATGGTTAAATGACGTTTCTTACAACAAAAAGCGCTGTATATTTTATATGATATTATGACTTTGTGCTTATCCCGGGGGCTGGGATAGCTTGATTTTTAAGCATCTTGATAATAGCGAACTAAAAGCTGTATTTATAGCCCAGGCTGATGATGTGTCGGTTACGGTATTCTTGCTTGTAGTAGTCTAACTTGTAACTTATACCTATGTAATTATTCTTCATAAGTTTGTAATCAGCACCAGCCGTGTAGCGCATTTTGTAAAGCTCATAATCATTGAGTTCCTGAAATGCTTCGATGGCTAGTGATGGTGTTATTTTACATTTTTTTATGTCGTATTTTACACTGGCTTTGTAGCGAAGAAATTGCTTGTCGTCTACATCATCGTCTGCATAGTTGCTATAACGCAGGCGCAGGGCAGGAGTAAAGCGTCCGTATGTTTCTTTGGCCGACAGACTAAAGCCATATTTGCTAAACTTTTCTGACGATAAATCATCTTGTGGTTTGTTGATACGACGATAGTTGGCTTCCCAATACAAAAAACCAAACGTTTTGTAGCGTAAAGCTGTTTCCAGTTGCAAACGGTCTACCGAAAAATCATTATCAAAGCGTAGCTGAGGGGCTACCATCAACTTAAGTCCTTTGGCTATTTTAAAATCAAGCTCTACTCCCATACGGTATTGGGCTTCATTTTCCACATCCTGAGCATAACCCATAGTCAATAGTGAAATAAATAAAAGGCTTATGGTTATTTTCTTTTTCATAACGGTCATTTTTTTGTGGTATTCAGACATTACTTTATATCTTTACTACTCTTACTATCAATATATTAACATCACCTAGTCTTTAGAAAATAAGATATAGTTTTTGCAAACGCTAAATATAGCTACTATGCTATTTTCAACGAGAAATTAAATATAAAAAGAACAAATGAATATCTGCGATCTTAAACTATAACGATGGTTTTAATAAAAAATATTAATTCTATTCATCATCATCATCGGCATAATGATAGATTTTTTGCGACAAGCCATTACCGTTAGCATTGAAGTATAGTGTGATGATGGCAGTATCTTTCAGGAAATCGATTTTTTCTATTTCAAACCGCTTAATCTCTATGCCGGTGCGGTCTATAAGGTCTTGCAATAAGGCATCATGGTTGCCCATGTGTATGTTCGTTATGTTTTCGTATACTATGCGCACTGATCCTTCTTGCTTCAGCATCAGGCGTTTTTCTAAAAACCAGAGACCGCCCACAATAATGGCATTGGTCATTACTAACTCAGCATAGCTGACTTTTTTGTTAGATAATGCGTTGATAACGGCAATACCTATAATAACAAATAGGTAGGTCATCTCCTTGATAGGAATGGTGTCTGTACGGTAACGTATAATACCGAAGATGGCAAAAAGCCCTAAAGCGAAACCCAGTTCCAGTTTTACACTGTTGAGTAAGAAGGTCAGTAGAAAGACAATAACACCAATGGCCAGATAACTAAAGTAAAAATCACGACGTTTACTGTTTTTTCGATATAAAAAGTGAACGACAAAAAAGATAATGGATGTGGTGAAAATGAGTCGTACTAACAGTTCACTAAAATCGGCCACATTGATCAGTTTTATGTCGAAAAAACGTAGTTTTTCTTCCCAGTCCAATACTTCTGTAGCACTAGGTAGTGCTGCTAAAATACAATTTATTATACTTAATAAAATCATGCTGTAGTTGTTTCTTGATTAATAGTGATGTTTATTTTCTTTTCTATCTGACGGTGAATAATTTTAAAACGGTTGCTCTTAAGCTCCGGTTCTATAATGCTCCTGCCTATGCAGTATTTGCTAAAACCCGACGGACGTATATGCAACTTATTGAGTTGATCGATCATTACCGAATGGCTGTTACCTTCTGTTTTAACCTCTACTATAATGAGTTTTTTGAGCTTAAAACTCTTTCTGTTTTTATAATAACTTAGCTTTTGATCAATGGTGCAACGCTCATTCATGTTTTTACTAACCAGCGTTATACGGTCAAACCCATTTTTTATAGCACAGTTCAATTCAGAGGTATCAAAAGGACTGTTTGCGGCTATAAAGCTATGTTCTGTTTCATCAAAATCTTTAGTGTCATACTCTGCCGGTATGCGCGTTTTAATAGTTCGTCCTTTGTTGTTTTTAAATTTTATCTCAAGAAAACTGATGCCTGACGATTCGTATCTGCGTTTTCGTATTTTAAAACGGTTGAGTTTTCCTCGGTGATGCTCATAATACATGCGGTTTTCGGTAGTATCGTAATAGGTACTTACATAGGGCAAGCTACGTTTTCCATCCAACTCCAATACATAGTAATCGTCTTTTACACTTTCGAGCAATCCGGGTAATAAATCTTTGTTAAACCAATACTTACGGTCAGTACGGTTCATTAGTTTTACTTTATCCATGCCGGATAAACTTATACTTTTAAATAATTGTAGAACCTCTGATGTTTTCATTTACGGGCTTTGAATTTGTGACAAAAATAGTTTTTAAAAAGCTTAACGAGGAATTATAATCTACAAACGTACTTCTTTTATCGACAAAATAAGGCTCTTTTGTAATGGAAATGTAATATTGAAATTTAAAATAAACCTGATTGTTATATGAATTGTTTTCGCATTTTAATAGTGTAATTCGTTAAAGTGCCTAATATATGAAAACTAAGAACTGTTCATTAAGACTTCTTTCCGAAGTTGAATTTAAGTTGAATATTTTTTCCGTATGTTTCTTTTTCAAAGCCCGAAAAACTCAGACCGAGCAAGCGACAACCTTTAGTCTCAATATCTTCGTAAGGCATAAGCTTTATAATGGTAGGAAATATTTCCTTGAATTCTACCGGCTGTTCAAAAGTCCTGCGCCGCGTCACCGATTTAAAGTCAGCAAATTTTACCTTTAAAGTAAGGGTTTTGCCATATTTTCGATTTTTTAATTGCCGTCGCCATGCTTCGTCAATAATCTTGTGCATCTTGTCGTGCACTTCATTTACAGAATGTACATTTTTTATGAAGGTACGTTCGCATCCTACTGACTTACGCTCCCAATGACTAATCACAGGTCGTTCGTCTTTGCCACGCACGGCATCGTAGAGATAGTTGCCCATTTTACCACAGATACGGATGAGCTCGCTACGTTCCAAGGTTTTGATATCGGCGCCGGTATGTATGCCTAAATCATGAAAGCGCTTGGCAGTGACCTTGCCGATACCAAAAAATTTTTCAATCTTAAGACCTTCGAGAAAAGCCTCCGCCTGCTCAGGTAGTATAACAAAAAAACCGTCTGGTTTATCCATGTCGGAGGCTATCTTGGCCAAAAACTTATTGTATGACACTCCGGCTGATGCCACCAATTGGGTTTTGTCCAATATCTTTTTTTTAATCTCTTGGGCAATAAGAGAGGCCGAAGCAGGCCCCTTTTTAGGGGACGTCACATCAATGAAGGCTTCATCTAACGAGAGGGGTTCTACCAAATCAGAATATTCGTGAAAAATGCTCTGAATGACTTTTGAGACTTCCTTGTAAACCTCCATACGTCCGGGCTGATTGATCAGATGGGGACATTTTTCTTTGGCTTGAAAGATGGGCATGGCCGAATGAATACCATATTTACGAGCTTCATAGCTGGCAGCAGAAACCACCCCACGTTCCGAGCGCCCACCCACAATTAGAGGTTTTCCACGGTATTCCGGAAAGTCACGTTGCTCCACCGAAGCAAAAAAAGCGTCCATATCTATGTGGATGATTTTTCTGTTCAAGATTTTAAATGAAAAATTAAAAATGAAAAGTTAAAAATGGGTGCATCACGAAATGATATTATCTATAGTTGTAAAATGATTGGCAATCATTGGCCGCATGGCATTTATCACCTGAAAACCAACAAAGCCCATTATGTCTTCACGGTAAATGGTATATTCATTTATTTTACCTTCAGCAAGTAAGCGGGCCCGTTGTGTCCCTTTTAACAATGGAGAATCCGGCGTAAACCACTCCTTCCCATCATAAAAAATAATATTTCCGGCCCAGGTATCGGTAACTAATCCATTTTTGATAATCAAAATATCATCGCCATCTGCCCGTTGAGCAAAGAGCTCATTTAAACGTTTCCTATCGGTCGATTTCAAGTGATAATCGATATAATCATCTTCTACAATTTTCAGAGAATCAATAGATTTGATAGAGTAGGGTTGAAACTCTGTTTTTCTTTCGTATTCAGAGTACTCTATTCTTAATTTATAATATCCTTTTGTAGGCAAGTCCAATTTTAGATTATCAAAAAGTGAGTGGGCCGATTTTTTAGCAAAATATTCAGCATAGCTTGCCTGGTAGCGCTTTTCGTGCCACTCCAGGTTCAGTATTACGCCATCTTTTATGGCTATGGATTCTACGAGATTATTCACTTGTATTGAATTAAAAATGAAAAGTTAAAAATGATTTTGTACCTAATTCAGAATCAACAAAATTTATAATTTTCCCCTTTTCATTTAACTATCACCTCGTTGGTATATAAATCTTCTTTAACAATTCATCATATTCTTCGTCAGCATTACTCATAAAGGTGATGCCGCCGCCGCTTCTATATTGCAAACCGTTTTCGGTTTTTTCGACATATCGAATGGCTACCGCACTATCAACTTCACCATTATTGTAGATGCCAAACACACCGGTATAATAACCGCGATTGTCTATTTCAGCCTCTTTGATGATGGCCACTGTTTTGTCTTTAGGAGCACCGCTTATAGAGCCGGCTGGGAGCATACTAAGCAGTAATTCTCCAAAATTAGTCTGCCAGCCAGTATTCAAATCCCCTGTTATTTCAGAGCTGGTTTGTAGCATCTTGCCCCTAAAAGTCATAATCTCACTGATATAACGAAAACGTTTGACTTCTACATTTTGGGCTACCATCGAGAGGTCGTTGCGCATCAGGTCTACTATGGTGTTGTGTTCCCGGAGTTCTTTTTTGTCGTTTAAAAGCTGATTTTCAGCATCCGGAATATTAGCCATTATTGTACCCTTCATCGGGAAGGTGCTGATTTCATTATTTTTTATTCTGATAAAGCTCTCGGGCGAAAATACCACAAATTCATCTTTAAACTTGAGTTTGTATAAGGCATTTGAGCAGTCATAAATATCATCTAGATTGGCTGCTGTTTCAATGGGGCTGGGAAAGGTCAGGTTGGTTAGAAAAGAGTCGCCATGATGTAGTCCGTAACTTACCTTGTCAAAAGCTTTTTTATAATCCGCTTTGTTTACAGGAAATGCTTTGACATTGATGTCTTTATATACTTTTCTTTCGGAATGAAAATCTAACTTAATATTCTCTTTTTTACACTCATTGAGAGGACAAACACAAGGTTCTTTTTTATCAAAATCTACCAAAAAAAAGAAAGGTATATTATGATGAATATAGTGCTGTATTTTTTGACAAAAATCGCGTTGATTCATGTGTTTTTTTGATTCATATTGTTGGGACAAAAATAATAATATAGTCTGTTAAGTAACAAACCAAGCAGTCGATATTATTAATGCCATTTTTTTTTACAACTTTCAGGCTCAATTCGTAATTGTTTTATTCGTAATTCGTCATTGATTTACTTACTTTTGTCTCCCCGTTGCCAAAAAATATTTTGGCGGCTTATGATTAACGATTATTATAAATATGACAGCAAACGAAATACGCCAGGCATTTAAAGATTATTTTGAGTCAAAACAACACGAAATAGTGCCTTCTGCACCCATGGTGGTGAAAGATGATCCCACGCTGATGTTTACCAATGCAGGGATGAATCAGTTTAAAGAGATTTTCTTAGGTCTGAAAGAAGCTAAATCCCCAAGAGTAGCTGATTCTCAAAAATGTTTACGCGTTTCCGGTAAACATAATGATTTGGAAGAGGTAGGGCACGATACTTACCACCATACCATGTTCGAAATGCTGGGCAACTGGTCTTTCGGCGATTATTTCAAGAAAGAAGCCATCGCTTTTGCCTGGGAATTTTTGGTCGATAAGATGGGACTGAAAAAAGAAGACATCTATGCTACGGTGTTTGAAGGTGCGGCGGAAGATAAGCTGCAACGCGACGATGAAGCAGCCGGTTATTGGGAAGAATACCTACCTAAGGAGCAAATCATCAACGGTAATAAGAAAGATAACTTCTGGGAAATGGGCGATGTAGGCCCTTGTGGTCCTTGTTCTGAAGTACACATCGACCTGCGTCCTTCCGAAGAAAAAGCCAAAATCTCAGGTCGTGATCTGGTCAATATGGATCACCCTCAAGTGATTGAAATATGGAACCTTGTTTTTATTCAGTTTAACCGTAAAGCTACGGGAGAATTAGAATTACTACCAGACAAACACGTGGATACCGGAATGGGATTTGAACGCTTGTGTATGGCACTGCAAGGTAAGACCTCAAACTACGATACTGACGTTTTTCAACCCCTATTGAAGAAAATAGGCGAAATAGCCGGAGTAGAGTATGCCAGGGATGAAAAAACAGATATTGCCATGCGTGTGATTGCCGATCACATACGTACCATTGCTTTCTCTATTGCTGACGGTCAGTTGCCATCTAATGTGAAAGCCGGTTATGTGATTCGCCGTATCTTACGTAGGGCTGTGCGTTATGGCTACACCTTCCTGGAGCAACGCGGTGCTTTATTGTACCAACTCTTACCTGTTCTTATTGAAACAATGGGAGAGGCTTACCCGGAATTAGAAGCTCAAAAAACCTTGATTGAAAAAGTTATAAAAGAAGAGGAAGAATCTTTCTTGAGAACTCTGGAAACCGGTATTCGTCTGCTTGATAAAATTATTGCCACAACCAAAGCCGGGGATTACAAAGTTGTAGAAGGAAAAATTGCTTTTGAACTGTATGATACCTACGGCTTTCCGCTTGATTTGACCGAGCTGATACTGAAAGAACAAGACTTGGTGGTTAACCGTCGTGAGTTTGAGGCAGAGATGACTAAACAAAAAGAACGTGCACGCAATGCATCGGCTCAGGAGACTGACGACTGGACTATTTTGATGGAGGACGATGTGGAAGAGTTTGTGGGCTATGATTATACCGAAATTGATGTTGTAATAACCCGCTACCGTAAGGTGGTGGCTAAAAAGAAAACCTTCTTTGAGTTGGTATTTAATGTTACCCCTTTCTATGGAGAAAGTGGTGGGCAAACAGGTGACACTGGTTACATACAAGCCGGCGATGAGAAGACATCCATTGTTCAAACCAAAAAAGAGCACAATCAAATCATACACGTGGTCAAAAAATTACCCACAGATTTGACGGCTACCTTCAAAGCTGTAGTAGATGCAAAAGCCCGTGTGCTAATTGCCAATAATCATACGGCTACTCACCTCATTCACGAGGCTTTGCGCGAAGTGCTGGGGACTCACGTGGAACAGAAAGGCTCTTTGGTAACGGCTGATCAGCTGCGTTTTGACTTTACACATTTTCAAAAAGTGAGTCCGGAAGAAATCCGAAAAGTAGAACGTATTGTTAACCGCCGTATCCGAGAAAATATTTCACTGAACGAACACCGTCAGATACCGATACAAGAAGCCCGTGATATGGGGGCTATGGCTTTATTTGGTGAAAAATACGGCGACGTGGTGCGCGTGATTCAATTTGGCTCTTCGGTAGAACTGTGTGGTGGTACGCACGCAAAACAAACCGGACAGTTGGGCTATTGTAAAATAACAACAGAAGGAAGTATATCAGCAGGTATACGCCGTATAGAAGCTGTTACTGCGGACAAAGCAGAGCAACTCATCGAAGAAATGTTTGACACCTATAAAGACCTTACAGAGATCATCAATGATCCCAACGGTTTACAAAATGCGGTATCAAAGATTATTGCTGAGAACAGTGCTTTGAAAAAAGATATTGAGTCATTTGAAGCCAAGCTGGTACAGGAAGCCAAGCAAACATTCATTAAGAATATTGAAGTAATAGATGGTATTAATGTTATTGCCCGTAAAGTGCCAATGAAAAATGCTTCCCGTATGAAAGATGTCTCTTTTATGTTAAAAGCTGAAGTGAAGAATCTTTTTTGCGTTTTAGGCGCAGAATTTGAAGGGGGTAAGTGCGGACTTTCAATCATCATATCTGATAATTTGGTTAAGGAAAGAGACCTTAATGCCGGTCAAATCATCCGTGAAGCCGCCAAAGCCATCAAAGGTGGTGGAGGTGGTCAACCATTCTTTGCTACAGCAGGTGGTAAAAATCCCGCCGGCTTACAGGAAGCTATTGACAAGGCTTTGGAAAGTATTAAATAAGAAAATATTAAAAACACGACGAAGGGTTCGTTGTGTTTTTTTATAATATAAACTATCGAATTGAGATTTGCTGGCATAAAGCAATTTTCAATTTCAAATTTCTAATATTGAATGAATAAAATTGCAATTATCGGTTTGGGTTATGTAGGTCTTCCTTTAGCACTTGAATTTGCTAAAAAGTATCCTACTTATGGATTTGATATCAACAAAAGCCGTGTGGCAGAGTTGAGTAGTGGTAAAGATCATACCCTGGAAGCAGATGAAGAAGAGCTTAAAGCTTCTACGATTACCTTTACTTGTAAGCCGGAAGAAATTGCCGATTGCAACATCTACATCGTCGGTGTGCCTACCCCAACAGATAAACACCATAAACCAGATTTAACCCCTTTGTACAAAGCCAGTGAAACAGTGGGTAAGCTTTTGAATGAAGGTGATATAGTGATTTATGAATCGACGGTATACCCTGGTGTGACAGAAGAAGAATGTGTGCCGGTACTGGAAAAATATTCGGGCATGAAATTTAACGAAGGCTTTTTCTGCGGCTATTCTCCAGAACGTATCAACCCGGGGGATAAAGTAAATACACTCACCAAAATCGTAAAGATTACATCAGGCTCTACACCTGAAATAGCAGATCGTGTAGATGCTCTTTACAATTCTATCCTTGAAAATGGAACGCACAAAGCATCAAGCATCAAAGTAGCAGAGGCCGCTAAAGTGATTGAAAACTCACAACGTGATATTAATATTGCTTTTGTTAATGAACTGGCAAAAATCTTTACCTATCTGGATATTGATACCCTTGATGTATTGGAAGCAGCCGGAACAAAATGGAATTTTCTGCCTTTCCGTCCGGGCTTAGTAGGCGGACACTGTATTGGTGTCGATCCCTACTACTTAGCACAGAAAGCACAGGAAATAGGTTATCATCCTGAAATTATTTTAGCTGGTCGTCGTATGAACGATGGCATGGGGGAATGGCTAGCCGGAGAGGTGGTTAAACTAATGATAAAAAAACAGTTGGCAGTTAAAGATGCTAAGGTTCTTGTACTTGGTATTACTTTCAAGGAAAACTGCCCGGATATTCGTAATACTAAAGTTATTAATGTTGTTGACGAACTAAATGATTATGGTTGTCAGGTGGATGTTTATGATCCATGGGCTGGTGCTGAGGAAGTAAAAGCTGAATATGGTATCGAATTATGTCAAAATCTGGAAGATGACTACTCTGCCGTTGTTTTGGCTGTAGCTCATGACGAATTCAGGACTCTTAATATTGGTATGCATACTGTAGAAAATGCAGTGGTTTATGACATTAAAGGAGTACTGGACCGTCATTTTGTAACTGATAGGTTGTAGATTTCTCTGTTTCGGTATCTATTGAAAAACGCTTGTCAACCTCAGGTATACGAAGAGGTTCAAGTGAAAATAAAAAGAATGTCACAAAAGCTAGGAGGGAAAACGGCTAGCGTTTATCTCACACATCTATCATTCACGCATTAATATCTGTTGTAGAACATAAATAAACTCATTGTTATGAAAGGAATAGTATTAGCAGGAGGTAGTGGATCGCGTTTGCATCCAATCACCAAAGGGGTAAGCAAGCAATTGCTACCCGTGTATGATAAACCCATGATTTATTATCCAATATCGGTATTGATGTTGGCTGGCATCCGTGAAATATTGATTATCTCTACACCAACAGATTTGCCTTATTTTGAACGTCTTTTAGGAAATGGGAAAGAACTGGGAGTCGAATTCTCTTATATAGAACAACCCTCTCCGGACGGACTGGCACAAGCTTTTATTCTGGGCGAAGAATTTATAGGTAACGATAGTGTTTGTCTGGTACTAGGCGATAATATTTTTTATGGTCGTGGCTTCTCTAAACTGCTATTAAATGCTGTAGAGAATGCTGAGCAACATAATACCGCCACCGTATTTGGTTATTCGGTAGAAGACCCGGAACGTTATGGTGTAGCTGAGGTAGATGATGAAGGCAATGTACTAAGCATTGAAGAAAAACCAGCCCAACCTAAATCAAACAAAGCCGTTACCGGCCTTTATTTCTATACTAATGAGGTGGCAGAAATAGCTAAAAATATCAAACCATCGGCTCGTGGTGAGTTAGAAATCACAACGGTTAATGAAGAATTTCTTAAGCGTCAGCAACTAAAACTGGAAATGATGAGTCGTGGCT
>DHQI01000116.1:79542-89210 GCA_002408065.1 Bacteroidales bacterium UBA5342
GCAGGGCAATTTGTACAAATTGTGGAAAAACGCCAAGGCTTAAAAATCGCCTGCTTAGAAGAGATTGCCTACAAACGCAACTTTATTGGCAAAGGTCAACTGAAAGTATTGGCTGACGCTCTGAACAAAAACCAGTACGGTCAATATTTGCAAAAATTAGCAGAATAAGAAATTTAATCCTATGACTAAAAGGGTTTTGCAGGAGTGTAAAACCCTTTTTAAGTATATGACTCTAAAAGAATACCATAATGATGTCATTAGTCGTTTATCCGACATTTATCCCGGGGCTGAGGCCGCTGAAATAGCTTATCGTCTTTTTGATTTTTATCTAAAGGCTTCGAAGCTTGATATAGCTCTGAAAGCCAAAGATAGTATTGAAAAATGTAAAGCTTTGGAAGCCGCCATAGAACGTTTGTTGCAAAATGAACCGCTGCAGTATGTAACCGGAGTAGCCGACTTTTATGATTTAGAGTTTGGAGTAAACAGTGATGTGTTAATTCCCCGCCCTGAAACAGAAGAATTAGTGAAGCTTATTTTGGATAATCATAAAGGCGAATTCTCTCTTTTGGATGTTGGTACAGGTAGTGGCTGTATTCCTTCTGCCATTAAATCAAATTCTCCAAAGGCTATTATTGCAGGCTGCGATGTATCACTCAAAGCCTTAAAAGTAGCGAAAAAAAATGCTGATAAAAATAGGCTTGAGCTTAATTTTTTTTATTGCGACATACTGGATAAAGCACATTGGCCCCAAGCCCAATATAACGTTATAGTGAGCAATCCGCCTTACGTGCTAGAACGGGAAAAAGGACTAATGCGTAAAAATGTGTTGGATTACGAACCCCACCTGGCGCTTTTTGTCGATGATAAGAAACCTTTGCTGTTTTACAAGGCCATAGCTGATTTTGCCACAAGTCATTTGTATAAAGACGGAAAGCTCTATTTTGAGATCAACGAAGCCTATGGCATTCTCACCAAAGAGATGCTGATAAACAAAGGATTTAACGATGTCATTATACATTCAGATATTTTCGGGAAAGACCGCATGATTTCGGCCAAATTTTGAGTAATTTTGTCCTTACAAAGGCATAATATTTGTTAGTAAGCAACCTTCGTTAAAATAAAGTAAAAACAATGAAGCAATTATTTTTATTCCTTTCTCTAACAGTTTCTATAGCCCTTAGTGCACAACAGGGTGTTATTGATCAAGCTAACGATTTTTATACACAAGAAAAATATGAAGAAGCTATACAGATGTACGACTCGGTGTTAAATACGGGTGTAACATCAGCTGAATTGTATTATAATCTGGGGAATACCCATTACAAGCTTGGACATATAGCTCAATGTATCTTGTTTTATGAAAGGGCTTTGCAGCTGTCGCCAAACGATAAAGACATAGCGTATAATCTGGAATTGGTACAACAACATGTAGTGGATGAAATTGAAATGGTCGATGAATTCTTCCTTAGTAAAATGATGCGTAATGTGCGTGTGTCACTGGCTTCGGATGTATGGGCAAAATGGAGTATGACGTCTTTTGTCATTGCTCTGGTGCTTTTGCTTGTCTTTTTTCTTACGCGATCTACGGTATTTAAAAGAATTGCATTTTATATGGCCATACTAGCTTTCTTGGCCTCTTTATTATCTTTTTCCTTTTCTTCTAAAAATAAAAAAGACATCACCTCGCACGATAGTGCCATCGTTTTAGCACCTACTGTTACGGTGAACAGTTCTCCAAACGAAAGTGGAACACAGATATTTGTATTGCACGAAGGTACTAAAGTAAGCATATCTGACCGCTTAGGCGATTGGGTGGAGATAATGCTTAGCGATGGGAATAAAGGGTGGATGAAAGCAGAAACAATAGAAGAAATATAGAGAAATTACAAATTTCAAATATCGAATTTCAAATTTCCACTTATATGACCCAACAAAAAAAAGAGTCCCCATTAAGTAACCTCCTGTTTAACATCATCGTTCCCGCACTGATATTGATGAAATTCAGTTCAGAAGATCGTTTAGGCCCCACTTACGGTTTAATTGTAGCTTTAGCCTTTCCGGTAGGTTATTTTTTGTACGATTATATCAAAAATAAAAACAAAAACTTTATTTCAATCTTAGGGTTTGTTAGTATTCTCCTGACCGGTGGCATTGGCTTATTAGAGTTACCAACAAGTCTTTATGCTGTAAAAGAGGCGCTGATACCTTTCCTTATCGGTATTGCTGTTATTATCTCAAACGGAACTAAGTTTTCGGTATTTGATAAACTGCTTTACCGCCCCGAAGTATTTGAAGTGGAAAAAATTGATGGTTTACTTAAGCACCAAAACAATGAAGAAGAATTTCATAGACGCACACGTTTTGCTAATTTCTTTTTAGCATCTTCATTTTTTGTATCAGCAATACTCAACTATATTTTGGCCACTATCATTGTTAAAAGTCCGTCTGGCTCAGTAGAGTTCAATGATGAAGTAGCCCGTATGACCATGCTTAGCTATCCGGTAATTGTAGTACCTTCAATGATTATTCTTGGCTTGGTATTCTTCTTCTTTATACGCGATATCAAACGCCTGACCGGTCTTAAGTTTGAAGAGATGGTGGCTATTCAAGAGAAGAGTTCAAAGAAATAAGTTAAGTATCGCAGAGATACGCAGAGGAGCAGAGTTACGCAGAGAAAAATAGGTTCTTCGCTAAAAACTGTGGATGATGATAATAATGGCTATAAAATATGACACTGTATGTTCTCGTTAGAGAGAGTTCCCCGAGCCATTTTGCCAGGCGCGAACACTCGCTAACGAGAACGTTCAACATTGAATTTTCAACGTCAAAATATAGATAACAATGTAGTTACCCACAGTTTTTAGCGAAGAACCAAAATATTACATAGAAGAATTAAAAAACTCTGCGAGTCTCAGCTCCTCTGCGTATTTCTGCGATACTAATGAAATTCAATTTTAAATTATGAAATACTTCTTCATCATAGGCGAACGTTCAGGGGATTTGCATGCCTCCAATCTGATAAAAGCTATTAAGAAACAAGATCCGGAAGCTGTGATAGAAGGCGTAGGAGGGGAGCTTTCTGAAGCCGCAGGTATGCATTTGACCTACCATTACAAGGATTTATCCATCATGGGAATTTTGAATGTTCTCTTGCACCTCAAAACCATAAAACGGAATTTTAAACGTTGCCAGAAAGCCATCTCAGAAACTAAGCCCGATGCTTTAGTTTTAGTCGATTTCCCCGGGTTTAACTTACGGATGGCAGAGTTTGCCAAAGGACAAAGCCTTAAAGTGTTTTATTACATAGCACCTAAAGTATGGGCTTCGCGCGAAAAACGTGTAGAGAAGATAAAAGCCTATACCGATAAAGTTTATACCATTTTTCCTTTCGAGAATGATTTCTTTCTGGAGCGTGGTGTAGATATGGAATATGTTGGCAACCCTTTGTTGGATTCTATAGCTGCACGCTCAAATAAAGATGAGAGCAAGGCTGATTTTCTGAAACGTCATAATTTACCGGATAAACCAATTGTGGCGCTTTTGGCCGGAAGTCGCAAACAAGAAGTCAAGAAGCTCTTACCAGCATTTTTAGCCCTTCGGGAAGATTTCCCTAATCATCTGTTTATCTTAGCCGGCGTAGACAATCTGGGGGATCAATTGTATCAATCTGTAGGCGGACAAGATTTACCACCGATTATTTACAACGAAACCTACAGTGTATTGCAACATGCCGATGCCGCGTTGGTGGCTTCCGGTACAGCTACACTGGAAACAGCTCTGTTACGTATACCGCAAGTGGTATGTTATGATTTTGGAGGTGGAAAATTTGCCTACAGTATTTATGCTAACTTCTTGGTTAAAGTTAAATATGCTTCCTTAGTCAATCTGATAATGGATCGTTTGGTGGTAAAAGAGTTACTTCAACATCAATTTAATTTGAAAAACTTGAGGGAAGAACTACATTTGCTGCTCGAAGACCAAAATTACCGTCAGCAGATGCTCGATAATTATGATCGTATCATCCAAAAGCTGGGGGGCGAAGGTGCTTCTGAAAAAACAGCCAGGTCTATTGTTGCATTGTGTCAATGAT
Source organism: Bacteroidales bacterium UBA5342 (assembly GCA_002408065.1). GTDB lineage: Bacteria > Bacteroidota > Bacteroidia > Bacteroidales > UBA5342 > UBA5342. Next base: position 83,633 of record DHQI01000116.1, read on the forward strand.
TCAATGAGCCAATGATACAATGAATCAATAGATGTGATACAGTAAATATAAGATTCAGAATGCTCTGATTTTGAATTAAAAAACCTTAAATTAAAAACCTCGAATATATCAATCATGAGCCTAATACAATGGGATAAAGACCTTTTGGTCAGTTTAAATGCACATCACAGTGAATTTTGGGACGGATTTATGTGGATGGCAACAGACGAAATAAGCTGGTTACCTTTCTTTACTGTCCTACTTTATACCATATACAAAACAAAAGGAAAGGAATTTTTCTTGATTCTGATAGCCATAGCCCTAACGGTGGTGGTATGCGATCAGGTGGCTGGTATATTCAAAGACTGGATAGCCCGTCCTCGTCCCTCACGCGAACCGGAGATAATGGAACAGCTCCATATTGTCAATAATTACCGTGGTGGTAAATACGGTTATTTTTCGGCTCATGCGGCTAATACCTTTGGCTTAGCTGTACTTATATCCTTAATGATGCGAAATTGGCTAGTGACGGGTATAATGATTTTATGGGCAGCTATCGAGAGTTATACCCGTATCTATCTTGGGGTTCATTATCCACTGGATATCCTTACAGGTATTGTTTTTGGTTCAGCTACAGGCTTTGGCTTGTATAAACTCCACGCTTATATGGCAAGTCGCTTAAATTTGAAATCACCGGGTTTTAAAGCGGACAAATCACCAGGTCTTTTGTTATTCACCTTCTTAGGCAATCTCTTTATGCTTACTGTAGCCTCCGAGGCTATATCAGACTTTTTGTTATAAAACAAAATAATTCTTTAAATTATTGATATAGAGAATGAATTATATTATAAGGAAAAGTAAACAATTGTTAATTGCTTTGTGTTTATTTCTTAAAATCGCTACCTTTATGGTGATTTTTGAATCAAGAGATAGATGAAGTTTAACAATTAAAATTTTAACATCATGCCTAAGACACTCACATTTAATCAACTGAGAAAAATTAAAGACAGTCTGCCTGATGGAAGCATCCATGAAATAGCAGACAAATTAGACTTAAAGGTAGAAACGGTAAGAAATTATTTTGGAGGACATAATTTCAGAGATGGACGTAGCGCCGGTATCCATATAGAATCTGGGCCTGATGGTGGAATAGTTACTCTCGACAACACCGAAATCTTAGATATGGCCGAAAATATCCTTGCCAGTCAAAACTAAAAAACAGAAAAAGTAATTTTCTATACGGCACTCCTTAACGGGGTGCCGTTTTTTCATGCATAAAAATGCTCTTTATTAAGCTCCGGATCGAAAAAGACAAGGCCCATATTCATCAATTCGAATGAAGCACTAACTTTATCATTGTTATAAATCTCTTGCCAAGCTTGGTACATATCGTGTGACCAATGAATATCATGGAATATAAAGATTGATTTATTTGTAATGAATGGGAGAGAGGTATTGAAATACCTTAGAGTGGCTTCTCTTTTATGGTTACCGTCAAAAAAAATCAGATCAACAGTTCCTAATAAGTTGAGTTGTTTTTCCAGTTCATCATCAAAACTAGCATTTAGAAGTTTTACGTTTACTATTCCAAGCTCTTCCAGATTGTTTTTAGCAAAGCTTTGTACTTTTGCATCGTGGTCTATGCTGATGACTCTTGCTTTTGAATGATGAGCAGCCAGATAGGCTGTTCCAAAGCCAAGAGATGTCCCCAATTCCAAAATGTTACGGCTTTGCTGAAAAAGAGCTGTTCTGAAAAGTATTTGCCCGTCTTTAGCTGGTGTAGCAGACTTTCTGATTTCGCGTCCCAATATCACCTTTCTACCGTCTTTTCGAATAAAACTATCTTGTCTTTGATAGTTTTTATAGCGCAATTTTTCAATAGAATCAAAGCAATAAAAAGCAGATGTTGATTCCGGTGAAAGTATATCAGTAATAAAGCTAAAGGCAAAAGGAGAGTGTATACCATAGCCTTTTTTGCTACTTAAAGACCGTAAATAATGACGGATAGCAGCAAACAACCTGAAAAACAACATTAGTTCAGAATAAAATTATAAGTGATGGTGCCTAGCTGCTTAGCTTGAGCTGTAGGATTCGCGTTGAATTGGGCTTTAAGAGCAGCTTCACGGGCTAATTTCCAAAGTTCTGTATCCTGTGTCGTTGAACCTTTAAGAATAGGGGTAGCACTTGTCACTTTACCGTTACGATCTACTGATATCTCTACCACTACAATTCCTGCTTTTTGAATATTAAAGTTTGGTTTAGGCAATGAACCCACAAGACTACGTCCTGCAAGGGACCAACTACCGCCGGTTCCTAAGCCACTGCCATTAGAAGTTGTACTGCCGTTTTCAGCTCCTTCATTTCCTGTACCGCCTGTGGCGCCTTGGCTGGTCGAGTTACTGTTTGAGCTCTTTCCAAAAGCTCCGGATACCATATCGCTGGCAGCTTTGGCTTTAGCTTCCTGTTCCTGACGTAGGCGTTCTTCTTCCAGCTGTTTCTGGCGTTCTATCTCTTGTTGGCGTTCAATTTCTTTTTGTCGCTTTATTTCTTCTTGACGTTCTATTTCCTTCTGACGATCAATCTCTTGTTGTCGTTCCAGCTCTTTTTGACGATCTTCTTCAGCTTTCTTTTTAGCAGCTTCTATGGCAGCAGCTTCCTCAAAATTTTGCGTTTCAATATCCTCTGGCTCATTTGATACTTGTTCAGACTGCTTGGACTGTGGAGGAGGAGGTGTCGTTTTTACAGGAGGAGTTGTTTTGACCGGTTCTATTGATCCGCTACCACTTACGGTATTACCAAAGTTAATCAGCATACCAGCTTCTTCCTTAGGTTGCTGTGCCGGCAATCCAAAGAAAAACAGAAGCGCTATGAACACACTCAAAGTAATGGCGGTCCACATTGCAGCTTTGCTATCAATATGTTTGTTGTTTTGGCTCAAAGATGGGAAGAATTACTGTGCCCTGGTAGCTAATATTAGCTTAAACTCATTTCTTTTACAAATATTCATCACCTTAACCAGTTCTTTGGTCGGAACTGATTCGTCAACATGTAAAGAGATATAAATCTCAGGATCATCGTTTACCTTAGCTTGCAGTATACCTTCTATAGCGTTAAAATCTACCTGCTGAGTTTCCACAAAGTAGCGAAGATCTTCGGTGATACTAACAGTTGTCAGAGGTTTAGCCGAAGTCTGGTTTTTGCTTTGAGGTAATAGTAGTTTCAAAGCATTAGGATGCACCATTGTAGAGGTTACCATAAAGAATACAAGTAACAAAAACACGATGTCAGTCATCGACGACATGCTGAAAGAGGCATCTATTTTGGTTCTTCTTTTTAAAGACATGCTTGAGATTCAAAATTTCGAATTCAAAATTCAATTTTACTATAACAGAATGGCTTTTGTTATTTAAAAATTGAAATTTTAACTAGCTGGTTCATTGAGTACATCAAGGAAAGCCATTGTTTCAGATTCCAGGTTGTAAACCACACGCTCTATTCTTGCTACCAAGTAGTTATAGGCAAAGTAAGCAATAATACCTACAATAAGGCCAGCAACTGTAGTTACCATAGCCGTATAAATACCGGATGACAGCAATGCTACATCAATATTGTTACCAGCCGAAGCCATGTCGTAGAAGGCACGAATCATACCTATGACAGTCCCGAGAAAACCAATCATAGGTGCACCACCCGATACTGACGCCAGTATGGGTAATCTTCTTTCTAAGCGACCTATTTCCAAGTTACCGACATTCTCGATAGCTGCGTTGATATCATTCAGCGGTCGACCAAGGCGGCTGAGCCCTTTGGCAACCATACGTGAGACAGGCGTATCGGAGTTTTCGCAAAGAGCTTTTGCGGCATCTATATTACCCGACTGTATTTTATCTTTAATGCGCTCCATGAAAGTGTCATCTTGTTTAGAAGCTTTCTTAATGGCAAAGTAACGCTCAAAAAAGATATAAACCCCCATCACTAATAAAAACGCCAAAGGGTACATTATCCACCCCCCTTTAAGGGCCATATCAATGGCCTGAAGCGATAATTCTTCGGTGGCTGCAGTATCCGCTACTGCTGTCATATCCGGAACCTGTAGAAGTATCATAAAAAAAATTAATTCTTAGTTTTTAAAGTCCTCTAGCAAATCTTTCACATCGAAAATACTTTCAAATTCACGTCTTCTCATCAATACAAAGATTACAAGTGCTATTGGAATCAACATAAAGAGCACTTTTTTGGCATAAAATGTCAATGAGTTAGCTCTGGCTGCGGTGTTATTCAAGTTACCAACAAATACGATTGGTTCCGTATTATAAATCAGGGTACTTTTAGATTTTACAGCATTCTCTTTAAGATTGATAATTTCTTCGTGATACAAACGCTTATCTTTTTGATCAGGAGATGCTTTCAATTCAAAATCACCTATTTTTAAACCACCTAGCAGGTTTTGCTGTTCTTCTTTTTGTTTTTCGATGAAGTATTCGTAGTACTGTAAGCTATCCAACACATTGGCCTGATCCTGATAGACGTTTACCATTCCGTTCATCGTATTTAGTCTGCTCTCATTCAAGCTTTTGATGAAATTGTGATTATAGAGATAATCCAGAAGTGCTGTTTGCACTTCATCAGTAATGGTCTGATCCCATACCTGAAGTCTTACATTGAAACGATCGGTCATGCGATAGGCCATACTATCTTTTTCTTCGTCGATAATGTAATCATTGTTGTAATCTACTAAATCGGCTATACCATCGCCATTTTCATCTATCAACCAAGAGGCTCTAAGGCTAATAATGTTGTTATAAATCTCTGGTGGAAGATTCAGGTCATTGTTCAAAGTGATTTTTAAAGAGTCGTTAGGAATAGAAATAGAGTTGATTATTTGTATGATTTCCTGACTGCTGGTAATACGCGAAATACCATAACCGTCAGAATTATAATAGGGCTCATTACTATTGTAAAGGTAGTAGGTTCCACCTACAGCTATTGCAGCCACAATTACTACAAATTTCCAGGAGTTTAGGCCGAACATAAACAGGCGGAAAAATAGAATAAAAACCAACTTAATGCTTTTCCATAGAAAGGAGAAAAGAGAGATAGAACCTTTTTTAACCGATTTAGCAACATTACCTGATACTTCTAAAAGGTCAATTTCCTTTTCCTTCTCTTTGATGTCTTCGTAAACCTCTTTCGCTTTTTCTGCAGCAGAACTTTTCCCTACATTTCCTATCTTTTCTTTTAATGTACTGGTGCTCGAACCTCCAACAGAAGGTTTTCCGATGGTTGTTTCGCCTTTTTCGTTAATATTAATTTCAATGGTAACATTACCATTTTTCATAGCGGATTGACTATCTTCTCCTGTTTTGAAGTTCAGTTCTTTATCAGCATCCCCTTTAATATTAATCTCATTGGAGGTGTTTTCTTTATTCTTATCAGCCATTTTTAAGTGTGATTGGTTTAACCTTATTATTTGAGTTTTACAAATAAAACAAATATTAGCATCTCTTTCAAATATTTATCTTAACTAATTCGTAAATGCAGCATTATTAACGTGTTTTTAACAGAATATTCTTGATCTAATGAGTGAATGATAGAATGA
>DHQI01000116.1:89447-95561 GCA_002408065.1 Bacteroidales bacterium UBA5342
TGAATGATAGAATGAGTGAATGTGTTTTCTACGTCGAAGATCCCCTCTACGCTTATCCTTTACCCTTTTTTTCCTTTACATTTTTCCCTTTAAATTCTAATAAGCATCCTCGTCCTTATACCAAGAGGCGTACATATTGTAGTTATCCGAGATACGTTTAATCATCTCCTCGGTATGACGCGGCTCTATGTCTTTTACTTTCTTGGCTGGAGAACCGGCGTACAAGCTGTTAGGTTCTATCTTAGTACCGGTAAGCACTACAGAGTTGGCGGCTATGATTGAATTTTCGCCAATCTCCACATCATCGAGCACTACAGCACCTATACCTACCAAGACATTATCATGTATTTTTGCTCCATGGATGCATACATTATGCCCAATAGAGACATTATTACCAATGTCGATAGTTGATTTTTGGTAAAGTGTATGTAGTACCGATCCATCTTGTATATTTACATTTTCGCCAATACGTATTGAATTCACATCGCCCCTAAGAACGGCATTGAACCATATACTACAACGATCACCAATGACCGTATCACCTATGACTACCGCAGTTTCTGCCAGGTAGCAACCTTTTCCTATTTGGGGTTCAAAACCCCTTACTTTTTTTATTAATGCCATTATGTTGATTCAATATTTAAAATTCAATATTTATAATATGAATGCCCGGAGGTAAAAGTTAAAACGAATCATTAACCCATTGATACATTCACTCATTTATTCATTGAAAAACAGCTACAAACCAAAACGCTTAGTGATGTACTTAACAGGAAAAAAAGTGGCTACACTTCCAATTATAGTCACTGTGATAAATATAAGCAATAGATCTGCAGGCTGGATAACTACTGGATAGGCGTCAATAATGAATTGACCACTTCCGCCGAGCTTTATCAGTCCCAAATGTTGCTGTAACAGACTTATGACAAGACCTAAAACGAGGCCTAAAACAGCTCCGCAAAAGGCCACCATACGTCCTTCAGTAAAAAATACCTGACGGATCAATTTATTCGTAGCCCCTATACTCTGTAAAGTTTTAATATCATTCTTTTTCTCAATGATAAGCATTGATAGGGTGCCTACTATGTTGAAAACCGCGATGATAAGAATAAATACTACAATAAAAAAGGCGATCCATTTTTCCATACTAAGCATACGGTAAAGATCCATTCTTTGTTCTAGTTTATTTTGCACCTTATAGGCTTTACCCAGATATTTTTCTAAATCTTTTTTGACAGAAAAGGCTGTTTTATAACTATTTAATCTTATTTCTACTGCGGAAATCTCATTCTTATAGAGAAAAAGTTCCTGAGCTTCCTTCAAATCAATAAGCATATATTGATTATCAATCTCCGGTTGATAAATGGCAAAGAAAGCTGTAGGGAAAAAGTATTCTGTTTCAAAACTATTTTCCGGATTAGTCATAGAAATATTTCCTATACGTTTGGGAGCGTATACTACTAAAGCATTAATAAATTTGATGCCGGCACCAATCTGATGCGCCAGTCCCATACCGAGAATAGCCCCCTTTGTATCCCCTTTTTTCAAGGTAAAATGACCTTTTAACATTAGGGAATCAATGTCTGTAACCTTGTCGTAATTACTATCAACACCTTTAATAGTAGCCGTGGTTTGCTTGCCATTATAACGTATTAACGCTTGTTCTTCCAATACTTTAGTATAGTCAGCTATTCCAGGATGTTGAGCCAAATAATCTTCAATATCTCCTTCTATTAGCATTGTTTTTCCTTTCTGAGCACTTATCTTCAGATCCGGATCAAACTGATTATACATCCCTGCTATAAGACTTTCGAAACCATTAAAAACCGACATGACTATTACCAGAGCTGCTGTACCTATAGCAAATCCAAAAAGCGATATTAGCGAAATAATATTGACCGCTTTATGCGATTTTTTAGCAAAAAGATAACGTTTCGCAATATAGAAAGATAGGTGGGCCAAGTGAAGGTTACGTTTATATTACTTTTTCAGAAGTTCATCAATGCGTTCTAACTTATCCATTGATTCATCCAAGATAAATTGCAACTCAGGCACAATGCGTAATTGATGACGTATGCGTTGCCCCAGCAAATTACGATAATGAGCCGTATGCTGTTGTATTTCTTTTACCACTACTTGTCCGTGTTCGGAGGGGAAAATACTTAAGAAGACCTTGGCAATTTCAAGGTTTGGCGTGAGGCGCACCTCTGTGACTGTAACCAATTTACCACGCAATGAGCCTTGAGCTTCTCGCTGTAGTATTTCACCTAAATCGCGCTGTAATAATTTTGAGACTTTATCTACTCTGGTTGATTCCATAGTTGTAATATTTTATGATTCAGAATATTCTGAAAGTTGCAATTGCCCGTCTAAGACCTCGGCATAAGAAAAATGTCTGATCCAATCCCCCAAAATAACCACACGCGAATCTTTTCTTAACATCAGATCGAGGACTATGTGGCGGTGACCAAAGATGAAATAATCGATATGTTCTGTTCCTTTGTAATTCTTGGCAAATTGAACTAAATGCTCATGGTCTTCGCCCAGATATTGGAGACTTCCTCTTTTATCGTGCTGAGCACGGCTTTTATCGCTCCATCCTTTAGCAAAGCGCATAACCCAGCTTGGAGGTACAAAGGTAGAGAAGAACCTCCGAAACCATTTAGCTCTAAAAAGTTTAAGCATAGCTTTGAAAAATTTATCATCGATGCCTAAATCCTCACCGTGTGCCAAAAAGAAAGTTTTTCCATCAATTTGTAATAGGGTAGGTTCGTGATAAAGTTTAACGCCAATTTCATCAGCCAAATAACCATACATCCACATATCGTGATTGCCTCCAAAGAGGTGTACCTTTACGCCGGCATCTACTAATTCAGCCAATTTTCCCTGAAAACGCACAAAACCTTTAGGTATAAGGTTTTCCCATTCGTACCAAAAATCAAAGATATCACCTAAAAGATATATTTCTTTGGCTTCTTCTTTAATGCTGTCCAAAAAAGAAACCACACGAGCTTCGTGCGCCTTTGCATCTTTGATATAAGGAGCACCAAGGTGAATATCCGAAAGGAAATATGTTTTGTTTTTTTCCATAAATTTTTCAGGTTTCTAGGTTTAAAAAGTGATAGGAAAGCAAAGTTGCTTGACGCCTCTTAAACCTTGCAACTTTTTAACCTTACAACCTTATTTTTCAAAAATACTTTTAATTTTTTTCAATATTGACTTATAATCAATACCGCACAGCTGATGTAAATGACCTACGCATCCGTGCGTTATAAATTGATCAGGTACACCCAGCAGGTGAATCTTGCCTTGATAGTTTTTTTCAGCTGCATATTCAAGCACTGCACTACCAAAACCTCCTACAACGGTACCTTCTTCAATGCTTATTATTTGGCTATGTTGAGCAAATATCTCGTCAAGAAGCTCTTTGTCTAATGGTTTGACAAAACGCATATCGTAATGAGCAACCTCTATATTCTCTTCTTTCGCTTTGTCAATGGCCTTAGCAGCATTATTGCCAATACTCCCCATTGAAACAATGGCCATATCTTTCCCTTCTCTTAGTTTTCGGCCTTTGCCTATTTCTATCATTTCAAAAGGTTGCTGCCAATCTTTTATCACACCAGCACCCCGTGGATAACGAATGGCAAAAGCCCCATGTTGCCCTGTTTGAGCTGTAAACATCAAATGACGTAATTCTACCTCATTCATAGGAGCCGTGATGGTGAGGTTAGGAATACAACGCAGGTAAGCCAAATCAAAAACGCCATGATGAGTAGGGCCGTCTTCACCGACCAAACCACCACGATCAAGACAGAAAATAACTGATAGTTTCTGAAGCGCTACATCGTGTATCACTTGGTCATAAGCGCGCTGCATAAACGACGAATAGATATTACAAAAAGGTATTAAGCCTTCCGTCGCAGCACCAGCAGAAAAGGTAACAGCGTGCTGTTCAGCTATTCCTACATCGAAAGTGCGTCCAGGCATTTTCTTGTACATATAATGCATAGAACAGCCAGTGAGCATCGCCGGAGTAACACCGATTATCTTTTTATTCTGCTCGGCCAGCTCTACCAAGGTGTGTCCAAACACATCCTGATATTTGAGTGGCTGTGGTTCTGGATTTTCTTCTTTTATACGTTCACCGGTTTCCTTGTTGAATAAGCCGGGAGCATGCCATTCGGTTTGAGCATGCTCAGCAGGAGCATATCCTTTACCTTTCTTTGTATGACAATGCAATACTTTAGGCCCGGGAAGTTTTTTTAGGTCTTCCAACATTTCTACCAAATGTAAAATATCATGACCATCCGTTACGCCGAAGTATCTAATCTTAAAACCTTCAAATATATTGCTCTGCTTAGAGAGCATAGCCTTGATGCTGGTATTGAGCTTGCTCATTACATCGCGTCGTTCTTTTCCCCATATCTTTTCTATCCCCGAAGCAAATTCTTTACGGAAACGGTTATAGGTTCTAGAGGTAGCTATATCCAACAAATAATTGCTCATTCCACCCACGTTTGGAGATATCGACATCTGATTGTCGTTAAGAATGATAAGCAAATTGTTAGGATTAACCATTGCATTGTTCAGCGCTTCATAAGCCATTCCGCCCGTTAATGCTCCATCACCAATAATCGCTACAAACTGTCTGTTATCTCCTTTAATTTGCGAAGCGATTGCCATTCCCAGAGCAGCAGAGATAGAAGTGGAGGAGTGGCCTACTCCAAAAGCATCGTAGGGGCTTTCCTCACGGTTGGGGAAGCCGCTAAGTCCTCCGTATTTGCGGTTGGTAGAAAATTGATCGCGTCGTCCGGTCAATATCTTATGCCCGTAGGCCTGATGGCCTACGTCCCAGACCAGTTTATCCTCCGGCGTATCCATCACATAGTGCAAGGCAACAGTAAGCTCTACAGTACCAAGGCTGGCACCTAAATGACCCGGATTTGAAGATACCTCATTAATAATGAATTGGCGCAGCTCATTGCAAAGCTGCGGCAACTCACTTTTATTAAGTGTCTTTAAATCTTTAGGACTATTTATCTTGCTGAGTAATTCAAACTGTTCTGCCATCGCACAAAATCATTCCTGAGGTAACTACTATAAATCAAACCGGTGTTAGGTAAAAACGATAGAGATTATAACAAATAAAAAATCAAATGGTTTAAAAAAGCTCCCTCTACTATTCCCTGCTCTTACTTTTCTTAGCATTTTTTTGATCAGGTCAATTAATTATAAATGCTTTAGCTCGGCAGAAAAGATTTTCAATAAGTTTTATAACGTATCAAAAGCAGCTGCTCATTTTCAAATAAAAGGAGGTAGGAGTTCTGTTATTATTACTTTACATTGATAATAAAGTAGTTTTTCTTACCCCTCTGTACCAAAAGGTATTTATCGTTTAACAAGTCAGCTACCGTAATATGAACAGACTCATCTGTAACTTTCGCTTTATTCAAGCTAACACCACCACCTTTAATCATTTTACGGCATTCACCTTTAGAGTTAAAGATGCTTGCTTTTTCGGCGAATAAAGAAAGGGGATCAATGCCATTCTCCAGATCTGTTTTTGCGACCTCAAAAGTAGGTACGCCTTCGAAAACAGAAAGAAAGGTCTCTTCGTCCAGCTTAGCTAATGATTCAGTAGTGCCACGACCGAATAGAATCTGGCTCGCCTCAATAGCCGCTTCGTAATCTTCGCGTGAGTGCACCATTACAGTCACTTCTTCCGCCAGTTTCTTTTGCAACAAACGCAAATGGGGCGCCTGAGAATGTTCTGCAATAAGAGCTTCTATTTCACTTTCGGTGAGTAAGGTAAATATCTTAATGTATTTGGCTGCATCATCGTCCGATGTGTTTAACCAAAACTGGTAAAACTTGTAAGGAGAAGTACGTTTAGGATCTAACCAAACATTACCACTTTCAGTTTTTCCAAATTTTTTACCGTCAGCTTTTTTAATAAGAGGGCATGTGAGAGCAAAGGCAGTTCCTCCTTCTATACGACGAATCAATTCAGTACCCGTAGTAATGTTGCCCCATTGATCGGAACCTCCCATCTGTAAGCGGCAATTGTGTTTACGGTAAAGCTCCAAAAAATCGGCTAAGGACTCTGTAAAA
>DHQI01000012.1 GCA_002408065.1 Bacteroidales bacterium UBA5342
CCTTGCTCTTGCCAAGTATGACCTTCGTCGGTAGAGGTGGCATAAGCAATATTGCCCCAGTAGCCCGAACGCTGCGGACTTATCATTCGGGTATACCAGATGTAATAAGTGTCGCCCACCTTGATGATATCACTAGGGTCACGGCGGTTATAGACCGAATCCAGCCCGATGCCTTCTACCTTGGAGTAAGTGAAATTCACCGTATCAGCTTGCGCCAATTGATCATGTTGTTTATGTCCTTTTTTACTTCCACACGAACTTAATGTTACTATTAATAACAATAAACACAGTGCATTTGTAATGTTTAAACTTCTCAATTTTATTTGATTTTTTAATTTTACTTTATTCTACCTTACTTACATCAACCTATCTTTTTAACACACTGTAGCTTACAAGACATTTTAAATCTTTTTGTTTCTGGGGATTTATCACCCCAGACCCCTGTTCTTCATTTTTCCTTGATGAAAAACGAAGCAAAAAATCAAGCAGAAAAAAATGCTGCCATTGCGCTCTCTTGGTTTTCTTAACGCCTTTCGTATTACGGCTACTTCAGGCTAAAAACCAATTCACCCCATCACACGCCCGCCTTTTTCTGCAAGGCCAACGCTCCTATTTGTCGTTTAGGGACTGCGTCCCCATACCCCTGCTATTTGTTTTTGTCTTCATAAAATATATCTTGTGACAAATCTACCACATAGTCAATATATATTTTATCAGCCCAATGCTCAAAGATAATTATACTGTAACTTACAGGAGAATGTACTATCAAAATTTAATGCCATTTCTTCCTTTCCTCTTTGCTCATATAAATGTCTAGAATCGCTTCCATTTCTGCCACTACTTCCGGGTATTGTTCGTAGAGGTTGGTGCTTTCTTCCACATCATCTATGATGTTGTAGAGTTGTGCTGGTGGAGCTTCAGCTTTAATTATACCATTTTCAATATCGCTATTTTCGCGACCAGAGAAAGCAATGGCTCCCGGACCACCTTTGGCATGTCCATTGGGCTTAAAACCAAAGCCACCATCGCCCTGAGCGGCTATATACATCCACTGCCCTTTGCGTACAGCCAGGTTTTTACTTTTGCGTGGAGCCAAAATCAAATGATCACGCTCCAGTTCGGCATTTTCATCCAAAAGCGCCGGCATAATATCAATGCCATCACATATTTTATCCTCCCCTATCTCTTGCGCTGTCATAGCCGCAAAAGTAGGCAGCATATCCACATTACAAATCAACTGGTCTGACACGGTATTAGCTTTGATTTTCCCTGGCCAACGTGCAATAAAAGGAATACGATGACCACCTTCCCAAGCGCCAAATTTAAAGCCCAACAAATCACCATTCTGACGATGCCCGGCTTCCCAAGTCAGCATACTGGCACTATTCAGCATTCCGCCATTATCACTGGTAAAGACCACTAAAGTATTATCGGTCAAATCATTTTCATCCAAATAATTCAAAAGCTCTCCGACCATCCAGTCGAGCTCATGAATAAAATCGCCATACAAACCACATTGACTCGTCCCTTTAAACATCGGATTTGGCGTATACGGGTGGTGTATGTTCGTTGTAGGGAAATAAAGGAAGAAGGGCTCATCCTTATTTTCATCCATCCATGTGATGGCTTTTTCCGTTAATAAGATCCCGGTTTGTTCATCATCATACATCTTGTGTGCCTCTACAGCACCTGAGAAACGGTTAGGCGTTTTAGAACCAGCCTCTTCGGGAAAAGTAGGTGTAGGCGAATAAGGTTTCTTGTCATAGACCAAAGGATCCTCAGGGTCATAACCTACAATGGCATCATTTTCTACATAAACATAAGGAAAGCCACTATTAACCTTGGGCACGCCAAAATAATAATCAAAACCGAGCTCAAGTGGTCCGGGACGTAAAGGCTTGTTCCAATCCGTCTCACCTGTTCCAAAGCCCAAGTGCCATTTACCTACAGCTGCCGTTGCATAGCCTTTATTTTTGAACACTTGCCCTAAACTTAAACTGGCCGTATCAATCATCAATGGCTGCTTATGACTACAAGGTCCCCAGGCTCCTTTTCCATTATTGGCACGCAAAGGATATTCGCCGGTAAGCAAAGCGTAACGCGAAGGTGTACACACAGCAGAGGCCGAATGAGCATCGGTAAACATCTTGCCTTCTGCTGCTAAACGATCGATATTCGGTGTTTGCACTTTGGTCGCACCATAACAGCCTACATCACCATAGCCCAGGTCATCGACAAAGATGAAGATAACGTTGGGGTTTTCTGATTTTTCATTTGTGCTGCAAGCACTCATTATCAGAATAAATGCAAGAAACAGACTTAATTTTATTTTCATAATTTTGATTTATTCTATTCAGCAATAATAGGTGGTACGCGCTGGTCGCTACCTACGACATCAATATCGCCCAACTCGGCGCGCACTCTTTCGGCTTCGGCTTGTAATTCTTTAACTATATCAGGGTGCTGTTTAGCCACATTTTGCAATTCACCCATATCTCTATCCAGATTGAATAACAAGGGTTTCGTCAGGGCTGGTAATCCTTTGCAAGAAATATCTTTCAAATAGTTGCCACTAAAAGGTTTTTCTTTTGACTTTTGTGACCAAAAGGGTTGATCTTCGAGTGTGCGGGGGATGTGTAGTTTCCACGGTCCACGACGTACTGCTTGCAAGTTCATACCATTGTAATAATAGTAATAATCGTGAGGGGAGTCACCCTCACCTTTTTTAAGGATGGGCATAATATCAGCACCATCAAAAATACGATCGTCGGGCAGTTCAGCTCCTGCCAAGGCTGCTAGCGTAGGCAATATATCCATCGAAGAAAGCAGCGTTTCGCAGTCTCCCGTAGCCACTTGCTCAGGCCAGCGAAAGATCGCAGGGATACGAAATCCACCTTCCATAGTACAATACTTACCCCCATTGAGCGGACCGGCTGATCCACCAAAATGGCATATGGCCGGACCATTATCCGAAAGGAAGATGACGAGTGTTTTTTCGGCTAGCTTCATTTCGTCAAGCGCAGTGAGCACCTGACCAACGTAATGATCTAGTTCCTGAACAAAATCGCCATAAGAGCTTCCTTTTGAAGTCCCTTTAAATTTTTCGCTTGGCAAAATGGGTGAGTGTACCGCATTATGAGCTAAATATAAAAAGAACGGCTTATCCTGGTTTTCAATCATAAACTCGATAGCTCTAGAAGTGTATTTATCCATTAAAGTCTCAAAGACCACATCTTCCTCTACCATTTCTTTTCCTTCGTATAAGTGACGATAAGCTGGTGCGTGGGTTACCCAATTGGATTCTATCCCATAAAACTCATCAAAGCCTCTGTCGGTAGGGTGAAAACCATCTTCAAGACCCAAATGCCACTTACCAATACACATCGTAGCATAGTCTTTTTCTTTGAGCAAATTGGCCACAGTCAGTTCCTCAGGGTGTAATCCTTTAAACTCATATTTATACGTTTTGCTCTGCGTGCCCGGAAAGCCGGGTTGACCACAGCGCATAGGGTAACGCCCCGTCATAAGCGCAGCACGTGAAGGCCCACACACCGGTGCAGCTACCTGAAAATCGGTACAGCGTAAGCCTTCTTTGGCCAATTGGTCGATGTTAGGTGTTTTTACATCTTGAGCACCATAGCAGCTCAGGTCGCCATAGCCCATATCGTCTACGAAGATAAGTAATACATTGGGTGTTTCTTTTTTTGATTTAGCACTGGAAGTACAGGACAATAAAAGTAGTGCTATTATTGTGATTAGATTTTGATTAATCTTCATATTCTTAATGTTTCTTTTTCACCTTAAACTTAAAGTTTTCAGATGGTGTGTGACTCTCTTTTATCAATGCGAGCATTTCGGCTGCAATTTCAGGGTATTCCTGAGCCAGATCATTTTCTTCGTAGGGATCTGTTTCCAAGTTATATAATTCTACCGATGTGCCTTCATAATCTTTCGCCACTTCATAACGCACCGCTTTCCACTGGCCTTTGCGCACCGCTTGACGGCCATTTTTCTCATAAAACTCCCAGTAAAGATGAGAATGGTTTGGCTGCTCCTTCCCTAACAGTTCGGGCAAGAATGAAATACCATCGATACTATCGGGGGCTGCTACATTCACGATATCGGCCATCGTAGGCAGTACATCCCAAAAGGCAGAAATATGTTCTGACTCTCGACCTGCTTCTACTTTACCCGGCCACTTGACAATCATTGGCACACGTACACCGCCCTCATATAGATCTCGTTTAATACCTTTTAGCCCTCCGGTACTTTTAAAGTATTCAGGGTCGGCTCCACCTTCCTCATGTGCGCCGTTATCCGAAGAGAAGATGATAATAGTATTATCAGCTATGCCTAGCTCTTTGACTTTGTCCATAATCTCCCCTACTTGGTCATCCAAAAGGTGTATCATTGCCGCAAAGGCAGCATGGCTTTCTTTTTGAGAGCCATAACCACCCGTCTTGTAGCCTTTGCCGCTGTCTTTTCCCTGATACTCTAGTTCCGGGAGAAATTTACCCCGGTACTTGGCCATATATTCTTCAGGAGCAAAAAGCTCAGCATGAGGTATAATGCTTGGATAGTATAAAAAGAAGCTGGTGTCTTTATTGGCTTCTAAAAAGTCCATAACTTTATCCTGCATCAGCGTAGGAGCATACTGCTCCTGACCAAAGCCGGCATTGCCTTCTAAAACGACAGAATCACTGTTGTGCCACAAGAAGTAAGGGTAATAATTGTGCGCCAGTACCTGACTTAAAAAGCCATAAAACTCATCAAAACCTTGATGATGTGGATCACCTTCTGAACCAGCATAACCCAAGCCCCATTTTCCAAACATCCCGGTCACATAGCCAGCTTCTTTAAACACTTCGGCTACAGTCACTTCATTATCTCGAATAGGAAAATCACCTTTCCCCTTAATTCCTTTATTTCCCCTGTTATAAGAATGTCCCGTATGCTTTCCCGTCATCAAGCTACCACGCGAGGGTGCACATACCGTGCTGCCTGAGTAGTGATTGACAAAGCGGATACCTTCTTTGGCCAATCGATCAATGTTAGGGGTCGAAAAATGCTCTTGACCATAACAGCTCAAGTCGCCATAACCCATATCATCGGCTAGGATATATATGACATTAGGCTTTTGCTCTACTTCTTGCTTACAGGAGCTTATAAATGCTGCTCCTAAGAATAGTGCAAGGATAAATTTTGTTGTCTTCATTATTATTTTAGTTTATTATTATCTTTCCCTAGGGGTTTAACACCCCTTAAACCCCAGTTCTTCATTTTTCCATGATGAAAAACGAAGCAAAAAATCTAGCAGAAAAAA
>DHQI01000060.1:0-17661 GCA_002408065.1 Bacteroidales bacterium UBA5342
AATGATACAATGATTCAATGATACAATGCGTGAATGCTTGAATGTTTGAATGATTTTGCGACTTAAGCGAAGGGGTGACTTAAGCGAACTAAGTGAAGAAAAGGCGACTTAAGAAACTGTAAATTCTTGTAAGTATTATATTTTTATTCACTTAAATAAAGTCAAACCTCAGCGTATCTCTGCGTGTGCTTTGCCCCCGAGTACTCGGGGTGCGATACAACTAATGCGTCGAAGACTCAAATACTACGGAGAAAACAAACTTTGAATAATATAAACCTTAAATTATGGAAACACAACGACTATGCCCTGTATGTGGCGATCCTATCATAGGACGTGTGGATAAAAAATTCTGCTCTGACCAATGCCGCAATAGTTTTAATAATAAGCGTTATAGCTCCAAAGGTGATTTGATAAAGAAGATCAATCGGGTGCTAAAGAAAAACCATAGCATATTGGAGGCGCTAAATAAAAGCGGTAAGACCAAAGTGGCACGCAGTAAGCTTTTGCAGGAAGGTTTTGACTTTAGTTACTTCACGGGTATTTACGAAACACAAAAGGGAGGGAAATATCATTTGGTTTATAACCAAGGTTATCTCAAACTATCCGAAGAACTTTTACTGTTAATAAAATGGGATCAGTAGTTTTTCAAGAGGACTTTAAATAAATTCCATTAAAAATAGCTCTTCTTAAAACAAATCCATTGCTTATATGTTCTTAGAAGATTATACTTTAAAAACGATGAAAAAAACAATTTATTCCTTATTCTTTTTACTCTTTCTGACTTCATTATCTGCTCAGGACGATGGAGAGGTGAAACGCGGTATTCATATTACCGGACGGGTGTACGACCAATATACTAATGAGCCAATTCCTTATGCTACAGTACGTGTTTTTAATTCTGATGTTGGTGCTATCACAGGTGCTGATGGGGGGTATGACTTGGGAACTATAGAGCCGGGCGAATACCGTTTACAGGTCTCTTTTGTGGGGTATAAAACGGTAGTTACCGAGGCTGTTATGGTGCGTTTTGGGACACGGGTAATTGATATCCCAATGGAGCAGAGTAGTTTGGAACTGGATGAGTTTTCCGTTACTGCAAACCCTTTTTTGGGGAAAGATGAGGCTCCTTTGGCTTATCGTCGCATTAGTCCGGCAGAAATAGAATTGAATCCCGGAGCCAACCGTGATATCTCCAAAGTGGTACAGTCTTTTCCCGGTGTGGCTGGTTCTACGGCTTTTCGTAATGACCTGATAGTACGTGGTGGTGGTCCCTCCGAGAATAGTTTTTATCTGGAGGGTATTGAGATTCCTAACCTGAACCATTTTGCCACACAAGGCGCTAGTGGAGGGCCGGTAGGCATCATCAATGCTGACCTTATTCGTGAGGTGGATTTTCTTTCCGGCTCTTTTCCGGTCAACCGAGGCGATGCTATGAGTTCTGTTCTTGATTTTAAGATGATAGATGGTAGCGAAGAGCAACATTTTAAACTGACACTGGGGGCCTCTGAAATATCAGCGGGTGCCGAAGGTATGATTGGTGACAAGACCAATTATGTCTTTTCTGCCCGACGTTCCTACCTGCAATTTTTATTTCAGGCTTTAGAACTGCCTTTTTTACCCACCTTCAACGATTTTACGGTTAAGGTAGAAAGCAAAATAGATGAGAAGAACGAAATCACCTTTTTAGGCATTGGGGCATACGACGATAATGTTCTGAATCTGGATGCACCAGATACCGAAGAAAATGCTTACACCTTGTCTAACATTCCTTATCAAACACAATGGAACTACACTGTAGGCGCTCGCTATAAGCATTATTTCAAAGATGGCTACCTTACCGCTGTCATTAGCAACAATCATCTTTACAACTACTTATACAAGTATCTTGAAAATGAAAATGATGACCCTACAAAGAAAATTCTGGATTATAAAAGTAATGAGAACGAGCTAAAATCCCGCGTAGAACATGTGATGCGCAAGGGGGTTTTTAAGTTTTTGTCTGGTGGAGGTGTGGAACTTGTGAGTTATGATAATAATACAACTCAGCGGTTTTTTATTAATGGCACAGCACAGGATTTAGACTATAATTCCGACCTTAGTTTTGTAAAATATAGCCTTTTTGAGCAAGTGACCTATTTCTCTACCGATAATAAGTTGACCGCTTCGGCTGGTTTGCGTATCGATGGTAATACTTATTCCGACCTGATGGCTAACCCGCTGAACCAATTGGCACCACGCGGTAATGTTTCCTACAAAATTTTGCCCCAGCTTAAGTTAAACGCTTCAGCTGGTAAGTTTTATCAATTACCTGCCTATACCACATTAGGTTATATGGAAAATGGTGACTTCGTGAATAAAACAAACGGTATCAAACCCATTTCTTCGTTGCAGTATGGCGTAGGAGTGGAGTGGTTACCTAACGATCATATGTTAGTCTCGGTAGAGGGTTTCTACAAAGGATATAAGGACTATCCTATGTCTTTGAGAGATTCCGTTTCTTTGGCTAGTAAGGGCGGTGGCTATGATCTCTTTGGCGACGAAGAAGTGCTTCCCATATCTGAAGGGCGCTCTTATGGTGCTGAGCTGATGGCACGTTGGAGTGGTAAGAAAGGCCTCAATTTTATATTGGCTTACACTTGGGTTAACAGCGAATTTACGGACTTGCGCACCGGAGATTATTTACCTTCGGCTTGGGATAACCAACATTTATTATCTTTTACAGGCACGAAGAAACTGCCTAAGAATTTTATGGTTGGGGCCAAGTTTCGTGCTCAAGGGGGCGCACCTTATACCGCTTACGATGAGTATAAATCATCCTTGGTCACGGCTTGGGATGCTACCGGACGCCCGTATTTAGATTATAATCAGTACAACTCAGAGCGTCTCGATCTGTTTTATCAATTAGATTTAAGAATTGATAAAAACTTTTTCTTTGACAAATGGATGCTTGGTATGTATTTCGATGTACAGAATGTTACCGGACGTCAATATGAAAATGCGCCGGTTTATATACAAGATACAGATGCTAACGGTAATCCTCAGATAGAAAACCCTAATGATCCTTTGGCACAACAACGCTATCAAATGAAATACCTCACCCAAACTTCAGGAACCGTATTACCGACCTTGGGTATTATGATTGAATTCTGATGCTGTACAGCGGTTGTAGATAATAAGATTATTACATCGCATAGTCATATATCGCATAAAACAAGTTCATTATTTAGCAGAAGAAAAGGCGCATTATTATGCGTCTTTTTTTATTCATAAATCTTCACACTATTAAACATAACAATACTTCGTTAAACTTATAATTACTAAAATCACAAATTAGCTTTGCTGAACGTTGTTTCCAATACCACACTGTTATTCAGAGGTATACAATAAATAGGGGGTAAGTATTTAATAATCATATAAATAAGAAAGATTAACGGAAGATTAATTCAATTGAGAGCAAATATTTGAAGACTTAGAAGACTACAGTTGTTTTTTGTGGGGAGCACGTCAGGTGGGGAAGAGCACTTTGCTTAAGACAAAATACCCTGATGCTATCCATTTTGATTTACTAATGCCCGATGTGTTTTAAGGCCTCAAAACAGTTTCAATATAAAAAATGCAGTGTTCTAAGCCCGAAGACTAAGAGCACTGCATTTTGTATTAACCATCATGCAACAGTTCTTTTGCTATGTTAAGGTTCAATAAAAAACGAAAGAATGAACGAGTATTTACCCGTGAGATAGAGCGGCAAATTTTACACTTTTAATTTTTCATTTTACATTTTTCATTTCACATTGATCTAGCTAATAGATTTCTCATACTCCTGAATGAGCATCTGTGCTTTCTCCACATCCTCTTTCTCAATCATTAGTTTTACATCACCGGGAAGGCCGTCGATAAAACCGGCGTGCAAGCCTTCCTGAAACTGATTGTGAGCCACTACAGGAATATCATTATCCTTTAATATCTCAATGATCACGTTAGTCTCCATCCTGGAGCCTGTGAAAACGCTGGTAAGGTCTTTGGGATGTTCCATAGTTGTATATTTTATTGTTCCTTTCAAATTTACTATTTTTCTCTTTAGGTGACAAGGGGGGAGTGGCGACTTGAGTGAATGTAGCGAACGAAGGGACTTAAGCGAACGAAGCGAAGATGCAACGTAGCGAATTAAGGGGCTTAAGCGAAGACGTGACTTAAGCGACTTAAGTGAAGACGCGATAGCGCTAGGTTCGCTTAAGTCTCTTCGTTCCCTCACATCCCTTACATCCCTCACGTCCCTTCGTTATCTTAAGTTGCTTTGTTCTCTTCGTTCTCTTAAGTCTCTTAAGTCTCTACGTTCCCTCACGTCGCTAAAGTCTAAAACATAACAGAAAACAATTACCCCATTAAAAACGTTTGTATTCGAATTAAAAGTACTTTTGCACGATGATTAATGGATTAAAGAAAGCGTTGACTGACGCGGAGAAAATAGTGTTGATAGGTCATAAAAATCCGGACGGCGATGCTACCGGAGCAACTTTGGCCTGGAAGGGGGTGCTGGAAAAGCAAGGAAAACAAGTCAAAGTCATCTATCCTACAGCTATGCCACCATATCTTACATGGTTAGCCGGTGCTGATGAGGCTATCGTTTTCGAAAAGAAACAAGAAGCGGCAATAAGTGCACTAAACTGGGCCGATTTTTTGATGATGATAGATTTTAACGGACCATCGCGCGTGGGAGACTTGGCCCCTTTTTTACCTGAAAAGCCAATGGCACTGATTGATCATCACCCTTATCCGGAATTTGAAACTAAGTTACTTTTCTCAGATACTTCCGTGTCTTCCGCGTGTGAGTTAGTGACTCGCATTATATATGATATGGGCTGGGATACTTATATTGGTAAGGATGAAGCGACAGCTCTTTTTGTAGGAATGATGACCGATACCGGGCGGTTTAGTCATAATAGCTCTAACCCGCAAACTTTTAGGATGGTAGCTAACCTGTTAGAAAAAGGCGTGGACAAAGATGAGGTAGTAGATCGGGTGTTCGATAGTTTTAGTGAATCGCGTACCCGCTTAATGGGGTATTTATTAAACGATAAAATGCAAGTTTTCCCGAAACAAAAACTGGCCATTATGACTCTTTCTTTAGAGGATAAGGAACGTTTTTGTTTTCAAACCGGCGATTCCGAGGGCTTGGTTAATATTCCCTTGTCCATTGACGGTGTAAACCGAAGCGTCTTTTTACAAGAATATGATGATAAAATCCGTATGTCCTTCCGCTCCAAAGGCGATGATCCTGTCAATCATATTGCATCAGAACACTTTGAAGGTGGAGGCCACGCCAATGCCGCCGGAGGAACAAGTTATTTATCCCTGGATGCAACAGTAGTTAAAGTGAAAAAGGCTTTTGGGATTGAATGATTCCAATTTCAATTTCGGTCACTGAGCGTAGTCGAAGTGCCAATTTCTAATT
Source organism: Bacteroidales bacterium UBA5342 (assembly GCA_002408065.1). GTDB lineage: Bacteria > Bacteroidota > Bacteroidia > Bacteroidales > UBA5342 > UBA5342. Next base: position 5,453 of record DHQI01000060.1, read on the forward strand.
TCCAATTTCAATTTTCCAATGTCAATACTAATAAAAAACATACTTCTCAACAACGAACGTACCGATGTCTATATCGAAAAAAACAGCTTTACGCAGATTGAGAAAAATATAGAGAAAGAGGCCGATACGGTCATAGATGGTAGCCACCGGGCTATTTTGCCATCATTTCATAACTTGCACACGCATTCGTCTATGACACTGATGCGTGGCTATGCTGACGACATGGCTTTACACACTTGGCTGAACGATTATATCTGGCCTTTCGAAGCCAAACTCAAAGATGTGGATATCTACAACGGTGCCCGTCTGGCCTGTGTGGAGATGATTAAGAGCGGTACCACGATGTGTGCCGATATGTATGTGGGTACTGAGCAGGTGGTTAAGGCGTTTTCTGAAATGGGTATTCGCGCTTTTGTAGGGGCTACCTTCTTTGATTTCTTTGATGAAAAGAAAGCGGAAGAGATGAAAAAGAAGATGGAAGCCGAATACGAAGCCAACAAAGAGGTGGATGAAAAAATTGCCATAATGCCGGCGCCACACGCGGTTTATACCGTGAGTGAAGAAAGCTTGCGTTGGTTGGCCGAATTCTCGGAAAAGAACAATACACTGGTAAATATTCACCTCTCGGAAACACAAAAGGAGAATGACGACTGTGTGGCAAAATACGGAGTGCGTCCTGTCGAATTGCTGGATCGCGTTGGCTTGCTTAACGAACGCCTACTTGTAGCTCATGCCGTTCATTTAAACGATGACGAAATAGCCTTACTGGCAGAGCGTGGTGTTATTGTGGCACATTGTCCGGCTTCAAATATGAAACTGGCTTCCGGTGGTTTCCGTTACGATGCTATGGCTAAAGCGGGGGTGAAATTCAGCATTGCTACTGACGGCGTTTGCTCAGATAACAATGTGGATATGATGGGCGAAATGAAACTGGCGGCCCTGCGTGCTAAAGAGATGTACGCCGATGCTACCGTAGCTCCTGCTGCTGATGTCTTTGCCCGAGCAACCTCTTTGCCTGCAGAATATTTAGGCCTCAATACCGGAAAAATAGAAGTGGGGGCTAAAGCTGACTTTATCCTCGTCAACCTGGACGATGTAGCCATGGTGCCTAATACCAACCTGATTTCTAATATGGTCTACAGCGCTACGCCTAAAGTGATTGACTACACCGTTTGTGACGGTAAGATACTGATGGCCGAAGGCGTGGTAGAAGGCGAGAAGGAGATTATTGCTGCGCTACGCGACAGTATGCAACGATTGGGGGCATAGCATCTTATTTTTTCTGGTAATCACCTTCAACAGATTGTATGATTTACGGTATTTATTATACCTCATCTTTTTTTATTCAAACGCTCTGTTTAGGCCTTGCTGTGTTTGTTAAAACTTAGCATTTTGGTGTTTGGTTTTCAGGTGGTTAATCTATATTTTTTCTATTTTTTCTGGTGCTATGCTGCTTCCAGACGCACCAATACCTCAAATATAAACTCCTCTGCCAATGCTCATGGCATATTATTGCAAATGAACTTGCAACATTGTTGCATTTGACATATCTTTGCAGCCATGAAAGCTATAGACATACTCAATCAACATAACTTGAAGCGTACCAGTTGCCGTGAAGGTCTTCTGGATGTGCTTATAGAAGCACAGAGACCCATTTCGGAAAATCAGATTCGGGCCTTACTGCCGGGTAATTATGACCGAACGACTTTTTACCGTTCTTTCAAAACACTGGAGGAGAACAATATTATTCATAAGATTGTGGTTGATAGTCAGTTTGTGACTTATGCTTTAGCTAATGAAATAACACACCGGCACAATCATGCCCATTTTTATTGTCATGAGTGCCATAAGGTACAATGCCTAGATGAAGTACCTGTAATGTCTACGCCTTTACCCGAAGGTTACGAAGCTTTAGAGAAAGAAGTCATTATAAAAGGAATCTGTCCTGAATGCCACGCCTGATGAAGAGTTTTTTAACCGTACTATTTTTCCTAATATTTTCGATCGTGGTGGCTCAAAATACCTATACCTTGAGTGGTAAGGTGTTGGATGACCACGGGCACGAGTTAATAGGCGCTACGGTGCGTATTATGAATACTTCCCACGGTGCTGTAACCAACACTAAAGGAGAGTATATAATACCTCATATTGTTGCCGGCAAATACGATTTGGCCATTTCCTTTATTGGTTATGAAACCGAAACGGAAGGAATCGTGATTAATGCGGATACCCAACACAATTTTGAGTTGGAACATACCCTTCTGAATCTTCACGAAGTGGAAGTAACCAGTGCACATATCTTGCATGGTCCTAAAGAGAATCCTCTCAATGTAGAGACGATAGGTGAGGACTTTCTTAAACAGAATTTAGGTGGAAGCCTGATGAAATCCTTGGAACGATTGCCGGGGGTAAGTACTATCGGTATTGGCTCGGGCCAATCCAAACCGGTCATTCGTGGTTTGAGCTTCAACCGAGTGGTCGTGATGGAAAATAATATTAAGCACGAGGCGCAGCAATGGGGGGCTGACCATGGTCTGGAAGTGGATCAATATGCTGTTGACAGGGTCGAAGTGATCAAAGGACCGGCATCGCTGAAGTATGGTTCGGACGCTATAGGTGGTGTGATAGATATGAGTGCGCGTAAGATGCCGGCAGAGCATACTTTTGGAGGTAGTGTGGACCTGACGGCTAAGAGTAATAATCGTTATGGTGCTACTTCTTTGTCGCTTTACGGACGAAAAAGCAGCTGGTATGCTGATGCCCGCTTGACGATAGCCGATTATGGCGATTATAGAGTGCCGGCAGAGGAGGTTAGCATTTATTCTTTCGCTGTACCATTGTATCATAATCAGATTCGTAATACGGCAGGTGAGGAGGTCAATGGGAATTTCTCTTTAGGGTTAATATTACCACGTTTTCAGAATGTGCTAAGATTGAGTGCCGTGAACAGTACGAATGGTTTATTTGCTAATGCTCACGGTAAGTTGCCACGTAATGTCGATTATGAAGTGCAGGATGCTTCTTCCCGAGATATTCTTTATCCCTATCAAAAAGTGAGTCACCTAAAAGTGATTAATAGCCTTAAATGGGAATTGGGTGGTGTGATGTTGAGTGCTGACCTGGCCTACCAGCACAATGATCGTCAGGAGTGGAGTGAGTATATCAACCATGGCGATATGCCTTTGGTGTTTCCTGATAGTATGGCGATGCCGGAAGAGTTGGAAAGAGCATTTGATAAAGATGTTTACAGTGCTAATGTAACTCTTAATTATGATTTGAACAGCACTACCCGGCTGGATGCTGGGCTTAATGGTGAATGGCAAGTGAACCGTATTGGTGGCCATAGCTTTATAATTCCGGATTATCAGCAACAACATTATGGTACTTATCTTGTTGCGAAGCATTTTTTTAATAAAAAAAGTTTATTACAAGGGGGCTTACGCTACGATTATGGTCATATACATACCCAAGAGTATTATGATTGGTATAAATCTGAGATCATTGAAGATGGCCTTGTAAGCAGAGCATATCTGCAACGTGCTTATGATTTGCAGCGTCATTTTTCCAGCCTTAGCTGGTCAGTTGGGTATAACTATAATGCCAAGCACCAGACTTATAAAGTAAATGTGGGCCGTAGTTTTAGAATGCCCATAGCCAAGGAGCTAGCGGCTGATGGGGTGAACCCTCATAATCTTAGTTTTGAAATAGGTAATGGTAATCTGAATCCCGAAGTGTCTTATCAGCTGGATGGAGGTGCTGAGTTTCATACCAATTACTTAGCTATAGGAATGACCCCGTTTTTTAACTATTTCAGTAATTATATCTACCTCAATCCGACGTCTGATTTTAATAGTGATTATGGCTTGGGAAATCAGGAATACGAATATACCGAAGCGAAAGTGCTGCGCTTTGGTGGCGAGATACATGCCCATTATCAGATATTAAAAAAATGGCAGTTAGGCCTTATAGGCGAATACGTCTATTCCGAGCAGATGAGTGGTCCTAAAAAAGGCTATACCTTACCTTTTGCACCACCTGCATCTGCTATTATTAATTTGAAATACAACAATTCAAGTTATTGGGGAATGAAGGATGTATATGCTTCACTCGATTGGCGTCTGACGGCAGCACAGCATTTGATAGTGCCGCCAGAGGAAGTTACTGAAGCTTACAATGTATTGAACCTTAGCATGGGGGGACAGCTTAGTGTTATGGGACAGACGTTAAATGTTGCTTTGCAAATGCAAAATATATTGAATAACAAATATTATAACCATACGAGCTTTTATCGCATGGTCAATGTACCGGAGCCCGGGCGTAATATTATTATTAATGTCAATATCCCGTTAGAATATTCAAAATAATGCAAATAAACCATATAGCGTAAGTGTAAAATACTAAAAACAAACTATTAAAAGGATTTGTGTGAGCGGTTTATAAGGCTTTGTTAACTTATGCTCCATCAAGAGTAATTATTAATTTCAAATATTTAAATCAACAATTATGAAATATAAAATTTTATTCAGATTGCTAGTCTTAGCTAATGTATTTGTCTTCTCAGCTTGTGAAGATGAAGTCGCTAAACCTCAAGTTACGCTTAATGAATTGGGCTTGGAGAATAGTAAAATAGCTTATATCGGACACGATTTGCACATCGATGCAGATATAGTGGCTGAAGCTAAAATCGAACGTATTACTGTAGAGTTACATTCTGAGGATGAAGCCGAAGACTGGGAGTTAGAAGTGGACTTTACCGATGCGCAGGGTTTGAAAAACACTCATTTTCACGAGCACGTAGATATATCTTCTGAATTCAGCGTTGGCGACTATCATTTTCATTTAATAGTAGTGGATCAGGAAGGAAATGAGACCGAGGTAGAGGATGAACTGGAACTGCAGGAGGCCGTAGACGAAACAGCTCCCGGGGTAAATGTGACAAGCGCACCTGCAAGTGGAGAAGCATTTGCTATAGGTTCTTCCATTGTTATTGAGGGTGAGGTAAGTGATGAAGTAGCTCTTGGTGGTCTGTATATTGGGCTCGTGCGTGATAATCAATCTATAGCTGATGCTGATGTGAATGCTACCAACACCATTACGATGTTGCATACACATGATTTTGACAGTTCTGTGGCGCATCATTTTTCGGCATCTATAGAGGTAGGAGCTGAGGACGATAATAATGCACCTGAAAGCAAAGCAATAACAGGAGATATTGCTTGGGAATCCGGTAATTACTATGTTTTGGTGAAATGCAAAGATGCCAGTGGCAACTGGGGCTTTTCGGCACGGTATCCACTTGTTATCACTATGAACTAAAAAACAGATAGTATGAATGATACTTGTGCCGGATAGGCAGTATTTTATGATTTACCTTATTACTTTTATTTTATCGTCCAATACTATGAAACAGATAACAATTCTATTACTTTCTTTGGCTCTTTTTGCCTGCGAAAATGATACTGATACTGAAATGCCAAGCATTGATATGACGGTGGCAGAAGCTTTTCCTGTCAATTGTGACACCCTTTATTTTGGTGAAACTTTCATCTTACGTACCCGCTTTACCGATAATGTGGGATTAAGCACCTATAATATCAATGTGCACCATAATTTTGACCAACACTCATTGCCAACAGGAGTAGAGGTGCAAGTCTGTGAATTTGATGAGAAAAAAGAAAGTAAAGGGCTTAATCCGATGAATTATACGGCGTCATTTAGTATTCCTGATAGCACAAGGGTATATGTGACTGAAACAGCAATTACATTACCCCAGGCTGATAATGAGGGCGATTATGAGGGAGGCGATTATCACCTCATGATACGAGTTGTGGATGTCAACGGGTGGTCGATGGAGACTGGTCTGAGTATTAAATTGCTGCACCCTTAAAACAAAAAAGTCTGACATGAAATATATTATGTCAGACTTTTTTCTTGTCATTATTCTTTTAGTAAGACGAAAGCGCATCGCCCAGTTCTTCGTAACGCTTAATGTAATCTTTCATTGAGCGTTTGATCACTTCGTGAGCTTCTTCTTTATTGTACATATGAGGAATCTCTACTGTGCCTTTCTGTTGGTCTGGCATATCCTTGTAAGTCAAGAAATAGTGCTTGATACGGGCAATGGCTTTGTCCGGCACTTCGGAGATGTCTTTGTAATTACCATAGATGACGTCATCTTTTAGAACGGCGACAATTTTATCATCCGCTTTGTTGCCGTCTATCATACGGAAACCACCGATAGGGATAGCTTCGCAAAGGATGTCGCCATGGCTGATCTCACTCTCTGTCAGTACACAAATATCCAAAGGATCGCCATCACCACTAATGCCTTTTTTGCCTGTTTTTTCGTTACAAAATTCGCCGACTAATTCACCACAATAAGTCTGTGGTACAAAGCCATACAAAGCCGGAGCAAAATTGGCAAATTTTTGAGGACGATCCAGTTTCAGATAACCGGTCTTTTTGTCTGCTTCGTACTTCACAGTATCCGAAGGCACCATTTCGATGTAGCAGGTGACTTCCGTTGGTGCATCATCACCAATATCAACCCCGTGCCAGGGGTGTGATTTGTAACGTAATCCCATCAAGCGACCAATCTGGTCCATAATTGCACGTTGTGCCATAATTCTTATATTTTTTTGTGTTGATTGTTATTCTATGCTTAAATTTTTACAAAAATACGACTTTTAACAGGCTTACCAAGGATTTGTGTAATTTGGAGGAGTTCAAAGTTCGGAGTTGTCCGATGGCTGAGTGATTTGTTAAAAGGAATATCCATTTAAGCTTTGGAAGCATGCAAATCGTAGCGAAGCCGGAGGAGTTTAAAGTTAAGACGAAAAATCTGCATTCACTCATTCACTCATTCACTCATTCAATCATTGTATTAATCACTCATTCTCTCATTGGATCATAGCTTCATTCAATCCACATTAGTTCAGACATTATCTGGTCAGATATGAATAATGAGTCCTTGTTTATCGTCAGAATATTGTCTTCAATAAGTAGCTGATGATTGGATAAGAAGGAGAGCGCGCATTGCATGCAGTATTGTAATAAATCTTTGCCAAAGCGTTTTTCGAGCTTTGTGAGGTCACAGCCCCACATGGTGCGCAGGCCTGTCATTACAAATTCGTTATAGGCTGTGTATTGGTCTATGTTTTCCAATTCGAACAGCGCTTGTCCTTCCTCAATTCCTTTGATGTAAGCGGTGTTATCGGAAATATTCCATCGGCGAGACTTTCCATTAAACGAATGCGCTCCGGCGCCAATGCCCAGGTAGGGTGCCCCGCTCCAGTAGTTGCTATTATGTATGGAATGCAAGCCTTTTAGCGCAAAATTAGAGGTTTCATAATGCAAAAAACCGTTCTTTTCAGCTTCCTGAATCAGCATTTTGTACATTTCCAAGCTCGTTTCGTCGTCCGTCTCTTTAAAAATGCCCTGTTGTAATTTCTGATAAAAGACTGTACCTTCTTCGTAAATCAGATTGTATGACGAGATGTGCTGAATATTCAAAGAAAAAGCAATGTCAAGGTTCTTTTTCCATTTCTCCAGAGTCTGATTAGGCAAGGCAAAAATGAGGTCAATGCTGATGTTGTCAAAGCCTTGTGCTTGCGCCAACTTAACAGCATTAAAGGCTTGCTGTGCATTGTGCCGGCGGTTTATTACCCTCAAATCGTCATCGTCAAAAGACTGGATGCCAATACTTAGTCGGTTAAAACCAAGTGTCTGTAAATCTTGCAAAAAAACTACAGAGATATCATCCGGATTGGCTTCCAAGGTGATTTCGGCATCGGGTGCTATGATGAAATTTTTCTTTATCGTTTTAAAGATCAACTCTAACTGTTGAGAGCTAAGCAAGGATGGCGTGCCTCCGCCAAAGTAAACTGTTCCCAATTGCTTATTCTCAAAATAATCTTTTCGTTCATCAATTTCCTGACATAAAGCCGCCACATACGCCTCCTGATCATCCATGCAAGTGGAAGAATGAAAGTCGCAATAGGCACAGCGCGTCTTGCAATAGGGGATATGGAGGTAGAGGGAGTTCAAGATTAGCTTATTTAATTTTACCTGAGTAGAGACGCAAAATGTTGCGTCTTAGATTGACAAGTTAGATATAATGTAAAGACGCGATTAATAGCGTCTTTACGTTAAGCAAAGTTATGACGAGTTTAGTTTTTCATTGTATTACGCCATTTCAACAATAGTAATACCGGCGCCGCCTAGCTGTACGTCTTCGTCGTAGAAGTCGACCACTGAATGACGTGACGTCAGGTATTCGCGTACTAAATGACGTAGTATTCCGTGGCCTGTACCGTGTAAAATACGTAGACGCGAGGCACGGTTAACAGTAGCTTCATCGATAAAATCAGTCACCAGTGCAATGGCTTCATCGCCCCGTTTGCCGCGGATGTCCAGTTCGCCATTGAAGGAGCTGCTGGCTTTTTGGATGTGCTCACTGATGTTACCGCCTTTTTTTATACGACTTTTTTCCTGCGTTCGGTATTGTGTTTCGCTGATGCACTGCAATTTGTTCTTTTTAACCCGCACTTGCATCAGACCAAAGGCCACCAAAGCTTCTTTGTTATCTAATTCTAACACTTCGCCGTAAGTGCCTTGCCCTTCCATCTTCACTTTTGCACCAACAGAAAGCGTTTGGCTTTTGGCTTTTGGCTTTTGGCTACGCTCACTTAGCTGAGCTGAAGTGCGTTCTGTTGACTGCCGACTGCCGATTGCCCACTTTTTTTTCAGCTTCTTCAGTTTTCGCTCTATCTTAGCTTGCTCTTCGGCTTGGGCAATTTCCTCTTTGGTTTTTTCCAGTCTTTGGCGGGCTTCTCGTGTCTTCTCTTTATCAGCTTGTGCTTCGCGTATCTCTTTTATCGTTTTTTCAATACGTGAATTGGCTTGTTTTATAAGAGCTTCAGCTTCGCGTTTAGCTTCGGCAATGATGGCTTTTTTCTCCTGTTTTACGCTGGCCATAGCCTCTTCGTATTCCGCACTAAGGCGTTCTATTCGGTTGTTTTGCTTACGTATGTTATCACGCTTGTTTTCCCAATAGCGTTTGTCGCGCTCTATCTCGCGCAGGTGTTTGTCAAAATCCAAAAGACCTTCACCCACTTTGCTACGGGCATCATCTATGATAAATTCCGGCAAACCGGTTTTGCGGGCTATCTCAACAGCAAAAGAGCTCCCCGGGCGACCTATTTGTAACTTAAAAAGCGGTTGCATCTTATGTTGATCATAAAGCATCGCAGCATTGGCAATACCTTTCGATTCTTCGGCCAAGTGTTTGATGTTGTTGTAGTGCGTTGTGATGACGCCTTTGGTTTTTTGCTGGTGTAGCTGACTCAGGATTGCTTCGGCTATGGCACCGCCAATCTGTGGTTCGGTACCAGTGCCGAATTCATCGATTAATAATAAAGTCTCAGGATCAGCATTTTTTATGAAAAACTTCATATTCATCAGGTGAGAACTGTAAGTACTCAAGTCATTTTCAAGACTTTGGTCGTCACCTATGTCAATGAACATTTTTTTGAAAACCCCAGCTTTAGAGCCTTCCGAGAGCGGAATGAGTAAACCACATTGCAGCATGTATTGAAGTAAGCCAACTGTTTTAAGGCAGACAGACTTACCTCCGGCATTAGGGCCGGATATCAGTACAATGTGTTTTTCGTTGTTTAAGCGTATATCGAGCGGAACCACTTCTCTTTTTTCTTCCTGAAACTGAAAGAAGAGCAAAGGATGTTTGGCCTTATACCATTCTATCATAGGTGTTTCTTGCAATTCGGGTTTTATGGCTCCCAGGCTGTTAGCCAGCTTGGCTTTGGCATTGGTGAAATCCAATAAAGCAAGAAAACTATAAGCATTTTCAATATCCTTGAGGTAAGGACGGATATGATTCGCCAGATCAATCAGTATTTTGACAATTTCGCGGCGCTCTGCTTGTTCTAGTTCGCGTAGCTGATTGTTGGCTTCCACCACCACTGTAGGCTCCACAAAAGCTGTTTTTCCGGTAGCTGAAGTATCGTGAATAATGCCGGAAAGTTTACGTTTGTTATCTGCCGAAACGGGGATGACCAAACGGCCTTCGCGTAAGGTAGGGATAGCATCAGCTTCTATCAGACCACTGGCTTTTTCTTGTTTAAGCACCGATTCCATTTTGCGCGATATACTGCGCTGCATCCGTTTCAAATCCTGACGTATCCGGAAAAGTTCCGGAGTGGCATTATCTTTTATTTCGCCTGTTTTATCAATCACACCTTGTATAGCGCGGGTGATGTGCAGCGTTTGTGGTGCTCTGGAAATGAACTTTTTTGAAGTGGGATAGTCTTCTACCTCTTTCTTTTCGAAAAAAGCAACGACCAGTTCCAAACTCTGTAAGGAAAGTGATAAGCCTTGGTATTCTGAGGCTTCCCAGAAGGTGCCTTCTACAGAAACTTGCTTCAAACGATGTCGGAGATCTGTTATGTTACCTAAGGGCAAACCATCTTCGCGGTTGATGGCTGCAAATTCATCGGTTAATGACAGTACGCGCTTCAGTAGCTTTAGCTCTGTCATAAAGTAAACCTGATCCACCAGCTCTTGTCCCAACTCACTATTACAGTTGTTTTTCAGGCGCTGGCGTATTTGTTGAAAATCTATTTTATGTTCAAAAGTATCGGGGTATAGCATTTAAATATTTTAAGGTGCGCAAAGATAGTAAATGAGAATGAATCAAAAGCCTCAGTTGATACGCCTATTTGATAAATAACCATATTATATATGATACTATCATCTATAATTCTTGATTTTTATACGATATGAACGTATATTTGTAAAAATGTTTGATGATGAAGAGATTATTGTATAGATACAACCCATGGTGGGATAGTGGCTTTGAGTTTACTAATATTATTGAAAGATATGACGTAGAAAGTCAGCTTAGAAATACCTTGAATGATAAATCAATTGTTTTTTTGACAGGTTTAAGGAGAATTGGTAAAACAACCTTAATGAAGCTGTTAATACGGTATTTGATCAATGAAAAAGGAATTTGTTCCAATCACATTATGTATGTATCTGTTGATGATTACTTGCTAAAAGATAATACTTTGACGGAAATTATTGATGAATACCGCAAAATTCATAAGATTCCTTTCGATAAGTTGATTTTTCTGTTCTTTGATGAGATTACTTATCAGCAGGATTATGAGTTACAACTGAAAAATTTGTACGACTCACAAAATGTGAAAGTCTATGCTAGCTCTTCAAGTGCTAGTCTCTTGAAAAAAAGAAAATCACTTTTAACAGGGCGTCATCATACTTTTGAGATTTCACCTTTAACTTTTAATGAATACTTAATTTTTAAAAACATTATAATCAAAGGTGTTGATGAGCATTTGCGTGATAGTTATTTTGTTGATTATCTGAAATGTGGTGGGATGCCTGAATATGTATTAAATAATAATGTTGAATACTTGAAAAATCTTGTAGATGATATTATTATGAAAGATATTGCAGCTATGCATAATATTAAAAATACTTCTGTACTAAAGGATTATTTTTTATTATTGATGGAACGATCCGGAAAACAGTTAAGTATTAATAAGATTTCATTAATTTTAAATGTTTCACCAGATACTTCAAGACGCTATTTCGATCTGTTTGTAGATACGTTCCTTATCTATAGCTTGCCGAGATATGGTAAAACTAATTCGAGAATACTGTCTCCTAAAAAAATATATGCTTGTGACCTAGGTGTGCGTAACCTCTTTACAGGGTATCGGGATTGGGGAAGCATGTTTGAGAATTATGTTTTTCTGCAGTTGAAGGACAGAGGTTTATCATATGTGTATGATAATGCGATAGAAATAGATTTTATTACAGACCACAAAGAACTAATAGAAGTTAAATACCATAATGAAGAACTATCTGAAAAGCAAAGAACTCTTTTTGAGAAAACAATTGCAACATCTAAATACATAATAAGGAATCAGCAAGATTTAGAAAATTTTATTTCAAAAGATTAATCTACTAAACTTTCGTATTACTTATGTTCAAAAGTATCGGGGTATAGCATTGATCTAATTCAAAAATTTTTAATCCAGTTTTATGATTTGGCTGGCTTTAGCGACTTAAGCGAAGGTGAGATAATGTGACATTGTTATTCTTTCATTCACTCATTCACTCATTCACTCATTCACTCATTCACTCATTCACTCATTCAAGCATTC
>DHQI01000060.1:17957-20611 GCA_002408065.1 Bacteroidales bacterium UBA5342
TTCAAGCATTCACTCATTGTCTATTCAGCACCGGAATCAATCCCAAAGAAATGACGCCGGCCAAGATAATCCCCAGCGTTTGACTGCCCCACATCAGCCATCCCATAGCATAACCCAGAGGGTAAGAGACGCCATAAGCCACCAGCGCTCCGGCAATCAAAAGTGGGTAGATGCCCAAGCCACCTTGCACTACAATCATTCCTATAGTGCCAATGCAAAGAGCAGTAATGGAGGCCAGTACGCCCAGATTTTGTGTAATGGGTAAAGATTGAAACACTAGATAAGCCATCAGCCAGTAACAAAACCAGATGAAAAGGGAGTGAAAGATAAAAAGCAAGGGTTTGTCCACTTTAAGAATGGACTTGATACCATCCCAAAAGCCTTCAACAAGGTGAGCTATCTTTTGATAAATCTTTAGTTGTGCTATCTTCTTGCGGAAGATAATAACAAATAAAAGACCCACCAGTGCTAGTGAGGCTAAAAGCCATAAAGTGCCGGAAAGACTAAAGCTAACCTGACTAAAAATCTTCTCTTCTACATAAGTGTGAATGCGTTTGTATTGCAAAAAGAAATTGACGATAAATACCCCGGCAAAGACGACTAAATCCATAAAGCGTTCGGTCACTACAGTGCCCAATGATTTCTCTATCGGAACTTTTTCATAATTACGTAATAAGCCGCAACGTACCACCTCGCCCAGACGCGGCAATCCCATATTAGCAAAATAGGCCACTAAAACACTCATCATCACATTGCCAAAGCGGGGTTGATATCCTAAGGGTTTTAATAGCATTTGCCACCGTATAGTTCGTGATATATTACTGATAAAAGCCACCAGTAATGATATTGCCACCAGCCAGTAATTGGCTTGTTGAAAGGCATTTGATATTTCTGTGCGGTCTTCCAGGGACAGTTTTCTGACCGACAGCCAAATGATAAATGCACCTAAAGCCAGAGCCATCAAAACTTGAAGTATTTTTTTAAGGGTATCTTTTTTCATCGTAAGTTCACGTTCTTTGTGAGGCGCAAAAATAACTATTTTTTATGATGTAGATTGCTTTAGTAATAAGCTACAGAAATCTTATCTTTGCGCTTCACCTTTTAAAAAAAGAGAAAAATGAAGTATGATTCCATCCTTGATGCCATTGGCAGGACGCCAATCATCAAACTAAATAAACTCACACAGGGCCTTGATGCCACCGTTTATGTGAAAATGGAAAGCAAAAACCCGGGCTCATCAGTGAAAGACCGTCTGGCTTTGGCTATGATACAAAAAGCAGAGCAAGAGGGCACTTTAGATACAGATACACACATCGTGGAACCCACCAGTGGCAATACCGGTGTAGGACTGGCAATGCTGTGTGCTGCCAAAGGTTACCAACTCACCATTGTCATGCCGGATAGTGTGAGTAAAGAACGTCGTCAGATCGTTCGGGCCTATGGTGCTCAAGTTGTTTTGACGCCTGCAGCCGAAGGTATGAAAGGTTCTATTGCCAAAGCGCAAGAGATAGCTGCTGAAAGTGAAAAGAGTTTGATTCCTATGCAATTTGAAAACGAAGCTAATGCGCCGATGCACCGCCATACCACAGCCGAAGAAATCTGGGAGGATACCAATGGTGAAGTAGACATCTTTGTAGCTGGTGTAGGTACCGGTGGTACGGTGACTGGTGTAGCGCAAGGCTTGCATTATCATAATTTGGAAATAAAAGCGGTAGCCGTAGAACCCCAAGATTCACCCGTTATTTCCGGTGGAGCGCCAGGCCCTCATAAAATACAGGGAATTGGTGCTGGTTTTATTCCTAAAGTGTTAGATAAAAGCGTGCTCAGCGAAGTGATACAAGTAAGTAGCGATGATGCTTTTGAAACGTCCCGCCGCTTGGCTAAAGAAGAAGGCATCCTGTGTGGTATCTCTTCTGGTGCTAATGTAAAAGCCGCTTTGGAAATGGCTTCACGTCCGGAAAATAAGGGAAAAACTATCGTTACCATCATTTGCGATACCGGAGAACGCTATTTGTCTACAGAATTATTTTAATTTTGTCCATTCTTTTTAAAACGTCATCATAAGTAATGCTTAAAAACATAAAAAAAATAGCGTCACAACTATCCTCGGATTATTCTGAAAAAATGACCTATTTACCCAAACACAACAAACCGATGCCTTCGGTAAAACGTTTGGAAAAAATTGTAGAAAAACTTCGTGAAATCATCTTTCCGGGATATTTTGAAGGAACACGTATCTATACCGATTCACTGGAATACCATTTAGGAGTGGCCATTGAATGGGTGACTTCTAAATTGGCTGATGAAGTGCACTGGGCCATGTGTTACGGTCATGAACAAGGAGATGATAATTGTTTTTCCTGCCGATCGGAAGCGGAAGCTGTGACGGTTAAGTTTATGGAGAAATTGCCCGAACTACGTCGTCTGTTGAATGAAGATGTACAAGCCACATACGATGGTGACCCGGCAGCTAAAAATTACAGTGAGATAATTTATTGTTATCCGACCATTCGGGCGGTTATTAATCATCGTATCGCACACGAATTTAGAAGATTATCTGTGCCTTTGATTCCGCGAATGATTTCTGAAATGGCCCATTCCGAAACTGGTATTGATATACACCCGGGGGCTACGATAGGGGAACGTTTTGTCAT
>DHQI01000060.1:20796-31797 GCA_002408065.1 Bacteroidales bacterium UBA5342
TTGTCATAGATCACGGCACAGGGGTGGTGATAGGTGAAACCTGTATCATAGGTAATAATGTCAAGATTTATCAAGGGGTTACACTAGGAGCCAAAAGTTTTCCCGTTGATGACGAGGGGAATCCTATAAAGGGCATTGACCGTCACCCGATAGTGGAAGATGATGTCATTATATATGCCGATGCAACGGTATTAGGACGCATTACTCTGGGAAAAGGCAGTATTATTGGCGGTAACGTTTTTTTAGCGCACAGCACAGCGCCTAATTCACGCATTCTACAGTCAGATATGCGCGCCATGGCTTTTGCCGACGGGGCAGGGATTTGATTAGAATTTAGCAATTCTAATCAAAATTCAAGATTCGGCCTTGCGGCCATTCAAAATATTACCCGGAAAATAATATTTACTGTTAAAACTTTACAGTAACACAGCTAAAGGCAAAAAGCCAATAGCTAACAGCAAAATGGGTGAACGACCAAAAGGAATAGCTACCGTAGTAAACAGTAAAAATGCTCCGAGCTGGACAGATGAGAAAAATGAAAAAGCAGCAGATGACATGTAGGTATTATGAATTTATTAAAGGATGACATATTTTTGGCAATTATTGCTATTACTATGGGGGTCGTTTTGTTTTCGGGAATGGTCTTAACAATAATGGCTACACATTTAAATGTGTATAATAAGCCTCAATGTAGTGGTCGATACAATGCACCAAATTATCCCTTATGGTTAGGAAATACTAAGTTTAGAAATATCTATACTTTATCTGGTTTATTAGGGTTTTATTTTTGCATATCGGCCACTCTAATATTGGCTTTTGATTTTGAACAAGAAAGTATAGCGTTTCATCTTTTACTGTGGGGTGCGGTTTTTATAGAGTATATTTTGTGTAAAGGTTATAATGCTTTTGTTAAGGATATAAGAGCTAAAAAATACCGCAAAAAGTTGGACTTATTGAAATCTGACAAACATATTGGTCTTATAAGTGAAGAAGAATTTCAGAAACAAAAAGAAAATCTATTTAAATATAAAGATTAATAGCTATGCGGTAGTTTACAGGTAAAAACTAATGAGCACTGGAAGTGCGGCTTATCTCAGCCCAAGGCATCGCCTTGGGAAAAAGACAAAGTGTTAGAGATGAGCCCTGAAAGGGCGGATTATATAAAAAACACAGTTAAGTCGCCCATACAGGGCTATGTTTTGAAATTACCGTTTTATACCCAAGGCGATGCCTTGGGCTATGATAGATAAGGCTTCCAGCCTTTACCTGTAAACTAACTAAGAATGATTAAGCATTCCTGTTTCTTTACATTTAACAGTAAGTGCATAAAAAAACAAAACCTTGTTCAGATTAGCATCTAAGATATGAATGATTCCGGTGAAGATAGAAGTTTTATTTAAGGCAGAGGATTCAAAAATTACGATAAATCGATTAAATATTAGAATTCAAGATTGTTGGCGAAAGCTAACAGCTAAAAGCCAAAAGTTAACAGCCAAATTTAATGAAACAAAACCTAAACAATAAAGTCGTCTGGATAACAGGCGCATCATCCGGAATAGGCGAGGCCATAGCTATAGAGATGGCCAAAGAAGGCGCAAAGCTGGTATTAACAGCACGTAGCGAAGCAAAACTACAAGCTCTGAAAGCCCAGTGTGACGAATACACTAAAGGTGCGATGGTATTGCCCATGGACTTGTATAAGATTGAGACTTTTTCGGGGGCTGCCAAACAAGTCGTGGATAAATTTGGCCGCATCGATATGCTGATTAATAATGCCGGCATTAGCCAACGAGCCTTAACAAGGGAAGCAGATCTGGATATTGACCGCAAGGTGATGGAATTGAATTTCTTTTCTCCCGTAGCCTTGACAAAAGCGGTTTTGCCTTATATGATTAAACAAAAAAGTGGTCATATAGCCATTACAAGTAGCATTGTGGGTAAGTTTGGATTCCCTCTGCGTAGTGCGTATTCTTCGTCGAAACATGCGGTGATTGGTTTCTTCGACTCGCTTAGAGCCGAAGAGGATGATTTAGATGTGACCATTATCATTCCGGGACGTGTGCAGTCTAATATTTCGGTCAATGCCATAGGGAAAGACGGTAAAGCTGACGGCAATATGGACCCCGGGCAAGCGAATGGTATGCCGGCTGATGTCTGTGCTAAAACAGTAGTGAAAGCCTTGAAAAATAAACGTAAAGAAATACTCGTCGGTAATAAGGAATTATTGATGGTGCATATCCGTCGTTTTTTGCCGCGTTTGTATTATAAGATGGCAAAAACAGTAGCGGCGAGATAAGTAGCAAGGTAAGAGGGTAGCAAGGTAGCAAGGTAACAGGGTAACAAGGTCGCAAGGTCCTGATTTCAACCGATGCCTGAGTGCTTCTCGAAGAATGAGAGGAGTGTACCGAAGGCGGAGGGTGGCAGGGGGTTGTCCTTTAGTCCCGATATCCAATAATCTTAAGATAGAATTACAAATAAACCTAAATATATGATGAAAAACTTTAAAGTAGCGATTCTTGGCTGTGGAACCGTAGGTGGTGGCGTAGCTAAAATCATCTCAGAGATTGGTTCGGAATTGTCAGAACGTGCTAATTGCACCGTAGAATTGGCTAAAATTGTAGAGTTAAATGCCTCGTATGCGGTGACACGTTTCGAACTGAACCCTGACCTTTTTGTGGATGGTAGCAATGATGTGAATGCCGAACAGGCCAATGCTGCCATCAAAGAAATATTGGCCGACAAGAGCATTAACCTGGTAGTCGAAACTATTGGCGGTACTGGTGATTTTGTTTACAATACGTGTTTAGACATATTGAATGCGGGTAAACATTTGGTAACGGCTAATAAAGCCCTGTTGGCCGAACGCGGTAAAGCCATCTTTGAAGCAGCCCTGGCCAATAAGGTCACTATTGGTTACGAAGCGGCGGTATGTGGCGCTATTCCGGCTATTAAAACGATTAAAGAGTCTTTTTCCGGCGATGTGATCGATTCTGTTTCTGGTATTATGAATGGTACGAGTAACTATATCTTGTCCAATATGCAAAACAACAACCTGGGCTTTGCGGAAGCGCTTAAAATGGCCCAGGATAATGGCTATGCCGAAGCTGATCCTACACTTGATGTTAACGGTGGTGATGCTGGTCATAAAACCATTATTTTGATTAAATTGGCATATGGTATCGATGTGACAATGGAAGAGTTGCCGATGATTGGTATCGAAAAGATAGATAAAGAGGATATTGAGTTTGCTGAGGAAATAGATGCTAAAATCAAGTTGATTTGTTATGCTAAGCGCAATGGCGATGAGATATACGCTACCGTACGTCCTATGATGGTGAAAAATGATAATTTCCTGTCTGGTGTGGATGGAGCTACCAATGCGCTTCGTTTTTCTAACCGCTACTCTGGTATTCATATTTTAGTAGGTGAGGGAGCTGGTTCAAGTGAAACAGCCAGTTCTATTGTGGGCGATATCATCTTTGCCGCCCGTTACAACGAACAGATTAATAATGAGGCGGCACCTACGTCCTTAACGTTTAGTGACGATCGTCATTTTGAATTTCCTTATTTGGTGACTTTCAGTACGGAAGATGCACCGGGAACCACTGGTTTTATCACTTCAGAGATAGGAGCGGAGGGCATTAATATCGATACTGTGAGCCATAATCGTCGTGGATTGGATAATGCTACTTTCTCGGTGGCTACAGTGCCTTGTAAGATAGACAAAATCAATAATGCCATTGAGAATATCAAGAAAAAACGTCCTGAAATCTTAGTGAAAGAGCCTAAGATAATGCCTATTTTGTATTCGGACAGAAAGTAGTTTTTTTGCTCAAGAAATGTATAAAAGGTCGTGGTTCTTGCTTACGACCTTTTTTTATCCCTTTGTTTGTTATTATACCCTTTTTCTAAAAAAAACACCGTGTGCGCACACGGCTGCACATAAAAGTTTGTATATTTGCATCCGTGTACGTACACGGAAAAACTAAACTATAACTATGATGAAATTTAAAAGAATGCTTTTTTTGCTGTCAATTGTTTTGATTACAGCATCTTGTAAGCCAAAAAATGAAATGGCTTCGGTGTCGGTTGTTAACCCATCCGGGTTTGATCGTTTGGTAGAGACTGTAGAAGTGCCTTTAGCCGATTTGGGATGTGATAATGCCTCTCAGATTAAAGTAGTACAAATGCCCGAAGAGGTCGAGATTCCCAGTCAGGTGATCCCCTGTGTTAAGGGGGATAAGTTAATTTTTCAAGTCCGTCTGAAGGCTAACGAAGAGGCACGTTTTAGTATTGTGAAAGAGCAGGCTCAGGCTTACGACAGTAAGGCTTATGCTATGGTGGCAAAAGACCGTTACAATGATTTTGCCTGGGAAAATGATATCATAGCTTATCGCATGTATCACGAAAAGCTGATTCCTGTAGATGGAGCTTCAGGGGGATTAGATATATGGTCTAAGAGTGTCAGGAAACTGATTCTTGATGGCTGGTATGCTCACAAAGACTATCACCGGGATCATGGCGAAGGCTGCGATAGTTACAAAGTAGGTCCGACTCTGGGAGCTGGTGGAGTAGGTTTTATGTATGAGGGAAAACTGGTACAGCATTCTAACTATAAAGATGTAGAAATATTGGCTAATGGACCTGTACGTATGAAGGCTAAGTTGACATTTCCTCCCGTATTAGTAGGTGAGGATACGCTCAACTTTGTAAAGGTCGTTTGTTTGGATGCCGGCCAGAATATGAATAAGTATACCCTAAAATTTGACAAAACCATAGACAATGTAGAGGTGGCTGCCGGCGTGCTTAAGCGTAGTGTGGGCGATCTTAAGGTGTCGAAAGAGGAGGGTACCTTGTCGTATTGGCAAGGGAAAAACAAAAGCTTTGGTCATACCGGTATTGCTATTGTGCTAAAGGGTCTGGAAAAAGAAACGGAAGACGACAAGCACTATATGGTCAGCAAGGTATTTTCGGGCGATAAATTTACCTATTATTCAGGCGCTTGTTGGAGTAAGGCTAACCGTGATGATGAGCAAAACCTATCGCCGGATAGTCAAGATAGCTGGGAGTCTTATACTACTACCTTCTCGCGTCAGTTAGATGAACCGCTAATGGTGGAAATACAATAGATGAACCCTGCAAAACGAATAGGCATAAAGGATATCGCCGAAAAGGCCGGTGTTTCTGCCGGAACGGTTGACCGTGTATTGCATCAGCGTGGCGATGTGAAAGCCGAGACGCGCACTAAAGTGATGGCTATTGTTGAGGAGTTGAATTACAAACCCAACATTTTTGCCCGCTCATTAGCTTATAAAAAGGAACGGCGTATTGTTCTGATATCACCCGATTCGCGTGATAAAAATCCCTATTGGGAAAAAGCCACCATAGGGGTGGAAAGAGCTGGTATCAGTCTTGAAGATCATAACACGGCCATTTCGCAGATTCATTTTGATGCTTCGCAAAAGGATTCTTTTGTACAAGCTATCAACCAAGCTTTAGAGTTGGAACCAGACGGTCTGGTGATTGATCCGGTGTTTAAAGATGTTATTCAGGAAAAAGCAGCTGTTTTTAGAGAGCAGCAGATTCCTTTTGTCTTTTTTGATGCTAACATCAAAGGAGTGGGGAAGTTAGCTTATTTTGGACAAGATGCCGCTCAGAGTGGTCAGGTGGCTGCGCGTCTGATGAGAAATGCCTTAGCTGATGATGAAAAGGTTTTAATTATTAAGCTTTCAAAAGACAAAGTGTTTTCTCAGCATATCAATTCTCGCATAACGGGATTTATAGCAGCCCTTAATACCCCAAAGTCTGATGTGGAGGTCTGGGAAATGAGCCTTTGTGAGTGGGAAACCAGACGTGAGGAAATCGCTGACATGTTAAGACGAAAACCTTACCCTGGCATTTTTGTACCTAACACCAGAGTGTATAAAGTTGCACGGTTTTTAGAGGACTATCAGCTTGAAAAAAAATTGTTGATAGGCTATGATCTGATTGATGAAAATATTGCTGCCCTGAAAAGCGGTGGTATTGATTTTTTAATCAGTCAGCGCCCCGAGGAGCAAACTTACAATGCCATTATGAGCTTGTTTAATTATATTATATCCAAACAGGAGGTTCAGAAAACACGCTTGAGCCCAATAGATATAATAGTGAAGGAAAACATTGATTACTACTGTTAAAGCAAATTGAGAACGGTGGCGTATTGTTTTTATATGAGTCTATTCGTATTTTGATTTGACTGCAAAGCCAATAGATAGAACTAAATAATTTTTAAAAATTAATATTATGACAACAGTAAATTGCGACCGCCGCAGAGCGTGTCATCCTGAGCATGTAAAGACAATGGATACCCAACGTCTTCGTGATGAATTTTTAGTGAAAGGTCTTTTCGTGAAAGATGAGATCAACATGTGTTTTTCTCAATATGAGCGTTACATTGTAGGTGGTGCTTTCCCGGTAGATGAAGTTCTGACGCTGGAAACCATTGATGCTATTAAGTCGGAATATTTTTGTGAACGTCGTGAGGTAGGCGTGATCAATATAGCCGGTGACGGTGTGGTATATGTTGATGGGAAAGCTTATCCTTTAGCTAATAAAGAAGCCGTTTATATTGGCCGTGGTAGCCAAGAGGTGAAATTTGAAAGTACTGATAAAGCCAACCCAGCAAAATTCTATTTAGGCTCTACACCAGCACATAAAGAATATGCTACTACTTTGGTCAATAAAGCCAAGGCTAATATCTTGAATATGGGAGCTGGTGATACCTGTAATGAGCGTACTATTTATCAATTGATTGTACCGGGTATTGTGGATAGCTGTCAGTTAGTGATGGGGCTTACCGAATTGAAAACCGGAAGTGTATGGAATACGATGCCTAGCCACACACACGATCGTCGTATGGAAGCTTATTTCTATTTTGAAGTGCCTGAAGGACAGTCGGTATGTCACTTTATGGGCGAACCACAAGAGACGCGTCATATCTTCTTACATAACGAACAAGCGGTCATTTCTCCGGAATGGGGTATTCACTCAGGTGCAGGTACTTCAAACTATTCTTTTATCTGGGGAATGGGGGGTGAAAATCTGGATTATACTGATATGGATCACGTACAAGCAGACGAATTACGCTAGTCATTTGAGTGTTGGTAAAACGGGCTAGAACAGTTTGCCAAAACCACTCATGTTTTTAGCTTTCAGAGCAATATCAGGCCTGGCAAAGGAGCGGAAGTCTTCGCCCTTTAGCCAGGCTTCTTCATTTTCAGGCGTCAGGATGACAGGCATACGCTGCTTGGTGTTATGAATCTCACTCATAAGGGCATTGGCTGTTGTAGTAACTATGGTGTAGGAGTGGAGTTCTTCTTTATTGACCGGATCTTGCCACCGGGCCCATAGTCCTGCAAAGGCAAACAACTCATTGTCGTTTAGAGTTATTAAGTATTGGTCTTTGTTTTTACCTTTACTGTCTTGCCATTGCCATTCATAAAAACCATCAGCAGGAATCAAACAACGTTGTAACAGTGATGGTTTAAAAGAGGGTTTTTCGTACAGGGTTTCAATCTTAGCGTTGAGGGTATATTGGCGGATGCTTTTGTCTTTTGACCATGAGGGGATCAAGCCCCAATAAAAATCTTGTATGAGCTCCCGGTTTTTATGCGTTATTACAGGTGTAAGCGGATAAGAAAAACCGCTCACTTGCTCAAAGGGCTGAAAAATGCTTCCGCCATCGCTTTTTGCTTTGAAGCGTTGCTCTATTTTAGCTTTAGGCTGATTGAGTTTAAACGTAAAACACATACGGCGATTCCATTTTTATTAATTCTTTATTCAGTAACCCGATGGCTGAGTGACGCGAAGTCTACGTAGCGCTGTATCGAAGCCGGAGGATTCTTTATTCAGTAAGCCGATGGCTGAGAGTTGCTCAGTGGCTTTCAAAGTATGATTTTCCGGTGCCTGAGTGTCTCCTTAGGGATGCACCGAAGGCTCAAGGATAATTCAAACTAATGCACCTTTTCAAACAAAAAGCGCCTACAATTATCACCCGCATAGGCCAGTTTGTCATCAATGGGCAGGTCAGCTTCTTCAAAATTTTTCAGGTACTGATGGTAAGAGCTTACCTTAGTCAGGTTGATCATAAAATCACTACCAAACATTAAACGCTCCTTAAGTCTTCTTTGTTCGCCTTTTTTCAGTTGTGTCAGCCTGTTGCTCAGGTCTGAATAATAGTCGACTGCTACTCCATTAAAAGAAAAATCGGCATAGACATTATCATAAGTCAAGGCCAGGTCAATAATAGTGTTGCGCCAGGCTTCCTGTTTACGCATAAAGTGTGTGCGCTGATACTGACGACCAAAGTGAGCAAAATTAAGCTTTAGTAGCGGGTATTTTTCCAGTACATGACGCCAGGTTTCAGGATTGGTGTGGTGGTGCGATATTTCTATGTCGGTGGTGCGGTAGCCTTCATCATCGCAATGTGTGGTGACGGGGATATGGTGTTTTTCGGCATAGCTGTAGATGACTTCGGCCTTGGCCCTTTCATCTTTATCATCAGGCCAGGGATTAAAGCCCAAAGGCGGGTAAAATTTTATACCGAAAAAGTGTGCTCGCTCCTTGTTCTGATAATGTTCTTGGGGATCATAATTGTTAAAATAGCTGTGAAGCCAACGTTCTATCTCATCGATGGTATATGCCGGGGGATTGATGCCGGCGAAAGGCAAAATTTCTAAAAGCGTAGCGGGCTTGTTTTGATAGAACAAATCAATTGATGCCAGCATCTTATCAGCATGCCAAAAGGCATCTTTAGAGCTGCGGGTGTTGTAATAAATGTCCTCCAAAGCTTGTGCCGATGTAAAATCCATCACCATAGGGCATATCACATATTTGTCAAAGCTATGAGCACTAAAGGTAAAACGTTCTGTTGTTGCAAAGGCCTTCTCATTTGCCGCGAGGTATTGCCCTTGTAAATCACGCTCAATGATTTCTGCTATTTGGCTCTGAGAATGTGACATTACATTGATGAGATTACCAACCTTGAGGGGCAGTTTTTTATTTCTGAAATCTAACAAATAGTCAGGGCTAAGCATCGAGTTAAAAGCTTCTTTGCTAATGTTACCACCTATTTGTTTCAGAAACATGATGAAATCCGGTTCATCAAAGGTCATTAAGTGGCAGTGAGCATCAAAAAAATATGGCATGGTGTGTAACTAATGTTTTAGTGTTCCAAAATTAATGATTTTTTAATTAGGCCTTTGAATAGAGCTTCGTTTTTTTGTAGTGAAATAATATGGCAGTAACAGACTGACGTCTTCTAAGCAAAAACGCCTGCACTTCATTCCGAATGCAGGCGTTTTTAACCTTGGTCATTGAGTGCTTCGACAGGTGGTCATTGAGTCTGTCGAAATGCTCAGCAAGCACGTAGCTGAAGTGCAACCTTAAGCCAACTTATTAGATACCAACTTATACTTAGGATCTTCCATAATGTTGACATCGATGATGGCATCGGCATTTTGGAGCATTTCGCGGCAGTCCTTACTCAGGTGAGCCAGATGCACCGTTTTATTCTGTTTGGCGTAGCGTTCTGTTAGTTTATTAACCGCCTCAATAGCACTGTGGTCTATCACACGACTGTCTTTAAAATCGATATAGATCTCGTCCGGATCGGTGACGACGTTAAATTTGTCTTGAAAGGTGCTTACCGAGCCAAAAAACAGCGGACCAAATAATTCATAGTGTTTACCACCATTTTCATCAAATGATTCCTTAGCGCGTATCATCGAGGCATTTTTCCAGGCAAAACTCAAGGCAGACACGATGACACCGATAAGGACAGCCAGCGCCAGATTGTGCAGTACCACAGTCACACCGGCTACTATAAGCATCACCACAAAATCGATGGTGGGTACTTTACGGAAAACCTTAAGGCTAGCCCATTCAAAAGTACCGATAGATACCATAAACATAAGACCTACAAGAGCTGCCATAGGCACTTGTTCTATCAGGGGGGCAGCAAACAAAACGATGACCAAAAGACCCACGGCAGCTACGATACCCGATAAGCGATGGCGTCCGCCCGAGCTCACGTTAATAATACTTTGTCCGATCATAGCACAGCCGCCCATACCACCAAAGAGCCCGGTGATAAAGTTGGCAATCCCTTGTGCCACACTTTCTTTATTGCCCCGTCCGCGGGTCTCAGTCATTTCGTCTATCACTGTCAGGGTCAGCAGACTCTCGATGAGTCCTACGGCTGCCATGATGAGCGAGTAAGGGAATATTATCTTCAGAGTTTCTAGATTAAAAGGCACTTGTGGCAGGTGAAATTTAGGAAGTCCTCCCGAAATGCTGGCTATGTCGCCTACGGTTTTGGTTTCGATACCAAAGGATAGAATAATGGCCGATACTACTACAATAGCAGTCAGAGCAGCGGGAACAGCTTTCGTTATTTTGGGCAGTAAATAAATAATGAGCATCGTAAGCACTACAAAGCCTATCATAGTCCAGAGTTGTGGCCCTTGCATCCATACCAGGTCACCGGCTGCATTTTCCAGTTTAAATTGAGGCAGTTGTGCTGTGAAGATGACGATAGCCAGGCCATTGACAAAGCCAAACATCACCGGATGGGGGACGAGGCGGATGAATTTACCCAGTTTAAAGAAGCCTACAGCCATTTGTATGATTCCCATCAGGACAACAGCAGCAAAGAGGTATTCGACGCCATGCTGTATCACCAGGCTCACAATGACGACAGCAATAGCACCGGTAGCACCGGAAATCATTCCCGGACGACCTCCCATAATAGCCGTTGCCAGACCTATGATGAAGGCACTATACAAACCAATAAGCGGACTGACACCAGCTATGAGTGAAAAAGCAACAGCCTCAGGCACCAAGGCCAGAGCTACGGTAATACCGGACAGTACTTCATTTTTGATGTTGATACCAGCCGGTTTTTTTAGTTTTTGGATAAATAACATATATATTCAAAATTGATTGTATAAAAAGACCATACGT
>DHQI01000061.1:0-22962 GCA_002408065.1 Bacteroidales bacterium UBA5342
GATTATCCATAGAATTCGGGAGAGGCATAGCCATAGCTACGTTGATATTTTTTAACGTAGATAAAAGGCAAAAGAATGAAATTATAAGGCTCATTTTAATGTAATATTGGTATAATATAGGCTGATAATATAGCCAATCTTTAAGGGGCAAACATAAGCAGTGCTTGTATTTGCCCCTTTTTTTATTTTGAGAAGAATCAAGCAAATATAAAAATCCTTCCTTGATGGCGTTTGTGGCATAAGAACGATACCCTTACAAGTATTTCTATTGATTATTGCCAAAGCGAGGTGGATAATTAACATTAGCAGAAAGCCTGAAGGGATATATTTGCCATTGTAACCCGATAAGCGATTAAGATGAAAATATTAATGACATTTATGACGTGTTTTTTTATGGTGCTTAGTTTTGGACAAACTGTAACTGTAAATTTAAATGCTAAAGAGCAACAAATAACCATGATGGGTACAGACCTTGAACGTAGCGCCGGTTTTGTACAGCAAGCTGCTGACCCCCAGAAAGTGGTCGATTGGATCTGTAAGGATGTGCCTTATACCGCATGCCGTGTTTCATACGACAAGAAGCAAGAGATGGTCGAAGGCACTAAGAACCTGTCTTTTTATGATGCTCCCATAGCTACTATGAAGATGATGCGGGCTACCAACCCCGATATAAAGTTCTATGCCACCATGAAAAGTGATTATAATGGCTATGGTGGAAAAAATAATTTACCGGACTGGATTTGTGACTGGGTGGATAAGAAGAATACTTATTTTTATGTGAATAAATATGTTGGCTTTTTGGCTGACTACCTGGAACTGATGCATCAGAATGGTGTAACGATAGCTTATATGACGGTAGCCAAAGAGTGGAATGCTGTCGTCACAGTGGATCGTACTATTGCTATTATTGAAGGACTGCTCACCGAGTTGCCCAAGCGTGGGGTGCCTGTACCTCTCTTTACTGATCCTAGTGCCTGGCAGTTGAGTGCTGCTACCAACTTTGTCAATCAAGTAGTGGCTAAAGGAAAAGAAGACTTGTTTCATGCCTTCTCTACTCACCATTATAATGGTACTGATGGTTACCCGGCCTATGTAGAGGCTTGTAACAAAGCAGGGAAATATGCTTGGAATGACGAGGTGGGCTATGGCTTAGGACGTACCGGAGGGCTGGAAACTGAGAGTATAGATCGCTATATCGCTAACTATACAACCAGAGCGATGTATTATAATGAAGGACTCGAGGGCGAAATGCTTTTTGAGATTACATCACGTGGCATTAGTGAAGAGACACGGGCTATCTATTTTACGAGCGGAACTGAAGCACGCCGTTTAAGGACCTATTATATCGCCAAACTATTGGCCGAAAATATCTATTTGAGAAATTATATAGAACCTGCTATGAGTAGTATAGGAGATTCGGTAGCCACTATGGCTTTTGCTAATGACGATGAAGTAGGGCTATGGATAATGAACCGCAGTACGGTGGATTATCCAGAGGTGACACTTAATTTTCAGAACACCTCTGTCAATGGTGATGTTTACCACTATACGCATACAAGTGAGACCATCATTCAAGGGGAGGCTTCGGTCTTAGAGCCTAGTGCATCAGATCAATACAAAGCCCACATCAAAGCCCAAAGTATTAATTTCTTCAAAGTAAAATTAAAAGATAAAGTGGTACAGGCTGACACCTTGCTAATAGATTCTGAATCAGTCGACTTTGGTACTGTAGCCTCAAATGCTGACCCGGAGATGTTTGAGAAAAATCTATATGTAACGGTGGAAAACCCCTCTACTGATGTGCAAGTATCCATCACTGGAGCTGATGCGAATGTGTTCAGTATTATCGAAAATGAGGTGATCACAAAATCACCGCTTTTGTGGTATGTGCCGGTAAAGGTGAAGTTTACACCAACGCGTGCAGATGATTTCTCGGCTCAGATCGAGGTGCTGTCTGGTAATGAAAAGCGTACAATCCCAGTAACAGCTACCGCTTTTATGGCAGAAACAGTAGGCTTACCTTTTCTGGATGAATTTCCCAATCAGGTGGCCAATTCCGGCCCATTAAGCACTAGTATGCTCAATGATTATACCACTTACCAAGGTTGGACTGTAGAGGGTGGAGGTGTGGTAGGAGGAGCCAGAGTGCAGGTGATAGCCTCAGGTAACCCCGAAGCACACATTACCACGCCAGATATATTGTTTGATGGTCCTTTTCAGTTGAGCTTTTACTCACGGATGATCAAAAGTAGTATTGGTAGTGGTGATACTCGTACAGCAAATGATGCGGTGCGTAATATGTACGCCATTATTGGCAACGATACCATTTATGACCATCATAAAGCGGGTAAATCTACCTTATTCCAAAATTTTAATAAGTGGACCTGTACCTATGCTTTTTCTGATATAGAAAAAGTGAAGTTTATGTCCAAAGTGAGTTCAACAGGGGTATGGGCCGGTTCTACAGATGGTTTGTCTTTTGGACCTCCGATTAAAATTGAATCGACCACTTTACCCACCTTGAATGTGGCCTACGGTCATCGTATCGATTTAGGGGATGTGAAAATCAATTCCATTGCTTCTTATGATTTTAATATTAAAGGATGGAATTTAAGCGAAGGCATTACTTTAGTATCCGAAGATCCTACAAAATCTCATGTTAGCACTTCTACCGTAGATCAATCAGGAGGCACAATAGACGAAACAGTGCGTTTTTCTGTTAGTGCTGTAAATGCTCCACTTGGTGAAAATTCCACTCGGGTGGTGCTTACCGGAGAGGATTCTCAAATCAGAACACGACATATTACTTTTGTGTATAATGTGGTTAATTCTTTAGCTGTAGATGATGTTCAGGTAAATAAACTAAAGGTAGATGTTGATCATAATAGAGTGACTATGAATAGTGAGGAAGCACTCTCACATTATTATTACAATATCTCAGGCCATTGCATCGCCTCATTTAATAAGGTCAATTATTCTACCATCACTCTGGAGCCGGGTGTTTATATTGTAAAGTGTGGCAATGCCACTCAAAAAGTGCTGGTGGCACACTAAAATTGTGACTTCTTCTATTTACAATGATAATTATATATCCATTCCCTAATAAATAAGAACATTATGATAAAAAAAATAGTTGTTTTTCTTCTGCTCTCTTTAGCTTTACAGCTGATGGCAGATACCATTCCACTGAAGGAAAAGTTTAACGAAAACTGGAGTTTTCTACTTGAAGACGATAGTACATACAGTACTACTGATTTTGACCACAGCGCTTGGCGTGTATTAGATCTACCACACGATTGGTCTATTGAAGGCGAATATGCCAAATCCAACCCTATGGGAGCTACTGCAGGCTACCTACCTGCTGGTACGGCTTATTATCGCAAAACCATTACTGTTCCTGATTTCTGGAAAGGTAATCATGTGACGATTGCTTTTGATGGTGTGTTTATGAATAGCACAGTATGGGCTAATGGTCAGGAGCTAGGAACCCGCCCTTATGGTTGGATCTCCTTTGCTTATGATATTACCGACATTGTGGCTAACAGTGATGAGATTACATTTGCTGTACGAGTGGATAACTCATTGCAGCCCTCAGCACGATGGTATACCGGTAGTGGTATTTATGCCGATACTTGGATCAATGTGAGCAATCCTGTTCATATTGAGCGCGAAGGCGGTACATACATTACTACCGATGGTGACCAGGTAAGCATTACAAGTGAAGTTGTAAATGGCTTAGAATCATCTACAGGTGTGGTTTTGAAAACACGAATTCTAGATGCTGATGGTCTGGAACAAAAATCAGCACAATCGACCTTGAACTTGAGCGCTAACGCCGTCTACACAGAAAAGCATGTGCTTGACCTTACTGATGCAGAGCTTTGGGATATTGACAATCCTTATTTGTATACTGCTGTGTCTGAAGTATGGCAAGGTACTACACTCTTAGATGTGGTCAGCACTAAGTTTGGTGTACGTGACATCGCCTGGGAAGCCGAAACAGGATTTTGGCTCAATGGCCGTGTGGTGAAGCTACAAGGGGTGTGTAACCACCAGGACGCCGGACCTTTGGGCGCTGCTGTGCCCGATAAGGTATTGCGTTACCGCATACAGCAACTGAAAGATATGGGAGTCAATGCTATTCGCACTTCTCACAACCCTCAAACGCCTCAGTTTTATCAGATGTGTGACGAACTAGGGATGCTGGTAATGGATGAAATATTTGATGGCTGGAAGAAAAAAGCAGCACATGACTATGGTCGTTATCATTTTGCCGAATGGTTTTTGATTGATACTGAGGCTTGGGTGAAGCGTGACCGTAACCACCCTTCTGTTATCATCTGGAGTGTGGGTAACGAGACCAGTGGAAACACCTATGCACAGCAGTTGGTGGCGAAATGTAAAGAAATAGACCCGACCCGTTTGGTGACTTCAGGGCATTCAGGAAGCGACTATATGGATGTTGTTGGTTACAATGGTGCCAGTGAGCGCATTGGTTATGTCGAAGCTTTAGAGGGAGGTACTAAGCCTATTGTGGGTACCGAAAATACCCATACTTGGCAGGTGCGCGGCTATTACCGTACGCATACATGGTACCGTGATGGATTAAACACGAGTGTAAAGGAAACAGAAAACCTAACGGAAACTGAAATTTTCCGTCATGATTATGTAACTCATGAAGATAGAGGAGCCGTTAAGAAAGTATTTAATTCTAGTTACGATAATGCTTATGTGCGTTCTACATCGCGCGGACACATTGAGCAAATTCGTGATATCGACTATTTCTCCGGCGCTTTTCGCTGGACAGGGTATGACTATATAGGAGAAGCTAGCTATGTGCATGGCGGTTGGCCTTTTAAAGCATTTAATGGTGGTGCTATTGACCTTTCAAACTTTGAAAAGGACTTGTTTTACCTTTACCAAAGCCAATGGACAGAAGAGCCAATGGTACACATATTACCACACTGGACTCACCCTGTAATGGGTGATACGGTTGAAATTCCTGTTTGGGTCTATTCTAACTGTGATGAGGTAGAGCTGTTTTTTGAGGGTGAATCATTGGGCAAACAAACGCCAGGCACTACCCAAGATGATATGCAATGTGAGTGGGATGTATTGTGGCAACGTGGTACCCTAAAAGTAGTAGGGTATAAGGATGGCCAGCCAGTGGTCGAAGATTCTGTGAAGAGTGCTTATCGTCCGGCTCAGAATAGCTTAAGTGTAGATGGCATCGCTTTAGCCGATAGCGGAAAAGATAATGTTCAGGTGAGAGTGTCTGCTCAAGATTCACTGGGTAATTTCTACCCTTACGGTGAAAACCGCACTTTCTTTAAAGTGATAGGGCCAGCCAGAATACGTGCTTTGGGCAATGGTAGCCCTGTAGACGTAGAAGCGCACTATGGGGTGAACAACCGTATCGGATTTTTCGGTCTTACTCGTGCCTTTATCGAGACCACAGGAGAAGACGGTGATGTTAACCTCCTTGCGGCAGCTATTATGGGCGAAAAGAAGCTGTTGACGTCGAATATGATTTCGATAGATGCTAAAATTCTCAACCTTAGAGGTGCTGAAATAAATCCAAACATACAGGTTTATTACACGACCGATGGTAGTACGCCTACGACTTCTTCAACACTTTATTCAGGTGATTTTAACATCACTCTAGGCACAACAGTCAATGCCTTAGTTGTGGTGGATGGTGAAGAAGCACTTATGCTTACAGAGCGCTTTGCAGATGACGAAGGTTTTTACTTTAATGATCCGCTACCGGGCTCTTCGGCTGCTGATCCTACAAGTGAACAAGCCGAAGATGCTGTCTTTACCGGAGCTGTTATCCTGACCAGCAATACGGGTTGGAATGGCACTGGTTTTCTAGATTTTGGAAGCACAAATCAAGGCTATGTACAATGGTACAAAGAAAATGATGGTGATGAGATGGATCAGATGCTTAATATCCGATACAGCTGTGGTAGAGCCAGAACAATAAATGTGATTGTTAACGATGTAACTGTAGCCAGTGCTTTGACCCTGCCTGCTACTGGATCTTGGGGAAATCACTGGAGTGAGGTCTCCGTAAAAGTGACCATATTACGTGGTGCTAATACCATTAAGTTGCAAAACCCGGGATCAGGTGGTGCTTACCTCGATCAAATTAGTTTTTCAGATGTGGAAGAAGAGGAGGAAGAGGAAGAAGATCCTGTAACTGAGAGTAAAGAAGCTGAGGAAGCGACATTTAGTGGTGCCAGTGTAATAACGGCAGGCTCTGATTTTACCGGTACCGGTTTTCTTAATTTCGGACAAAATACGCAAGGTTATGTGGAGTGGAATATTACAAATCCAGGAGAGGCTATGACTGATACTATCTTTGTACGATACAGTTGTGGTGCAAATAGAACCGTTACTATCTCGATGAATGGGGACACCTTAGAAAATGCAGCGGTATTAACAAAGACTGCTTCGTGGGGTAACCATTGGGCACTTTACGGGGTAGAAGTAGAGTTCAAGTCAGGGCAAAATGTGTTTAGAATACAAAACCCTAAAGTAGGTGGTCCTTATATCGATGCTATTGTTTACAATGAGTTAGCAACCAGTATTCCTAAGCAAAGTATTGATGTTGCTATAGCTTTATTTCCTAACCCTGTATCTACAAGCTTGAATATATCGGGTACACAGCAGCCTCTGTGGAAGGTGTACTCAAGCAATGGCGCTGTACTCCTCAATGGTGAAGGTAATAACGTCAATGTGGCGAACTTAAGCAAAGGCATTTACTTTATCCGCCTATATGATAAAGAGCAAGACAAAGTGCATTGTTACAAGTTTATCAAGGAATAATGCCTAAGATCTGATCACCTTCTGTAAAGGAGGAAGTTATAAAGCCTGTTTGTGTGTTCTTGTAGAACCTCAAACAGGCTTTTTTTGTTTATATTCTTTTTTTCTTTAAAATCATTATGCCTATACGGTAGTTTGTAGGTATGTTACTCGTTTGGGGCTTGTGCAGCCCCATACCCCTGCACTTACTTTTTGCTACAGCGCAAAAAGTAAGCAAAAACGCCGCCGCTTGAGAAAATATGCTAAAAATTGTCTTTATTCAGCTAAATTTTTTAAAACTCGTCCTAACGTCCTCAAACAGTCAAAAATTTTTAACGCTGAAAAAAGGCAATTTTCATAACGCCTATTTTCAAATGCGGATTAAATAGTCCCAGCAATGTTATTTGCCATTACCTGTAAACTACCGTATATCCATTAAAATCATTTTCAAAACAAACAAGAAGCATTCCGCTGGAGAACTTTTCTTAAGGTTAAGTCTCTGAAGGATTGATAGTGTCGTAACTGTGGGTGATAAGTCACGGTAAATACGACTAGATATATCAACACGTAGCGTAAACATCATTTGACCATAGGCATCATTAGCGTTTGGGTAAATAGATACCTCTGCTTGAAATCGCCGTGATAGCTTCACGGTTTTATGTATTCATAGACGGCGTTTTGAACTATATACGTCATATACACGGGATTGCATCCCAATGTCATTAAGTTTTGGGAAAATGATTAGAATTCAACGCCCCTCGCTTGCCCCTCAATGCCCTAAAGGGCTCACCGCGCGGTGACTCCTTTAGGGGATGGGGGTGAGTGAGGGGTGTAATAGCTTAGTTTAATAACATCGGATTCCATCCCAGGCTAGAGATCTTGCACTTCGCTATGGTACATCTAAATAATCTATCACTTAAGCACAAAAAAAGAGGTTCCCATAAGTGAGAACCTCTTAAATATATAATCAATCTAATTGATTATTTCTTAATCAAACGTTCTGTGGCAATCGTTGCACCAGATTCATCTTGACATTTTACAAAGTAAATGCCATTTGAAAGGCTTGATACATCGATGTTTGCAGCTTCTATAACAGAAGATTGAACTAAGCGTCCTGCAATATTGTAAAGCTCGACTCTGGCTACATCACCTTTAATGTAAACCACTTGGCTAGCAGGGTTAGGATATAATATAAGCGTATTTGTAGTAGCCTTTGCTAAAATCGATGGCACATTAACTTTTTCATATGCCCCAATCCAAGGAGCTGTTGTAGATCGTTGATTTCCATCAATATCAAACTCTGGAGCGACACTGGCTAAAGCTAAGGCTTTTACACTGCTTCCCTGAGCATTTACATATTTTACGCCATTGTCTGTTGTAAAGATCTCCGGGTAGTCTCCATCCATTATGAAGTTGATTTCTGGAGAGGTGTAGGTGTACAATGAGCTGCTGTCATTACCTGCATCTACAAATCCCGAATGAGAATTCATAACATTATTAGTGCTTGTTGTGAAATTTACATTTGTTGAAGCAGAAAGATATATATTTTGGTAAGGTGCGTTATCAGTAGTTGCACCAATAAAAATATTGTTAGCAATAGTTGCATTAAAGGCATTATTTGCGTTTGCAATAATTGCAAATGTAGCATGCTCATTGCTATTAGTCCCAGAATTTACTACAGAATCAGAAATAAAAGTATTATTAATAATGGTGGCATTAATTACGCCTGTAGAAGGTTGAAAGTGTGCAATAGTGGCAGCAACTCTATTGGTTCCAGGGTTTTTGTTGTTACGATTTGCATAGTTGCCATTAAATACACTGTTGGTAATAGTTAAATCACCTCTTTGCATCTCAATAGCTCCACCGATCCAGCCGTTATCTCTGGTTTCCATTGCTTCAATGTATGAATCAGTAATTGAGATGCTTGTTTGTGACTTGCAAACTACTAGTGCTCCTTGTCTAGCCATCAAGCGTGAGATGTTACATTCATCAAATGATAGTGACACTCCAGGACAGTCTGTTTGCTCAAGGTTAATGAAACCTCCGCTATTATTGTTAGTGAAATTGTCTAAAGTAAGAGAATTGAAAGATAGGCTTAAACTGTCACTCGCGCTAGTTGTGCCAGCAAAACGTACATTTGATGGATACGTATCTCCTCCTTGCAGTACAGTCTGATCTGCACCTGCACCATTAAACACAAAACTTACAGGCATAGAATTGTTTATAAATGTAAACATTGCTGCATCTTCTGTTGTAAATGTACCAGCACTAATGTTTAATGTAAAGTCATTACAGTCTGCTTCATCAAATAATTCCTGAGCGATAGAAACAGCTCCATTAATTGTAGCAATAGCTTCGGCTTCACTCAGTCCATCATTGCTATCATCACCACTTGTGCTGATATAAAGAACTACATTATCTGGCGCAAAATACAAATCGTGTGAGATGTCTTCAGCTGGATCATATGTGGCGTCACCAGCTTGGCTGGCAGTAACTGTTACTCGACCAATACCTACTGGTGTTAATGTATTGCCTGAGACTGTAGCTACACTATTGTCAGAACTTGCAAAGGAGACAGCCAATCCAGAACTTGCAGTTGCCGATAAGGTGATAGCTGTTGCTTCTGAAAATTTTATACTAGATAAATCATCGAATTGAATATATTGAGCACCTTCAGGCATATATTCTGTGGCACCTATATCGCCA
The DNA here is from genome assembly GCA_002408065.1 of Bacteroidales bacterium UBA5342. Classification (GTDB taxonomy): domain Bacteria; phylum Bacteroidota; class Bacteroidia; order Bacteroidales; family UBA5342; genus UBA5342. The sequence continues at coordinate 9,514 of DHQI01000061.1, forward strand.
CCTGTTGCTGTACGTAGTACACCGTTGATATCATTTGCTGTTTGTACAGAAGCTAAACCGGCATCTACAATAGAAGTACCTTTTGCTGTAACATATACAACTCCTGTTGTGGTGGTATCTCTATCCAGCTCAGCACCGTCCATTATAAAATCGAGTTCAGGAGAGGTATAGCTTAAGGCATTATTTATAGTGCTACCTGCTGGGAAGTCGACATCAGCTGAATGCAATATATTATTGCTGCAATCTGAGAAGTTGATACTATTAGCTGTTTGATCAATTTTTGTAGCATCAATATTAATATCCAAATACTCAGGATTAGTATAGCCAGCATAGGTAGTACCAGAAACAATGTTGTTAGCAAAAGTAAGATCAATACGTCCGCCTGTTGTCTTACCACTCTCAAGGGGGTTCGCAAAATATAAAGGACATTGGATGTCATTTTTAGTTGTCAAGAGGTCTGCATTTAGGACTTTGCTGTCAACTATAGTGTTATTAACGAAGGTCACATAGTTGGATCTCCAGTCATTTTGAGGACGGACATTCATAATAAAACCAACGTAATTGTCATCGGTAGTTGCAACGCCGTTTCCACTGGCAGAGTAGTCTTTTGAACAGTTAATGAAAACACAGTTTTTTACATCTACAGATCTGCTACGTGTAACAGCTATGGCAGTACCAGTACCAGAGTTAATATTGATAAAAGAACAATCTGTAAATGCCAGATTACATAAGTGTAAAACTGCTGTTATACCCGTTGCTCTCACTTTAATGTCTGAGAAAACACAGCGGTTGGCATAGAGTTTTTGACCCGCTTGACTCAATACAAAAATACCATTGGTTGAAGTCCAATCATTATTCCCACCATAATTTTTTGCTGTAAAGTCATTAAATGTCAATGATAAGTTTTTATTGCCAGCAGCTGGATTATTAAACATTCTTCGAAAAGTCCCATCAGGCGCATCAACTCCTTGAATAATAGTGGTAGCTGCGCTTTCACCTTGAATGGTGATATTCATAGCTTTTTGGCCATTTAAGATGTTAAGACCACTCTCTGTAAATGTTCCTTCCCCTACTTGGATGCTGTAATCGAGCTTGGTTTGATCCGCAAGAAAAGTTGATCTAATTGAATCTAATGCTGTTTGGATACTAGCAAAAGCAGTAGCCTCAGATAGTCCATCATTAGCATTGTTTCCATCGGTTTCTACATAATAAGTCGTTTGTGCATTGGCCATTAGCGTTAAGCTAATCAAATAGATTACAGTGATAATCTTTTTCATAATTAATCGATTTTTGAGGTTAGATAAAAATACATTTTTCAAAGAAAAGGAGATGCGAAAAAGCTATTCGCGCTCTTTCCTTTTTTACAATAACAAATAACAGGGATTATAATAGGAGATAGTATAAGAAATCTTTTTTGGGATGGTGGAAATCATTCTGGTAGTCTATTTTTTGTGTTTTTAGGTAAATGGAGTTGACAGGGTCGATCATCTGCCACCTGATTAATATTTCGAAAAAAAAGGCCAGCTCACAATTGTGAACTGACCTTCATCAAACTTCAGGCTACTGATTTTATTTCTTAACCAGTTGAGTCGTTTCAATGCTAAGGCCATTAGCATCCATGCTGTTGACAAGGTAAATGCCTTGTGACAGATTACTTACGTTAACTTGTTTGTTGACGATTGGGAAAGTACCCATAGATTGGCCGGTAAGGCTGTAAATAGCCAATTGAGCAATGTCTCCTTTAACGTATATTACATCTGTAGCAGGGTTAGGGTATAGGCTTATTTGCGCACTTTCAGTAGATTGTAATGCTGAAGTTTCACCTTCTTCGTAAGCACCAATCCAAGGGGCAGTCGTACTACGTGTAGTACCCGTGATGTCTGTTTCAGGGGCTACAGTCGCTAAGCCCATTCCAGCTACAGCAGCACCTGTTGCTTTTACATACATCAAGCCATTGTCTGCAGTAAGCACTTTTGGCAAGAATCCATCCATCTCAAACGCTATTTCTGTCGATCCGTATGTCATAGCATCGTTGATAGTATTGCCTGTTTCTTCAAGGCCTGAGTTGGTTTGGAAAATGTTGTTGGAGGTGTTAGTCCAAGTTATTTCAGGGCAGCCATCTGAGGCGAAAGTGAGTACTGTAGTGCGTGTTCGGGTCGTTAAACCGTCAACAGCAGCGCCTTCATAGGTTTTTACCTCAGAAATAATGAGATTGTTAGCAAATGAAAATGTAGGGGCTATTGCCGGGTCATTATTTTGCCCATCATCTGACGATTGAAATTTAACCATACAGTCATCTTTCTTTAGTTTGCTTGTGTTAATGATAGAGTCATTAATGATGGTATTATTAACAAATGTTACTTCAGTAGCAGCCGTTCCATTTCTGGTTTGAGCTCCAAGTATAATAGCAGGATGTGCTGCGTTTACCTGTTGATTTTGGTTATTATGATCCTTTACAAAATTGTTAAATACACAATTTTCAATAGTTGCCTTTGCACCATCGTAGAAATAGAGTGGAGAATGGAATCTATTGTTATGACAAAGTGTTGTGATGTGATTAAGGTAGGTATTGGTCATGGTGAAAACAGTACCCGCCTTATTAGATCTACAGATAGCGCCATTGTTGCTAACAATATCTTCAATAATACAGCCATCGATTGATAGGTTTACCTCTCCTTCAGCAGCAGGAAGATTATTGTCCGTACAGTTCCAGAAGATACCGCCATGGTTTTTTGATCCGGTATTAAAGCCATAGTTAGAGACTTTAAGATTTTTTATACTCAAACTAAGGTTAGTGTTTTCAGCTACAAGTTTAGTGAACAAGTAGGCATTCGGGATAACACCAGCAGAATCGATATAAGAGGTTAATGTAGTTTTGTCGGCTGCTTCTCCTACTAAGCTTAGGCTAAAGGCTTGGCTGCCGTTAGCTATAGCAATATTTGCAGCTTCAAATGTTCCTTCTCCAAAGTTAATGGTGAAGTCATTGTTGGTGCCACCGGCAAAATCATCGTGGATATAAGCAATGGCAGAATCAACTGTAGCCAAAGCATTTTCAGAGCTCAAACCATCATTGGCATCGCTACCTGTTGTGCTTACGTAGTAGTTAACTGTTTCGGCTTGCAGGCTAAGAGCCATAGCAATAATAAAACTGACTAAAGAGATAATTCTTTTCATAGTATTAAGATTTTAAGGTTAAAAATTAAAGAATGATATATTGATCATTTATTCGTTCTGCAACACTAAATTTTTAAGTCCGGGATGATTCACTTGGTTTTTGTAATGACAAATGAAAGGCTATTCATGGATTATGAATGTAAGAAATCATTTTGATGATGGTAGATATCATTCGAGGTGTGAATTATAACTATCTTGCAGCTGCAAATCTTAGAATAGCTTCATTTTATCCGTACACCAGTACTACAGGGGTAATTTTTAATATGACTAGATTGATATGTTACATAAGCACAAAGAGCTTTACACGATATTTGCATGATTCTGATAATAATCATTTTTCAATAGCTATAAAAAATATTATGCTAAAGCAAACACGGTTAATATTGTTATTGTTGCTGATGACAGCAGGTATGAATGCACAGCATATTCATATTCAAACAAAGGATAATTCCTTAATTTTTCAGGTCACTAAAAAGCAGAAATTAGTGCAGGCTCATTATGGAATGCGTATTAAAAACGCCAAGGGTATAGAGCATATGGCCACCATCTTTAATGAAGCTTACCCTAGTTTTGGCAATGGACAGAATGATGAAGTTGCACTGATGGTGACACACGCTGATGGTAGTATGGCGACTGACTTGTACTTTGATTCCTTTACTCAGGATACAGATGGCAATGTGCAAACAACCGTTATACATTTAAAAGATCAGATGCAAGAATGCTATATTGACTTGCACTTCAAAGCCTATACGGAAGAGAACATTATTGAGCAATGGGTTCATATTCGCAATGGTGAAAAAGGCAGTGTAGAACTGTCGCAGTATGCCTCCTCTGCCATTGGTTTCAAAGCACAGGAATATTATCTGACACATTGTTACGGCAGTCATCAAAAAGAAATGATGATGACTCAGGAGCGATTGACTAATGGGGTGAAAACCATAGAAACAAAGCGAGGCGTAAGAACAACTGAGTATGAAAATGCCGCTTTTATGCTATCCTTAGGGGCGGAGGCCCAAGATAATGCCGGAGAAGTGGTGGCAGGAGCCTTGGCCTGGTCTGGTAATTTTCGTTTGGCTTTTCAGGTCGATGACCAGGAACGTTGCCAGATGATTGCTGGCATTAATCCTTTTGCCTCCAACTATAAACTGGCTAAGGGCGAGGGTTTTGAGACGCCTCGTATGATTCTTACCTACAGCAATCAAGGAAAGAATCAAGCATCAATCAATTTGCACCGTTGGGCCCGTAGATATAACCTGAGAGCAGGCGATGAATGGCGCCCTATAGTGCTTAACAGTTGGGAAGGTGCCTACTTTAGTTTTGATGCAGCCAAGTTAAAATCAATGATGGAAGGCGCTGCCGAAATGGGCGTGGAGATTTTCGTTCTAGACGACGGATGGTTTGGTAATAAATACCCTCGAAACAGTGCTAAAGCCGGACTGGGCGACTGGCAGGTCAATGAGAAAAAACTACCCGAAGGAATTGATGATTTAATTGATCATACTGAAGCTCAGGGTATGCGTTTTGGTATTTGGGTGGAACCCGAAATGGTAAATCCTAAAAGTGAACTGGCCGAAAAACACCCGGAATGGATCGTTCAGCGTATGAACGATCGTGAAATGCTCCTGGAGCGCAACCAACTCTTGCTTGATTTGTCTAACCCTGAGGTTCAGGAATTTGTTTTCGATGTGGTGGATAATCTTTTAAGTTCTCATCCAAGAATAGCCTATGTGAAATGGGATGCTAACCGACATTTACAGAATTTTGGCTCTACATATTTAGGAAAAGAGGCTCAATCTCACCTATATGTTGATTATACCAAGGGTTTGGAATCTGTGCTTAAGCGTTTAGAAGAGAAATACCCTAATACCATTTTTCAGGCTTGTGCATCGGGAGGTGGACGTGTAGATTTCGCTTCTATGAAACACACGCACGAATTCTGGGCCAGTGATGATACCGACCCCTATGAGCGTTTGTTTATCCAATGGGGAACGAACCATTTCTACCCACCAATTGCTACAGCAGCACACGTGACCAAATCGCCTAACCATCAGACTAAACGCGAGACTTCACTTAAGTTTCGTTTTGATGTAGCTATGGGTGGTCGCCTGGGTATGGAGCTGCGCCCTGATGATTTGAATGAAAAACAATTGGCCTTTGCTAAAGCAGCCATTGAAAAATACAAAGCGATAAGACCAGTGATTCAATTTGGTGACTTGTACCGCTTGCTCTCTCCTTATGATAAGGATGGTTATGCGGCCATAAACTATGTGTCTCCTTCTAAGGACAAAGCTATATTGATGGTTTATAGTCATGAGCATCACCGCCGTAACGAACGCTGTGTGGTCAAAATGCAAGGACTCAATCCGGCATCTGTTTACCGTATTCAAGAAATCAATATGGACGGTAAAAATGCACACATATCAGTTAATAATCAATTGGTTTCAGGCGAACTGTTAATGAACCGTGGCCTGTGGGTTAACCTCAGAAGACCACTCGAAAGTGCCGTTTTTGAAGTGACAGAAGTAGAATAGGAGTGCTATTGTTTTAACTATGTAAAGAGGAACCGCAGAGCGGTTCGATTATAGTAGAAAATAAAATTTGACGTATATCGATGAACCACGGGGTGGTTCGATTATGATTCGTATTAGAGGTAAATGTGACGGGTGAATTTATATCAGCAGAGTTATAGAGGCGCAGCTTCTAAACGAAGAACTGGAGCGTAGGCCTTGCAGAAAAGGCGGGCGTGTGTTGGCGTGAATTAACTTTTAGCCTGAAGTAGCAGTAATACGCAAGGCGTTAAAAAAGTTAAGAGAGCGTTGGTAGCATTTTTTCTGCTTGACAGTTATTTCAATAATCAATTGAAATAATGTTTCGTTTTTTATCAAGAAAAAATGAAAGACCGGGTTATAGGGTGTCAAACCCCTATTTGAATTAAAAATATAGATTACATCTAATGAAAAGAGCCATGAGAATTGGTTTCTCACATACGCAAATGACAAACAGGCTATCTGGCAAATAAAAACTTATAACAAACAGATGAAAAATATATCATTCATAACCATCTTAAGCCTGATAATGGCCGCTTGTGCCCCCTCAGGCAAATCCGACAAACAACCCAATATCCTATTCATATTGGCCGATGATCTGGGCTACACTGATCTCAGCTGTATGGGCAGCGCGTATTACGAAACGCCCAACATCGACCGCATTGCAGAAGAAGGTACTGTTTTTACTAATGGCTATGCCAACAGTCGGGTATGTAGCCCGTCGCGTGCCAGTATTATGAGTGGGAAATTCACAGCCCGTCATGATATTACGGTGCATATTGGTTCTCCATCGGGTGAGGCTTGGCGCAAAAGAAAAAAATACACCAAGATGTTACCGGCGGACTATGCGCATCATCTTGACCTTGATTATATCACTATGCCTGAAGCACTGAAACAAGTCGGGTACAGAACCTTCTTTGCTGGTAAATGGCACCTTGGTGATGTAGGCTCTTGGCCGCAGGATCATGGCTTTGATATCAACAAAGGAGGCTATGAAAGTGGTGGCCCGCGCGGTGGCTATTTTTCACCTTATAAAAATCCGAATCTTGAAGATGGCACCGATGGTGAAAATCTTTCATTGCGCTTAGCTAATGAAACGGTGGAGTTTATGAAACAACACAGTAAAGCGCAGCCTGATCAGCCTTTTTTTGCTTATCTCTCGTTTTATGCTGTGCATTCTCCTATCCAAACTACAGAAGAGAAATGGCGCAAATACCGTGATAAGGCTGAGGCTATGGGCTTGACAGCTAAAGAGAAGGGTTTTGAAATGACGAAGTATATGCCGATGCGTCAGCAGCAAGATAATCCTGTGTATGCCGGACTCATAGAACAAATGGATGATGCCGTAGGGCTGGTACTAAAGTCGCTTGATGACTTAGGCCTGGACGATAATACAATCGTCGTTTTCACCGGTGATAACGGTGGCGTAGCAGCGGGCGATAATTTCTCAACTTGCAATGCTCCTTTGCGTGCAGGTAAGGGATATCAGTACGAAGGGGGCTTTAGAGAACCTTATTTTATCAAGGTGCCGGGACTTTCCAAATCAGGAGAGAAGATTGATTACCCGGTAACGGGAGCCGATTTTTACCCTACGCTATTGGATTTGGCCGGTGGTGATTTATTGTCTCAGGAACATAACGACGGGATCAGTTTGCTGCCCTTGCTGAAAGGTGAAAAATTAGCCGAACGACCATTAATCTGGCATTTCCCTCATTATGGTAATCAAGGAGGTGAGCCTTCGTCCATCATTCGACGTGGCGATTGGAAACTGATTCATTTCTATGAAGATGATGTGGATGTACTGTATAACTTAAAAGATGACGTGAGTGAAACGACTGATTTGGCCGCTCAATATCCTGAAAAGGTAGAAGCTTTGCACAAGGAGCTGTTTGATTATCTGGCATCTGTTAATGCAAAATTTGCCACATTCGACCCCGAGTACAGTGTAGAAGCTCAGGCGAAGTATCTTAAGAATTTAGAAACTAAGAAAATGAAAGCTCTGGAGTTGCAGCGTCAACAAATGCTATCCGATGAGTTTGATCCCGGTAACAACTGGTGGGGAAGTGTTCCTACTGTAGATTAGTATATTAAGTGCAAATGCTTGTCAGGCTGGTATCTTGGTTTTTGGAATCTAATACACCAGTGCATTTGCTCTGTTTTGTTGCTACTATATCTCTATTAAGGAGCTTTTGTCAGCGAATTTCCTTCTTAAAAATGTTGAAAAGCTTATTGTAGTGATTGATTCAATAGGATCAAAAGTAATCCAAATATGCTTGAGTGTTAGAAATAAATTTGAGTTGTTTCTACATGAGGAGGGTTCAAAAAATCTAGTGCTTATGGCTATAAAAAGAGCTGAGATAGGTTTCGCTCAACATGTTTTTTAGGTGTTGAAGATGAGATTGTAATGTATTATAGTTTGCCCTTGGTTTACCTTGTGTTAGCAATGATTAAATAAGCCAGTGAATAATAATTCATAGCCACAGATTAATATCTTATACCAGCTTTGTTGCGATTTGAGCAAATTTGCAAAGTCTTTTTAACTTTGACTTAAATTGAATTTGTTTCAATCAAGAAATGCTTAAACTTAAAATCCTCATATTAGCGCAGCTTTTTTGCTTAGGTCTCCAAGCTGAAAAACCTAACTTTATTATCATCTTTACCGATGACCAAGGCTACCAGGACTTGGGCTGCTTTGGTTCTCCCAACATCCAATCACCAAACTTGGATAGGATGGCAGCTGAAGGGATCAAGATGACCAGCTTTTATATGGGAGCACCGCTTTGTACGCCGTCCCGCGCTGCACTGATGACGGGTTCTTACCCTATTCGCATAGATATGGCTGTTGGTGATGGTTTTGCAGTCTTGCTCGATGGCGATAAGAAAGGATTGAACCCGGATGAAATCACCATTGCTGAAGTGTTAAAAACTGCGGGTTATAAAACGGGTATGGTGGGGAAATGGCACTTAGGCGACCAGCCTGAATTTTTGCCTACACGTCAGGGCTTCAATGAGTTTTTTGGTCTGCCATACAGCTACGATATTTCTCCTTATCACCAGAATAATAAGAAATTTGATTTCTCACCTTTGCCACTTTTAGATGGGGAAACGGTGATAGAAAAAAATCCTGATTGCGACCACATCACCAAATGCCTAACGGAACGTGCAGTGCAGTTTATCGAGGAGAATAAAGAAGAACCTTTTTTCCTCTATTTACCACATCCTGCTCCACATCGTCCACTGTATGTTTCCGAAGAATTTAGAAGAGAAGCGCCAGAGGCAGTAAAAGCAAAGCTGGCTCAAGAAGAAGGCTATATTGATTATAAAAGCCGAGATAAGCTTTACAAATATGTCATTAATGAAATAGACTGGTCGGTAGGACAGATCTTAGAAAGCTTGAAGCGCTGTGGTATTGATGATAATACCATTGTGCTATTTACCTCCGACAATGGCCCTGTGGCTAAAACGGGTTGTGCTTTGCCATTAAGGGGGAATAAAGGTAGTTTTTATGAAGGAGGAGTTCGTGTTCCGGCAATAATTCGTTGGCCTTCAAAATTACAAGCGGGACAAGTTTCAGATGAGATAATGACAGCAATGGATATTCTACCCACTTTTGCCAAGATAGCTGGTGCTGAAATACCTACAGACCGTGTACTGGATGGTAAAGACATTCTGCCGGTACTGCTTGGTGAAGAAAAAAGCCCTCACGAAGTTATTTTTTATCATCAAAAAAATGCCTTGAAAGCGGCGCGTTCCGGCGATTGGAAATTGCACGTGGAAGGCGATAGCGCTGTGGCTTTGTACAATTTAGCTGAGGATATCTCTGAAACGAAAAATGTGTTGGAGGGCAATGGTGACATTACTGAAAAGTTGTTGCAATACATCAAAGCGTTTAAAGCGGATATAAAAGCCAATAACCGTCCTGCTGGATGGGTGGATAATCCTGTTACATTGATACAGAAATAATTAATTTTTAGAATAATGAAAGTTAAGTTTTTAATAGTATTATGCTGTGTAGCAAATCTGATCTTTGCAAAAGATATTTATATATCTACCTCTGGTAGCGATTCAAACCCTGGTAGTAAGGAGCAGCCTTTTGAGACTATTGCAAAGGCATTGATTGAAGTTAAGAACTTTGCAGGAAAAGAAGCTGTTAATGTTTGGTTTTTTCCGGGGGACTATCATATCACATCAAGTATTATGCTCGATGCTGAGTATTCTGGCACAGAGGAATGTCCGATTATTTTTTCCGCATTGCCTGGAGCTGAAGTGAAAATAAAGGGTTCTAAGGTGCTGGATCAATTGAATTGGAGGAAATACAAACCTGGTATCTATGTCACAGAAGTGCCAGAGGGTCTGGCTTTCGATCAATTGTTTGTCAATGGTGAGCGAAAGGTGCGTGCCCGCTTTCCCAATTATGATTACGAAAACCCTATCCGTGGAGGAAAAGGCTACCTCAAGGTGACAGGCGGTACCAACCACCGTTACGATGAGTGGTTTTCGTATGACTCGGAATCTTTTTCTAAAAACAAATGGAAAAATCCTGAGACAGGTATCGTACACGCTTTTCAGAGCCACAACTGGGGAAATATGCAGTACCGTATCAAGCGTGTGGATCGAAAAGATAACAAAGTATACCTTGGCGAGGGAGGATGGCAACTACAACGTATTCACGGTATAGGCGGAAAAGGTGATAAAGCATCATGGTACTACATCGATAATGTTTTTGAAGAATTAGATGTGGCTGAAGAATGGTTTTTAGATCAAAAAACCAATAAACTGTATTACTATCCTAATGCTGTTCTTGATTTAGAAAATGCGATAATAGAAGTGCCCGTGGTCAAGGATCTTATCCAGTTGATGGGTGACAAGGAAAATGTCGTTTCTAATATCCACTTTAAAGGTTTTACTTTCACACATAGTACCTTCACTTTTATGGAAGAGTATGAGCCTGTGGCGCGTGGCGACTGGGCTATTCACCGTGGTGGTGCCGTGTATATGGAGGGTGTAGAAGACTGTTCTGTAGAAGATTGTAACTTCGAGTTTTTGGGTGGTAATGGCGTGTTTATGAGTGCCTACAACCGTAATAATGCTGTGCGCAATTGTCGCTTTGTTCATACGGGCGAAAGCGGGGTTTGCATTGTGGGCTCGCCCGAAGCCGTTCGTTTTTATCAAACCTGGGACGATAAAGAAATTGATGGAAAGGATTGGAATGAGATGCGCCAAGGTATGGACTTAGAGGCTGGACCTAAAACGCCGGATTATCCTAAAAACTGTGTGGTAGAGAACTGTGTGATGCACGATTTTGGGGATATGGGCAAACAAGTAGCAGGCGTTTATATCTCGATGAGTCACAAGATAAGGGTATCGCATAATACCATATACAATTGTCCAAGAGCGGGTATTTGCATCAACGATGGCACTTGGGGTGGACATATTGTAGAGTATTGCGACATTTGGGAAACGGTGCGCGAAACCGGTGAGCACGGTCCTTTTAACTCCTGGGGACGAGAAAGACAGTGGCTCGGTGGAGATGGCTCAGCGGCTTCTTTTAAGAAAGAATTGACGCTACTTGATGCCATTGATAAGGTCGTTATTCGCAATAATAGAATTGCCAATTACAGAAAATCAGTCAGTGCCGGCAACTGGACCATCGATTTGGATGATGGCTCTAGCAACTATGAAATATACAACAACCTTAACCTCGGATCTACCATTAAGTTACGTGATGGTATGATGCGGAAAGTGTACAACAATATCACCGTCAGTGCAGTACCTTTAGGATGGCATGTGTGGCCCGAAGAGTCTGAGGATGAGATCTATCAAAATGTTTTTGTGATTTCTGGCGCTGTGCCTGGCAAAGGGACGCCGACAAAGCAATTTGCTCGTCCGGTACGCTTGCCTTCAAACACCAAGTGGAGCAATAACTACGATTATAACCTGTATTGGAATATTAATTTTAAAGAATCGCCGGAAATTATCAAAGGGAAATCCTTTGAACAATGGCAAGATGAGGGCTATGACCTCAATGCTGTCATTGCCGATCCACTGTTTGTCAATCCACAAGACGGAGACTACCGCTTAAGCGAAAACTCACCCGCTTTAAAGCTGGGTTTTAAAAACTTCCCAATGGATGAGTTTGGCCACGAGATGACCCGTATCTTACCTTTAGGTGCTGATTTTGCTGAAGAAATAGCTGTAGAGCTTGTAGCCGATAAGCGTATGAAACCTAATGGCACTTTGCGTTATACTACCGATGGTTCTACGCCCGACAATCAATCATCTATCTACACCCAAAAACTCATACTAAAGGGGACAACTTTGGTGAAAGCACAGTCGTTTGATGCAGAAGGTCACGCGATTGGTTTTGTTAATGAGGCGCAGTTTAATAAAGTCGCGAAAGTCGAATATCCAAGTTGGTTACAAACACTACTGCTTGGTGAATATACGGATAAGAATAGCGCTGAAACGAAAGAGGCTTTGCAAGAAAATGTGAAGGGAGCTTTGTTTGTTAACATCGGTGATGACCCCGATTTGATTGATGCTTCTGGAGGTTATAATTCGGGGTGCTTTATCCGCTCCATAGATGCTGCTAAGGGGCAAATGTGGCTTGAGGCAGGTTTGGCTGAAACATGGATCATTCAAAAGCTTAATGGTGAGAATGTGAGCAATATTCAAGATTTAAAACAGCTGTTGATAAAGTTTAAAGGAGAAACAGTTACGTTTACTGCTGTGCGTAATTATGGAAGCAAAGTGTTTAAATTAGGTCTTTAGAGGAAATGAGAAATATGAAAAACATAGTTTTAACGATAGCATTGTTACTATCGGTTTTGCTTGTTCAGGCTGCTGATTTTTACGTAAGTCCAACAGGTAAGGATACGAATAAAGGAAATAAAAAGAAACCTTTTGCCACGATATCCGCAGCTCAAGATGCAGCCAGAAAATATGCTGGCAAAGAAGCTGTAAACATTCACGTCGCTGATGGGGTGTATTATTTATCCGAAACATTGCTCTTTAAAGCCGAGGATTCTGGAAGTGAGAAATATCCTGTCACTTACAAAGCTATTAATGAAAGTGGAGCTGTGCTCAGTGGTGGTGCTCTTCTTGAATTAGAATGGAACGAATACAAAGAGGGTATTTTTCAAGCAACAACTCCCACCGGTCTAGCGATAGACCAGCTTTTTATTAATGGGCAAAACCAACGTATGGCGCGTTACCCTAATTATGATGCGAATAAAAAAACTGCAGCTTATCAAGGTTATGCCGCCGATGCGTTTTCGAAAGAAAGGGCAGCAAATTGGGAAAATCCCCAAGGAGGATACATTCATGCGATGCACCGTAGCCGTTGGGGAGGTTATCATTACATGATTACTGGCAAAGATGATAATGGTAAGGTAACTTATGAAGGCGGATGGCAAAATAACCGTAAGATGGGGATGCATTCCGATTTCCGTATGGTGGAAAACATCTTCGAAGAGTTAGATGCACCGGGCGAGTGGTTTCACGATGCAGAAAGCAATACCTTGTATTATATGCCTGAGAAGGGTGTTGAGCTTTCTAACGCTAAGGTTGAAGTGGTGCGTTTACGTCATTTGGTAGAGTTTGAAGGCACAGAAAAAGCCCCTGTAAAACACATCACCTTTCAAGGCTTTGTGGTAAGGCATGCGGCCCGTACTTTTATGGATTGTAAAGAGCCACTTTTACGTTCCGACTGGGCCATCTATCGTGGTGG
>DHQI01000061.1:23107-27444 GCA_002408065.1 Bacteroidales bacterium UBA5342
GGTGCTTTTATGTTGACGGGTACCGAAAATGTGCAGATTTTGGATATGGAATTTGATCAAGTGGGGGGGAATGCCATTTTTGTAAACAATTACAATCGCAACACCTTGGTGAAAGGCTGTCATATTCATGCTACTGGCGCCAGCGGTGTTTGTTTCGTTGGTGATCCTAATGCTGTGCGTGATCCTTTATTTGAATATCACGAAACAAACGACTTGTCTAAGATAGACCGTACGCCCGGACCTAAGACAAGTAATTACCCTGCTGATGGGATAGTGGACGACTGTTTGATTCACGATATTGGCCGTGTAGAACGTCAGCCTGCTGGTGTACAGATTTCTATGGCGCAGGGTATAACCGTACGCGATGCCTCTATTTATGATTGTGCCCGTGCCGGAATAAATATCAGTGAAGGGACGTGGGGAGGTCATCTTATTGAGCGCTGCGATGTATTTGCAACTGTGCAGGAAACTCACGATCACGGATCCTTTAACTCTTGGGGGCGCGATCGCTTTTGGCACAAAGACCGCAACTATTCTCAAAAGATGATCGATGAAGATCCTGAACTACCATTTTTGGATGCGATGGAAACAACAGTTATCCGCAATAGCCGCTGGCGTTGTGACCACGGATGGGATATTGACCTGGACGATGGTTCAACCAACTATGACATTTATAACAACCTGATGCTATCGGGGGGATTAAAGTTACGCGAAGGCTTTCGACGCCGGGCTTGGAACAATATTACTGTTAATAATACTCTTCATCCACATGTATGGTATACCAATAGTAATGATGAAGTTTTTTCAAATATTTTTATGTACCAATACAGAGCAATACGACTAGCTGCTAATGAAGATCCGGGAAATCGTGTGGACAGTAACTTGATATTTAATTCCCAATTAACACATAAATATGGATGGGACGAACATTCAATTGTTGCGGACCCTCTGTTTGTAAATCCTCAAAATGGTGATTTCAGTGTAAAAGAAGGTTCGCCAGCCTTCGAAATTGGTTTTAAGAATTTTCCTATGGATCAGTTTGGGGTGAAAAAAGCTTCGCTAAAGGCCATTGCCCGTACACCGAAAATTCCTGTATTAGGAGATTTGAGTAGGATAAAAAGTAAGATCAAAAAGAAGAAAACAACTCCTCAAACTGCACAATGGATGGGAGCAAGCGTTCGTGGGCTTTCAGGTGAGGAATTCTCTGCCTATGGTGTGGCCAAAGAAGATGGTGGTATTGCTTTAATAAAACTACCGCAAAGCGCTCCATTAGCTAGCAGTGGGCTAAAAGAAGGGGATTTGATCTTGTCTGTGAACGATAAAAAAGTGAGCACTTCATCACAATTTTTAAACCTGATAAAGCAAAGTGATTCAGATGAGCTTAAGTTAAAGATTGTGAGAGATCAGGCAGAGAAAATGCTCATTATAAATCAAGGATTAGAAAAATAAAAGACGAGACTTATGAACATTCTAAAAAGACAATTAATACTTGGGTTTTTATTGTTATCACTTACAGTATTTAGCCAAGGTGATATGAAAACGATTACAGCAAGCAAATTCAACTTGCAAGGGATTGGCCTGGAAAAAAATGTGATGCGCCGTGACCCGAGTGATATTATCAAGGTAGACGAGCTGTTTTACGTTTGGTATTCCAAAGGCCCCAAATCCAGTGGTTATGATGCCACGGTATGGTATGCTACCTCCCCGGATCGCATTAACTGGACAGAACAAGGGATGGCGCTTGCCAAAAGCACAGTGGCTGGCGCTTGGGATGAGGCCAGTGTTTTTACGCCTAATATTCTGATTGCCGAAGGTAAATATTGGCTTTTTTATTCGGGTATTTCCACTGATATGAAAGTGAAACCCGACACAAAAATCGGGATTGCCGTATCCGATTCTCCTGATGGTCCCTGGAAACGCTTGGCGACTAATCCTGCACTTATGCCAAGCACAGATCCTGAAGATTTTGATAGTCACCTGATGGATGATGCCTGTTTGCTTATTAAGGATGGTAAGTATTGGTTCTACTACAAAGGGCGTCAGTTGGGTAAAACAGCTCGCGAAACGAAAATGGGGCTAGCCATTGCTGATCATCCACAAGGTCCTTATATCAAACATTCGGAGAATCCGGTAATTCAAGGAAATCATGAAGTAGTGGTATGGCCGCAAGGATCAGGTGTGGCCGCGATGATTGGTACTACGGGACCCGATAGCATAACAAACACTATTCAGTATGCTGAAGACGGCGTACATTTTTCTAAAATTTCCGATCTGGAGAATTCACCACACGCAGCTGGTGTATATCGCCCCGAAGCGTTTTCTGAAAGTGGCGAGGGAGATATTCCTCTATGGGGTGTTCAGATTGGTAAACCTAATCAGAAAAATGGAGAACTGCCCTTTATTCAGGGTTTTGAACTAGATATTAAATAGTAAACAAGAAAACGATTAAAATAAGTCCTATGAAACGAATATATTTATACCTTTTTCTTCTGGCCTTAATAGGCGGAAGTTGTTCAGAACAAAATACTTCATCATTACCCAACATCGTCCTCATTTACGCCGACGATTTGGGTTATGGTGACTTGAGTTGCTATGGGGCAACCAAGGTAAATACACCTAATATTGATCAATTAGCGGCTGAGGGTTTGTCTTTCTCTGATGGGCACTCAGCAGCGGCCGTGTGTTCGCCTTCGCGTTATGGTATCCTCACTGGACGTTATCCTTTGCGCCGCAACTACTGGGGAGCGGTAGGTGGTCTTGACGATGGCTTAACGATCGATACTTCGCGTATTACCATTGCCAGTCTCTTGCAAAATGCCGGTTATTCAACAGCTTGTATTGGGAAATGGCACCTTGGCTTAGGAGTCGATAAGCCCGATTACAATAAAGCTTTAAAACCCGGACCTCTCGAATTGGGCTTTGACTATGCCTATTACATTCCGATGGTGAATAGCGGACCTCCTTTTGTGTACGTTGAAAATCATTGGGTTGATGGCTACGATCCTGCAGGTCCTTTTGTCTTGGGTAAGAAATCGGTCACCAAAAAATACCCTGAGAAAGGCGGTTATACAGCCATTGGAGGTGCTGAAAAAGCCCACCGCCTTTACATCGATGAATTGGTGGGGACGACCCTAAAAGACAAATCTATAGCCTGGATGAAAAAGATGAAAGAAGAGGATAAAGATAAACCTTTCTTTCTCTATTTGGCCACCACTAATATTCATCATCCCTTTACACCGGCTCCACAATTTCAAGGCACCAGTCAGTGTGGGAAATATGGTGATTTTATCCACGAACTGGATTGGATGGTAGGAGAAATTACCGCCTCACTAGAAGAAATGGGCGAGGCCGAGAATACCTTGATCGTGTTTACAAGTGATAATGGTGGCATGCTCAACTATGGTGGGCAAGATGCCGTAAAAGCCGGACATAAACTCAATGGTGATTTGTTGGGTTTCAAATTTGGCGCTTGGGAAGGTGGACACCGTGTGCCTTTCATTGTTAAATGGCCGGGACAGATAGCACCCAATACAAAGTCTGATCATTTGATTAGCCAAGTTGACCTTTTGGCCACGTTTGCCGAGATTACTGGCCAATCATTAACGCAAGAAGAGTGCCCTGATGGTATTAATCAGCTGCCTGAATTCTTAGGTGAAACGACAGTAGCTCTACGTGATGAACTAATCATTTCGCCCAATTGTCCTAGTCATTTAGTAGTGAGAAAAGGTCAGTGGGTTTACATTGCAGCACAGAACGAAGGTGGTTTTCAAGACACTAAAATTGGCTCGCACACCTTAGGAGGCGCTGCAGCTACCAAGCTAACGCATCAAGTGAATAGCGATATTGTAGATGGTAAGATAAAAGCCGATGCACCGCCAAAGCAACTTTATAACTTAAAAGAAGACCCTTATCAAGCGGTGAATATTTACGGGCAGCATCCCGAAGTGGAAAAAGAGCTGGACGCTATTCTGCAAAGCTATAGAGCTGAGATAGGTGACTATCCTGAGTTAGGATGGATTCATAAAAAGGTGCTTGAGGCACGTAGAAAGAAAAATTAAAAATAGAATAACTATGTGGAGGTTTGCCACTAGATATATTTTATGATGGAAAATAAAAGCAGGGGTATGGGGGCGCAGTTCCTAAACGAAGAACTGGAGCGTTGGCCTCGCAGAAAAGGCGGGCGTGTGATGGGGTGAATTGGTTTTTAGCCCGAAGTAGCTGTAATACGTAGGGCGTTAAGAATTAAGCGAAGCGAATCACGAACACCTTTGAAATAAACAATAGTGAGTAAAAGCAAGAGAGCGCAATGGCAGCATTTTTTTCTGCTAGATTTTTTG
>DHQI01000064.1:0-23669 GCA_002408065.1 Bacteroidales bacterium UBA5342
GTACTGACGACCAACAGTTAGAATCTTTTGAAATAGATGGTGACAGCGTGCGCTTGACTTTGGAAGATGGCGGTAATGTTGCTATTGGTCTAAATGAAATAGGTACTGACGATCAACAAATAACGAATTT
Organism: Bacteroidales bacterium UBA5342; assembly: GCA_002408065.1. Lineage (GTDB taxonomy): Bacteria > Bacteroidota > Bacteroidia > Bacteroidales > UBA5342 > UBA5342. Next base: position 131 of record DHQI01000064.1, read on the forward strand.
TGCTTTAAGTAATGATACGATGCTTCTGATTGAATTGGAGGATGGTGGTGCCGATAGTGTTAATCTGGCCAGCTTTATTTCAGAGTTTAGAGTAAATGATGTCGCTAATAGCACACCGGTGGCCACTTATAATAGTGGTGGAACTGAGATTGTATTGATTGATGCTAATTATACATTACCTGCTGCCACAAATAAAAAGGGAGCTACTGTGACGGTTAAGAATGTAAAAGCAGCCGGAGGAGGTTCTACAGCTCAGGTTTCTGTTTCTCCATATGGTGTTGAAACAATAGATGGTAGTACTTCTGCTGTTAAGCTTTTCCGCCAATACGACTATATTACAATGGTATGTGATGGTTCTGAATGGTACATTGTAGGACAAGGTTCTTCGAAGGTAGTACAGCGTAATACTTCTAGTGATGAGCATTTAGATGCCTTCTATTTCGGTGACCCCGACACTAATGGGTCGTGGCGTATTGTTTATAAATCATCTAGCAATCGTCTTATTATTCAACGCAAGAACACTTCTGGTGTTTGGAAAAACAAAACTTCTATTGTGCCTTAAGCGTACGATGAAACTTATGCGATATGCTAAAATATTTTCGCATATTGATAATCTTATTATTTCTTGTAAGTCAGTACGACTTATGGGCTGATGATAAGTGCAATGTTTTAGTATATCAAGACTTTGAGCGAGACACAGCTTGGGGGCATGAGGCTGGCAGTTTTCTTTTTAAAGACTATGAAACGAGCGATTATTTAGTTTCCTTAGAGGGCTCTGAATTTCAAGGTTTTTATATCCCTATTGGTACATCAGCTAATGGATTTGTTCTTATTGGTTCAAAGGATAAGTGCTTTTTTTATAGCGCTAGTTTGCAGGTAAAGCCACCTGAAAGTCTTAAATTATTCTTTGTTGGGGCTGCTGGTACTGCTTTTACCAATTGGGGTTATTTTGTCTCTGATAAGCAGCTTTACCAAGTGGCATCATCTATTTTTATCCCCGGAGCTTATAAAACTATTTTGAATGATAATTCTGAAGAAAGAGCTGATTGCTTTATTGAATCTAATATTATAAATATAGGTTTTACTATCAATAATCGATCTTCAATAGAGGAGTTGGATTTGTTGTAATATTATAGAAATACAGGGTGTTAGTTAGAAGTAGATGCCGCAAAAGTTAGTACATAACCCAACATCTAGTTAAGAGCGCTTGAGGCTTAAAAGATGTTTTTTTGTAAAATTGTTTAACAAGGAATTGTATTGCTTATGATCATATTTGAAAATTATTAATTGTCATAAGTCAATTTCAAGCAGAGCAATAACTCATTTAGAGTGGGGAGTTGTCTGTTGCAGATATAAAAAGATGAAAATACATTTTTATAAAAACGGTTTTCTATTACTGATAATATTTTTTTTTCTATCAGTTAACTTTAGATTACTTGCAGATGGTACCCGCAATTTCATTGAGGTCTCAGATACAATAGGATCGGGTGGTTTTGAAAATGAAGCGAGCTTGTGTCTTTTTAATGCGGCCGATGGTAATGGGGTATTGGGTACGGTAGAGGCTAGTGATGCCGAGCGTTTTTATATTCATATTGCGAATCCTGCCACCGAACAAATCTATTTAGGTTTTAATACTGGTTATAGCGCCGGAGCAGCAAAATATTTTAGGGTAAAAGCACCGGATGGTAGTGTTGTGCTCAACTATACAGCGCTTCCTAGCTCGGGTGTCGGCTATATTCCTTCTTATAAAGCGGCCTATGAAGGGCCCTCGCCTACGCTTAGCTCTGGCGGTTATACCCCTATTGTGGTTAGCCCTGACCCGGGGCAGTCCGGCGATTATTATATCGAGTTTAATACGACCAATAGCGGAGACGTCCTTAATCCGGTACCATCTTCACATAACCAGACCACTATTTTTAAAATTTTTGATATATCGGTAGGTAAAACATCCAGTGCTCCTTCTGGTCAGAAAACCCATGACCTGATAGAGGGGCGTTTTTATGCTTTTACCGTTCCTATGTATAACTTTTATGACCATTTAGGATTGAATAATAGCGGGGTAAATGTGGATTATTATATCTATCATGTGACGGATTGGGTAACCACAAAACTGCATTGGGAACGGGTGATTGGTGGTGGTTGGAATATTATGTTTAATTCAGACGGGCCCGGTACATCGGGTATTCTTTCGGAGGATCGTAAATCGTCAGAAAATGCGTCCTTAACACCTACGGGAGATCATAAAATATTTTATGCTCCACCAGATGAGGACATATATCCTTTTACTACTGTGACACCTGATTTTGAGTATGAGTCCTATCGTCACGATTGTGAAACAGGTGATTATGCCTTTTTCTTTACGATCAACAGGCCGGGGCGCTTGGAAATGCTTCTTGAATTTGACAACCCTGACAATGAATATGATCCCGGAACGACAGATTTGTTACTTTTTGTAGAGGATGTTACATTGAATAGAAATAAAGTAAATTGGGATGGATTAGACGGATTGGGTAACCCTGCTGATACCGCATCATTTACCTTGAAAATGGTTTTTTCTATTGGTGCAACAAACAATCCTATGTTCGATGTGGAACAGGTGGTCGGTGGTCTCACCGTGGATTTGATTTCTCCCGCACCATCGATGTTTGGTTGGCCTGTGCATGCCAAGTTGTTTTTTGATGATTCTGAGATTACAGGCTTAGGAACTTATGATTACATTGGTTGTAACGAGGATTGTCATGTGTTTTCCGGTTCTAATTATGGTGACCGTAATTGGATGAATACGTGGTGGACAGCTTACGAAGAGACTGTGGTTGAGATGGTTACTGCAGGGCCGGGACCGGGTTTGATACCTGTTGACTCCATTTATGGTGTTGATCCTTCTACTTGTAATGGGTCAGATGGTTATATCGTGCTTGAAGGGCTTGTAGGCGGGGACGATTATGAGGTCAGTTACGATGCTGATCACGTAACACAGGGGCCTGCTACTTACACTGCAAACGGCAGTGGTGAGATTGTTATTTCAGGTTTAGGGCATGCGAGTTATGATAATTTTGTGGTGGAACAGTCCAGTTGTGGCGGGCCGGCTGATTTTTCCTTTGTAATCACTTGTCTTGAAGCTCTGGATACCTTGATGGGTTGTACTGTTAACCCAGGGGGAACTAACGAAGTGGATGTCCCGGAAAGTTTTTTTTCAGGTATTCCTTATATGGGAGGTATTATAAACCGGATATGGTTTTCTAAGTTTCCTAAAAATGCAGATGCTATCACTATCGGGGGAACGACTTATACTTCAGCTACTTTTGGGTCTGGTGTGGAAATAAATGCAGACGCCAATGGGCATCCTTTGCAAAGCGTTACTGTAGATCCCCAAGATGATGTGGATAATGCCATTGTGTATTTTATTCTGAAAGATGATAACGGCAATGTGAGTAATGAAGCTGAAGTGACGGTGCCTTTTCCTAATATGACTATTTCAAGCTATGTGACAAACGGAACCTGTAATAATGCCGATGGAGCTATTAGCTTGAGTGTGAGTGGTGGGACGCCTCCTTATTCTTATCTTTGGACACCCGGTTATATGACTAAAGAAGATATTTCAAACTTGGAGGTGGGCACTTATATAGTAGAAGTGACTGACGATGCCGGATGTACAAAAAAAGATACTTTCCATATACAAGCTAACCCAATAACTGGTATTTGTAATATTACTGAGGAGGATGCTCCGGCCACAGGAGGGTCAGGATACGTCACCGGGGGCAATGCTGGTTTGGTCACTAATGAAACAGCTAATGGTGATGCCAGCTGGAGGAATGATGGGGATATAGATGTAAGTGATAATACTTATTCCCGGGTTAATAATATGGATGGTGGTGAAGTAAGTAATACGCAAAATATTACAGGTTTTGATTTTTCGGCTTTACCTGCTTCTGCTACTATTGATGGTATTCAGGTAAATATAGAAAGGCGTAAACAAGGGGGTACTAACAGAGCTGAAATAAGGGATTTGCGAGTTTCATTGTTGAAAGGGGGCGTGGCATCCTCAGAAAATAAGGCTTCGTCATCAAATTGGCCAACATCAGATCAAATAGCGGTATATGCCGGGAGTACCGATGATCTGTGGGGTGAGACCTGGACACGTGACGATATTGTTAGTAGCGATTTTGGCGTGCAATTTCAGATTCAAGCTGTTGGTGGAAGCAAAAATGCAGATTCTTATGTTGATTTGATCGAGGTTATAGTGTATTATACTGTGCCCGACGAAGAATACGATGATGCCAGTAGTTATACTTTTTCAGTAGACCCTTACGATCAGGCTACGGATTATGTGTGGAGTAGCCCGAGTGGTGCTACAGTCATTAACGGACAGGGAACCACGCAGGCAACTTTTGACTTTAGTAATCTGGGAGCCGGTATTTATCAGATCTGCGTTACGCCTAGAAATGAGTGTGATGTAGCCCCATCGTGCTGTAAAAGTATTGAGGTCGTGGATAGTGTTGGTACTCTCACTATTAATGGTAATGTGTTTAAAGATAACGATGGTTCTGAGTCACCCAATAAAGTCGACGGCTATGGTATTGAAACCTTGAGTGGTTATCCGATATATGCCTATTTGGTCACTCGTAACGATAGTTTGGCCGTGGATATAGATACGGTAAAGTCTAACGGTTCATTCCGATTTGCCGACAATGTCCTCGCCAACACCGATTATAAAGTGATTATAAGTACAGACTATTACACTTTGGGGCAAAAACCAAAGCCATCCTTGCCGGATAATTGGTATTTTGCCGGAGAAATAGACAATGATCTGGACGATAGTGTTTTAGGTAATGATGCTGAAGGGCGTGCAAACCAAGATGGAGCAACTAATGGTGAAATTTGGTTAGAGTCGCAATTAACAACTAATAGTGAAGGAAACCTAAACTTTGGTGTTATTTTCGCATTTAGTGATGGTAATACCATTACATGCCCTGGAGATAGTGTGCTGTCAGGATGTAATCCTGAATTGCCGTCTGTGGGAGCTCCTACTTATACGACAGGACCATGGTGGGTGCTTACAAGTACAGGAAATGATTATCCGGGGATTACTGATAGTATTGGATCATGTTTGTATGCCAATACGGTTTCTTATTGGGCCGAATGGAAGATCTTTGGTTTTATTGGCAGTTTTAAAGATACTTGTCAGCAGGTGTTTACCTACGAAATGGATACTACACCCCCGGTGTTAATATGTCCTGCTGATACGGTATTAATGAGTGTTGACGGACAGCTTTTTGTTACGTCAGTAGAACTGGATTCTGCTCTAGTCACCGATAATTGTGGCTTGGATTCGGTTTATTGTATTGCCCCTGATACATTCTATATGGGTATTACAGAAGTGTATTGGTATGCTAGTGATTTATGTGGTAATGTTGATTCGTGCATGCAGCTAGTATATGTTAATGGTATTGCTACTGATAGTGTGACGCAGATTGCTTATACAACGGCTCATTTTTATGGCACTATTCAAAGTGGATATGCTATTGAAGAATTCGGGTTTTATTATGCGACAGATACCAGTGAAGCTGACTTGAAAGAGGGAAGTGCCAATAAACTTTTGTGTTATGGTCCTGGTGTTGCAATGACTGTCGCAGATAGTGCTTATTCAAAGGCTGTGAGTGGGTTAAATAATCGTTCAGCTTATTACTTAAGGGCTTATATGCGTGATGAAAACGATAATTATGTTTATGGAGAAAAAGTAAGGTTTATTAGTGAAAAACGTGACTTTTCCTTGTCTTTGGATGGCGATGGTGATGCTTTGGTGATAGATAAAGAATACACTTCCTCGAATATTAATGATTGGGGGAGTGCTGATAATACCTTTTCAATTGATTTTTGGGTAAAGAAAGGTAGTACGTCTATTGGTAAACAAGTGTTATGTTATAATGCTACGGCCTTAGGAGGTTATTCTTTGTATTTCCAAAATGGTAGGATTGTTCTGGAAAATCACAGTGCTGTAACTGCTCAATCAGCACTATCTATTGACGATCTGGATTGGCATTATGTGGTTGTGACTTATGATGATGGAAATGCTTTAATTTATGTTGATGATAGTGTTAGTACCTTGCAGCCTATTACTGTAAACAGGCCTTTGGACAATAATTGTTTTATTGGTGCCTCCTATAATGGTACAACATTAGTCAATGCGTTTGATGGGAATATGGACGCTATGCATTTTTGGAATGTGACTTTAACATCAGATCAGCAGAGAGAGATCGCTTACGATTTACTCAAAGAAGGGGCGACAAATACTGTTGTAGGTAGGGGATCGGCTATTACTATTCCTTCATTGGATTATCGTTCCTTAAGAGCTTCTTTAGGGTTTAATGTGAAATCGACAGAAGAAGGGGATAAAACTATTCCGGCTGGTTTTTCATATAACAATCAAACAGAATGGCATGATTACCCATTTTTCCATAATGATGCCCGTTTAGCAGATAATTTGGTGGCCTTTAATATCATCGCTTTAGGGGATGCCAAACCCTCTCCTAGTCTGCCTAGGGTGTATTGGCGATCTGATGCTAGCGACTCGGTATGGACGGAGTCTGAAAACTGGAGCTCATATGCTTATCCTGGAGAAGGCGTTGGAGATGGTGAATACCTTGATGTTTCTGCTACGGCTTTAGCCAATGATAGTGTTTTTTGTAAATATACAGTCCTTAATACTTCGGTAAATGCCCCTGTAGTGACACAAACGCCTCCTGAAGTACAAGTGCTGATTGATAGAGATGATGCTTTAGGTACCTATAGTGTGAGCGATTCTGAGCTTGTGTCTTTGACCATTTTACAGCGTTTAGCACATGCTTTTTTCAACACTATCGTTGATGCCGCTGATGATGAACAGGGAACTTTAGTGGTAGAGCAGGGTAGTATAGAGGTACATCAGCCTTAATGATCAGTAGTGTGAATTGCCTAAAGCCTATTGTACAACTAAAAGTTGTCTAAGGTTAAGCTGAAAGAGAAAAAGCTTCAATGTGATGATTTTAAGCTGTAAAGTTGTGCTGCTGTTTTCTCTTATTTAGATAATTGTTTTCTACATGTAAAAATAACGAAAAAAGGTGCTTAAATATTTAAGAAAGTGTCCTTTAAAGTGTATGTTAATTAGCAATTTTCTGTCTGTGTGAATTTATGATTGGAGGAATCATACATGCTCCTGTTTTAGTCTTTCAATGCTTTGTTTAATGTCGAATAAATACCTTCCCTTTTGAACTTTTTAGTCTTGTTTATAATGAAAAAAGAAGAACTGCAGGCTTGATTTAACTTAGGTTAAGACTTGTAGCTATTTGTGTAAAGGTAAGTCTGTAAAAATTCCATCTCTTGGAAAATATTGTTTATTTTTGTTCCCTATTGCAGGGATAAATTTCATTTTAGAAAAGCAGCTAAAAGGAGGATGGTAACTTTCTCTTTTTCTGTGTTAAGAGCAATTCCATGAGGCAGACAAAGCAGGGACACAAGGGGAATGTTCTCTATTTTTACATACTTTTTTTGTTTTTAGTGAATTTAACTTCACTAAGGGCTGATGGTACGCGCAATTTTATTGCTCCTGTTGATACTATTGGTAATGGTTTGTCATGGCAAAATGAAGCCTGTATGTATTTGTTTAATGCAACGGAAGCCAATCCCTACCTTGGTACTGTTGAGGCGGAAGCTGACGAACGTTTTTATATTAATATCCAAGATCCTGCAACTGAAAAGATATACTTGGGTTTTAATGTAAGCCAAAGTAACTATGCTTCTACTGATTTGCATTTTCGCGTAAAGGCTCCTGATGGCACTATTGTTCAGGATTACACTGAGGTGCCCAGTTCCGGCGCTGGTTATATTTCGTCTTATAAATCAATCTACGAAGGGCCGTCTCCTACGGTAACGTCAGGGGGATACACGCCTATCGTTGTTACTCCGCTTTCTGGTCAAAGTGGAGATTATTATATCGAATTCAATAATGTCGGTTATGGTGAGACCTTAGGGTACACGCCTAGTGCTACAAACTATATTGTTACATTTCAATTTTTTGATATCTCAGTAGGTGAAACTTCGGCAAGTCCTTCCGGACAGAAAACCCATGATTTAGTTGAGGGGCGCTTTTTTGCTTATCAGTTTCCAATGACTAACTACCACGATCGTTCCCAGCTCAATTATGATGGGGTAGATTTTGATTATTATATCTACCATCACACTGATAAGGTGACGACTAAACTGCACTGGGATAAAGTGGTAGGTGGTGGATGGATCATCATGTTTAATGACCATGGACCTACCGATACCGGTGACCTGAGCGAAGATCGTAAGTCAAATAGTAGCAATAGTTATTCTCTGGCGACTCCTAAATACCGTATCTTTTTTGCACAACCCGACGAGACTGTTTACGAAACAACGGACACTGAGCCGGTATTTGCTTACGAAGAATACCGTTGGGATTGTGAAAGTGGGCAGCGTGCCTTCTTTTTCAACATCAACCGCAGTGGCCGTTTGGAGATGCTGATGGAGTTTGGCGACGGCTATGATAATGGTTATTTCGATCCTAATACCTCAGACCGCATCCTTATTGTAGAGGATGTTACAGTTAACCGTAACAAAGTGTTGTGGGATGGATTGGATGGTAACGGTACCAGTCGTGCTTCTGCTACTTTTACCATCAATATGAGTTTCTCTATCGGGTCTTTGAACAACCCGATGTTCGATGTAGAGCAGGTAATGGGGGGAATTCAGGCGGAGTTGATAGCGCCGGCACCGGCCACTTTTGGATGGACACAATACCCTAAAGTGTATTATGATGATGAGGATATAAATAACCTGGGGCGTTATGATTACGACGGCTCTTCTTCGTTAACACATATTTTTCCCTATTATAGTTATCAACGGGGAGATAGTCGCTACAATTATGGCGACCAGGTGTGGATCAATTCCTGGTGGACAGCTCACGAAGAGGAGTTCTCCGAGACTATATCAGTCAGTGCGTCTCCGGGAATTATTCCTGTGGATACCATTTGGGGGGCTGACCCCGGCTCTTGTTCTTCCAGCGATGGCGAAATTTACATTGAAGGTCTTATAGGAGGCGATAGTTACAGTGTGGTTTATGATAAAGACGGAGTGACTCAATCTTCAGCTTCTTATACAGCCGACGGCAATGGTGTTGTTACTATTGCAGGATTAAGTCCGGGGGACTATGATGCTTTTTTGGTGAGCAGTGGTGCTTGTAATACCAGTGATAATACAACATTGATAAGTCTTTCTTGTGTAGATGCTAACGATGCGGTGCTATCCTGTCAGACGAACCCAGGTGGGACAGCGATGATAAATGTTCCATCCTCCAACTTTAGTGGGGCACCTTATGCCGCTAATACACTTACACACCTTTCCATTATTACTTTTCCGGCTAATGCCAATGCTATAACTATTGGTAGTACTACTTATAATAGTCAGGCAGAGCTGGGTAGTGGTGTGGAAGTAACAACAAATACCAGCGGCAATCCTACGCAAAGTATTAGTGTGGATCCGAACGATGATGTGGCCAGCGTTGTAGTGTATTACCGCCTGAAGGATAATCAAGGCACTTATAGCGGTGAGGCTCAGGTGACGGTGCCATTTCCCAATATGACTTTATCGGCTGATGTGACCACTACTGCTTGTGATGGCGGATCATCCGGAGAATTAGATCTGACGGTTTTTGACGGAACGGCTCCTTATTCTTTTCTGTGGACTCCTGGCAATTATACTAGTGAAGATATCACCGGTCTTTTGGTAGGGCAATACACCGTAGAGGTTACAGATGCTGATGGTTGTAGTGTTGTTGATTCTTTTGAGGTAACTTCTACTCCTATCACAGGAACTTGTAATATTACGGAGGAAACACCACCTGAAGTTGTTTCTACAAGTGTAGAAATTGATGTTAATGCTTCAGCTATATCTGGAACTGGTTGGAATGATTTGGACCGTTTGGTTCTTGATGATGGTAGTTACGGTAATGCATCTATTGGTAGAAGGTCATATTCCGGGTATATATACGCAAATACCTTTGACTTCTCTGAAATACCTAATAATGCAACAATTTTAGGATTGGAATTGACTATAGATCGTTATGCCAGTGGTAATAGAGTTAGGGATAATGTAATACAATTTGATATAAACGGAAGTGTTGGTAATAATGTTGCATTAACAGGAACTGATTGGCCGACTTCTGCTGGAAGTCAGTCCTATGGCAATTCAACAGATTTGTGGGGTTTTGCAGAAATTACACGCTCAGATTTAAATGATTTAGAGTTACAATTGCGACTTTATAATAGCCGTAATTCTACTAGACAGGCTTATATCGATTATGTGGCATTGCGGGTGTATTATTCGGTGCCATCAGCGTATGTTGATAATGTGTCTTATACTTTTTCAATCAATGCCGCAGATTATCCCGAAGCCAGTGGTTTCAGTTGGAGTGTGTCGCGTAGTGCTTTGGTTGAGTCGGTGAGTCCTGATGGGACTACAGCTACTATTAATCTTAATAACCGAGGTGGGGGTGACTATGAAATATGTGTGACACCTTACAATGATTGTGAAACGGCGACGCCTTGCTGTACTACTATTACGGTGGTGAACGATGGTGGTGGTGTGTCTATATTAGGAACTGTTTTCGCAGACGTCGATTTAGATGGGAATTATGAAACGGGCGATCCGGGTGTAGATAGTGTGCAGGTACTGTTGTACGAAGATAACGACGGGGACGGCAGTGTAAGTGTTGGTGATGTACAGATCAACTCTAAATATACCGATAGTTTAGGGAATTATTTCTTTGATGTTTTTCCTACTTTTATTGAGAATAATGTAAGGGATGAGTTTTCAACGGGTGATTATACCGGAAATGATGGATCGGAGAACTGGTCGGGTAATTGGGTTGTAGATGATCCTACTTATGTGTATGTTTCTGGTGGTGAGTTTGTATTTCATTATATATGGAGTGAAAATGCCTATCGTGAAGTCGACCTTTCGGGCTATACCAATGCAACTTTAAGTTTTGATTGGCGTTCTGTAGGCTTGGATTCCGGCGAAGAACTGGATGTGGAAATATCTTCTGATGGTGGAAGTAATTATACCTCATTAGCTACTTTTGGTTATTCTCCCACATCTGGTACGTTTAGTCAGGATATTTCTGCTTATATAGCTTCTAATACACGAATTCGATTTATTAATAATACTGCCAATTGGGAGTCGGGAGAATATGTTTATGTCGATAATCTTAATATTGTCTATTCCTCCGGAAACGGCGACTATGTGATGGAGCTTGCATCTGCTACTTTGCCCTATTGTTCTACACTGACGACTGATAACGTGGAAGTGGCTAACTTTTCAGCATCTGATGTGAGCGACCCTGATAATAATTTTGGTATAGCTTTAGCCGACCTTGAGGTGAGTAAAACCGATGGTCTTGATACCCTGTTTATCGGGGATGGAACCATGTATAGCTATACTCTTGAGGTAACTAATAACGGCCCCACCAATGCTACTAATGTCGTGGTGGCAGAGAGCTGGCCTTCAGATTTTGTACAGGAAATTATTGGTACGCCAAGCGCTGGTACGATAGGAGGTACCGCGCCTGATTTCACCTGGAACATGGCTACTATTGCTCTGGGGCAAACAGAAAACCTGCAAGTAAGTTATACGGTGCCTGCAGCCATTAAGCCGGCTGAATATAGCAATAGGATAATGGTGACTAGTGATAATGATCCGCTGATTGCTAATGATACCGCATGGGATGTGAGTTTGGTGGTGGATACTGTTTCGCCTTGGTCCACTTCTTGTCCTTCTAATGTAAGTGGTTTATGTGACACTTTATATGATCCGCAAGATCCGGTATTTACCGATAATTGTGCTTTGGAATCAGTCAAATGGATTATGTCCGGGGCAACAGTAGATACTTCTGCTCAATCAGGATTTAATTATATCGGTACTTATGATTTTAATACGGGAACGACCATTATTACCTACACGGCAACCGATTCGTCCGGTAATAGCGGACAGTGTACCTTTACGATAGATATTGATCTGCCTACTTTGCCTAGTGTTACGGTCAATGGTCCTCTGTGTGCTGGCGAGGATGCTGTTTTTTCAATTGAAGGAACAGCCGGTAATGTGATTTCGTTTGAAGGGGATACCAGTGGTAGGATAACAATCGGTGCAGGTGGAACAGAGGATTTGGTCGTTGCTAATGTGTATTCCGATGTTATTTTGTGTTTTACCAAAGTTGATAATGGCACTTGTAGCACTTCTTTTACTTTGTTCGATACGGTTGTGGTGAGCAATAGCCGCCCGGTAGCTTACGATGGTTTCTCTGATAATGCTTATGGCTGGGACGACGGCTTATCTTCGAGCAACTGGACTCAAGGGGCTAACCCTACGCTATTCGATATTGGTAACACCAGTGCAGCTATGGTGTATGAGCATGCTGCCAGTGGTATTTATGTGAATGGTGGCAGCGACTATTTATACAACAATACGGCTACTAACGGTGCGCCCAACAGTAGTCAGTCAAAATATATTAGCCGTACACCAGCCGACAGTTTGGGTAAGACGTTTTATATTAGCTTTTTGGCGCGTTTTTCTGCGGCTCACACGAGTACATGGAGTTATTTAGCCGTAGGTAAAAAAGATAATACCGATGATAACGGAGCAGCGCTGGGACGTTTGGGCGGAAGCAACCGTAGGGGAGCAGCCTTTGCCGACAATGGTGCGGTGATGGATATTATATCCGGCGAAACGGTAGCTGATCAAACCTATTTTGTAGTGGGTAAGTGGACGGTGGATACCAGTGGTGTGACGGATATCGATATGTGGGTGAATCCGACCTCTTTAACAACACCACAAGGAGAATACCATAATCAGGTGCATCTAGGATCGGTGGACGATGATATGAACTCTATTGATATTCAGTCCTTTTTTGATGATACGACTTATTTTGATGAAATACGTTACGGTTTTTCGTGGGAGGCAGTAGTGCCACATCATACGCTCATTAGTAGCGATGAGGATAACTCCATAAATTCTGGTGAGTCCGTTACTTTTACGGCTTATGGTGGTGGGGAATATGAATTTTTCTTGAACAATAGCAGTATGCAGGCCCGTAGTACTACAGCTACTTATGCGACTTCTTCTCTAGCTGATCAAGATGTGGTAAAAGTGAAAGTTTATCACGAAAATGCTTGTGATATTGATAGTGCCGAGATAATAATGACTGTAGGTGGTGCCGATTATGGTGATGCGCCAGCAAGCTATGATGCCGGTGGTGCCGCCTGCCATATGTTTGGGGCTTCTCCGCAATTGTATCTGGGGACTGTGTCGCCTGACGATGAGATAGATGCTCTCAGTAGCTTGGGGGTGAGCGATGATACTACCGGTGTGGACGACGAGGATGCTTTCGCTTATTTTCCGCCCTATACGACTATGCGTTCTAGCTATACCTTGCATGTCCCTTTGACCAATACTTCAGGTGATAGTGTAACTGTAGCGGCTTGGATTGATATGGATGCTGATGGTAGCTTTGAGTTGGATGAAAGGGCTTCGAAAACGATTCCGGCTGGTAAAGATACGGCTACCCTGGTATGGAATGCTTTACCAATTATTCATGAAGCACGGAGTACCTATATCCGCATACGTATGGCCTCGGACAAAACGGAAATTGATGATGCTACAGGAGTGGCTTCTGATGGTGAAGTGGAGGATTATCCTTTTGAAATTTACTATGCTGGCGATTGTCCTACTGAGGCTTTTCTTGTGCAAGATGATGTCGCTAACTGGTACGATTTAGATTTGGCAACTGCTACTTATACTTTAGCTAATGATAACCACAGTGGGAAAATAAACGGGGTAGGGTACAATATGCTCGATGGTCTTATTTATGGTTATGAAAATACCAATAAGAACGGATATATAGCTATCACTTCTGTTAATGCTAACACCAGTCCTTCTACCTATACCACTTATTTTGTGGGGCCAATTCCCGGACTACCTACCGGAACAGGTTTCTATGTGGGGGATGTGGGCAACGGAGATCTTTATTTGCGAAGTGGTGGTGCCGATGTGATGTATATTATTGATGTTGATCCGGACTCGCCAACATATTTAGGCAATGTGCGTTCTCGTTCTATTTCGGGCGATGGTGGGGCTACTTATACCGATATGGTTTACTTACCATCAGATAATATGATTTATGCCCTTGATAATAAAACCGGAGATCTTCATCAGATAAACCCAACTACTGGTGTAACTACGAATATATATGCTGGTAGTGTGCCAAAAGCAACTTATGGAGCACAGTATCTTGATGTTAACGGTTTTATGTATGCCAGCGATAATGCTTCGGGTGATATTTACCGTGTAAGTCTGACGGGTAACCCTGATTATGAGGGAGTGTTATGGGCTATTGGTCCTGCGTCGAGCCAAAACGATGGTTCGCGCTGTCCTATGGCTCCGGTGCCTATCGACTTTGGTGATGCACCTGATTCTTATATTACCGAGGTCTCGTACGGCACACAGATAGGTGCACGACATGCGGTGCCATTGTACAATGACGTTGCACATACAGCGCCGCTGATGATTGGTAGTCACGTCGATGTGGAGATTGATGGGCAGCCAGGCCAAGGGGCAGATGGCGATGATGTTAGTGGCTTTGATGATGAGGATGGTTTCTCTGATTTACCAGCCTTGAGCACGGTCAGCACTTCTTATGCTCTTTCGGTGGATGTTATGAATAATACAGGTGGGGAAGTGTATCTATCTGCTTATATCGATTTTGATAAAGATAGCCTCTTTAATGATGATGAGCGTGTGGATGCTATCATTTCTTCATCATCTGCTTCTTTACAAACTGTAAACTTGAACTGGACAGGAATTGGCACCACTATCGATATCAACCCGGGAACATCGTATCTGCGTTTGCGTTTATCCTCTGTTCAGGCAGATGTGCAGGTGCCGAATGGTATTGCAATGGATGGTGAAGTGGAGGACCATGAATTGGTAATAAGCGGAATACAGACGGACAGTGTGACCCGGATTGAAGAAACTACGGCTACCTATTATGGATATCTATGGGCGGGTAATGATATTGAAGAATATGGTTTTTATTATTCGACCGATAATGATGTGTCCAAGCTGGTGGAAGGAACTGCTCAGAAAGCCCAAGTTTATAGCGGTGTGGCAGTTGATGTGGATAGTGTCTATTTAAGTTATGATGTCTCTAGTCTTACAAATCGTTCGGCATATTATTTTAGGGCATTTATGAAGGATGCTGACGATAATTACTTCTATGGTAATGTGGTGCGTTTTGTCTCCGAGAAACGAGACTTTTCTCTGCTTCTGGATGGAGATGGCGACTGTGTGGTCGTCGATGAGTTTTATACCGATTCTCTTATCAACGATTGGGGCGGAGCCAACACTTTTTCTGTCGATTTCTGGATGAAAAAGAATTCGACATCTACAGCTCGTCAGGTTTTGATTCAAAACTACGCTGCTACAGCCGGTTATACGCTTGCGCTAAACAATGGTTATGTAAGTCTGGAAAGTCATAGCGGTGCTTCAGTGCTGTCCGCTCTACAAATTACAGATGAAGATTGGCACCATTTAGCGTTGACTTACAATAACGGAATAGCTCGTATTTATATTGATGATAGTGTGAGTGGGGCGCTTTCATTGACATTGGCGCAAGCCGGGGAAGATGCCAACTGTTTTATTGGTGCTGGTTATACAGGGGCTGTTCTTGAAGATGAGTTCAACGGTCATCTTGATGCTATGCGTTTCTGGAACGTGACTCTTACCTCCGAGCAAGTCAGTGAATTACTGTACGATATTGTAGAGCAGGGGGCTGGTTCTGCTGTTATGGGAGTCGGTTCCGGTAAGGTGATAAATGCTTTGAATTGGAATAATCTGATCGTATCGTTGGCATTTAATGTGAAATCTACTGAGGAAGCAATACAGGATTTCTCCGGAGCTCTGAACTATGAAAATCAACAGCAATTGCATAACTGTCCTTTCTTTCATTCCGACGCTCGCTTGGGAGCTGATAGTGTTTCCTTCAATCTTGTAGCTTTTGGCAATGCCAAGCCTTCACCTTATCTTCCAAGGGCATATTGGCGCTATGATAATACAAATGTAGTATGGCAAAGTGCTGATAACTGGAGTGGCTTTGCTTATCCGGGGGAGGGCGCTTCGGCGGCTCAGTACCCTGATGTGGCCTCTTCTGATATGGAAAATGACAGTGCTTATTGTAAATATACCATTGTTTCCGGCTCTTCGTCAATGGCTACCGTAACTACTACACCGCCTCAGGTCCAGGTCTTGGTCGATCGTGACGAGAATATTGGCACTTATTATGTGGACGATACCAATTCCGAACTTTGGATTATGCAAGGTATTAGACCTGTTATTTTTGGGCAAAGAGTTGAAGACGAAGAAGGTGCTATTGTTATAGAAGAAGGTGCTATGGAGGTCTTTCATTAATAAAATATCGTGTTAGTTTAATAATCGCCCGTTAATCTTTTTTATTTGATTATTCGATGTTTATTGAAAATCCCCTAGTTGTTGTATGTTGTTGAATATTATTGTATTAATGTAATTTTTGATTTTTGTAATTGAAAGTTTAACGAAGTGTTGTTTAAGGTGTTTTTATAAGAGTTTGAAGTGCTCGTGGCTAGGGACTGTTGTTGCTGTTTTTTCTTAACCTATGTTAAAACATCAGGCCATTTGTTGCCCTGAAGTCTGGAAAAAAAGCCCTCTTCTGCGAAATATTAATTATTTTTGCCAATTGTTTTTGAGACCATTATCATTTTTTAACAGGGGGCAGATATGAGGATGACAATTAAACCCTCTTGGCTGTATTAGAGGCAATTCCATGGGGCATATACAGCGGGGAAACAGGAAGGGGTTTCTCTTTTTTTACATATTTATTTTATTTTTAGTGAGTAGTTATTCACTAATGGCTGATGGTAGGCGTAATTTTATAGCGCCGGCTGATACCATTGGCAATGGTTTTTCCTGGAAAAGCGAAGCCCGTGTGTGCCTGTTTAATGCTACCGAAGCGAACTCTTACCTTGCTACTGTTGAAGCAAAAGCCGACTATCAACTTATTTATTTGAATTAATTTCGGACGTTAAAAGTGTTTGTTTTTAAGACTCCATATAAAATATATAATGATGCTTGTAGAAGAAGCGTTGCTATTATCGTCTTTTTCCTTCTTACTATAACTTGTTTAGTAGCTCAACAGACGATATGGGAAGAGGATTTTACCTATACCGATGCTACTATTACAGGACAAGGGGCACCTTCAATTGCAACGTGGGAGGCTGATGGTATATTGCTTCCTGGTACAGGTTATAGTAATAATTATGGTGTTGATGTCCGAAGTAATCAGTTGCGAGGACGGTATACGACATATAATAATTCGGAGAATACGACCTGGCAGATTCTTGATTCCAATCCTATCGAAATTGATGGATTTGCTAATGTGTCTATTACTATAGACATTGCAGCAGAATATTATTTTAGTGGGACAGATAATATTCTGGTTCAATATTCCGTTGATAATGGGAATTGGACGACTTTTAGTGTTAATGGCAATGTGAGTGTTCAGGGTACTTATCAGGCCAAACAGGTGGGTTTAAGTGGGGATGATTTAGTATTACGAGTGGTTATTGTTAACCATGCCGCTTGGCAATATGCCTATATAGATAATATTGAGGTCGTAGGGACATTAATAGCATCCTCACCAGATTGCACAAGTGCCGTTTCGCCAAGTAATGGAGAATCAGGTGTTGCTATTGATGAAGTGATTCGCTGGAATAGATCCGAACAGGCAAGCAATTACATATTTAGTTTAGGAACTGATCTAGCAGCTACTAATATTGAAAATGGGACTGATCTCGGTGGCGACACCAGTTATATTTTTTCTTCGGACTTTGATTATTTAACGACTTATTATTGGTCGGTTGTTCCCTCTAATTCATTAGGAGAACCGAGTAATTGCCAAACATTTTCTTTTACCACACAAGAACCCGATTATTGTCCCTCGTATGGTTATAATGGTAGCAGTTTCTATTTGACGAATGTTTCCTTAAATACCATCAATAATAATTCAGGCCAAACGTCGTATAGTGATTTTACGACTGTTTCTACTTCTGTAGATGTGGGAAATTCATATGCTCTGACGGCTAACTTTGTCATGGGGTGGAATACCAATACCTATGTGAGAGCTTGGGTCGACTGGAATAGGGATGGTGATTTTGATGATGCTAATGAATCTTTTGATATTGGTAATAATTCCACTGGAACTGTATCTGGAGTCATAACCGTTCCTCCTACGGCTTTAAGTGGGAAGTTGCGTATGAGGGTTACAGTGAGTGCAAATACCTATGTCGATGCTTGTGCGACCAATTCATATCACGGAGAGGTGGAAGATTACTCGTTATTTGTGGAAGACGATGTGGTACAGTTGAGCCCCCCTGTTATAGGCACGGTAACACAACCCGTTTGTGGGAGTAATACTGGGAGTGTTGAATTAACGGGTTTACCTTCAGGAGTGAATTGGGAGATTACACAATTTCCAGATGGGACTAAATATTGGGGTACGGGAACAAGTACGACCATTTCAGGATTAGTTGCAGGTACTTATTCATTTATTATAGATGAGCAGAAGTGCCCCGGAACGGGCGATGGCCTTAATGCTGATTTTTACAGTTCAAGAGATTTGTCGGGGTCTTCTGTGTTGTCTCGTATAGATACTACGGTGGATTTTGATTGGGGCTCGGGTTCACCGGGCAGTCCTGTCGGAACTAATAATTTTTCTGTGCGATGGTCTGGTCAGGTTTTGCCCTGTTATACCGAAACTTATTCTTTTCGTACACGCAGCGATGATGGTATTCGTTTGATGGTAGATGGTGATACGATTATTGATAATTGGACCTATCATGCGGCCACCTATGATGTTGGAACTATTGCTTTGGAGGCCGGGCGACATTATGATATCGTTTTAGAATTTTTTGAAGCTTCTGGTCAGGCCGTTGCTGAGCTGGAATGGTATAGTGCATCTCAAACGCAAGAGATAATTCCTATGAGTCAGCTCTTCTCTACTAGTGCTACTATGGACTATGAAGCTTCTGATACTTCAGATATTGTCATAATAGCGTTGCCTCCAATAAGTATATTTTCCTTGTCAGGTGGTGGGGATTATTGTCTTAGCAGAGATAGTGTGGAGTTGTCCCTCAGCGGTTCTGAGGTAGAAGCTACCTATCAGCTGTATCTTGACGGTGTGCCCACAGGGAGTGCTATTGGTGGCACAGGAGGAGCTTTTAGTTTTCCTTATGTATATGACGAGGGAACCTATACCGTAATGGCAACCCACAATGTAAGTGCTTGTACTGCCAGCATGGATGGTAGTGCTGTGGTGTCTGACATCACTCCGGATGCTCCAAGTATTGATTCCATAATTCAACCTGATTGTTTTGTATCTACTGGTAGCGTGGTGCTTACGAACCTTCCCTCTCAATGGGAGATTTTCCAAACCCCCAATGATACGAGCTACCTTGGCGATAGTGATACCGTTACTATTTCAAATTTAGAGTTGGGTTCTTATTATTTTTCTGTCACGCCAAGATCTTTTGGAACGGGATTGCAAGGTGAATATTATAATAGTATAGATTTAAGCGGAAGCCCGGTGTTAACACGCATTGATTCCACCATAAACTTTAGTTGGAATTCTGGATCTCCTGAAAGCTCCACTGTTAATACGGATTATTTTTCGGTGCGTTGGTCAGGGCAGATTTTGGCACTTTACGATGAGGAGTATACGTTTAGAACCTATTCTGATGATGGTATCCGTTTGTGGGTTGGTAATACTTTGGTAATAAATAATTGGACAGACCATGCTCCTGTTTATAACTCCGGTAGTATCACATTAGAAGCAAACACAAAATATGATATTGTTTTAGAGTATTATGAAAGAACTGGTGGAGCGGTGGCGCAGCTTGAATGGTCCAGTGCCAGTCTAAGCCAAGAGATTGTTTCCAAATCGAATCTTTATTCAGAAGAATCGATTGGTGAGGGCTGTAGTTCCGCTTTTTCCGATGAGGTTTATATTAGTTCTGAACATGTAACACCTGTTATGCCTGATTCGGTAAGTGTGGATAGGGACATTGTAGGTGTGTCTGATCCGGATAGTATAACATTGACAGCTTATGGAGGTGTGGGGGGAACGCTGAGATGGTATTCAGGTGCTTGTGGAGGAACTGAAATTGGGGCCGATACCTCGATAACGATTGCTTCACCAATGTCAGATACTCAATATTTTGCTCTCTGGGAAACGAGTTGTGGTCAATCGGCTTGTCGTTCTCTTGAAGTGCTTGTGCTTAGTAATACGACCGATAGTGTGACCTCTATAGGTGAAACGTCGGCTACATTTTATGGCTCCATTGTAAAGGGGATTGACGTGGTTGAATATGGTTTCTTTTATTCCACAGATAATAATGCTTCAGCTCTGATGAGTGGAGGAGGAGCGCTATCTGATACAGCCTATCTGGGGCCAGCAGTGGATCTTGATAACGCAGCATATTCTCTTGCTATATCGGGTTTGACAAACCGTTCGGCATACTACCTTCGGTCTTATATGAAAGATGTTAATGGTAATTACTTCTACGGTGATATTGTACGCTTTGTCTCCGAAAAACGTGATTTTTCGGTACTGTTAGGTGGTAATAATGATTGCCTTTTGATGGATGAAGAGTCTACAAGTTCTTACATTAATGATTGGGGCGATTCGGGGAATACTTTCTCGTTTGATTTCTGGATGAAGAAGGGTTCAGATAACACCGCTAAAGATGTGTTTATTTGTGATACATCATACAATCAAGGGTATTTTTTCTTTAAAAACAAAGGAAAATTAAGACTCTCAAATGCAGCAGGCACAAAGCTGATAACAGACGAAATTCTTGTCGATCAAGAATGGCATCACCTAGCGGTAAGTTATAATGCTGGATTAGCAAAAATCTATTTTGATGGAGCAATGGTTAAGAGTGGTAATTTAGCCATTACAAGGCCTGTAAATGCGACCAATTGTATTATAGGGGGAACTTATGACGGGGCAAGCGCAAATGTCCAGTATGATTATGATGGTTATCTCGATGCTATGAGATTTTGGAATGTTGCCCTAACAGATGAGCAGGTTCAGGAATTGCTCTATGATAATGTAAAAGAAGGGGCAATTGCTAACACCGTTGTAGGAGAAGCTTCTGGTCGGCTTGTACCATCATTAGCTTGGGATAACCTTACGGTGTCATTAGGTTTCAATGTGATGTCAACGCAAGAAGGAAGTGGTGAGATAAATGGGCTAGGATTTAGCTATGCTCATCAAGGCGAAATGCACAGTTTTCCTTTTCTTCATAATGATGCACGATTAAACGACGACAAGAAATCCTTTAATATTGTTGCTGTTAGTGATGTGAAATTAACCCCCTGTTTGCCTCGTATTAATTGGCGGAGTAATGCTGTCGCCAGTCCTTGGAATGATGCCGAAAATTGGGGGGCGTATGCTTATCCTGGCCAAGGTGTTATAGCTGGTTTATATCCCGATGTGTCTGCAGTGTCACTTGAGGATGATTCTGTTTATTGTAAATATACCGTTTTGAATGAGTCTCTTATATTTCCAGTTGTCGAAAATATACCACCTCCTGTTCAGGTATTAGTGGATAGAGATAGTACTATTGGTACTTATTATGTCGACGACGACTCTTCATCTGAGCTTTGGATTCTTCAAGGTATTTTGCCTGGTATGTTTGACGAACGGGTGGAAGATAATGAGGGTTATATCATTGTTGAGGAAGGGGCAATGGAGGTATTTCCGGATTAAGGCTTACATCTTCGCCAAGGCTATGGCGCATAAAAAGGTTGAGACTGAGGTTAAGGTTAAGACTAAGGCTAAGGTGTTTTATTTTTACTTTTCATTCCTCACTCTTAATTTGCCACTTTTCATTCTACACTTTTCACTTTTAATTCCAAAATTCTGTCATTTCGCCACAAAAAACACCGTATATTTACTGCTCTTGGATAAAAATATGTAATTTTGTCAGTCAATTGAGCGAAAATCCGATGGAGGAACCATTCACTCATTTACTCTATAAGCATTGAATATGACATTACAGCAAGTAAAACAACGTTTTGGAATTATTGGTAACGCCCAAGAGCTTAACCGTGCGATTGATGTGGCTATTCAGGTGGCTCAAACCGACTTGTCCGTGCTCATAGCTGGTGAGAGCGGAACGGGTAAAGAATTCTTTCCCCAAATAATACATCAAAACAGTGCTCGTAAGCACAATTCTTATGTGGCGGTTAACTGTGGTGCTATTCCCGAAGGAACTATTGACTCCGAGTTATTTGGGCATGTGAAAGGCGCTTTTACAGGAGCGCATTCCGATCGTAAGGGTTACTTTCAGGAGGCCGACGGTGGAACTATTTTTCTGGATGAAGTGGGGGAGTTACCGCTCTCTACTCAGGTGCGCTTGTTGCGTGTCTTAGAAAGCGGTGAATTTATGCCTGTTGGTTCATCTAAAGTGATAAAGATCGATGTTCGTGTGGTAGCAGCTACCAATGTCAATATGACTACAGCCATAGAGAAAGGCAACTTCCGGGAGGACTTATACTACCGTCTCAATACGGTACCTATTATGGTACCTCGCTTGCGTCAGAGAGGGGATGATGTAAGTCTTCTTTTCCGTAAGTTTGCCGCAGACTTTTCCGAAAAATACCGTATGCCACCGGTGCGTCTTACTCCTGACGCTCAGGAGGTGCTTAAGCAATACCGCTTTCCCGGTAATATTCGTCAGCTAAAAAATATAACAGAGCAGATTTCTGTGATAGAACAAGAGCGCGAAATAGATGCTCAGAAGCTCTTAAAATACATTCCTGAAACGCACGGAGAGCATTTGCCGGCCCTTTACGATCAGGATAAATCAATCGATGAGAAAACCTTTAAATCCGAACGTGAGATTTTGTATCAAGTGCTTTTTGATATGAAAAAAGATATGAATGAATTGCGGGGAATGGTCAATAACTTGATGGAAGATAGTCCTGTAGAGCGTGATGTTGTGATGAAGCATCCTTCGTCTATGGTACAACCTGCTTCATCGGTAGCTCAGCAAGAGGACTATGTATCACAAAATATTATCAGACAACAGGAGATGCAGTCTCGCAGCTTTATTCGCAAGGATCAGCATATCGAAGAAGTATACGAAGAAGAATCGCTTTCGTTGGTTGATAAAGAGATTGAATTGATCAAAAAAGCCTTGGAAAAGCACAAAGGACGCCGCCGTAATGCCGCCAATGATTTGGGCATATCAGAACGCACCCTCTACCGTAAAATAAAAGAATATAACATAGAGTAATTTAATGTTAAAAGTTTAATTTATTCAATCATTGAAACATTCACTCATTCACTCATTCAATCATTGAATCATTCAATCATTGAATCATTCACTCATTG
>DHQI01000064.1:23984-38489 GCA_002408065.1 Bacteroidales bacterium UBA5342
CTCATTGAATCATTCACTCATTCACTCATTGTATCATAGCCTCTATGACCTCAAGTAACTGGAAGACCTACATGGCTCTCGTTTTGGCGATGGTAGGATGGGCACTGTCCTTTGTTTGGTTCAAAGTAGCCTTGCCTGTGTATGGTCCACTGACGATTGTTTTCTTTCGTTTAGTCATTTCAGCAGCGCTCCTATTTGTGTTTCTTAAACTGACAGGAAAGTTTGTGATTCCCAATAAGCAAGAACGAAAAATGCTGTTTCTTTTGGCATTGTTTGAACCTTTTCTTTACTTTTTGGGGGAAAGTTACGGGCTGATGTATATTTCGTCAACTTTGGGTGCTGTTATTGTGGCCACTATTCCGCTTTTTGCGGTTATTCCGGCGCGTATCATTCACAACGAACATCCATCCGGAAATTTCTTTTTGGGTGCTACTATGTCCTTGATAGGCGTTTTATTTGTGGCTTTTCAGCCCGGTTTGTCGGTTTCTGGTTTGGGTATTGCACTTGAATTTGTGGCGGTATTTGCAGCCGTGGGCTATTCTACTGTGCTAAAGAAAATACCTGATTCAGTCTCCATCTTCTCAATTATTTTTTATCAAAGCTTAATTGGGGCCTTGTATTTTCTTCCGCTTTGGTTAGCTTTTGAAGCTAAGGATACTTTGGCTACACCTTTTGATCTTCCGGCTTTTATTGCTATTGTCGAATTGGCTGTGGTGGCTTCTGTGTTGGCTTTTGTGTTGTTTACTTACGGTATACGCCGTATCGGCATCAGTCGCTCTAACGTTTTTGTGAATGCCATCCCCGGTTTCACAGCCATCTTTGCCTGGATTATTCTTGGAGACCCTTTAACTGCCAATAAACTCATAGGTTTGGGCTTGCTCTTTGTCGGATTGTGGGTGGCACAACGTAAAAAGTTGACTTTCCGAAAATAATTTGTAGCATTTTTTTACCTGGATTTTTCTTGTCGTTTCTTTTGGAATGTATTTACTTTGTAGTTACAACAAAGTAGATAAACATGGATATTCCCGTAATTAAAATAGGTAATTCTAAAGGTATTCGTCTTAGTAAGTTAATACTTGACCGCTATGAGATTAAAGATAAGGTGGAGTTGATAATGGAATATGATCGTTTGATAATTAAGCCTAAGCCTGATCCCCGTGAAGGGTGGGATGTTGCTTTTGAAAAAGCTGCCATTTATGATGAAGAGGAAATGTTGATTGATGATGTTTTTGAAGATGAGGAGTTTGAGGAATGGAAATAGAGCAGTATTCTATAGTGATAGTGAATCTTGACCCTACAGTTGGTAGTGAGATAAAAAAACGTCGCCCTTGCGTTGTAGTATCGCCTGCTGAAATGAATAGACACTTAAGAACTGTTGTGGTGATACCTATGACAACAGCAAAAAGACTAATGCCTACCAGGGTGAAAATTACTCATCAAGATAAACAAGGTTTTGTCGCTGTAGATCAGATAAGGACTATTGATAAAAGCAGAATTGTTAAAGTTGTTGGTGTTTTAAAAAGTAAAGAGATATTACAACTTAAAAATGTAATAAATGAGACTTTTGTGTTGTAATATCAAATAGATTATTAGATGTGTGTTAAATAATTTGAGATTTTTTGTGTTTAATCGAGGCAAAAAAGTGAGAGATAGCCGTAGTTGCCTTGAGCCTTTTTTGACGAAGAGTAAACGCAAAAGAATTAAATTATAATGCTCATCTTATAGACTATTTGGTATAATATCTAGTGTTAAGTCGCAGAAAAATAATCGTCCCCAATCTTCCCTCCCTTCTTTTGTTGGCTTTTTCTTAAAAATGCTTGTTCAACAATTGTGAATATCTATAAATTCTAATTCTTTGAATAGTGGAGCATATTTGTTTTATTTGTTTGGTTGAGGAATAGATTTAAAACTTATGGACGATAATCACATTGCAGAATATACTTCCGATGCTATACGGACGCTTGACTGGCAAGAACATATACGTTTGCGTCCGGGTATGTATATCGGAAAGCTAGGGAAAGGAAAATCATCCGACGATGGTATTTATGTGTTGATTAAAGAGGTGGTGGATAACTCCATCGATGAACACATGATGGGCTTTGGTAAGGTGATTGACATTACCGTGACGGAGGAGGGCCGTGTGACCATACGTGACTACGGACGCGGTGTGCCCTTGGACAAAGTGGTGGATGTGGTATCCAAAATGAATACCGGAGCCAAATATGATTCCAAAGTATTTAAAAAATCTGTAGGTCTCAACGGGGTAGGTACCAAAGCTGTCAATGCCCTATCCCAATATTTTACCATACAGGCTTATCGTGACGGGCAAACTCAAAGTGCTGAATTTGAGCGTGGTGTTTTGGTAGTGAACTCGGATGTGACGATGAGTGACGAGCCTAATGGCACTGAGGTGTCTTTTGAACCGGATGATGAGGTTTTTGGTGCATACAAATTCCGTTTGGAATATATTGTAAACCTAGTGAAAAACTACGTATACCTCAACACCGGACTGACCATAATGCTCAATGGCGTGAAATATGCTTCGCGTAATGGTCTGAAGGATTTGCTGAATGAGCAAATTGGTTCGGAGCCTCTTTATCCGATTATTCATCTTAATGGTGAAGATATCGAAATTGCCATGACGCACTCTAACCAATACGGAGAGGAATACCATACCTACGTCAATGGGCAGCATACCACACAGGGAGGAACTCATCAGTTGGCTTTCCGCGAGGCTGTGGCCAAAGTTATACGTGAGCATTACAATAAAAGCTTTGACTTGAGCGATATCCGTAGCGGATTGATTGCTGCGGTGAGTGTAAAGGTGGAAGAGCCTGTTTTTGAGTCTCAGACCAAAACGAAGCTAGGCTCTAAAGATATGGGACCGGGTGGACCTACAGTACGTCAGTTTATTCTTGATTTTCTGAAGAAAGAGCTGGATAATTTCTTACACAAAAATCCTGATACAACAGAGATTTTACTTAAAAAGATTCAGAGCTCTGAGCGTGAGCGTAAAGCCATAGCTGGGGTGAAGAAAATAGCACGTGAGCGTGCCAAAAAAGCCAATCTTCATAATAAAAAGCTGAGAGACTGTCGTGTACACTTGGATGATAAAAAAGGGGATCGTCGTTCAGAAACGTCAATTTTCATTACCGAGGGGGATTCGGCAAGTGGATCGATCACTAAATCACGTGATGTAAATACTCAAGCTGTGTTCAGTTTGCGTGGTAAACCGCTTAACAGCTTTGGGTTGACACAAAAGGTGGTATACGAAAATGAAGAGTTTAACCTCTTGCAAGCGGCTCTCAATATCGAAGATGGTCTGGATAATTTGCGTTACGACAAAGTTATCATTGCTACAGATGCCGATGTGGATGGTATGCATATTCGTTTACTTTTGATGACCTTCTTTTTGCAATTTTTTCCGGAATTGGTGAGAAAAGGGCATGTATACATCTTGCAAACTCCGCTTTTCCGTGTCAGAAATAAGAAAAAAACCATTTATTGTTACTCTGAGGAAGAACGTGTGTCGGCTATTAATGAAATAGGCAAAGAGGCTGAGATCACCCGTTTCAAGGGACTTGGTGAAATTTCGCCGGATGAATTTAAATATTTTATAGGCGAAGATATTCGCCTCGATAAAGTATACTTGGGGAGCAAAGAAAAAATAGAAAATCTACTCTCTTTTTATATGGGTAAGAATACCCCTGACCGTCAGGAATTTATTATTGACAATCTGGTGGTAGAGGAAGATGTTGTGGAATAGATTAATAGTTAAAAATGTAGAATGAAAAATGATGTGAGTTTATTCACTCATTTTAAGCAGAGCGAAATCCCGACGTCTGCGATCTAATATTTTTCGGGACACGCATTCTCACATTGTTTATGGATGAAAAGGACCAAAATAACAAATCATTAGAAGAGCAAAACCTGCCTCAGGAAATAGACCAAGTGGAAGATCATCAAAATGATGATGTGCAACATCTGGCCGGAATGTATGAGGAATGGTTTCTTGACTATGCTTCGTATGTTATCTTGGAGCGTGCGGTTCCGCATGTTAACGATGGATTGAAGCCTGTTCAGCGCCGTATCCTTCACTCTATGAAACGAATGGATGATGGTCGTTACAATAAGGTAGCGAATATCATTGGGCATACTATGCAGTTTCACCCTCATGGCGATGCCTCTATTGGTGATGCTTTAGTGCAGCTGGGGCAGAAAGAATTCTTGGTAGACTCGCAGGGTAACTGGGGAAATGTATTCACCGGTGATGGTGCGGCTGCCCCGCGTTATATAGAGGCGCGTTTGTCCAAGTTTGCTTTGGATGTCCTTTTTAGCCCTAAGGTGACCTCTTGGAAACTATCGTATGATGGCCGTAATAAAGAGCCACAGACCCTTCCGGTAAAATTTCCATTATTGCTGGCTCAGGGCGTAGAAGGTATTGCTGTAGGTCTGGCATCCAAGATATTACCTCATAATTTCAATGAGCTGATAGAGGCTTCTATAGCTTATCTCCGAGGAAAATCATTTGAGATATATCCTGATTTCATGACCGGTGGTATGATGGATGTGAGTCGTTATAATGACGGATTGCGCGGAGGTGCTGTTAAGGTGCGGGCACGCATTACTAAACTGGATTCCAAAACGTTGGTGATAAATGAAATACCATATGGTAAGAACACTTCTTCGCTCATTGATTCCATCCTGAAAGCCAATGATAAAGGCAAGATTAAGATAAAAAAGATTGACGATAATACGGCGGATAAAGTAGAGATTTTAGTGCACTTGGCGCCGGGAACCTCTTCGGATAAAACCATCGATGCCTTGTATGCTTTTACTGATTGTGAGGTGAGCATATCGCCTAATGCCTGTGTTATTGAGGATAATAAGCCACACTTTATTGGCGTTTCGCAAATTCTGAGAATCAATACCGATAATACGGTGAAGGTCTTGCGCGATGAACTTTATGTGCGCAAAGGTGAATTAGAGTCTCAGTGGCATACACTTTCTTTGGAGAAAATCTTTATCGAAGAGCGTATTTACAAAGACAAGGGGTATGAAGATGCTAAGGATAAAGAGGAAGCTATACTGCATATCCGTAAGCGTTTAGATCCTTTTTTGCCACGCTTGCGTCAGGAAATTACCGACGATGATATTTCTCATCTCTTTGAGATCAAGATGGGGCGTATCTTGAAATTTAATGCCGATAAAGCGCAGGATCGTCTCTTGGCTATCGAAGAAGAATTGGCTCAGGTAGAGGATAATATTGAGAATATTATCTCCTTTACGATCGATTGGTATAAAGGGTTGAAAAAGAAATATGGTCACTTTTTTGAACGCCATACAGAGATTCGTAGCTTCGAGACTATTGTAGCCTCTAAAGTAGTGGTAGCTAATCAAAAACTTTACATTAACCGTAAGGAAGGTTTTATTGGTACAAGCTTGAAAAAAGATGAATTTGTTTGCGAATGTTCTGATATCGATGATGTCATCATTTTTTACAAAGATGGTACTTATTTAACCACTAAAGTATCTGAAAAGCAATTTGTTGGGAAAAAGGCTGTGATTCATATTGCCAAATACAAACGTAACGATAAGCGTACTACTTATAATCTGATATACCGTGATGGCCGCAGTGGTTCCTCCTTTATGAAACGTTTTTTTGCCACAGGTATGACCCGTGATAAAGAGTACAATATGATGCAAGGTACGCCGGGTTCTAAAATTTGGTATTTTACAGCCAACCCTAACGGAGAAGCCGAAGTAGTATTAGTAAAACTGAAGCCAAAACCCCGTATGCGCTCTACGGTACTGGATGTGGATTTCAGTGCGTTAGCCATCAAGGGGCGCAGCTCACGAGGAAATTTAGTAACCAAGAATGAGATTTTCAAAGTGTCGCTAAAAGAAAGGGGGGTGTCGACTCTGGGCGGACGTAAAATATATTTTGACTGGGATGTGTTACGTCTTAATTCTGATAAGCGAGGCGACTTCCTGGGCGAGTTTCAGGGTGACGATAAACTCTTGATTATTGGTGAAAGCTTCTTCTATACTTCCAATTTTGATTTGTCTAATCATTTTGAAAACGGGGTGAAACGCATAGAGAAATTTGATTCTGAAAAGGTCTGGTCTGCCATTTTTTATGATGCAGATCAAAAGCATTACTACATCAAACGTTTCAATATGGAAACCAGTCAACGACCGGTATCTATCATTGGTGATAATGAAAAATCGCAGTTGCTGGTCTTGACTGATGAGCGTTTCCCACAGATACAAATCACTTTTGGCGGAGCAGACAAAACACGCGAACCATTGAAGGTAGATGTTGAAGAATTTATTGCTGTAAAAGGCTACAAAGCCAGAGGTAAGCGGTTGACGACTTATAAGGTGAGCAAGATAGAAGAAATTGAACCTTTGCAAAAAGCTCTGCCTGAAGAAGAAAAAGTGAAAAAGTTTATTTCGGAGGATGACGACGAAAGTAATGATGATCATAGCGCAGAAGAATTTGTGCCTATAGAGGACAAAAAAGCTAAAGAAGTTCTTTTTGATTTAGGCGATAAAAAAACAAAAAAAAAGAAATCGGCAGTGAAACCAGCAGGTGAAGATGTGGATGAAAGTCAAATGAAATTGTTTGACTAGCTGAGTGATCGGTGGCTGATGACCGAGCGATGTACTGAGCACTTGCCGAAGTGTGATTCTTGAAGAATGAGAGAATTGTATCAAAGTCACTTGTTATTTGTTGGTTTAAAAGTTGAAATATAAAAATGCAGGGCATTTACGGGGTGGCTTTATCCGCATCAAAAATAGGGCGGTATTGTTGCCCCGTAAATCTGTCTATTTAAATACAGAGGCTTTAGTGCATTAAGTTACTAAGAAAAGTTTTTGTGAATTCTGTCATTATAAAATTGTAACATAGAATATTCCATTTTCACATTCACAAATTTTCACATTCACAAATTTTCACATTCTTCTGACCGAGAACGTTCCATTCACGCATTCACTCATTCTATCATTCACACATTATCATGGAAAAAACACTTATCTTTCTTATCGGTTTTATGGGATGTGGTAAATCCACTTTTGGCCGCAAGCTTGGTAAAGAGTTGGGTTATGCCTTTATCGATATGGATACCTATATAGAAGAGCTTACAGGAA
Organism: Bacteroidales bacterium UBA5342; assembly: GCA_002408065.1. GTDB lineage: Bacteria > Bacteroidota > Bacteroidia > Bacteroidales > UBA5342 > UBA5342. Next base: position 31,137 of record DHQI01000064.1, read on the forward strand.
AAACTGTTCCTCAGATTTTTGCAGAAGACGGAGAGGCGCATTTTCGCCATCTGGAAACACAAGCCATTCGTCAACTTTCCAATCAAATACATTGTGTGATAGCTACAGGAGGTGGTGCACCTTGCTTCAATGATAATATGCGTTTGATGAACGAAATAGGACAAACCGTTTATTTGGAATTGGCTCCTGAAAAATTAGCTGAACGTTTAGTGTTAGATCCTACCGAACGCCCTGTTCTGGAAGGTAAAACCGGCGATGAATTAATTGCTCATATTAGTTCAAAGCTTACGGAACGTGAGCCTTTTTACCGACAAGCGCGCCATGTAGTAGATGCTGATAAACCGGAGGATTTGCTGGGGAAATTGTAGGGGATTTCTATATTCTGTTAGATAAGCGTTCGTCAATTTTTAACTTCTCTTTAGAAATGATTTTGATTTTTCTTGCCTCAGGGTGTAGTGGGTTTATAAGGTAGTTATATTCCTTGTGAATAATGCAGCTGGGCACTTTTAAAACGGCAGCAGCTTGGGATAAAGAAAATTCATCTCCTATGTGTTGTGTTATTTTGGTGGGAGGTTTGTTGTCCCATTCAGAAGGTAGGTCGTCTATGTTGAGTGTGCCTATGACAATAGATTCCGGGATCTCTATTTCAACAAAATAACGATCGTCCGGCAGGTCTTCACTTAAATCCAAATGAACAGCAACTTCAAGAAGAGCTAAGGCATAGGATTGAGCTGTGTAAACCAAACGTGTATTTTTGCTGTTCCACCTAAAACTATTTGACATAGAGGCTCCAATCCCTTTTAGGGTGTCGTCTAAATGTCTTTCGCGTTCTATTCTGTAAACTCTCATCACGCAAAGATTCCGTATTCAATTCTATCCAATTCTTCCTTAACGATTTGGATTCCTGTTAAAGAATCAAAAAGGCTGTTGGGGATTACGCCTCCCAGCGCAATGTTAGGTTTTTTCATCCAACGGTGAAACTTCTCCTTTTCTCCATTAAAAACCTTAATGCCGTAGGTGATTAGTTCAGTGAGGACAAGTACAAGCTCACTGTTTCGGCCATCCAGAAGGTGTTTTTCACGTTTCCTTTTATTATACGTTGTTTGAGGAACCCCCAATAGATGCAGAACGGTTTTTACCGGAAGGTCAGCGTTTTTGCTTACATACTCTATCGATGTGTATGGTAAACCTTTTCTGATTAGAGCTATGCGTTCCAGATTATTATCCCAGGTATATTCTTTGGAATCAATTTTTATACTCCAATAAGCATCGTTGCTTTGTCCTTTAACTATATTACTGATGCTTTTCTGAGTGTCAAATGTCATTTTTCGTTCCATAATTTCATCTTGAATAGTAAAACTGCTACAAATATAAAGCAAATATGTTGTTTTGTCAAATTGTTTTTTTTCTGGATTTTGAAAAATGAGGCAAAAAATTTACGTCTTAATTTATTCATCTTCCGTATCTACCGGCAGGTGTCTCCAGTCATCCGTCTTCCCGCCCGGAATTCGTCGATAAAAACTTTTCATTCGTCGAGTTAAATTAATTTTGTAATGATTCTGTCATATTTTTATGGTCTAAAATATATTGACTATGAAAATAAAAAACACCGTCCTCGTCTTTTTGTTAATATCCTTTTTTTCGCTTTCAGCACAGGATTTATATGATATAAATAACATCACCGTTATAGAACTCACCTTTGAGCAGAGCAACTGGGATGCTTTGATGGACAGCTATTATGCCGCGGGCAATGATGAACGTTTGCTGGGGTCGGCTGTTATCAATGGCGAACCTTTCGATAGTGTAGGCGTGAAGTACAAAGGAAACAGTACGTATAGCAGTAACAATGCTAAAAATCCGCTCAACATATCATTAGACTATATGATAGATCAGAACTATGATGGTTTTGAGACTTTGAAATTATCTAATGGTAAAAAAGACCCTTCTTTTGTGCGCGAGGTGTTGAGTTACGAAATTGTGCGTAAGTATATGAAAGCACCACTTTCAAACTATGCCAAGGTTTATATCAATGGCAACTATTATGGTTTGTTTTCTAGTTCGGAAGCTATCAATAAGGATTTTATGGATGATCGCCTTTTTGTAGATACTGATAACACCCGTTTTAAGTGTAACCCCTCGAATACCAATAATGGCGGTTCTTCTTTGGAATATCAGGGAGCCGATTCCAGTTCCTACTATCAGTATTATGAACTTAAATCGGATGCCGGATGGCAGGATATGATTGAATTTACCTACGCCTTAAAATATACGCCTGAAAATATAGAGCAATACATCGACATCGATCACGCTATCTGGATGTTGGCCTTTAATAATGTAACGGTGAACCTGGATAGTTATACTGGTGCTTTTCGTCAAAATTATTATATGATAAAAGACGACAATGACCGTTTTATCCCGGTGATTTGGGATTTGAACGAATCTTTAGGAGCTTTTGAGAGTACAGGCGAAGCAAGTACAGGTAGTGGCCCGGGGGGAAACAGGCCTGGGGCAGACTTTGGTGGCTCTACGACGACTTCATTAGACGAGATGGATCTTTTTCTGCATGAGGATGATGCTAGTTATCCACTTTTACAGCTAGTATTTGATAATGACCGTTACAGAAAAATGTATGTGGCACATTGCAAAACGATTCTGGAAGAGAACTTTGCTAATGGCTGGTATGCTGCCAAAGCCGATTCTTTACAGGACATTATTTACGACGAGGTAGTGGCCGATCCTAATGCGTATTACAGCACCTATCAGTTTACCGGTAATATTAATAGTACACAGGATGGGGTGACTGGTATTACCCAGTTGATGTCGAGCAGAATATCATACCTGCAGGGTTTAACAGAATTTAACTATAGTACTCCGGCAATAAGTGATATCACTGCGCCCGAAGCACCGGAGCCCTTTACAGAAGTGACTGTAACGGCAGCGGTAACTAATGCTACTTATGTGCAGGTGGCTTACCGTCATTCTAAAGATGAAGCCTTTACCAAGGTAGAAATGTATGACGACGGGGAACACGCTGATGGTGTAGCCGGCGATGGTGTTTACGGTGCAAGTTTCGAGGTGGATGAATCCAATACGCATTATTATTTTTATGCTGATAATGCGAATGCCGGTATCTTCTCGCCGTTAAGGGCCGAAAAGGAATATTACAAAATATCGGCGGAAGCGGCTGTAGCTATTGATGACGATGTGGTGATAAACGAGTTGTTGGCTTCAAATACCGAAACAGCCTCCGACGAAATGGACGAATTCGACGATTGGGTGGAGCTCTATAATAATAGCAGTTCTGATGTGTCGCTAAAGGGTTATTACCTGAGCGACGATGATGAGGATATTATGCAATGGGCTTTCCCTGATACGGTTATTAAAGCTAAAGACTATCTTATCATCTGGGCAGATAAAGACGAAGAACAAGGCGCTATGCATGCTGGTTTTAAACTGTCAGCTTCTGGTGAATCAGTTCACTTGATAAATGCCAATTTAGAAATTGTAAACACCGCAGAGTTTAGCGAACAAACCACTGATGTTAGTTTTGCCCGTAACCCGAACGGTACAGGCGACTTTTACTTGCAGGGACCAACCTTTGGCTTTAATAACGAAGACACCCAGTATCAGGCCGGTATAGAGGATGTAGGTGCTGATTTTCAGATTTATCCTAATCCCGTTCAGAATACTCTGTATATAAAAACAAGTGGGGAACTCATCAAAAATATTGAAGTGTACAACACCTTAGGTCAACGATCTAATGCGGCTGTTTCCGAAACTTCGGATATGATAAATATAGATATGAGTCCGCTGAAAGCAGGTATTTACCTCCTGGTTCTGGAAACTGAAAGTGGTATGGCACGATATACCTTGCTGAAAGAATAGTTTTACTGAGGGGGGCTACTAAGTCAACGTCGAAAAAGGTGACGCCCTCAGTAAGTCATGACAAAAAACGGGAATTCCATTATGGGGTTCCCGTTTTTCAATTTCTCTAGGAGCGATTATCTCACCTCCTGTTATTCGTAGTGTGTTTGGCATAGCCTCTTTGGCTATGTCATTGCTAGAAGTAAAGTGGTTGCTGAGCGCAGCCGAAGTGCTCCTGCTTTACACAAGTCAGGAGACTTGTTTTTACTGCGACGTAGGCTGGAGCCTACGCCGAACGGGGTAAACTTACGATCTGGAATCAAAAAAAACGGGAATCCCACCACAGGATTCCCGTTTTTATTTAGCGCTACTGAGGGTGTCACTACTATGACTTTGCCAAAAAAGTGATGCCGTCAGTAGTCGCAGGCTAGCTTTACTCCTTCTCTTCCGGGAAGAACATAATCTCTACCACATCTGCTTTTTCAAGCAATTCTGCAGCAAATTTCTGAATATCTTCCGGGGTGATGTCCGCTACGATGTCTTCGTGATAGCTGGTCGATACCATATCGATATCGCGCCAATACTTAGCACGCATAGCACTAATCCAGAAGTTGTTCTTTTCGAATGATGTGGCGCGGTTCTTTTTGCTGGTCACTACTGCTTTGTCCAGGTCTTCTTGTGTTGGTCCTTCTTTAGCAATTTTTTCTAACTCGCTATAGATGATAGTGGTCAGGTGTTTTGCTTTTTCCGGGTCACAGTCGAACTTGATTTGCAGACTGGCCTCGCTCTCAGGGAATTGCCCCATCGAAGCCCATACGCCTACACCGTAAGTACCACCTTCTTCTTCGCGTACTTTTTCAGTGTAACGTAAGTCTAGGACGTCAGAAAATAGTTTAGCGTACAGGATGTTTTCCGGTGAGTAAGCCATTTTAGCATCACCATATTTGATAGAGACAGTGCTTTTGGGGGTTTCCATAGCTACAGTGACTTCCTTTTTGGTCACACCGTCAGGCATTTCTACGCCGTTGTCTACCCATTTTTCGCTTCCTTTAGCCGTGTTAAGGCCGCCAATGTAAGTTTCAACGAACGGAAGGACTTCTTCTTTAGTAATGTTACCAGATATGTAGAAGGTAAAATCAGCAGCATTGGCAAAACGCTCGCGATAGATTTTTTCAATTTTCTCTAAAGAAACTTTATCTAAAAATGCTTGATTGAACAATAGCGTGCGTGGGTGATGTCCTGTAGTGATTAAAGAAATGGAGTCTTTGATCGTGCTTTTAGGGTCGTTCTTTTTGTTTTCCAGATACGTGCTGTATTGTTGCATCAAAGAAGCATAAACGGTCTCGTCAAAACGAGGGTCCATAAAGCTGAGATAAAGCATCTGGAACAGTGTCTCAGCGTCCTTAGGTGAGGCGTTACCACTGATGCCTTCGCTTATTTCTCCCAAATAAGGTGATACTTTTACTTTTTTACCAGCCAACATCTTGCTCAAGGTGTTAGGGTCAAAGTCAGACAAACCAAAGTTGCCCACCATACTCATCATCTCAGCTGAAGGTAGGTCTTCAAGATCATAAAGTGAAGATCCACCTTTGGATTGTGCGCTCAGGTAGATGCGGTCTTTCTCGATGTCAGAGAAACGGTAAATCACTTTAATACCGTTTTTAAGTGTCCATTCTTCGGCTTTTAGTACGGGCAATTCTTTAGTTTTCTTAAGTTTCGATCCTTTAGGGATTTTTGTCATCAAGGTGGTCGCCACTTCTTCATCTTCGTAAGCTTCTATTTCAGAGTTACGAACCTCGTTGATAATACCAAAAGCCTGTTCTTCGCTTAGGTGTTCGATGCCTTCGCCTTCAGGACCGGATACAATGACCACCATATTTTCGTAAGAAATCCATTCTTTGGCTAAAGCGTTAATTTCTTCAACAGAAATGGTAGGGGTAAACTCTTGTACTATTTCCCATTCTTTAGCAATGCCGGGGATGGGTTCGTTTTCCAAATAGTTGCGGGCATACTCTTTCGCAAATTTGTCATTAGAGATTTTATCGCGTTGCTTGTACGAGCTTTCAAAGTGGGTCATGTAATTCATCTTAGCTCGCTCTAATTCACCGGCTGTAAAGCCATGGCGGCGTACACGCTCGTTTTCTGTCATAAGAGTGGTCAGAGCCACAGCTTCTTCGTTCTTTTTACAGCCAGCTTCTATATAATACACGTCCAAGTTGTTGACGTATTCAAAATAGGTAGAGTAGCCGTATGTAAACGGTGGGTTTTCTTGTTGCATGATTTCATCAATGCGTTGCGATAACATTTGCTCGTATAGCTTACGTATCATCCCCAAACGGTAATAAGCCATACCGCGTTCCTCTTTCGGCACGGGTTTGTGTTTGAATGTAACGTTGACAGAGGTGCCTGTGGCTTCTTTATCGGTTACTAAGCCGAATATAGGTTCTTCGTTAAACGGTACCTCAACATAGTAGCGTTCTTTGGGATTTTCAACGGCAGGAATTGGCGAAAATAGCTCTTTTACTTTAGCTTCCATCTCGTCCACATCAAAATCCCCGACTACAGCAATAGCTTGAAGATCGGTACGGTACCAGTCATGGTAAAAGTTGCGGAGCGTTTCGTAGTCGTGGTTTTGAATTACATCCAAAGAGCCAATAACGTCGCGCTCGGTGTACTTAGAGTCTTTCATCATAAGTGCAATACGTTCGTTGAACATACGGCTGCGGGCCGTACGTCGCGTACGCCATTCTTCGGTGATAACGCCACGTTCTGCGTCTATCTCTTCTTCTGTTAGTTGCAGGTAGTTGCACCAGTCGTGCAAAATAAGCAGACAGGTATCCAGCAGTCCTTCAGTAGTGGTTGGTACTTCGGAAATGTTGTATACTGTTTCGTCTAGAGAAGTGTAGGCGTTTAGGTTGCGGCCAAACTCCACCCCGTTTTTTTGTAAGGTATTAATGATGCCTTTTCCTTCAAAATTTTCTGTCCCGTTAAAGGCCATATGTTCCAGGAAGTGGGCTAGTCCGTTTTGCTCATCTTCTTCCAATAGTGCCCCTACATTTTGAATGATGTAAAAGCTGGCGCGTTCCTTGGGTTCTTCGTTGTGACGAATGTAATAAGTGATACCGTTGTCGAGTACTCCTTTTCGTAGTTCCGGATCAACAGGCATATCTGTTTGAGCCACTACTGGTGCTGAGCTAAAAGCCATAAAAATAGCTGATAAACTAAGCCATAGTTGTAATTTGTTTTTAATCTTCATTGTGTGAATTTTTTAATTGCTGTAAAAGCCCTTTGCTATTGCTTGTTTGCTTATAGCATCAGGTTTATAATAAGTTAATCTGTATTCTCTTATTCCTTACATCTCATTTTGGTCACTGAGCGTAGCCGAAGTGCACTTCTCATCTTTATCAGTCTTCCCGTCTTCAAGACCGCTCGCCTCATCAATCATCTGCTCCCAGATAAATTAGGATATAATAGACCAGTGATGCCAAA
>DHQI01000064.1:38645-81535 GCA_002408065.1 Bacteroidales bacterium UBA5342
TAATAGACCAGTGATGCCAAAGAACTCAGAGCTGCTACCACATAAGTATAGGCAGCAGCACGCAGAGCACTTTCAGCTTTGGGCTGTGTCGCGATATTAGTAATTCCGGCACTGCTAAGCCATGTTAATGCACGGTGGCTGGCATCGATCTCTACCGGTAAGGTGATAAAACTAAAAAGTGTCATAATGGCAAAGAGTACTATGCCAAAAAGCAGGAGTTGTGGAAATGCGTTAAGCAAAAGCAGACCGCCTAATATGATCCAATGTACCCAGCGGGATGAAAATTCTACCGCCGGAACCAGCTTGCTGCGTAGGGTAAGCCAACTGTAGGCGTTGGCGTGTTGTACGGCGTGTCCGCACTCGTGAGCAGCTACAGCTAAAGCGGCGATATTATTACCATAATAAACGCTTTCACTAAGTTTTACCGTTTTATTTTGAGGGTTGTAATGGTCACTTAAATGACCGTTGGTGGGTTCTACCTTTACATCATAAATACCATTGTCTGTCAACATTTTGATTGCTATATCATAGCCGGTAAGGCCATTGGGCGATGGTATTTTAGCGTATTTTTTAAAGCGGCGTTGCATATTGTTGCTTACTAACCAGCTCGCTAACATAATTCCGCCAAATAAAATCCAGTAACTCATAAATCTGTTTTTATTTTAATTTGCGAATGTAAGGTTTTTACGCATAGGCATCAAGTGGTGTCTTATATACGCTAAAACCTTGGAACTTTGTTGTTATTACAAACAACGTTCCAAGGTCTGTCAAATTATGCTAATTCTTTTTTTATTGTGGAACAGAGCGCTTAGCTCTAATTACAATCCAACCACAGATTAACCAAAAGCAAGGAGGGTGTCAAATGTTTCAAGTTTGTGTCCTTTTTTTCGCTCTGTCTCACACAATAAAAAATGTCTTTATTTCCGTCTTCGACTTTTTAATAAGGTCACTGAGCCCCTCCTGAAATACATCGGAATTGGGGAAGTGCCGTCACTATGACTAATTCAATAAGTCAAAATTAACTTTCATCAGGTAAACTTGCCCTGGTTTACAGCCCGGACGTTTTACATAAGTGTTAGCTAATTGTTCTCTTACATAATTACCAAGGTAAGGTGTTGTGCTGCTAAGTCCTACTATCTTTACGTTAGAGTCTTGGTCAATAGTGATACGCATATACACCTGACCTTCCAAGTTTTTGTTCTGTGCAAATTCAGGGTAAATGAGTTCGTCGATAACCGCGTTTTTTAGTCCCGTAGGTACTTTAGCGGCAATTTTTACAGTTTCAAATTCTGTTGATGTGTCTAAATTAACCGTTTTTACAGTATTGTTTTCTGATTTGATTTCTTGATTGATGGCAGCTTGTACAGTAAAGATGCCCAAAACCAATGTTGCTAAAAATGTGATTCCAAACTTTTTCATAATGATTGTTTTTTTTAATGTTTTAATTACTGAAACAAGTACCTGTGTTTTGTTTCTATGACGCAAATGTATAGGCGAATGTTACATCGAAAAAACACTTTTCCGACCAGTGGTTGGAATTTTCGTTAAACGGTAGGGGGCTGGGGTGAGTGGTAGGTGATTTGGGATTTAATATTCGAAACTCAAGGCTATGAAAAACGGAAAAACTGTTTTAGCTGGAAAATATTTTGTTACGAATACGGCTTAAACTAACTGGTGTTACGCCTAGATAGGAAGCAATGTATACACTTGGAATCTGCAGAACCAATTCAGGGTTGTGTTCTAATAGATTCTTATAATTATGCTCTGCCGTATGAGTGTTTTGACTGATTTCTTTTTTTACCGTGACTTGATGGGCTAATTCCAACATTTTCAAGCCAATTTCGGGAGCATGAGGGGCTTGTTTATATAGATACGGCATTTTATCAGCACTGATAATTCCTACCTTTATCTTTGTAACAGCCTGAATAGCCATTTCAGATGCTTGCTGGTTAGTAAATGATAGGTATGAATTGAAGAATGAAACCGGAAAATTAAAAGCAAAAGTGTATTCCCGTCCATCCTGTAAGGTAAACTTGCGCACTACTCCTTCTAGTATACAGTAAAGATTTTTTTCCACGGCTCCTTGTTCTAATAGCATTTCGTGGAATTCATATTCTGCAAATTCAATAACTGAAAAGAAAATCTGCCAGTCCTTGTCAACCGTGGCTACGTGTTGGCTAATAAAACTACGGATATTATCCTTGGCTTTTGTGATGAAAGTATTATCAGTAATAGTCTTCATACTACAAGAAAAGAGAAAAACAGTTTAAAAATACGGATTTCTATGCATAAGGACAATCATTATCAGAAAAATATCTTGAGGGTTTCATCCGGGGGCATTTTTTTTGGCTTAAAAGGAAATATTATCATATGATAATAAATAAGCTATAGATTGGAATTAAAGATGTTTGAAATAACCTTTGTTTGACTTTGTCTTTAATTTTGAAAGTATCTTTTCTTAAAACTTAACCGTTATGTTGCCATTCTTTACCTTTTGTAAAGCAAGAAGAAGTGCTTTTACCCTTCTTTTTGCTGTTGTGTGTGTGTGCTCTAGTTCTGGTTTATTTGCTAATACTGCATTTCTTCAACGACATGTTAAATTTGTTTATTATGATGATTATATAAGTATCCAATTTTTGACAAAAGAAGCTGAAGGTGTTTATGATGAATTAGATAATTTGATATTATATTATTTAGATCCCAGTTCAGGTGCTTGGACTAAGTTTTTTCATGGCAGTTATAATGGGGGAGTATGGCGTAATTATTATGAGAAAAGCGGTTGGTGTAATGATGGCGGCTTTGTATGGTCTTCTATCAATGAAAGCTATAAGGATTATGAAGGTCAAAAGCCATATTATAGGCATATTAGCTTTTATCCACACCCCGGTACTCTGTTTAATGAAAATATTATAATCAGAGCAGATGTACAATGGGATGTTGATCATAATGGAATGAAAAATGATGGGCATGATGTTGATGCTACCTTTTATTATAATACAAGTCATTCTAATATAGGTCTTATTCCTTGGGAGGATTTTTCATCTGTTTATTATAGTCGTGATTACTCTTACCGTGTTGAATTTAGATATCTGCTTGCTGAAACCTATGGTGATGGTAGTGTAAGCTCCACTTATCAACGAAGACACGAACTGGATGATATTGTTGTTGAATATCAAGATGTAAATGGTGATTGGCAAGAAATAATTCATGGCGATTGTGATAATAGTTTTTCAGATAAAACATTTGAAGTCATAAGTAAAACCAGTAGTGGACGTTTTGTTATGGGAGATTATGCTGTAGGAGATAGAAATATGCGAATGATGAGATGGTATTTACCTGGCGATTTGCAGGGGCGTAGGATAAAATTTCGATATTCTTATATTTGGGATGGATGGGCAAACAATGAAGACAAAGAAAGCGATCGGCAATATGAAGAGTTTACTGTACAAACGTATACTCGTTTATATACTCCGTCCAGTGTTACTTTAACCGAAGAACATAATAGAACTTACCCTAAGAATACCATTAGTTGGCGAGTTCCCATTGCGCGTTCTGTTGACAAATTTCTAGTCAAAAGGAGCACCTCTCAGTCGGATAGTGAAGGCTTAACTGTAGCTACAGTTACTGTTAAGAATACCAATGAAACTCAAACACAATTTTCAGCTGTTAACTCAAGCAATCCGGATGAGAATGAGTCTGACGACGATAAATACTTGTTAGCACAAGGAGAGACTTATTACTATTGGGTTGAAGCTTATTATACCGGTAAGACTACTGCTTACAAAAGTGATTTAGTTACCTCGTCAGCAATGGATTTTACTCCTCAAATTGGTCAATATGAAATTTCTCCCTGCGAAGAAAATACAAAAGTTAAAATAAAATGGTCAAATATTGGTAGTGCTAAGAGTATTAAACTATATAAAAGGGTGGGAGATGGTGTGTTTAATGAGATATATACTACTGAAAATCTTGATACTTACTTTGTTGATGATGAGGTGACCGCCTGTACTGAGTATACTTATAAAATAGAAGCTTTGTCGGCAACGGTGAATGGAGAAGAATACAAAAGTACTTTAGAGGATGACATAATATTAAATGCTGACCTGTCAAATGTGTTGAGCGAATTTGATGTATCTAAAGGCTATTATGATGAGAGAGTTACATTGAGTTGGAAGAATATTGGTAGCGAAGGTATCGATTATATAAAAGTTATCAGAAAACAGGTGGATAATAATGCTGAAGAAACCTTGGATATATTGGAGTCTACCGCTTCTACTTATGTAGATGAAACGGCTCTTTCCGGGGTATACTATCAATATAGTGTGTTTGGAGAAGGTAAATGTGGCGATACCGAAGTGGTGTCGCAAAGTAATATTCTGACTTCTATTGGTTTTTGTCAGCGTAGTGGTACTATATACGGACAGATTACTTATGAAGGAGGATCTGCAGTAGAAGGCGTGAAAATAGCTATCGAACGTGGCGATAATAGCGCTTCTTTAGGGACATCTATTCAGTCAGGTTGGTATTCCAATGATTATAAGTCATTTATTTCAACATATAATACAGGGATAACCGAGGATTTTCATAATGGCTATACTGTGGAGGCCTGGTTTAAGCCTTATGAGGTAGTAGCAAGCTATCGTTATTTATTTCATTGCTCAGCATTTTCACTGAGACAAAAAACACGCGATAACCAACGAAATGGAGTATATTGTATAGAATTTAAAGATGTTGATCATGATTTTACGGTGCCTCAAGAGGCATACGATGCTATTGGGTCAGACATAAATTCTTTCAATCATTTTGCAGTAAGCTACGATGGAGATTCTATTTATGTGTACGTTAATGCAGTAAAGGTGTATGTTGGTTTGCATACATGTCCTGAAACAACAGGTGGAATTAGTTTTGCAAGCGGATACGATGGGTTGATTGATGAAGTAAGGGTATGGGATAAGCCAAAAACTCAGGAAGAAATCGAAAATGATTTTACGCGTTTGTTATCCGGTACAGAAGATGGGATGCTGCTTTATTGGCGTATGGATGAGGGCTTCGGGAACGAAGTATATGATATGTCAAGTACTAATGGGGTTTACAATAAAAACCATGGCTGGATAAAAATGTGCGATTATAGTACTGATGTGCCTCCGGTAGAATACCTCTCTTATTGTGGCCTGACCAACGAAGATGGTTATTATGTTGTAGATGGCATTCGTTATATAGGAGCTGGTGAAACATTTAAGGCTGTGCCAATGATGGATATCCATGAGTTTGAACCTCAGAGTCGTAGTATGTATCTTGGAAACAGTGCTTTGGTGGCTACTGATAAAGACTTTAGTGACGTTTCCTCTTTTACAGTAAGAGGTAAAATATTTTACGAAGAAACCAACTTTCCGGTTAGTAATGTATTTGTTAAGGTGGATGGGCAGTATGTACAGGGGACTGATGGTACTGCTGTAATGAGCGATGTGTTTGGAGAGTACGAAGTCGATGTGCCTATTGGTGAGCATTATATACAGCTGGAAAAAGAAGGGCATGAATTTCTTTCTGCCTTTTATCCTGAAAAAGATGATAATGGTAGCATACAGTATGCTACCTTTGAATCACCACTTGATAATGTCAACTTTTATGATATCACTAAGGTGAAATTGATAGGTAAAGTAGTAGGTGGAGCTGTAGAGGCAGCCAAACAGACTGGATCTCTTAACAATCCTGCCACGAATAATATTGGACAGGTAGCTATTACCCTAAGGTCTATTGCAAATACTTATAACCTGCCCAATGGGGAAAAAGACACCACTTTTTATACTGATGCCAAAACAGGTAATTTCGAGTGTGAGTTGATTCCGGAAATATTCCTTCCTGTTAGTGTAGAAACGCTAAATGACAACCAAGGGATTAAATATACGTTTGACGGAGATGCTGATCTGACACAGATAGATCTAAGCAGGGCTTTTACCGATAAATATGTAGAAGATTCTATTTATGATGTTTCTAGTGGAAGTAAAATGTTTAGCCGTATAGATACGGCTTGTATTTATAATTTGGAGCGTAACTGGACTTATCGCGAAACGCCGCAGCTTAGTGTTACAAATAGTCAGGGTGGAGCTGTGTTTGGGCTTGATAGTTTGCCATATACGACTACTGATGGTCAAAATCTAATGGTAGAAATAGCCAGTGATAATGGCGATGGCACTGCCACATATATATTGGGACATCCGGTATTTGATATGGGTAATTATTATGGATTGAAAATAAGTGCTTTTGAATCTTATGTGAATGCTGATGATACCTCGCAGGTGGACAATGTGCCGGTATGTGATGGTAGTGTATTGATAACTAATAATTGTGCGCCGGGAGGGGAGATGACAGCAATTGCATTGGGTGATGGTGGAGAGGTTAATTATCAGTTTGCAGCGGGTACGCCTAATTTGGCCAGTCCGTATACACTGGGCCTAGATATTAAACTGCTAATTGGGAATTCTACTTATCAATGGGGAGATGAAGCTTTGCAGTGTTATGTGTTGGGGGCCTTGCCTACGGGGAGCAACTTTGTAACAAAAGGGCCAGATTTTGTAGATTTTATACTGCGTGACCCTCCGGGATCAAACTCCTTTGCAGCTATAGAGGAAGGAACCTCTTTTAGTAGTAATAATACAATGTCAGCATCTACTGCATATAGTGGCGGTGTAGATACTGAGATGAAATTGGGATTTACTCTTAAAACAAGTACTGGATTTATATTTTCAGTAGGAACTGAGATTGAATTTGAGAATACTAATACTTTTAGTTTTTCAGCAACATCAACCGCTGAAAATGAAATATCTTATACTAGTACTACGACATACAATAGTGCCTATAGTACGAGCGAGGCTGCCGACTATGTGGGAGATATGGGCGATCTTTTCTTTGGTCGTAGCAGCAATATTATTTATGGTTTAGCTAGGGCAATAGAGGTGATGCGCTACGATGAAATATTGGATACCGAAACTATTGCGGACAGTGTGATTATTAACGATGAAACTTATTATTTGGCTCAGAAAAATGCTATGCGATTCTCACCTGAAGTAAATACTACCTTTGTTTATACGCAGAATCATATTGAAGAAAGCCTGATTCCGAATCTTTATTTCTTACGTGATCTTTTTTATCGTTCGCATACCGATTGGTACACCTTGAATATAGACGATGATCCTGAAGACGAACGCTTCTTGACGGACAATGATGACGTTTCTGTATGGGGAAATGAAGCTGTGGATAACGAACACCGTTTTGATGGACCAAGCTATACTTTCACCCCTCCGCAGGATGAGGAAGGCAATAATAGGTGGGATGCCGATACCGTACGTTTTTATAACCAGCAGATAAAAATGTGGGAAGCTCAATTAAGTCTCAATGAACAACAAAAGCTTAGTGCTATAAACGGCGAAAATGTTGATGTAAATGTATCATTTGATGCTGGTAGTTCTTATGAGGCCAGTATTACTACCGAAATTGAAGAATCATCATCACTGTCTTATGAATTTGAAACTGATTTTTCTTTTAGTAATAGTTTAGGTGGTACGGTTAATGATTTTGGTTTTTCAGTTACATTAAACAACCAAGTGACTTGCAGTAGGAGTAATTCGAGCACGAATACAACAACGAGTGAACGTACTATTAGCTATGCCTTGGCTGACGAAGATCCCGGAGACTACTTCTCTGTAGATGTGCTTAATTGCACTGCTGGTAACGGGCCTATCTTCCGCACCCGTGGTGGACAGTCTTCTTGCCCATATGAGGGAGCTTCTTATACCGAATACTATCAGCCGGGCACCATCTTGTCAGAGGCTACTATGCAGATAGAGCAACCGTTTATTCGGGTGAGTGAAAGTCTTGTTACGGGGGTTTCTGAAGATGAGCCAGCTTATTTTACCATAGAGCTTTCCAATACTTCCGAAACTGGGGATGATGGATGGTATAATTTGATTGTAGATCTTGAAAGCAATCCTTATGGAGCTACAGTGAAATTGGATGGTATGGCAATGGGCGCCAATGGCAAACAAATATTGATTCCTGCCGGGCAAACCGTTTATAAAACGATTGCAGTGACTAAAGGCCGGACAGACATTGATGAATACGATGATATTAAGCTTATCTTGCATTCACAATGCCAGTACGATCCTACCGGTTTTGTTGAGAGCATTTATGATGAAGTGACCATTTCGGCTCACTTTGTACCGGCTTGTTCGCCTATTGAGATATCAGAACCGTTGGCTAACTGGGTAGTTAACGAAGAGGATGAGGATTTTCTTGATATTACGCTGAGCGGGTATAACCTGCAACATGAAAAAATGCAGGCCATTGCATTGCAGTACAAAGCTAAAAGTGCCTCTGCCTGGACCACAGAAAAATGGTGGGTCAATAATCCCGATTTAATCAATAAAGATGATATTGAAGATACCTTGTTTATTGATGATGCTTCGTCTGTATCTTACGAATGGGATATGTCTGCACTTAGCGACCGTGAATACGAAATACGTGCGGTGTCTTATTGTGATAATGAGGTTAACTCTTATTCGGAAGTTATGGCAGGCATGTTGGATGCTGATGCGCCTCAGCTTTTTGGAACCCCCGAACCCGCAGACGGTATCTTGAGTAATGGTGAAGATATTGCGATCTTATTTAATGAAGAAATAGAAGCCGGTTTAGTGACCGCATCAAATATTTCGGTAAAAGGTGTTCTCAATGGTTATGAAACATCACATGATGTCAGTGTGCAGTTGGATGGCTCAAGTGCTTATATCGAAAGTGGTGAAGGTATCCAATTAGCAAATCGTTCCTTTACAATAGGCTTTTGGTTAAAAATTGCTGATTTTAATACTGATGGTAATATCATTTCTTATGCTTATGACGGAGATAAGGGCTTGGCTCTGGAAATGGAAAATAGACAAATGAAACTGACGATGAATGGGGTAAGCAGAACCTTTGCTTGTAGTACTAATACGACGTGGCATCATTATGCTATTGCTTATGATAATGAGCTGGGCCGTATGAAATTATTGCAGGATGATGGTGTTGCGACGAACGGAAATGTGCTTATTGCAGATGGAGTAAGTGCTTTAGAAAACAATGCGACACTTCTTGTAGGTGCTAATACCGGAAACAGTGCTTTTTCCGGGAATATACACGATTTGCGTATTTGGAGTTTGTACCGTAGTGCCTCGGATGTATATGCTGATATGAGTACTATTCTTAATGGTCAGGAAATGGGATTGATGAGTTATTATCGAATGAATGAGGCATTCGGAGAGTTGCTAGAAGATAAGGCTTCCTCACGTCATGCCCTGATGAATGGTGCAAGTTGGCTGGTGACTCCTACAGGTAAATCTTATCAGTTTAATGGTAATAATGCATTACTAGCAGATATTACAGCTATACCAATAACCATGGACGATAATCTGAGTATTGAATTTTGGTTTAAAGCTGATAATGATGCCCGAAACAGTACTTTGCTTTCCAATGGTGATCCGGCTACTGTCAATGTTGTCGATGTACAAGACATCTTAGCTTTCCGTTTAAATGAAGAGGGTATTTTGGAGTTAAGTTCTAATGGTCAGTTGCTAAGTTCGGGTGAAACTTTATCGGATGATGAATGGCACCATATAGCCTTGGTCGTAAAACGTACGGCAAATGCTAAGCTCTACGTCGATGGTCATCTTGTTTCGTCGGTTTATGGTACTGATTTCGGTGCTTTTGGTGGTACCAAATTAGCTATTGGTGCTTTAAAGGCAAACATTGATGATGCTGTTTCTGATTATTTCACAGGACAGATTGACGAAGTGCGTATTTGGCACTCTTCACGCCCAACAGAACTCTTGGAAGCCTATCGCAATGCCCGTGTAGCTAGTGATGATTTAGGTCTAAGGGCGTATTTCCCTTTCGAAACATATATTCTGAACAGTTTTGACTTTTATGAGTCAGCTCCTAGTATTGATGATCAGTCATTCAGTATTTATGATGATAAAAGCTATTGTAATACAGACTCTGTAGTAGGCGCTCAGTCTTTTTCTGACCTGACTCCTAATATTAAACGTCAGCGGGAATTGAGTGAGGTGAATTGTGATATTACAATAAATGATGATAAGATTATAATTACACCTACAGATGCTGATTCTAAGTTGGAGAACTGTTTATTAGAAATCAGTGTAGATGGTATTTATGACAAATATGAAAATCAGATGAATTCTGCCGTAAGCTGGACAGCTTATGTGGATCAGAACACGGTGATCTGGACCGAGGACGAATTAGAGTTGGTTAAAGAGCTTAATGCTGAGCTTGCTTTCAGCACATTCATCCGTAATGCAGGTGGAACTTACGAGAATTATTCTATCGAAAATTTACCTGCTTGGTTAGATGCCACTCCGTCTTCGGGTATTATTGCACCGGACGATGAGGTGATGATTACCTTTACAGTGCATAGCGGATTGAATATTGGTTCTTTCAACGAAGACTTATATCTGAAAACAGATTTTGGCTTTGACGAACGTATGAATATTGGTTTAAGTGTGAATGGAGAGCAACCCGAATGGGCTGTCAATATAGGAGATATGTCTGAAACGATGAGTTTTATCTCGCGTGTTAGGATTGATGGACAATTATCCAAAGACGAGGGCGATATCGTGGCGGTTTTTGCCGGAGACGAATGTCGGGGGGTGGCTAATGTAGAATATTATCTTGAGTTAGATGAATATATGATGATGCTTACCGTTTATGGTAATATTAACGGAGAAGCTCTTGATTATCGTGTTTATGATGCAAGTAGCGGTCAAATTTATACCTTGTGTAGTGTTGATACTGCTTTTGTTGCTCAGATGGTTTATGGCTCTATTGCTAATCCGGTTCTGTTTGATTGGGATGAATTAGTGAAGAATATTATCCCTCTTCAGAATGGTTGGAATTGGATTTCATTTAACAGTACTTTGGATTATTATGATAAGTTGGATGATGTTTTAGCTAATATTGATGCCAGCAGTGGAGATAGGATCAAGGACGCGACATCAGCTAAAGTGAGTCAGTATTATCAGGATGAAACTGAAAGCACTTGGGAAGGCACTGTAGGGCTCCCTAATAACGACGTCATGTATCAATGTTACATTAAAAATGGGGGAAATCTGATTTACGAGGGAGTACCAGTGTCTGCTAAGGATCACAGCATCTGTATTGAAGAAGGTTGGAACCGTATTAGTTATATCCCAAGCATTAACTTGGAAATGAACGAAGCCCTTTCTGCCTACGATGCTCAGGCCGAAGACATCATTAAGAGTCAGTTAGGTTTTGCGGTATATACGGGTTTTTCCTGGCTTGGTAGCTTAGAATATATGGAGCCGGGCAAGGGTTATATGCTGAAACGTGCTTATGGTGCCGATACCACTCGTTTTAATTATCCTACAGCAAGCACTTTTGTAAGTAATAAAACGGCGACTGTCGACAATAACTACGATATTTTCGGATTGAATCCTTACGATTATGAAAGCTCAGGTTCTGTTATTGCCAGAGTTCGTGATGCGGAAAATTTAGAAGCAGCATACTTGATGGCTTATATCAACGATGAGTTACGTGGGGCAACAGCTGTTAGTGATGAGCTGATGTTTGTAAGCATATATGGTAATGAAGTTGAAAATGGTAGCGAAGTCACGTTTAAGATTAAGGTTTCAGAACAAGAAATGAATACAAATGCCAGTATTGAGTTTAGCACAAGTAATCTATATGGTACTGTAAATAATCCGTTCGAAATTGAAGCCGTTCCAACAAATCTGCTTTCAAACAACGTTTCGTCTCAGCAGCTGCTTGTGTATCCAAATCCAATAAAGGAAGTGGTGAATGTAGCATTTGTTTCAGAGCGAAAAGAAGAAGTCTATATTGTTGTTTACAATGCCTTAGGTAAGCTTGTTTATGATACTCCGGTGACTAATTGTGAAACAGGTGAAAATACCTTAGAGTGGAATGCATCAGCATTGCCTGATGGTGTTTACAGTTTAGAGCTAAATATTGGTAATCAACGACGTATTATTAAAATATGTAAAGTGAATCAATAATGTTTTGGCCATTAAATGTGGTAATAGAAGGGATGCATCCCGGCTGTAAAAAAGTGTCGAAGTGTGCGTCTCCCAATGCCAATTTTTGAAAGATATGAACACAGAAAAATACAAAAACGATGAAGAGGATAGTATTATTAATAAGCTTGTATGGCATATGCTCTGGGGCTTTTGCTATAGATTGGCAGGTCAATACCAGCATGTTTCAGTATTCAATGGAAGTGTTTGCTACTGTAGAAATTGATGGTGTTTTGCTTTCTGATGCCAAAGATCAATTAGGCGCCTTTGTAGGAGATGAATGCCGTGGTGTGGTCAAGGCCACAGACAATCCTATAACGGGAGATAAGACATTTTTCCTGATGATTTATGCTAACACAGTGATGGAGAATATAATCTTTAAAGCTTATGATTCAGAAAAAGATCAGATTATTGATGTTATAAATACTATTGAATTTGAAACTAATACTTCGGTAGGAAGTATTTCCTCTCCTTATGTGATGAGCAATACTGAACGTGCTAACGGGCTTGAATTTATCGAAATAAACACTGATGAAAATAGCGTTCCCGGCGCAGCGATTGGCTATTTTGTTCATTATGTGAACGGTGATCCTGTTGAAACAAATGTTAGTATAGATAAAACTTATGATTATAATGTCTTTACTGTCAGTGGTGATACTTTAAGAGCAAAGACCTCATGGAATTTTGAAGAAAAAAACAGCTATCAAATCATGGTCACTTCCAGTGCTGTTTCAGGAACAATTAATAAAGAATTCTTAATCCAAGTTACAGATGTAAATGAGCCACCTACAGCTATATATTTAGATGGTGATAGTGTAGATGAGAATGTAGCTGTCGGAACTATTGTGGGGAACCTGACAGTAAGTGACGAAGATATAAATGATGAAATTGCATTTACTTTAAGTAAAGAAAATGCTTTATTTCGTATTGACGAAAATCGAATAAAAACGAAAGCTAATATCAATTATGAATTAACAAATAATCAGTTGCTTACTGTTGTTGCTGAAGATAAGGGTGGTAATGCAATTTCTAAAGATTTTGTGATTGTTATAAATGATATTAATGATGTACCCTCACTAATTATGTTATCAGCTGACAGTATACCCGCCGGGCTGCCGGAATATATGACCGTTGGTTATTTCAAAATTGAAGATGAGGATGAATTTGACCAGCCTGATTTAAGTTTGTCAAGTAATGAGATGTTTATTTTGAATCAAAATAATCATCACTTAATAACAGCTAAATCATTTGATTCGTCGGATGTTGGGACTCAAAACATTCATTTGATTGCTAATGATGGTAGAGGAGGTGTTTTAGAAAGTGATTTCCAAATTGATATTATAGATAAAGGCTATAGTTACACCGAGAAAAATGTTAATGTGATGTTTACACAAACGGATGTATATACACACATTTTTGATGTCGGGAATGATCAGGTGCTTGTTAGCATTCAGAACCTTGATAATTATGGTCACTATTGTGTAAGTGCTAATTCCTTAATAATTAACTATAAAATTTATTCAATAAGTGGTCAATTAATAACAAGTAAAGATGTTAATAAGATGGGGTTCAATCTGGATATTTCAAGCTTCGAGATGTCTAGCTATATCATAAATATTTATACGGATAAAGGGGGAATTGCCGAAAAGTTGAGCTTTACACCAAAGTGTTGAAAAATAAAGATGTAAGCCATAAAAAAAACCGGACCATAGGCCCGGTTTTTTCACTAGATGATATTGCTTTGTCTCTAATCAAAAGAGAAGACGATTCCGGCAGCAAAAGGATACAGTTCCGGTCCTTTACCTTCTAAGAATAATGGCACATTGTAGTAGTTGACATAAAGTCCTACATTGTCGTAGTTCACACGGGCAGTGAAGCCGTAGCGGAACGATTGCAGGTAGAAGTCATCTTTGTTTTTTTGTTTGTCATTACTGGTTTTGTATTTGGTATGAGAACCTAGCTTAAGACCGGCTAATACACCTCCAGAAACAGAGATGCGTTTACTGTCGCCAAATTGTGCTTCCATAAGCAACGGTGCTGTCAGGTAGGTCGTTTGCAGGCGGTTCTTTTTGAGAGGAATGGCCGATAAATCTACTGGTGTTATGGTGTGTGTCGTTGGGTCTTTGGTAATGCTGTTTTCATTTGAAAAATGATAGTTGCTCCATTCGAAACCCAAACCGGAAACTAAACCAACCCGGTCGCGTAGTATAGGAATGCTAAACTGTGCAAAGTTAAGGTTGAAATTCCATGATTTACCGGTGTTAATTTCCATCCAGGCATTGTCGGGTGTCATCGACATATCATCCGTCAGGTAGTTGTTAAGTCCCATTTCGAAACCAGCCCAGTGGCCTTTAAAACGTTTATTGTTCTTTTTTTTGGAAAAAGTAAAATTCTTGTTATTGTTTTCATTGTCATGGCTAGAGGTGAAATTATCAGGTCGTTTATTGCCAGCAGAAAAATCAAAATTCATTTCATAATTTTTGATGGTGTCACCATCTTTATGTACGATGATTTGTGTCGAGTTTTCTCCCTCGATGACTTCCACGTTAACGTCTTCATACTCTTTGGAGCTGCTTATCTCGTCATCTGAGTCCTTGTTGTTTCTCTCGTTTATCCTTACATTAACAGCCGTATCGTTATCGATAATTATGATTTCAGAATCAGCCACTTTAATAGTGGAGGTGTCATTTGTTTTTACGTCCTCAGTCCATGCTGTTTTGTTGTAAAAAGGAAGGTGCGCATGATCCGTCATCGCAAAACTGCCGATGGCTACAATGCTTAATAGTGTTGTTATAATTTTTTTCATAATTGTAAATTTTTAATCTCAGCCTCAATCTCAAATTTTATCTCTGTGCCAGAGTTCTGTTGATTTCTCCAAAGCGGGATCTGATCACTACTTTTACCGGGTTACCGTTTTCGTCTTCGATGACGTCATATCCTAAGTCTGTTTCAGCCATTCTGTTAATGCCTTCCACGCTTCGGGCAAAGACTTCGGTATACAGGAAGTTGTTGATCTGAGCCGTTAATGTTCGTTCTTCTGTTTCACTGTCATTAACTGGTGTTTCGTAGTTCGAAGTTGCCAGTGCTAAATGATCAATTTTTATGTCGTTTGTTTTAATGTTAGCCTCTTTACTTTGGAGTTTTGCTAGTGAGCTCTGAGCTTTTACTTCCAATGTTTCATGGCCTGTAAAGGTATCGGGCTTAGTAATGTTTTCTTTTCTTGGATTTTTAGGCAGAGGTTTTACCACTTTAGGTTTTTCTACCTGAGCTAAAGCTTTGTTTTCCATAGTCGTTGCCGGCTCTGCTTTAGTTTCTTGTACGGGTGTTGTTGTTTCTATGTTTGTTTTATTCTCTGCCAAATCAGGTGTTTCTACTACATCTCCCGGACTCATTAGAAAAAACAAGAAGATAACAGCGGCGGCTGCAAAGCCCGAAGCAATGCTTAGATAGCGTCGTAGGAAAATGCTCGGTCTTACCTTTTGCTTCAAGGCTTCTTTGTTAGGATATGCTATGGTGTCGGGGTATAGTCGGCATTGTGCATATTGTTGGTATACCCTTTGATGGTCAGCTGATTTGCTAATGTAATCTTGTAGCTCTGCTTCTGCATGTTTATCCAGATCCCCTTCGTGTGAGGCTATACAATATTCTTCAAAATTATCTGGCGTAATGATTTGCTGGCCAATTTCTTTTTTGAGAGAATTAGCCGAAAAAGAGCTTACGCTTTCGGGCGCATCATGGGTTTCAAAGAGGAGAAACTCATCAGCAATGTCAGGATGTTTGGTCAAAAAAGCTGTGAATGCTTCAGCCTCCTCATCCGAAAGATTGCCCACCATATAGTCAATGGCAAATTCTTTGTAATTATGTGCGTTAACCTTCATCATATCACATTCTCTATGGAACCTATATACTCTTTTAAGTACTTACGGGCGCGGTAGATGTATACTTTTACTTGACTCTCTTTTAGGCCTGTAATGTCTTCAATCTCTTTATAGCTGTAACCTTCATAATCTCTTAGCATTAGCGAAGAACGTTGTGAGGCCGGTAGTCTTTTTATCGCTTCGTTCATCACTTCCGATATGTCGGAATACTGATTGAAGGTATGCGATGTGGCAACTATTTCTTCTTCTACACTCATGCGTTTTTCTTTTTTTATAATATCCAGCATCGTGTGATATGCTGTGGTGTAGAGGTAAGATTTTGCTTTACCATAATTGACCGTTTCATGTTTTTCCCACATCTTGGCAAAAGTATCCTGTACAATGTCCTCTGCACGATGCTCATCTCTCAGGTTTTTCTTTATAAACCTGTAGATGCTATCGGCATAATCTTCTACACATAAGTTATATTCTGCTACAGTCATTCGTGGTTTTTAATCAGTCAAATGTGAGACGATGTTATATTTAATAAAGTTACATTATTTTAAACAAAATATTACAAAATTAAGCTTTACCTGCAAAATATTTCAGAAAAAGTCAAGGTATTATGTTAAATTTCAATACTTTTGTTAATCTGTAGAAAGTATGTGCTTGCGAGTCGCTGTTTTTTAGGTCTGTTGGCAGATCATCAAGCTGTTAGGCTTGCTCATAATTGACTACCTTAAATTGCATTTGATGAGAAGATTATATACTCTATTCTTACTGCTTTTCAGCTTAGGCTTAATGGCTCAGGATTATCCTCAGTTCTCTCAGCACGTTAATATGCAAGGGCTGATAAACCCGGCTTATAACGGATCGCGTGAGAGTTATAGTGCTCTGATGGTAACCCGAAACCAGTGGGCTGGTGCTGTGACCACTCACGCTTTGAACGCCCATGCCCCACTACCTATCAATGGAATGGGAGGCGGCTTGCTTGTAATGCAAGATAAAATAGGCTTATACAGTAATGTGAGAGCTGCGGCTGCTGTTTCTTATCGTATTCCTCTTAACCGGAATATTATGCTAGCTACAGGATTACAAGGAGGATTGGTTAGGGAGCAAACAGATATGCCATCTATGGTTAACCCTGGTGATGTACTCATGGGGACTTTTGGTGAAACGACTAATCGTCCTAGTGCCGGCTTTGGTGTTTATGTGTATTCTGATCTTTTTTTCGCCGGCTTGTCCATGCCTGAAGTCTTACCTGATGGAGTTGAATTTGGCGATAAGTTTTACAATGATATTCCATTGTTTTTGTATGGTGGTGCTTTGTTGGAGGTGCATCAGGATATAAAACTAAAACCCACAGCATTTATACAAGCCACTACAGCGGCTCCTTTTATGATGGAACTTGGGGTGCATGCTTTTTATAAAGAATATGGTAGCTTTGGCATTTCGACCAGAGCTTACCCTTTCTCGGCTTTAGTTTTTGCTCTGGAGGTGCAGGCTATTGATAATTTGTTTATTGGATATTCGTATGATTTACTCTTAGGAGCTGATCAGGGAATGAAAAAAGGAACGCATGAGATCTCCTTGCGTTTCGATATTTCGCTTAAGGATGCACTGACTAAACCAGTGGGTTCTATGCGTTTTTTCTAAATAAAAACGTGATGTGAGAAGGAAGGCTTCATTATAGATATTACAGAGAAATATGAAAAAATATTTACTTACGCTTATTGTATTGTTAGGCGCTCTTGCAGTAGAAGCACAGACCTTACTAAGAAGAGCTGAAATAGCCTATGAAGGGCAAAATTACCGCTCTGCTGTGGTGAGTTATGAGAAGTATCTGGCTAAGAAAGGACAGATGACCTCAGACATCACCAGGCCGCTGGCTAATAGTTATTACTACTTGGGCAACTACCCTAAAGCTCAGATATATTATGACAAAACCCGCGAACGGGAAATGAGCTCGCGCGAATGGCTTAATTATGCTGAGATGTTGCGTAAGCAAGGGGCGTATGATGAGGCCATCCTTAAATACCAGAAAGCCAAAAAGGCACGCGAGAAAAATGTTCCTGTCAGTCGTATAAATCTAGGTATAAAAGCCTGCGAATGGGCCATTGAAAATAAGGGTAAATCGGGAGACGGAAAAGCCGTGCTAAACCCTTCGGGTATGGACACCAAAGGACAGTCTTTAGGGGTGAGGTTTTATGAAGATGGGGTCGTTTATTCATCGACTAATAGGGATGTTTACAATAAAAAAAATCAGGATGCTAACGGTAACCCGATTTTGAATTTAGCTTTCTATTATGAAGCCACGGATTCTACGCCATCCCGCACCGTAGGTTTTTCTCATTATATCACTTGCAAAAGCCATATCGGTTCAGCTGAGTTTTCGGCTGATGGTAAAACAATTTACTATACTAAGTTGGTGAGCAATAAAAATGATGTGAAAGCGCGTATTTTTACTGCTCAACTTAATGAAGAGGTCGGTGACTGGGTGCGCGAAGAAGTATTATCCTTTTGCAACGGTACATTTAATTATGCCCACCCGGCATTATCGTTGGATGGTAAAACGCTTTATTTTGCCTCTGATATGGAAGGTACCCTTGGGGGGATGGATATCTTTAAAGCGAAAAAAACATCTAATGGCTGGGGGGAACCTGTTAACTTAGGAAAGGTGATTAATACCGAAGCGACAGAAATCTTTCCTTATGTGACGCCCGGTGGTTATTTGTCTTTTGCTTCGAATGGTCATCCTGGCTATGGTGGAATGGATGCTTATTGGGTAGAGATGAAGAACGGAAAGCCTGTTAAAATCAATAATGCTTACCGACCTATTAACAGTAGTTGGGATGATTTTGCTGCCGTGATAGATCCTAATGATACATTAAAAGGCTATGTTTCTTCTAATCGTGATACTGAAGGTCTTTACGACTCTATTTATGCTATGGAGCTTTCGGAGGAGTATTTGGCCGAATTGAGAGGGGTCAATATGGATTCAATAAACCAAGCTTTAATAGCACAGGCTAAAGCTGATTCTGTGGCTCGGGAAGATTCTTTGACGATGGTACAGGCCATGCTTGCACAAGAAGAGGACAATGTGGGTGAGACCCCGGAATCAACTGTTGAAGTGGTGCAGGACGAAGCTTTTGTTTTGCTTAATCCTAATTTGCTCTTTGGTGTTCAGGAAACGGGAATCGTTGAGACTTTCTTGGTCGATGCACTTTCTTCTCAATTATTGCCTAATGCTACGTTTGAATTGAGCGATAATATTAGTAAAGAAGTACTACTGAGTGGTGTTTCTGATGATTCGGCCAATGTGAAGATGGATCTTAAGAGTGCCGGGGTATTAGTAGATCAGGCGCTTACGATAACGGTTAAAGCTGATTATGGCGATTTTTCAAGTTATGTGCTGCAGCTGGTATCTGACCGTTTGAAGACTTATGACCAAGAGCATCCGGTTATGCTCACACCTATTATGGCCAGACGCGATAAGGTGAAAGATAATATTGTGGCCGACGAAGAAGTTACCGGTGGTGCGCCATTCCAGTTTGATGGTTTTGAACTGACTCCTGAAGGACGTGCGTATCTGGATGCTTGGGCGGACTTCCTGGTGAAGAACCCTAAGGTTAAAATAAAATTGATGACACATACTGACTCACGTGGCGATGTCTCATACAACTTTAGACTGTCTCAACGTCGTGCTTTCGAAGCTAAGCGTTACCTTATTTCGCAAGGCGTTAACCATATGCAAATAATTGCACGTGGTTACGGGGAGCGTTATCCTCTGGTAAATTGTACCGAGTGTACCGAGAAAGAGCATAGTGCCAATCGTCGTATCGAGATGGAAGTGATTAATTCGAATAAAAAATAACCTAATAATAAATAATACGAGTATGAAACGAGGTGTAATTCTATTGAGTATGATTTTGAGTATGGCTATAGCTGTGGCTCAGGATTTTTATACCATTCAGGTGCGTTCATTGTCGCGTGAAACACCACTCACCATGGAAGAGTTGCAAGCGGGTATGTGGCAACATAAAGTAGGTGGGCAAACGAAGTGTTTTATGGGGCGTTTTGACACTTATGAAGAAGCTAAAGCAGCTCTGGTGCCTCTGAAGGCCGGTAAATATTCCGGGGCTTTTGTGGTGTCTTCCGACAAAATATTCGGATCAAATAACACTGCTGAGGTGACGCCAAAAACGACGGCCCCATCACAGCCTGCTCCAACGACTAGGCCGGCTGATCCTGCACCTAAGGTGGTGGCACCAAAGATTAAAACTTATACGATACAGATTGCAGCTTATCGCTATCCTTTATATACTAAGGAATTTAATCTTAAAGATGAAGTGATGGAGTTTTATTGCAGCGATAACATTTACCGCTATACTGTAGGGCAGTTCGGAGATGAAGCGCAAGCACGCGCTAAGTTGAAAGAGATTAAAGATAGTGGATATCCGGACGCTTTTCTTATTGATTATAAGAAATATGAAGTGTATCGTATAGAATAGGGTTTATGCTGCTCAGATGCCATAGTGTATGCACACACAAGAAACTTAAATCCTCTGTTAGGGATAAGATTATGTTATATATATGACCTTATGCGATAATGAACTTATCCCAAATTCAGGTTTAAAGGTAGAATGTCGCAAACATTCTGCCTTTTTTGTTTAATTTTGGAGCGATTTTTGTATCCCAATCGTTTTTTAACAAACCAAAATCATTTTTTGATGCTCAGAATACGTAAAATTGCAACAGTGCTTTTACTCCTTGTTTCAGTGCTGTCATTTTCCCAACAATCCGTCTTTGTTCCAGACGATATTAATCATTTCAAAACCGGAAAAGAGTGTTTTAATAACCAGCAATATGCTGCTGCTGTTTACCATCTTACTAATTATATAAATAGTTGTAGTGCTGATTACGACGAACGTGTGACAGAAGCGGAGTATTACATTATTTATGCCGGTTATATTCAGCACAAAGAGGGCATCGAATCCGAAATGATGGCTTTTATTCAATCTAATGATGGTACATACCTGGCCAATCAGATGGCTTATGAGTTGGGGCGCTTCTATTTTGCTGAAGAGGAATACCGCCAGGCGATAAAAGCTTTTATGAGCTGTAATGAGACATTCTTCAGTACTGTACAACTTCCTTTTTATTATTACGAAATGGGCTATGCTTACTTTAATGCCAAGAAATATAAGGAAGCTAAACCGCTTTTTAAATCTACTATTGAGCTGAAATCGCAGTATTATGATGAAGCTTTGTATTATTATTCCTTTTTGCAATACAAAGACAAAAACTATAATTCGGCACTTGCAGGTTTCGAAGAACTGAAGAACAAAAAGCTGTTTCAAGAAACTGTCCCTTACTATATTGCTCAGATTTATTTCTTGAAAGAAGAATACGAAAAACTCGTGGCCTTTGCTCCTGAGATTTTTAAGAATAAAAACAGTAATAATGAAGTAGAGTTGAACCGTATTGTGGGGGATGCCTATTATAAAATGGGCGATTATACTAATGCTATTAAATATTTAGTTGCTTATCAGAATGGGACAGGTAAAATATTGCGTCAAGACCTTTATCATTTGGGGATAGCCTATTACCAGAAGAAAGATTACGCTTTGGCGGCTGAAACTTTGGCTCAGATAACGGCTCAGAACGATCCTCTTTCGCAGTCGGCCTACTCTTATCTGGGAGAATGTTTTGTGCGTTTGGATGATAAGCAGCGGGCTTGTTTGGCCTTCGGAACAGCTTCTAAATACAAGTTTGACCCTGCTCTTCGTGAAGATGCCTATTACAATTATGTCAAGCTATCCTATGAGACCTCAGTGTCTCCTTTTAACGGAACGATAGCTTTGCTTGAAGGTTTTCTTGAAGAATTTCCCGGGTCTGACTACACGCTGGAGATTTATGACTTGATGTATAAGTCATATATGACAACGACCAACTACAAAGATGCCTGCGCTTCGATAGAGAAATTAAAAAGCAAAGATAGCCGTATAGTGATGGCACGTCAGCGGGTGATGTATTACCGTGCTGTGGAGCTTTATAACGAAGGTAAGTACAAAGAGTCACTAAGGTATTTTGGCAAATCTCTCGAAGGAAACCCTCAGGAGAAAACACTAAAAGCTAAGGCGCTTTATTGGGCTGGTGATGCTAATTATCAGTTGGGTGAATACCTCGAAGCTTTTACCTCATTCGAGGCTTTTATTGCTTCGCCGGGAGCGTATTCTTTGGATGAATTTGCCATGGCGCATTACAATATGGGGTATAGTCTTTTTAAAATGCACCGTTACAATGAAGCGATAGGATGGTTCCGAAAATTTTCTCAGCTGGAAAAAGCGGTCAATGACCATTGGCTGACAGATGCCTACAATCGTACGGGAGACTGTTTTTACCTTAAACGCGATTTTTATAACGCCATAAAATACTATACACAAGCCATAGAGCATGGAGGCAATGGTGTGGATTATGCCTATTACCAAAAAGGTTTTTGTCAGGGAATGAGCACTCAGTACAACCCTCAGATTGCTACCATGAATAAGCTGCTTAATGATTATCCTGAGAGTCCTTATGCTGATGATGCTTTGTTTGAAATGGCGCGAACCCGTGTGTTGCTAGGCCAGTATGATGAAGCCATTGTAGCTTATCAGCAGCTGCCTCTCTCTTATCCAAGCAGTAAATATGCTGCGCAATCATTGCTTAATGCAGGATTGGCCTATTATAATAATAACGATCTGGACAATGCCTCTAGCACCTACAAACAAGTGGTGGATGAATATAAGGGCACAGAAGAGGCGCGTTCGGCCTTGTTGGCACTTAAAAATATCTCTGTAGAACAAAATTCGGTGGACGAATACATTGCTTATGCTAAGGAAAAAGGTGTGGATGATATGCAGGTTCAAGAGCAGGATTCCCTTAGTTTTATGGCCGCAGAACGTCTCTATATTTCACAGCGTTTTGAGGAGGCTGTTTCGGCATTTGATGCTTATGTGAAAAAATTCCCGAACGGCGCCTATACTTTGGTCTCCTATTTTTATATGGCAGATGCTTATATGCAAACCAAGCAAACCGATGAGGCTATGAGATCCTTAGAATTTATTGTTGCTCAACCTCGAAGCATCTATACAGAACAATCCTTGGCCGTCCTTAGTGCTACTTACTACAATGAAAAACGCTATGTGCAAGCGCTGGAAAGCTATAGGAAGCTTCTGAAAAATGCTGAACAGAAAGATAATATTATAGCGGCAAAAGTGGGGATAATGGAATGTAACTATGTGATGACCGAAGCCGGGGCTACTATCTTGGCCGTGGATGATCTGATGCAGGAAAATATCTCTGTAGCAATGAAGAATAAGGCTTTGTATTATAAGGGAAAATCATATTTGTTCCTGGAAAATCCTGAAGCAGCAAAAGAATCATTTGAAATCTTAGCGCAGGATATTAGTAATGCTTACGGAGCTGAGGCTAAATACTTGATAGCCGAAATGTATTTTGATAAAGAAGCCTATGATGCCGCTAAAAAAGAGGTCTTTGACTTTATCAACAGAGGAACTTCAGAACAGTATTGGCTGGCCAAGGCTTTTGTGTTACTCTCTGATATTTATGTGGTGGAAGGAGATTTATTTCAGGCTAAGCAGTATTTGCTGAGCATTAGTGATAATTATAAGCAGGAGGATGATATCTTGAGCATCGTTTCAGGTAAATTAGATGCCATCACAGCTCTGGAAGAAGAACAGAACCAAAGCAAACGTGATTCTCTGAGTTCCCGTTTTGTAGCACCCAACGATAGTATCAACGAATAGATATGATAAAGAAGAAATTAACCACACTTGCAATAGGGCTGGCGGTCGGGCTGTCTATCTTGGCCCAAGATTCAGTATTAGTTAAAGAAGTAACTGTCTCACAGGAGTTTAATCCCACGGTGAACGATGCTTTCAAGATAGGTACTGCGCCGCAGACTGATCATCCGGAATCGTATATCCCTAGTTTTGACTATAGTTTTTTTAATGCTCCCTTGCGTACCGAATACCAGATTCAGTTTTTAGGTGCCCAAGAGTATTTCCCGCAGGAGCGCCATGAGTCGGGGAAGCAAAACTATATCAAAGGAGGCGGTGGTAACTATTCTACACTGATGGGCGAATTGTTTTACAATGCATATAATTCTAAAGAACAAAATATCAATATTTTTTACCGTAACCGTTCGTCGTGGGGCGATGTGAAGTTGCAGGACGATAACAAGGTGGATGCGCCGCAGATTACCAATTATGGCTTAGTCGATTTTCAGCGTCGTTACCGTTATTCGGTGTTGACTTCTTCGCTTGTTTTTGACCGTAAAGGCTATAAATATTATGGCTACAATACGCTAAGTCCCAATTTGAGTTACATCTACACGGATGCTACTTCGGTGGCTTTGGAAACGGATAAACAAACCTTGACCAATATCGGTTTTGATCTGGAGTTGAATTCGCTTCGTCGACGTGGTTCCGACTTGGATTATACTTTGGCTTTTGCATTTCACTCGAAGTCTAATGATGATAAGTTTTCCGAAAATCAGATAGACATAAAAGGACGGATGGAAAAGCGTCTGGATAAACTCAATATCGGTTTTGATGCCGCCACTAATGTGGGTTTTTATGGTGATGCTGAGCCTTCTATAGCCCGTCAGTATATGGGCGATACTTATTTCGACATAGAAGTGGCGCCTTTCCTGGCTTTTATTCAGAAAAATTGGGATCTGAAAGTAGGAGGGAAATTCGAGCTTTATCAGATGGATGCTATGCAGGAGATGTTACCGGCACCGGTTTTGGACTTTAACTTCAATATCGTTCCCAAATATTTTAATGCTTATGTGAAGGCGAGTGGTGATATTCAGCAAAACACTTACACCCAGGTAGCTGAGTCGAATCCTTTTATAGCTAATGATATAGATCGAAGACCGACACGCACGGCTATGGATGTTGGTGCCGGACTGCTGGGGCATCCTACTAAAGCACTTTCAATGAAACTGGGTGTGGCTTATAAAATCATTAAAGATCAACTTTTCTATGTGAATGAGTTTGTAGATGATGGCGCTGCTGTTTCGGCTTACACTAACCGTTTTCAGGCCGAATACGATGACAATAATCTTTTGACCTTCCATGGCGAGTTGGCTTACAATAATTTTAAGCGTTGGTCGGCCAGCGCAGCTTTCGATTATTATAACTACGACCTGAAAACTTTACCTGAGGCCTGGAATATGCCGGAGTATAAGGTATCCTTTTATGGGCATTATGATGTGA
The DNA here is from genome assembly GCA_002408065.1 of Bacteroidales bacterium UBA5342. Taxonomy (GTDB): domain Bacteria; phylum Bacteroidota; class Bacteroidia; order Bacteroidales; family UBA5342; genus UBA5342. Next base: position 63,882 of record DHQI01000064.1, read on the forward strand.
CAGATCAGATTTTAGTCAAAGGAACGTTTGAGTTTATGCCTGAAAGAGCGGTAAAAGTGTCTCAGAGCAATAAGGTGGATTATACACCGGTGACATATGACCTCAGCCTGAGTGGTGAGTATAGGTTTAAAGAAAATTTATCATTCTTTATGGAGCTTAATAATTTGCTTGGAAGTAAGCATTATTACTTCAATGGCTATCCGGCCTACCGTCTGAACGTACTTGCCGGAGCTACTTTTAGGTTCTAACTTAGAACCTTGAATAACTAATTTTGAATTGATTCATGGGAAAAGGAAAATTAAAAAAGTTTGCCGCAGTGGCTTCGTTCGATCACGTGTTTGAGCGCACTTATGAGCAGCTGGAAGAGGAGCCGTTTTTTCTAAAAGGAAGATGGCGTGAGGATTTTTTCAAAAATGATAATCCGGTAGTGCTGGAGCTAGGCTGTGGTAAGGGTGAATATGCTGTAGAGCTGGGCAAGCATTATCCTGATAAGAACTTCATAGGTGTAGACATCAAAGGGGCGCGTTTGTTTACCGGGGCCAAACAGGCTTTGGATGCTGGCATGAGCAATGTGGCCTTTATCCGTACACGCATAGAATTAATCGAACGGTTTTTTGCTGCCGCTGAGGTGGACGAAATATGGATTACCTTCCCGGATCCGCAAATGAAAAAGGCCACCAAGCGTCTGACATCCACCTTTTTTATAAAAAAATATCTTCATTTTTTGAAGGATGATGGTATCGTTCATTTGAAAACCGACAGTGACTTTCTTTACACTTATACCGATATTATGGTGAAGGAAAACAACTTTGAGGTACTCGAAAACGTTAAAGATATCTACGCTCAGGATGAGGTCAGCGAACTGTTGCAGATAAAAACGCATTATGAGTTGCAATGGCTGGGGCGTGGTAAGTTGATTAAGTATTTGTGTTTCAGAACACACCGTGGCGAGTTGACGGAACCTGATGTGGAAATCGAATACGACGACTACCGCAGTTATGGACGTAACCGCAGGGATCAGACCATACAAAAAGCACTAAAAAACGATGAAGATTTATAATGGGTGGAAATTTAATAACGAAAGTGAGGCACTGAAGTGTCCGCTATGTTCATCCACCTTTTTAGAATCATCCTCCAATATCGAAGTGCAAGAGTGGCAGCAGGGGCAGACAGAGGTTGATAAGCCTAAGCTTAATACTGTTTATACCTGTTCGGCCTGTGGGCACCGCTTTAGTGTCAAAGATATCGAAGAAAAGAAAACCTTTAAAAAAGGAATGAGCACCATGTTTGTCATCTTTTTGATGATCGTCTTGTTGCTAGTTGTATTACTTTAATAAAGACAAAAGATAGGTAGACGAAAGATATCAGACGGCTTGCGACGTCTCTTAGTCTATGGTCTTTTAGTCTGTAATCTTGAGAATATTATGTCAATAAAAGAAAGAATAGCTGCCCTGCGCAGCGCTATGAAAGAAGCAGGCATTGCAGCCTGGATTGTTCCGGGGACAGACCCACATATGAATGAATATTTGCCAAGTCATTGGGCTGAACGTAGCTACATCAGTGGTTTTACCGGTTCGGCCGGTAAGGTGGCTATTACACAGGATGTCGCTGGTCTATGGACCGATGGACGCTATTTCCTGCAAGCTACGGAACAAATAAAAGAGGGCGGCTTACAGCTTTTTAAAGAGATGGTACCCGGAGCTCAAACCATAGGGCAATACCTTTGTTCTACCCTTAAGGAAGGGGATAAAGTGGCTTTAAATGGATTGATTGTACCGGAAAATCTAACGCAAGCCTATAAGGCCGAATTTGCCGCTAAAGGTATTGAATTAGTAACAGATCTTGATTTGTTGGGACAAACTTGGCAGGGACGACCTGAATTATCTGATGATCCTTTATTTACCTTACCGGAGGAAATTACTGGAGAGAATACGGCCTCTAAACTGACCCGCTTACGTGAATCTTTTGACGGAGCTGATGCGGCCTTCTTTAACATGCTGGATGAAAATGCATGGCTCTTTAATTTAAGAGGTTCGGATGTGAAGTGTAATCCTGTGGTGATGTGTTATTCGTGGGTTGAAAAAGATGCTGCCATTCTTTTTGTTGATGAGAATAAAGTGAGTGATACAGACCGTGAGCTCCTTGAAAATGATGGTATCAGCATATTTCCTTATCATAATGTGTTAACGATGCTACCCGAATTGAGCGAGGGTAAAAAAGTAATAACAGATTTTAATAAAACAAACCATGCTGTGGTGAGTGCTATGCCGGATGCTCAGGTTTCACATGTTGCTTCCTGGGTCGCCCTTGCTAAGGCTCAGAAGAACGAGACAGAAAGGGAAGGAACCCGTCTCGCTATGGTCAAAGACGGCGTGGCTTTAGTGCATTTTTACCGTTGGTTAGAGGAAGAATTGAAAAATAATACACCGGATGAATATCAGATAGGTCGTCAGCTCGATTTTTTCCGTTCTCAGCAAGATGATTATATCGGTGAAAGTTTCAGCCCGATAGTAGGATACAAATCTAATGGCGCCATAATTCACTATTCAGCACCCGAAAAAGGAAGTAAAAAAGTGGAAAAGGAGGGTAGCTTGCTTCTTGATTCTGGAGGTCAATACAAACATGGGACGACGGATATTACCCGTACCATTGCAGTAGGGCCTGTGTCTGACAAAATGAAACGTGACTTTACCCTGGTGCTCAAAGGGCATATAGCATTGGATAGGGCTAAATTTCCGAAAGGAACACGGGGGGCGCAATTGGACGTTTTAGCACGTATGGCTCTGTGGCATGAAGGCAAAGATTACCTTCACGGTACAGGCCATGGAGTAGGCCATTTTTTAAATGTTCATGAGGGGCCGCAGAGTATTCGTAAGGAGGAAAATATGACCCCTTTGAAGGAAGGAATGATATTGTCTAATGAACCGGGATATTATGTGGCAGGTGAGTATGGCATACGTATCGAGAATCTTTTTGTGGTCAAAGCATTGAATGATGATTTTTATGAGTTTGAGACTTTAACACTTTATCCTATCGAAAAACAATTAATAGATGTTACTTTGTTGACAACTATTGAGAAAGATTGGTTGAATGATTATCATCAAAAAGTTTACGATAAGCTGTCGTCTAAACTAAATGAGGAAGAAAAAGCGTGGTTAAGGGAAAAAACATTACCAATTTTGGTATAAAATAACCATCTTTGCAAACCCTAAACTCAAATAGAAAAATTAACAATGAAGCTTTCGAAAGTAGCAGAAGTATTAGATGCCATTGTGGTATGCGGAGAAGCACATCTGGATCGTGATGTGAGATTTGGTTTTGCGTCAGATCTGATGAGTGATGTGCTGACTTTAAGTACTGATAATATGTTGCTTATTACGGGAATGTCCAACCTGCAAACTATCCGAACAGCAGAAATGGCCGATATTCAGCAAATTATAGTCGTGCGTAACAAGTCCATTACAGAAGAAATGCGTGAGGTTGCACGCGAGAATGATATCGTATTATTGTCTTGCTCACGTTCTATGTTTCGCACTGTAGCTCTCTTGTCTGAAGCTGGTTTGTTGCCTATATATTAGTTTTTTTTATGGAATCAGATATCCGATGGCAACAACGTTTTTCAAATTATCAAAAAGCCCTGCAAAAGCTTTCTGAGGCTGTCGGTTATGTGGAGAATTCTTTAGATACAGAATCGCACCTTACAAAAGAAGAGGATTCTATTGTTGATGAAATCGTAAGGGAAGGAATTATTCAGCGTTTTGAGTATACCCACGAGTTGGCTTGGAATGTAATGAAAGATTATGAGGATTATCAAGGTAACTCTTTGATAGGAGGAAGCAGGGATGCAACTCGGGAAGCATTTCATATCAATTTGATAACTGAAGGAAATGTGTGGATGGATATGATAGCTAGTCGGAATAAGACCTCGCATACATACAATGAGCAGACGGCTAGTGAGATTTTTCAAAAAATACAGTTTGAGTACTATCCGGCATTTATAGCTTTTGAGAAAGTGATGCTTTTCAAATTAGAAGAAGAAAAAAATAATACCCTTTGAAATGAATGAATTCGGATTGTCAGAAGATACCATAGGTCGTCTGAAATCAGTTTTCAGCACTTACCCCAAAGTAGAAAAAGTCGTACTGTATGGGTCCCGCGCTAAAGGTAACTTCAAAAACGCGTCCGATATTGATTTGACATTGTTTGGCGAAGGTATTACCTTGTCAGAAATGCAAACGATGGAACTGGAAATTGATGACCTGCTTTTACCTTACAAAGTCGATCTGTCAGTTTTTACAACCATTTCTAACCTTGACTTACAGGAACATATCAGACGCGTTGGCTGTGATTTTTATACCCGCACATAACAGTCTGTTGTCTTCAAGTCTTTAAAATTTAAGTCTTATGAAAACAATGCAAGCTCCCATTTTTATAAAAGATGCCACCATCGTCAACGAAGGTCGCTCTTTTCTTGGTTCTGTTTTAGTGCTCAATGGCAGAATAGCTAATGTCTTTGAAGGCCAATTGGCCGATAGCGAAGTGAGTGACGAAGTCACCGTAATAGATGCCAAAGGGAAATACCTTTTCCCGGGGGTGATCGACGATCAGGTGCATTTTCGTGAGCCCGGCATTACGCACAAAGGCGATATAGAAGAAGGCGCTCGTGCTGCTGTGGCTGGCGGGGTCACTTCCTTTATGGATATGCCTAACGTGAAGCCGCCTTCAACCACCATTGAGCTTTTGGAAGAACGTTATAAGATTGCTTCGGAGCGTTCGGTGGCCAACTATTCATTCTACATTGGTGCTACCAACGATAATGTGGAGGAACTGAAAAAAGTAGATCCTAAAAAAGTTTGCGGAGCCAAGGTGTTTATGGGTTCATCGACGGGTAATATGTTGGTGGATAAAGAAGAAACGCTGAAGAAGATTTTTTCTGAAGTGCCGCTTTTAATAGCTACCCATTGCGAAGATGAAGCCACCATAAAGGCCAATACCGCAGCTTACAAAGAAAAATACGGCGAAGATGCCGATGTCAAATACCATCCTGAGATACGAAGTGAAGAGGCCTGTTTCCTGAGTTCTTCTTTTGCGGTTGAGCTGGCCAAGAAATACGATGCCCGCCTGCACGTCTTGCACCTGTCTACGGCCAAGGAGATGGAGCTTTTCGAAAAAGTGGATGACATCAGCAAGAAACGTATCACCGGTGAGGTGTGTGTGCACCATATTTGGTTTGATGATAAGGACTACGCCACCAAAGGAACAGCGATAAAATGGAACCCGGCCATCAAAAAACAAAGTGATAAAGAAGGTATACGAAAAGCCTTGAACGAAGGAGTCGTGGATGTGATAGCTACCGATCACGCCCCTCATACCTGGGACGAAAAACAAGGTGGTTGTTTCACAGCCATGTCCGGAGGGCCGATGGTGCAGCACTCGCTTAATGTGATGTTGGAGCTGCAAAAACAAGGCGTCTTTACGATGGAAAAAGTCGTGGATTTGATGTGTCATAAACCGGCGCAGCTTTTTAATGTGGAAGAGCGCGGTTACATTCGCGAAGGCTACTATGCCGATCTTGTTTTAGTTGCTAAAAAATCGTGGGAAGTAGCCAAGAAAAACCTGATGTATAAATGCGGATGGTCGCCACTCGAAGGCCAGAAATTCTCCTACAAAGTAGACACCACCATCGTCAATGGTAACATCGTCTACCGCCAAAACCGCGTGGAGCGCGACGCCCCGATGGGAATGCGTTTGACCTTTGACGTCGCTTCTGACTCTATTAAAGGGGAAGAATAGGTTGCATTATCCTTAGAGGTTGCGCCCTGGAAGGGCAGCTTATTTCAGCCTTTTCCTGTAAACGAAGGTATACACATTAGTTTTGATTATTGATATTTGTAAACCAATTTAAAGTTTTGGCTTTTAACTGAGTTGGCCGGAATTTTTAATTTTTAATTTTTAATTTGGAATTTTTTCTATTCCTTCCCATATTACTTTACGTCCTCCTCATCCTCTGGATAGCGCATCATTGGTTTCATCATGATGAATACCGGGGGTCGAAAAAGCTTTTGTGTACCCAAGTTTCTGTGCTTATTCCTTTCAAAAATGAAAAGGACAATCTACCTGCGCTAATTAATGCACTCAAAGCACAAGATTACTCTGCCGATAAGGTAGAATACTTTTTTATCAACGATGCTTCTACTGATGGCGGCGAGGACTTACTTAGCGCTTTTACCGTGCTGTCAAATGCCGGACAAGGGAAAAAAGCAGCCTTGAAAACCGCTTTGCAAGCTGCTGCAGGCGAGCTTATCATTACATTAGATGCCGATTGTTTGGTGGGGGAGAAATGGCTGTCGTCTATTGTTGCTTTTTACGAAGAAGAGCGGGCTGACCTTATCACCTGTCCGGTAAATATAGCTCCTGTGAAAACGATCTGGGAGAAGCTGCAAGCCATCGAGTTCCAAAGCTTGGCGGCCAGTACGGGAGGCGCTGCTTTGGGCGGACAAGCCATTATGTGCAATGGGGCCAATCTGGCTTTTAAAAAGTCTCTGACTGAGGGAGACGCTGACTTTTTTAATGAAAAATACGCTTCCGGCGACGATATGTTTCTTCTGGAACACGCCAAACGCAGCAAAGCCAAGGTGGCCTATCTCAAATGCCGTGATTCTATTGCCACCACAGCCCCTGAGACCTGGCAAGCTTTCTGGCGCCAACGCAGCCGCTGGACTTCCAAATCTGCCGGCTACCGCGATGTGGCCATTATCCTATGCGGACTGATCGTGCTCAGCGCTAATCTCTCACTTTTGGCCTTACCCTTTATCTCCGGTTTTTATCTACTCGTGGCTTTGGGGCTTAAGATGTTGGTGGATTTTCTCCTGCTTAATGTCTCTAGCGCCTTTTTTAAGACTTCCGATTTTCTTTGGCTCTACTTTTTGATTCTACCTTTTTATCCCTTTTATGTATTGTATGCTGTGCTGCGGGGGATGCTGGTTAAGCGTTGGTAGACTTTAGTTTAAAACAAACAGTAGTGTTGTAGTTCAGTTCGTGAGTGCTACTCACAGACTGACTTATCAACTGCTTATTCTAGGTGTTGGATATTGTGGAGGTACTTGTCAATCAGGTTGATTATTACCCAAGGTGTAACTACTGGAAGTATCTTAAGGCAAAGTTGAAAGAAAATAATCAGTTGCTTAGTGTTACTACCCAACTGAAATTAACCGATAGCTTAGTTTTAAATCTTCTCCTCAAACAAGCCCTCACCGATAAAATCAACGACCACGAAATATTTATAAAAGGAATCGATTATTCCTACTATTACGAACAGGAAGATTAACTCCTTTTTTTATACCCTTTTTTGCCCTAAAGCCGCTACCATAGCGGTTTGTTTGACTATTGGATGTTAGGTATAAGCCTTACATTCATTGATTTATTTTAAGAAAAATCTCAAAATATAATGCTTCCTCCCATTTTATTTTTACTTTTGGAGTTCCTATCCTTTAAGGATTAGTATTTTATGGCGGGTATTTACGGTATATAGCCAATAAACGCCATAAAAACCCCGAATGTATAGGGGATATATACGCCATAAATTGGGGGCTTATGGCGTATACTGATACGTTAACGGCAAGGTTAAAAGAAGATACTGCAAATAACAAAATATATGAAATTAGAAGATTTAAACAGAACACAAGACTCATTTAGTTATAAAAGTGGCGAGCATTGGTTTAGCAACTCAAATTATATAGTTGCAGTAAAAGATGAAGAATTCTCGGACAGAAACTTGATACCCATATTGTATTTCGAAAATGGGAAAGTTTATGGCATAGATACATATGATATGTCAAAAATTCTTACGACCCCAAATAATAATATCCCAGAAGTTTTGCCTTTAGCGCAACGCTTTTCTTTAACTCAATTGGTAAAGATTTCTTATGGTAATATTATTCCAAACCAAAGATGGTATGAAGGTTCTTCTTACCCCAAATGTTTAACTTATCATACAAATGTGCATTCCATTGAAAACAACGAAATACTTGAGGTTTTTGAAGGAGAAATTGATGAATCAAAAGGAAGGATAAAAATTAGCAATAGCGATTATTTTAATTCTCTAATTACCGACATATTCATTGAGGAATCATTTGCATTTTTTATTGAAACTGACTTAAAAATTATTGGACCTTTTAAAGCTCTAAGTAAAGATTCCGAAGGTTTTTTTATCGTTGAAAAGCATAATTGGAAAACTTTTGGAGAATATGAAAAAAACGAAAATACCTATTACTCTGCATATATAAATGGAGTAGAAAGAAAGCTCATTGTTCCTTCAGCAAATAGTCTTTCATTAATTTCTGAGAAAAGCTTTTTATCAGATAAAGAGATTATTGAAGAATTCAAAGGAAAGCTAAACAAATCGGACTTTGAAATAAATGAAATCAATTCAGTAATTAATCATATTAAAAAAGCTACAGAAATACACTCTATCAATGAGTACATTGAGAAAAACGAAAGAATAAGAAGCATTCTTGAAAAAACAGAAAATACTATTGCTTCTGATTATGAATTATTACAGTTTCTTCCACAAGTTGACCAAATTAAGAATGATATCGACAAATTAGAAACCGATAAATTCAATTTAGAACAAGAAAAAGAAAATCTTATCAATAGTAAAGAGCAACTTGACGGGAAAATTTCCGATGCACAAAACAGACTATCCGATTTAGATAAACAGATACAAAACAGCCAACAAACTAAAGATGAACTTTTATCTAAGCAAAGTTCAGAATTAGAAAACAAAATTGAGGAATTAGAAGACAAAAAAAATGATTTAGAACAACAGTTAGATTTAACTTATAAACAGAAAGATTTAGCAGACATTGAAGCCAGATTGGGTGTTCGAAAGGATGATTTGAAAGATTGTGAGAATCAAATTAGAGATTTACAAGAAACTATTGACGGATTAAGACGAGATAACCTTGAAGCACAAAAAGATGGTCAGAAACGGTTAATCGAATTAGTTAAGCAAAAGAAACATTTTGACTTCTTAAGTGGTAGAGATTTAGCCGAATATGACCAACAAGAGACCTCTCAATATGAGGATATTGATTATTGTGCGAATGCAAATCATAATGATTACTTGACTTTTAGGAATTTAGTTTCTGAAAAACTTGCAAACCTAGGTCGTAAATACGACACCCATTTCATTGATAATCTACTTGTTTCCATTCATCAAAATACGCTAACTGTTTTTGCAGGGTTGCCAGGTACTGGAAAAACAAGCCTCGCAAGAATGCTAATAAATATTCTAACTCCAACAGAAAGAAGTACAGAAGTTTCTGTTCATAGAGGCTGGACATCTCAAAAAGATTTAATAGGTTTTCAAAATCCACTCAACAACAAATTTCATCCTTCTTCAACGGGTATGTATGAGTTATTGAAAAAAATTGATTGGGAAAGTCAAAATGTTGATTTTAAAAATCATCCAATGGCCTATGTTCTATTAGATGAAGCTAACCTAAGCCCTTTAGAACATTATTGGTCGACGTTTTACAATCTCACAGATTCTATTGCCAACGAGAATTCTTTATTAAGGCTAAACTTAGGCGATACAACACAAATCTCATTCCCGAACAATATTAGATTTATTGCAACAATAAATTCAGACCAAACGACAGAACCATTATCTCCAAGAATCCTTGATAGAGTAAATATGATTCAAATTCCACAACAGTTGCAATTTGAAAGCAATATCGAATTTGCTTGCGAAGATATTAAACACCTTAAACTTGCATTCTCAAAAAGTATTGAATATTTCAATTTGTTAGATTTTAGAACAGAGAATACGAATTATACACTTTCTCCAAAACTTGTTGAAATATACTCGGAGATGAAAAAGATATTTAAAGATTTACAGATTTTTATAAGCCCTCGAATTGACATAGCAATAAAAAAATATTGCCAAATAGCGAGTAAAGTAATGCGCGAAGAATCTCGACCTTTAGACTATTGCGTTGCTCAACGAGTATTACCATTAATAAACGTCCAAGGAGATAAATCTAAAAGTAAATTAGAAGAGCTACAGAAGGTATTTGACAAATACAACCTTTCTGCATCATCCGAAATTTTAAACAAAATACTGAAACGTGGAGAGGATGACAGTTTCTTTGAAGGTACATACAATTACTTTTTAACATTCTCCTATGCTCAAGGTCTATAATATAATAAAAGGATATCGGCATCTTATCTCGCCAATTAATGATGTTTACAATGTTGTTGAAGGCTATGACTATGTATTGGAATATGAGTCTAGCAATATTGTATCGCATACGATGTTCATTGAAGATATTCCATTGTCTACAGCAGATTATGAACAGACATCTTCTACAAGAATAAAAACGATAAAGAAGAAATATTTTATAGATTATTTTGGATATGCTTGTCTTAAGGTAAATAATGATGAGTATATTTTCAATATAAAAGTGGAGAAGTTTAAACTAAATGAGATTGAAGATATATTTACTTATTTATGGAGTAAAGAGGAGAGCTTGTTTAACAACTTTTTCTCAAAAAGTACCAAAACAATAAAGTTTGACAAATCTGGTATTGAAATAAACAACACTTCAAAATACATCTTATTTGCTAATTATTTTGTTGACACATTTGAAGCTATGCTTCAATCTTTTAGATGTCAACCCCATACTAAACTAAAAAACATTAGAAGGGAGGAAGATTTTGTATCATCACAAATAACTCCACATTCAATTGATTGGCTATTTAGTAATATTGATACATTAAATTTTAGTAGTTCTTCATCTAGAACATATTCAAGTATAGAGATTAACGGTCGAATTGCTGAGATTGAAAAAATTGGAATCGAGGAGAAAATTGATTCATTTAATACTTACGAAAACACAGTAATAATTGGTGCGTTACACTTTTTGAAAAGAGAAATCCAAAGATTAAAAAAAGGTATTGCATCAATTATAAACGTTGAAACACTCCAAAACAAAGAATTTGCAGAATTTAGTGATTTGAAGAAAATACCTTTCCTTCAAATGTATCAAGAATCAAGTTCTATTGAAAAAAGATGTAATAGACTCTCCACAAAATATCAACGTCTCTTTAGAAACATCCCTGTAAGAATTGAAAAACCTCAGTTAACCTCAGTTTTTTCATCTAAAATCCATTACAGGAAAGCTTATAAATTAATCAAAAATTTATTTAGCTATAAATTTGTTTTAGACGGCGAATTTAGGCTTTTAAATATCACGAAGTTGAGTCAACTATACGAGGTTTATAATTACCACATTTTGAGTGATGCAATAAAAGAAGTACTAAGTAAAAACTCTTTTGAATACAAATCCAATAGTTCAAGGGCAGATGGTCTTACTGATTATACGTCATTTATAAACTCATCTATTACCGTTAATCTGTATTATGAAAGTTCAATATCAAATGGTAATAAAACTGACTTGGTGCGGATTGATAAAAGAAAAGGTAGTTATTACAAGCCTGATTATATAATTGAGATATCAAAAAACGGAAATAATGAAAAGCTTTACTGGATACTAGATTCAAAATATTCAAAACAAGCAATTGTTAAAAGTCATCATCTTAATGACTGTATGTATAAGTATCTATTAAATTCGGGAATAATTGACAATGCTTACCAAAAAGCGGAAGGACTTGCCATACTTTTTCCTTCTGGAACAAGTAGTAAATTTCTTGAAAGTGATTTCCACAAGCCAAACATTGACTTAATTGTTTCTAAACCAAAAAGTGAGGACGATTTGTTTTCATATATCTTGACGATTTTAAAATCTAATTTGGATAAAGAGCTTATTAATGAAACATATAGACAAAACCCAGCCGTTAACATTTTGTATAAGTAATGGCAGGTAAAGTGCTTAATATCAAGGTTTGTAGCCCGCTCAAACTGCGTAGCGGTTTGACAGGGAAGTACCACGCAATCTGCCACTACTCATACAATTTACCGTTATGGGCAATTAAAACAAATACAAGCCTCAGACAAGAAATCAACTTTTTTGACATACAAATACAGCTGACAATAATTTGTAAGTAGATTACTCATAACAGGAGAAAAAAATGACCTGAACACTCCTAAACAAAGTAAGGCAATAACTCTAAAATAATTAAAATGAGAAAAGTATTTAGTTTATTAATCGTATCATTAGTAATGACATTTTCAGTTTATTCACAAGACTTTATTGTAAAAAAAACTGGAGATGAGGTAAAAGTAAAGATTTTGGAACTTACTCCTGAATTTATCAAGTTTAAAAAATTCAATAATGAAGATGGCCCGACACACACCATTAAAAAAAAGGATGTGTTTATGGTAAAGTATGCAAATGGTGAGACAGAAGTCCTAAAAGAAATAGAATCAGAACCGGAGATAGATAAAAATAAATTAGCAATGCAAGGAAAGCGTGATGCTCAGATGAATTACAAAAAGAAAAATACAGGTGCTGGTTGGACTTCTGCCACAACTGTTCTACTATCTCCTATTATCGGTGTAATTCCTGCCGCTGTATGCTCATCTAGTGAACCCGACTTAAAAAACCTTAAAGTCCCCGATCTAGAACTTATGGATGAATATGAATACAATATGTCATATACCGAAGAAGCTCATAAAATGAAAAAGAAAAAAGTCTGGACTAGTTTTGGTATTAGTTCAGGTGCTTGGTTTGTCCTAATTTTATTACTATAGAAAAAGGAATAAAAGCCCATAACAATCTAGTATATGTAATGTGCCAGTTCGGCTGTAACACGAGCTGCGGTGGTTTCTAGCAGCTCCGCCAAATCAGAGATTTACGAACGAATAGTTTATTTTTACGGGTGTTCGTGATTGAGTAATTGACAGAGACTGAACTTGAAATTTACTCAGTAAAATCTCTGATTTGGCTCTGTGGGGTATCCGAAGAAAAGTGATTTCTAATGGCACACTACACATCTAGTTCGACGTTATGGGCAATTAAAAACCAAATCAACAACTCAGATAAGGAATAGAGTTTTTATACACATAAAATACAGATTGAGGTGGCATATTATCTATAACAAGGAGAAGAAAAAGACCTGAACACTCCTAATCAAAGTAGGGCAATAATAATTTAAATAAAAACCATTAAAATGAGAATACTAAAATTTGTTCTAGCACTTGTTGTGTTAGGAGGCTTATTATCCTGTGAAAAAGAACATGAGAATTTGATTACAATCGGAGAAAGCGAAAAAGAATTGAATTTTGGAGATAAGTATCAGATTGATGCAACATCACCCTTAGCATTAACTTACACATCAGAAGATGAATACCACGCTATTGTGGATGAGGATGGTTTGGTAACAGCTACATTTGTGGGAGAAACTAATATTTTTGTGTCAAATTCTGAAGACACTAAAAAGGTTCGGATAATTGTTGAATCTGAATATAATCTTTATGATGACCCTGATTTTGAATTTGGTATTAATAGAAGTGCTTTGATAAGTAAATATGGGACACCTGATAATTCTAGTGAGAGTATTATAGCATATTATGATTATTCATATGCCTCGCCTATGCTACTATATATGTTTGATGATAATGATAAGCTTGAAGGTGTCAGCGTTGTGGTTGAGACATTATATAGCTCCATATTGGGTTCATTTTTGGTTGAGAGATATTTTCCAGTTGATGTTGAAGAGTTGTTGTTTATGAATGCATTAACTATAGATGATGCTACAATGGCAGTTTGTGCTGAGCTTTATAATACAACCTATTGGATGGTTATATATATTCCAACGACAGACTTAAAAAGTGTTAGCTTAAGAAGTAAATCAATACAAGAAAAAGCACAATTTCCATTTGATAAATATGAGTCAATAAAGGAAAAAATTATCTCATTTACTGGAAAATAACCGCCATAAAAAACCCGAATGTATAGGGGGGATATACGCCATAAATTGGGGGCTTATGGCGTGTGGAGAGACGTTGCCAACTATTTAAGAGAAATTGACGCATCAGACAATACTAAAAATAATGACTAAAAAATATTTAATAATAGGTATTCTTGTTTTTCTATATCTATTACCATTTTTGGGGGTTCAATTAAATATCTGGACTGGAAAATCATTTATGCCACTAATCAACTTTGGCATTACAAATTTGAATGACTTTTATAAACTTTGGATTTCATTAGGTGCTGTTACTGCTGGTTTTGTAAATATCTTTCTTTTAATTACAAGGATAGAACAACAAAAAAAGGCAGAGCAAAATAATAGATTTAAAACAAGTGTTGAATTATTGGAAAGTGAAAATGAGGCTGTTATTATAGGTGGCATACATTCTCTTTTTGACCTATCAAAGGAATCTCCAAATATTTACGCAGAAAAGACTTTTAAATTACTCTGTGCTTATATTAGAAGCAACTCAATGAAGAAGGAAACACCTGAAATATACACAGATAATATGTTTCCTGTGAAATGTCAAACTATTATTGATTTGTTATTCAAATATGAGAATTTAAAATCTTATCCATTTAAAAATAAGAAAAACGAGGTTTATAAAGCAGATTTACGTTTAGCTAAATTAAGTCAGGCAAATCTTATAGGTGCGAAAATGAGCGGTGCAGATTTGACAGAAGCTAAATTTTACAAAGCTGATTTAACGGGCGCCGATTTAAGTTTTGCTGTTTTAAGAAAAGCCAAATTTCAAAGTATTCATGCGTATGGAACTAATTTCAGTGAAACAAAACTGCAAGGTGCTGATTTTAATACAGTTTTGGTTGAAAATGATTCTAAAACAGTATCTAAATTAGTTGGTGCAGATTTTACGAATGCAAAAATGGGAAATACAATTTTATCTAATTCAGTAATGTATGGAGCAATACTGGAAAAAGCGAACTTAGATGGAGCAATACTATATAATGTAGACCTAAGTCATTCTAATATGGATGAATCCAAATTAAGAGGTGCTTATATGAAAGATGTAAACCTATATAAAGCAAGCACAAAGGAAGCTAATTTAAGTGGTGTGTATTGTATTAATAATAATTCATATGAAACCTTTGCATCTAAAATATTTGGACAAACTGATAAGCAAAGTGATTTAAGTGGTATTGAAAGGAAAAAAAAGAATAGAACTTCGGACTTAGAAATGTTGCGAGAACAATTATCTATGATTGAATTGGACAAAGATATTTATTCAAGAATCTTTGAAAATGAAGGATTTGATGAGAGTCGACTAGTAAATAGCTCATATGATGAAAAAGAGAGGTATTTAATATTAAGTGATTACTGATTAGAATATAAAAAACAGAATCAAAGATAACTAAATATGAGCAACTATAAAGTAAGTCTTTTAACAAAAAGAATGTGAAAATGACTCAATACCCTAAACATTGCTTGTCGGGGAACAATATTGTTGATTTAAATTAAGCTCGTGCAAAGCGCGTTTAGTTCAACAAGTGGTCATAAAACATTGCGCGGATAGTGGTATATTTGAACGAAATAACATTTAATCAACGGCTTAGCGGGCTGATAATTTTGTGTTTTAAAATGCGCAACGATTTCATACCGCCACCGTTGCCAGCAATTTAAATATTGAATCCTTGCAAAATAGAGAGAATTATGATTAAATATTATTTTGAAAATATTAGACAAAAGCTAATTGAAGAAATTTCGAAAGCTGAATTTGATATTTATGTTGCTGTTGCTTGGATTACTGATAAAGAACTCTGGAATAAATTAGCTGAGAAAGCTCAGAATGGACTAATGATTCAAGTTGTATTGGTGCCAGATGAAATCAATTTAAACAATGGGCTTGATTTCGACGAATTGACAAAACTTGGAGTTCAAATATTTTGGGATAACCATCATCATAAGTATTGTGTAATTGACCGAACGACTTTAATAACTGGTTCTTACAATTGGACTTATGCAGCAAACGAAAGAAGACTTCGTGAGAATATTATTATCCTTACAGACGAACCAAAAGTATGTAAAGACTATTCGGCAGAATTTAGATTGCTACTAAAAGAATCACACAAACACAATATAAAAATTCAAGAGAGAATTGTAGAAAAAGAAAAAGTCATTGAAAAAGTAGTAATTCAAAAAGACGAAACGATAATTATTGATGATAATTTACGAAAAGCATCTTGGTTTAAAACTCACCAACGTAGAATTGAATGGTGGAAGAAACAAGACGACAGATGGAAGGACATTTTTAGATTGCAGTTTAATTTCGAAGATAATCCAGGAAAGCGAATATTAGAAGATATTTTTAAGACTAAAACAATAGACCTAAGTGGGCATAAAATTCATAATATTGATGGGATTAAACATTTAACTAATATTGAGATTCTACATCTGCCTAAGGACTTTGATGATTATGAATTTAGAGTGTTAAAAGCAATATTGCCTGATACTGTTATTAATCAAAAAAAAGCAGGTACCAATGTATAAAAATAATAAGCGTGATTGTAGTAAATTCAAGGGTTATAGCCCGCTTCAACTTTCGTGTAACTTGACAGAGATGAAGCCCGCAAACGGCTACTATTCTTATACAAACCGTTGTGCATAATTAACCCTCAGAAAACACTTAGCATTAAAACGGAAGATTCTATAAAAAGATTTAACAACAATGATCTACCATTATACAACTATAGAAAACTTAGCCCTAATTCTAAACAGTAAAAAAATTAGATTCAATAGGCTAGATAATGTTGATGACATACAAGAAAGTTCTGAATATAAAGAATTAAATTTTTCTAAGTATCTATTTGTTAGTTGTTGGACTGAAAACAGTGAAGAGAATATTGCACTATGGAATATGTATACACCAAAAATGAAAGGTGTAAGAATTGGATTACCCAATCCACCGTTTAAAATGAAATTAGTCAATAAAAAATCCAATTCTCTATTTAAAATAATCGGAGAAAAGCATCTTCCGTTAACGCCGCAAGAGTGTTCTACTAAAGATTATTTTGTCGTTCCATTTTTTGGAGATGATAAAATGTTTTATAAAAAGATTGAATATTTAGATACTGACGAATTAAAATCACGATTCAAGAAATTAGTAACAAAAGAAAGAAATGGTGAGATTCAAACAGTAACAGCAAATGCACAAGACTTTGCAAAATTAAAACATAAAAGATGGAGTTTTCAGGAGGAAAGTCGTTTCGTTTTACTAATAACACATCCAATGAAAAATCCATACGATACAACTGAATATGTTAATAAACTTTTTAAAGAAGAAGCTTTACCTTTTTTTTATTTTGATTTAGAACTTGACAATTCAAACATAAAAAAAATGGAGATTATACTTGGTCCAAATTGTAGTGAAGCAGAAAAATTAATAGTTTTGTCTTTAGCCGAAAAATATGGAGTAGAAACAGAAATTAAAAATAGTATATTGAAAGGAAAAATTAAATTTTAAATATGCATAACAATTAGCCTCCAATGTTGAGTTGCTTGCATACTCAACACATTGGAGCTCATGTTGTCGAAGAATGAGATCCCGATGCCTGAAACATATATACTTCGGGGAACTAAACATTTTCGGGATTTAGAATTGAATGGGAGTTTTTCCTAGAATTTCTCTATAGTGGTTTCAATAGCATTTCCATCATCAAAACAGATCTTACAACTCTAGTTATAAATAATATATAAGGAAA
>DHQI01000077.1:0-20052 GCA_002408065.1 Bacteroidales bacterium UBA5342
GCTTTTTTGAGCTGCTGCATCTCCTGACTTCGACAATGCGCCACCCTAGAGAGCGTTCCAGAAGGCATCTTGGTATAAAATCTCGATTTGCTTCTGTCTTTCTGTCAGAAACATTGTTTTTGATACAGTTTCACCGCTCTGCGGCAGCTTAACACTAATAGTCGTAATGGTTTTTGCAATATCTATCACCCTGTCAACACTCAGATTTATATCGCTAATTCTAAGAACACGCTCAAGTTCTTTATAGATTTTGTATGCTGCAAAACAGATACAGATGTGAGCCTCTATTCTTTTAGGTGAAAAATGAAACATTGGTCTTAGCTCTATAGTGCCTTTCGTTATTCTAAAAGCACGTTCTACTTCCCACAAACTACTATATTGTTTATATACCTCCTTTGCAGGCAAATCTGTATTTGTTATATACCCTTTTAAACCATCCCACTTTTGGTCCTGGTGGATTTTTTCCTCGCAAATTTTGACAGTGACATCGTCTGAAATCTCTAAGAACTTATTGTATCCTCGTTTGTTAATGCTTCCTTTGGTTAGCTTTCCGCTTTTGTACGCTGTTTCTTGTTCCTCTATCTTTTTATGGTGAGAGGTGAATAAATCTTGCTCTCCAAGGTTATTGGCAATCCAATCGTAACCTTGACGAGTATACAAGGCAATCTCTCCTTCATCCTTGCTTACGCCAATTGTGTGAATTTCGCGATACTTTCCATTATGCTTGCTTACAACAACGACACTTGTACTACCTGAACGGTTCTTCTTTTTACGTATAAACATACGCAAATTTATGACTTTTTGGCACTTGCGCCACCCTAAAAAGGAAATAAAAAATCTTAAAACATTAGTATTGTGTCTTTTGCGTTTTTTGTAAAATTACACTGTCGAAGTCAGGAAAGAGTCGGCCATTATCCTGACAGCACGAAGTGGTCGTGCAGCTTTGAACCACCACTTGGAACGCTTGGGTTACAAATTAGAAAAAGAACAACTGACAGAAGTTTATCAGGAATTTCTTAAAATGGCCGACAGCAAGAAAAATATCGCTGACGAAGACCTTGCCAGCCTGATGAACAAATCAACAGATACTGAACAAGCACTAAAACTTGATTTCTTGCAAGTCGTCAGCGGAAAAACAACGGTACCGATGGCTACAGTTCGTGTAGATGTAAAGGGAGAAATAATTTCTGCCACAGAAGCCGGCAACGGCCCGGTAAATGCAGCGATTAACGCCATCGACAGCATCATCAAAAAAGAATTGGAACTAAAAGAATTTCTGATTCAGGCTATCACACGCGGTAGCGACGACACCGGTAAGGTGCACATGCAAATTATTCACAAGGACAAAACCTATTACGGCTTTGGTGCGGATACCGACATTGTAACGGCTTCTGTTGAAGCATATCTGGATGCGGTAAATAAGTTTGTATAGAGGCTAAAGCCACAATAAAAGATTAAAGGGCGCTCTGGTAGAGTGCCTTTTATTTTTTATAAGCCTAAGACGTTCTTTTTTGATACCGTGGTTTGAAACTGCTTTAGATAGAAGGGCTCAAAATAAGCTAAATCTTCGAATTGTTTATGAGCGAAAGCTTCCAAAGCCGGTGCCAGCAAAGCCTTAGCCATCGGTTTTATGTCAGCAATATAAGTGAAAGGCGACAATACCTCCTGACATTTTTCAGCACCCGTTCCAAAATAATAAAAGGGACGACCTGCCAACTCCCGATACGAATTTTCATCAATAATTATTGCCTCCGCTTTTTTGAGCTGCTGCATCTGTGTATTCCACAACGAAGCATAAACCTCCATACGGCGGGCATCAATCATAGGGCAAAGAACAGCGTTATCTTCAAGGGTATACCGACCTGCCACTTCGCGGGTCATTATCTGTAAAGAATCGATGGCGATAAGAGGGAGCTCGTAACCATAACACAGACCCTTAGCAAGTGAAACACCTATACGCAATCCCGTATAAGAACCCGGGCCAGAGCACACAGCCACAGCGTCCGGCAGCCCAAAACCATCCTTCTCTGCCTCAGTCAATATTTCATCTACAAAAACACCCGCTTTTTCAGAATGATCACGACCTTGATAGGAAACACGTTCATACGCCACACCATCGTCGTTGCCAAACACCACAGAACAAACGTCTGCAGAAGTATCTATACACAAAATGTTAGTCATAAAATATCACATATTAGAGCGCCAAATTCAAAATCTGACCTGCTCCCCTGAAATTAGAAATTTAAACGTTGAGGATTTACTCAATATTATTCAGTGGTGCCTTTTTGGGTTTCATTGTAATGGCATAACTGATAAAAAAGTTAAGGTCAAAAGTAAAAGAATTATCATTTTTACCAAAGCCCGGCACATTATAAGGCCTCATCTCACCCTCAGACAAATGGGTTCGAAACTTAGCGGCCCCCGTCCATCCAATAAAAACATTCTTAGCCATTTCAGCTCTAACCCCCATTGCCAGTTCAAGCCAGGAAGCGGTACGACCCTCTCTTGGAACAGACGTATTATAAACACCCCATTCATTTTCCAGCACAATATCCTGAGCTTCGTGAGACAGCACAGCAAAACCGTAACGCAAACCGATAAAGAAAATATCGCGGTCCTGCGGGTTTTTATATTGGGTCAGATTCAAATCAGCCCCTATTTTAGCAAAAGTACCAGCATTAGAATAACTATAAGTTGATTGTGAAATATTGCAGGTTCCCATACCAAAGCCACCCACCGCAAAGAGGTTTTGTTTAATTTCGCTATCTACCGTTAGCTCAAAGCCTGTCATATTGGCTTTTTGAAGAAATGTCTTTACAGGTACGGTAGGGTCGATACTAATACGTACAAAAGGAGAGCGTCCTTGCTCCAAAGGTTGAAACAACTGAGCATTAGCTCCAAACGCTACCATTGCAAATATAAAATTAATAATAAAACGCTGCATTGTCTAATTCTAAGTCACTACTAATTTCTTCGTCGTACAGTATCACCGAATCCAACACATTAAGCGTATGGCTGCCACCCGTAATATGATACACCGGGGCAAAGCCACAATTTACTGAAAGCAACCTTAAATCTGTTTGATAATAATTAATGGTGATGGTATCACTCAGGTAAGCGGTCGTGTCATTTAGCCGGATATTGAACAAGAAAGTAATGCTTGTATCATTTATATTTAAGGGTATCCCGGCTTCATAAGTTTGATTCTCGGAAGACACAAAAGACACAGTATCATTTACCTTTGAGAAACTCCATAAATCATAACCTTTATAGTCCCCATCTTTGTTACTCACAGCTACATTTATCCCCGTATCTGTGTTTTGGCTGCACGAATCATCTTCGTAACAAGCAGTCAAAGAGCACGCAAGAGTAAGCAACAATATATTCACCAGCTTTTTTTTCACACGCGCAAAGATATATAAAATTGAGTAATAAGGTTCTTAGGTTCTAGATAGTATTTCATTGTTTTATGACCCATCATCCGTTTCCCAAACCGTATCTTTTCTTAGCTCTTTATAGCTAAGCGCCTAAAGGCGGCCTTTATTCTATCATTTTTTATTAAATTTGTGCGCCATAAACAACAATAAAAAAACGAATCACTATGAGCTGCCAACAACAATTTGAAGCTATACAAAAAGCCAGTCGAAGCCTAATCTTACTAAGCGATGAAAAAATCAACCACACCTTACAGGCACTCGCCGATGCCGCTGTGGCCAATACCGATTTTATCTTGAGCGAAAACAAAAAAGATTTAGCCCGAATGGACAAAGCAGATCCTAAATACGACCGCTTGCTATTAAGCCAAGAACGTATAGCCGATATAGCTGCGGACATACGCAACGTTGCCAGCCTGCCCTCTCCTTTGGGCAAAGAGCTAATGACCATAGAACGCCCCAATGGCATGCACATTCAAAAAGTTTCTGTGCCATTTGGTGTCATAGGAGTCATCTACGAAGCAAGACCTAATGTGTCGTTTGACGTATTTTCTCTCTGCCTGAAATCAGGCAACACCTGCGTACTGAAAGGAGGCAGTGATGCCGCCAACTCTAACACAGCCATTGTAAAAATAATCAAGGCAACATTGGAGAAAGAAGGCCTTGTAAGCGATATTGTACAACTACTCCCCCCCGATCGCTCTGCCACAGCCGAATTATTAACAGCACACGGGTTTGTAGACTTATTAATACCACGTGGCAGCCAAGGCTTGATAAACTACGTTAGAGAAAATGCCAAAATCCCGGTCATAGAAACAGGTGCCGGCATTTGTCATACTTACGTCGATGCTTCGGGAGATACTACAAAAGCAAAAGAAATAGTTAACAATGCTAAAACACGACGCCCAAGCGTTTGCAATTCCTTGGATTGTTTAGTGTTACACCAAGACAAACTAGACCAGCTAGCTGAAATATGTGAGCTTCTGCCCAAAAGTAAAGTTGAGATATTTGCTGATGAAAAAGCCTACGCTGCCCTAGACGGAAAATACCCCAAAGAACTCTTGCATCCAGCAGATGAAAACAGTTTCGGAACAGAATTCTTATCTTACAAAATGGCCATTAAGACAGTCGCCAACTTCGACGAAGCCATAGAACACGTGACCACCTACAGCTCAAAACACAGTGAATGTATCGTAGCTGAAGATCAAAAGGCAGCCAACACATTCCTGAAACTCATTGATGCTGCTGCCGTATATGCCAATGTCTCTACAGCCTTCACTGATGGCGCACAGTTTGGCCTTGGTGCAGAGATTGGTATCAGTACTCAAAAGTTGCACGCCCGTGGGCCTATGGCTCTGGAAGAACTGACCAGCTACAAATGGATGGTTAGCGGTAATGGCATCATTCGCTCCTAAAGCCATGAAACAACTAACAGTAAATTATCACCCTCAATTTAAGCCCCAAAGTCATGAAGATTGGAAATCTATTTCGCCCCATGAAATAAATCAAGTCAACTGGGCAACATTCCCCTATCAACCTGAGGTGCAGTTTAGAATTATCCATGACGGGAAGTGTTTATATATTAAATATGACATTAAGGAAAAACAAGAAGTAAGAACAGTCTGTCAACACGATCAGGACCCGGTATACCAAGATAGTTGTGTAGAGTTTTTCTTTAAAGATACTAATGATGTATACCACAATTTTGAATTTAACAGTCAGGGCATATGCCTCTCGGCTTCAGGCAAAGAAAGGCAAAACCGGCAAGCCAGAAATGCAGAAGAACTCTCTTCCATTTTACGCATAACATATCCGGTAAAAAAAATAAAAGACTCATACCACTGGACCTTGATTGTTGGCATACCATTTGTTAGTTTGGGCATTGCCCGAAAAAGGAGCTATCGGGCTAATTTTTACAAATGTGGTGACTTAACGAAAGAAGCACACTACCTAAGCTGGAACAACATAAAAACAATAAAACCTGATTTTCACCAACCTGAATACTTCGGGCACTTGTTAATTGAGTAATATCAGCAGGAGTGAACAACGTGTACATTATTTGAGTACTTTTGCACCCTTAAAAAACGAAATATAAAATGAAGAAAATATATCGTTACGTTTTCAAACTCTTTGTTTCACCTCTACTGGCCACATTTTTTGTTTCCCTTTTTGTACTGCTTATGCAGTTTCTGTGGAAATATGTGGAAGATATTGTAGGTAAAGGTCTTGAATGGCAAACCCTAATAGAATTCTTTGGTTATTCGATGCTTACCTTGGTGCCAATGGCTCTGCCTCTGGCCATTTTATTAGCTTCTTTAATGACTTTTGGTAATCTGGGAGAACGCTTAGAACTGCTATCTATAAAAGCTGCCGGAGTTTCTCTATTTAAGGTCATGAGTCCGTTGATAATCTTTGTTTTTATCATTAGCGTTGGGGCATTTTTCTTCTCTAACAATGTGCTGCCGCACTCGATGAGAAACCTTAGAGCTTTGATGCATGAAATCCAAAATCAGCGACCGGACATTTCATTAAAAGAAAAGGTGTTTGATTACAGCATGCCTGATATGACGGTAAAAGTGGGCAGTAAAGCGCCCGATGGTAGTATGATGTATGACATCATGATTTACAATCACCGTGACCGCAGTGAGCACGGAGGCGTGACAGTAGCCGACTCAGGCACTATCGTATTTTCTGAAGACCGAAGCTATACCACCATTACGCTCTACGACGGCTACGCCTATTCTATAGTAAAAGAAGACGGGAAAAAATACGACACTAAAACAGTACCTTACCGTAGAGATAAATTTGGCAAACAGGTAGTCATTGTAGAAAACACAGAAGAAAACAAACGTCCGGATGCCTCGATCTATGGAAATCACCGCACCAGTCAGGACATAGCTACCCTAAACCTAAGCGTACACAAGTACGACAGTATTTACACAAAAAAACTAACGGCACTGCAAACATCGCTTACGCAGACCAGTTATCTGGACTCTCGAGTGTTCCAATCAAAAGACTCAAGCTATGTACCGGCTGATATCAATCTGGACAGTTTGTTTTTAGTTACACCACATAATACGCAAACCAATATCCTAGCCAAGGCTAAAGATCAGGCCGCTAAGATAAAAAACACCTTAGAACCCAAACGAAAAGATCTGAAGTGGCGTCGTCTTACGATGAAACAATTCAAATCTGAACGTCACCGTAGGTTTACATTGGCTTTTGCATGTTTAGTATTTTTCTTTATTGGCGCACCTCTGGGAGCCATCATTCGCAAAGGAGGTTTTGGCATGCCGGTGGTTGTATCCATCATCTTCTTTGTGGCCTATTATATCTTAGATACTTTTGGCTACAAATTTGCGACAGAAAGCTTTACCTCTATTTGGTTTGGTATGTGGATGAGCTCTATCCTTCTGGTTCTCATCGGAGGGTTCTTAACCTGGAAAGCTGCGACTGACTCCGTTATTATGGATTCGGATATTTACCGCAAGTTTTTCAAAAAAATAAACATTTTCAAAAAAAATAACGATGCTGAATAAGATAGAAGAAGCTATCGAAGCTATAAAGCAAGGCGAATTCGTCATAGTAGTAGACGACGAAGATCGCGAGAATGAAGGTGATTTTATCATCGCCTCCGAGAAAATTACCATTGAAAAAATGAACTTCCTGACTAAGGAAGCCCGTGGACTTATTTGTTGTGCAGTCACCGAAGATCGTGCTAAAGAACTGGAATTAAACATGATGGTAAGTGACAACACCGCCACCCACGAAACCGCCTTTACCGTGTCGGTAGACCTTAAAGGAAAAGGTTGTACCACCGGCATTTCAGCCTATGACCGTACGCAAACCGTGCTGGCCATCACAGATCCGGAAACCAAACCGGAAGATCTTGGTCGCATGGGGCATATCTTTCCTCTTAAAGCGAAATCGCGTGGTGTCATACGTCGCGCCGGACATACCGAAGCAGCCGTGGATTTGGCTCGCCTGGCAGGTCTTTACCCTTCAGGTACACTTTGTGAAATACTTAACGAAGACGGCTCAATGGCCCGTTTGCCTCAACTTAAAGTGATGGCAGAAAAACTGAATATGAAACTTATTTCTGTTCAGGATCTGATAGAATACCGCCTACAAAAAGAATCTTTAATAGAACGCGGCACTGAGGTAAAAATGCCCACTGAATATGGTAACTTTCGTCTGATTCCTTTCAAACAAAAATCAAACGGACTGGAACACGTTGCCTTGATTAAAGGTGAATGGAAAGAGGATGAACCCGTGCTGGTACGCGTACACTCCTCCTGTGCTACCGGTGACATCTTTGGTTCCAAACGTTGTGAGTGTGGAGAACAACTGCACGTAGCCATGCAAAAGGTAGAAAAAGAAGGCAAAGGTGTTGTGGTTTATATGAATCAAGAAGGCCGCGGCATAGGCCTGATGGCCAAGATGGAAGCCTACAAACTACAGGAAGAAGGACTGGACACCGTAGATGCTAACCTACATTTAGGCTATAAAGCCGACGAGCGCGACTATGGTGTGGGTGCTCAGATACTACGCAGCTTAGGTGTCACAAAAATGCGCCTGATGAGCAACAACCCCAAAAAACGCATAGGACTGGAAGGCTATGGACTTGAAGTGGTAGAAAATGTAGCTATCGAAATCAAAACTAACCAGTTCAACGAGTTTTATATGAAGACCAAGCGTGAACGCATGGGACATAATCTAAAAGAAATTTAGGCTTTCCCATCTATCTCTGACGTTTTTTAAACCCGCTAATATGAAAGTCCGTACTGCCAAACTCATTATCCTGCTTGTCGTTCTTCTCACAGCTTGTGGCGGGCAAAAAAAACCGACGACTACGCCTGTTGATACGATAGAGAAAAAGAGCACTCCGCAAAAACAATCTCACTTTGACAAACAAAAGGCTTTTGATTTTGTGAAAGCACAGACGGACTTTGGTCCACGGGTTCCAGGCTCCGAAGCCCACACTCTTTGTGCAGATTATTTAAGCACTACTCTAAAAAGTTTGGGCGCAGATGTAAAAACACAAGAATTCTCCGCTAAGGGTTACGACGGCACACTATGGAAGGGCAAAAACATCATTGGCAGCTATCTACCTGAAGCAGAAGATCGTATTATGTTTTGCGCTCACTGGGACAGCCGTTTCATAGCCGAAGAAGACAAAAATAAAGATCTACAACTCTCCCCTATTGATGGTGCAAACGATGGAGCTAGTGGCGTAGGCGTTTTGCTTGAAATTGCGCGCCAACTCCAAATAAAATCGCCCAACACGGGTGTCGACATTATTTTCTTTGATGTAGAAGATCAGGGAGCTCCTGCTTATGCAGCCAGTGCTGCTACAGAAAACTCTTGGTGTCTGGGCTCGCAACATTGGGCCAACGAAGCCGTAAAAACAGGCTATAAAGCCCGTTGGGGCATTTTGTTGGACATGGTGGGTGCTAGCGATGCCGTTTTTATGAAGGAACAGATTTCCGTGTATTACGCTCAACAATTGGTGGATTATGTTTGGGATCTTGCAGCTCAAAAAGGTTACAGCCATCTTTTCATCAATAAAAAAGGTGGCATCGTTACAGACGACCACCTCTATGTGAACCGCATAGCCAAAATACCGTGTATCGACATTATAGACTACGACGAAACCCGTGGCGGATTCAACCCTACCTGGCACACACACAACGATAACATAAGCAACATAGACCCTGCTACACTAGAAGCTGTTGGCTCTGTGCTCCTGGAGCTTATCCGTCAACAGTAAATTTTTTCAACAAGGGAAAAAACGGAAGAAACGGAAATAAAATTTGCACGCAAATTTCTCTTATCGACGTCTTATAAATTCGCAAAGCAAATTTAATTTTCCGCTTATTCAGCTCATTCCGTTGTTAAATTTTTGACGTATCACTTTAAAGTTAATCATGTTAAAATCATACTATAAAAAAAACACCATAGAAGCCGGATGTGACGAAGCAGGGCGAGGCTGCCTGGCAGGGCCGGTTGTAGCAGCCGCAGTCATTTTACCTGCCGACTTTAAAAATGAGCTATTGGACGATTCAAAAAAACTCACCGACAAACAACGCTATAAGCTTCGCGAGATTATCGAAAAAGAAGCCATCAGCTATGGTGTAGCCTATATTTCCGAGG
Organism: Bacteroidales bacterium UBA5342; assembly: GCA_002408065.1. GTDB lineage: Bacteria > Bacteroidota > Bacteroidia > Bacteroidales > UBA5342 > UBA5342. The sequence goes on from DHQI01000077.1 coordinate 9,588, forward strand.
AAAAAATTGACGAAATTAACATCTTGTGGGCTTCTATCCTGGGAATGCACGAATCTCTGAAACAACTGGTTCCGCAACCCAAACACATCCTTGTAGACGGCAACCGTTTCAAACCCTACAAAGACATCCCTTACGAAACCATTGTAAAAGGCGACGGTAAATACCTCTCGATTGCGGCAGCCTCCATTTTGGCAAAAACCTACCGCGATGATTATATGATAAAGCTGCACGAAGAACACCCGCAATATGGATGGGACAGCAACAAAGGCTACCCCACCAAGAAACACCGGCAGGCCATAAAGGACACCGGAGCCACTGTTCACCACCGCAAAAGCTTCAATCTGCTGGGCGATACGCAGCTCTCCCTTTCACTTTTTGATGAATAAATAACATGGTGTCGAATAATTGGCTATTTTTGCGGGTTTCAGAAAATATCTCAAATTCACGTTTTGTTATACAACAAAACGATCAAATAAATCTATAAAACAAGCAATCAACTGACAAGGTCAGTTTAATGACAAAATTATGAGCAAATCAGAAAAAACATTTTTTGGACACCCCTTAGGGTTGTCAACTCTTTTCGCAACAGAGTTTTGGGAAAGATTTAGCTATTATGGCATGCGAGGCTTCTTTGTATTGTACCTTACAGCAGAATTAGCAAGCGGTGGTTTTGGTGTAGACAAAACAGAGGCGTATTCAATTTATGGTCTTTTTACTGCTTTGGTTTACTTAACACCTATCATTGGAGGTATCCTTGCTGACAAATTGTGGGGACAACGATTTTCCATGTATGTTGGTGCCTTAATGATGTCTTTAGGACAGTTTACTATGGCCTATGGTTCCTATTACGCTAAAATAAATTTTGCCGGTGAAGTTCTTCCTTTGCAACAACTTTTCTTATTTTCTGGTCTTGGCTTACTCATTTTAGGTAATGGATTTTTCAAACCCGTTATCTCGACAATGGTCGGTAAATTATACCCTGAAGGTGACAATGAAAGAGATAATGGCTTTACCATTTTTTATATGGGCATTAACCTTGGTGCATTAGTAACTAACTTCATTGGAGGCACTTTAGCTGAAAAGATTGGATGGCATTGGGGTTTTGTTGCTGCCGGTTTAGGAATGATTGCCTCTACCATATGGTTTTTCCTTAGAGAGACTAGCGTAAAACAAAAAGATTCGGGCTACAATGTTGGACTACGTCCAAAAGATGATGGCAATGTAAAAGAACGCCTTAATGCTACCGACTGGGGGAAAATTGTACTTTACACTTTAGGAATATCAGCTTTTATCTTAGGTTTAGTACAAGGCCTTATCTCATTACCAAGTACCATCACCAATTCTATTGCTATTGGCGCCGGAGTTATTGGTTTTGCATATTTAGCTGTCACGATATACAAAGGGACTAATGGAAAAACAGAATGGAGCCGGGTAGGTGTAATCTTAGTATTAGCCTTTTTTAACCTTGCTTTTTGGTCTGGTTTCGAACAAGCAGGTACCTCATTTAATACTTTTGCTAAAGAAGCCACTGATCGTGTTGTTTTTGGATGGGAAATCCCAGCCTCTTGGTTCCAGTCTGTTAACGCCCTATTTATTGTTGTTTTAGCTCCTTTATTCACCATATTATGGACCAAGCTTTCAATGAAAAAGATGAATCCCAGAACCCCCAATAAATTTGGGTTCTCTCTGGTCTTTTTATCTATTGGTTTCTTAATAGCAGGTATAGCCAATGACAAAGCCGGAGCCGGAGCTTTAGTTAGCCCACTATGGCTTGTTTTCATATACTTATTCCACACTGTTGGAGAGTTGTGCATGTCACCTGTAGGCTTGTCAATGATAACGAAGTTATCTCCGCCAAAAATCACGTCAATTATGATGGGTGCTTGGTTCGCATCCATAGCGTTAGGTAATTATTTAGCAGCAGCAATGACTGCAATATCCGAAGCATTAGGATTCCCTACATTCTATTTTATAGCTACTTATGCTATTGTCTTAGCTGCCGTTGCTTTTGCCTTAGCTCCGGTATTAAACAGAATGATGAAGGGTATTCACTAACAAATAATCCTCAGAATATTCTAAAAACGGAGCAGCCCAAAAGTTGCTCCGTTTTTTATAGAAAACAAAGCTTCTTTAATACATTGGTATGACATTTGAACCTTAGAACTATTAATTAACGCCAACAAATCACAGCTATGAAACAGCTTTTGTTTATAATCATAACACTTATAGCATTTTGCTCCACTAGCCAAGGGCAACACATTAACATCTCAGAACTAAAAGCACCGGAATCAAGTTTACTCGACACCACTTTTCTGGGAACCGTGGATGGCATCAACTATGGTTTTATGATGGGTAATGACGGTATTTTTGACAAACCCGCTTTTATTCTTGAGGGCTTTGATCCTTTTAACGAGACAGGCTATCATTCGGTGTTTAGTCATTGGCGCAAATCCCCTGTCGTTGCCAGCCTTCTATGCAGTGGGTATGACATTATTACTGTAGACTTTAAAAAGAACCATATTGATGTTCTTACAAATGCTGCCTACGTCAAAGAATTACTAAAACGCGTCAACAAGAAAAAAGCCGGACATCAAGATGGCATTCTTGCCGGCGAGAGTATGGGCGGCATCATAGGCAGAGTGGTACTTGCGGAATTGGAACACGAAAGCTACGATCACGAAATAAGATTGTATGTAGCTCTGGATTCCCCATTTAAAGGTGCCAACATCCCAATCGGAGTACAATATATGCTAGCCGACATAAAAAGACTAAACCGCAAACTTGTCAATGATGCATTTAAGGATGAGACCGGTTATAGCATAGAAACCATTTCAGAAGCCCTTAACGCAAAAGCAGCACAACAACTCGTCATCCATCATATTGCCGATTCCAGCCAATATCATTTTACGCATTTCCAGAGCTATTTAGCAGAAATAGGATACCCGCAAAAAACCCGCAACATTACCTTACTCAACGGCAGCAACACGGGCGAGAACTACCCTTTTCAGCCGGGACAAATCTATTTCTCTCTAAAAAAAGGTTGGGCACCCGTCTTAAAACTGGAAATTGAATCTTATATGACTGCAACCAATAATACGGATCAAGTTGTTTCGGTTGTACGCGACTATAATTTTTGGCATATGCGAAAACCCCGTAAGGAATACCTACGCACTTATCCTTCATCCAACCGTTGCTACGATAATGCTCCCGGTGGCTACCTCAACAAACTCAGCTTTTCCAACAAAGGCATTGAGGACTTTTGTTTTGTCCCCACCTCTAGTGCTATCGATTTAACTGATAGCATCTTTTATTCTAAGAACGGACTGCATTACTACAACACCAAGCTACGTGATGAAGAGGAATTAATACGCGTGGGAGCTTCACCTTTTGATGCCATTTATTGCAATGCCACAAACGATAAGCACGCCAAGATTTATCTGATTCCTGATATTGAAGATTTTATCCGCAAGGAAATTTTTCAGGAAAAACATTAAGAAAAAAGAAAAGGACAAGAAGCATCAATGCTCTCTGTCCTTTTTTTATTTTAATGATGCATCAAAGCTAAGCTCTGGCAACCGGAGTCTTCTTCTCCACCTTAATGGCCCTCTCGTGACATAACGTTTCGCATTTGCCACAAGCTATGCAAGCCTCGGGGTGCGCTACCATTGATTTAGTATTGCCCTTTATTCTTACTTTTAACTTTCCCGGAAACGAAAGCTTTTTACGTTCCTCTTCGCTAATAGTTACCAGCTCGAACACGCCCATTGGACAAACCTCTGCACACGAACCACAACCATCACAAGAGTTGGGATTCACCCGTACTGGTCCATTGGCAGCAAATACGCTTCTACTCATTACTGTCATCGTCCTGATCTTTTTGATGATACATCATATGTGCATGTTTAAAACGCTCGCCAAATTGTGCTTTATGCATCCGAGCCTTCTCATTTTCGTGCCAGCTACGGTGAGGTCCGTGTCCGCCACCAAACAATATTTTAGCTAAAACTAACAAGCCTAAGGCCTGCCAAAAAGTAATTACGCCCAGTCCGAAAATGGCCGGCATCAACCAATTCCACAACAACAGTACGGCCACCGTAAATACCACTCCTGCTAATAGCCCAAATACAATCCCTTTAAGTATAAATTGTCCTTTTGTTCTTGATTTCATATTTTTCATTTTTTTATTCTTTTATCTGTTTAAATAATTCTCCAAGTTGTTCTCTTAAATACAACACAGCATAACGCTTACGGCTGATAAGTGTATTGACCGCCACTCCGGTAGATTCGGATATTTGCTGGAAACTGAAACCTTCGAGCTCGTGCCATTCAAACACTTTACGTTGCTCTTCAGGCAATTCTTCTAAGCTCATCCGTATCTCGTCCCAAATCAGATCCTGCATCATCTGATCGTCAGGCTGCACACCCAGCGAGGGAATCAAATCGCTCAGGTAAAGCGTCTCGTCCTCATCACCAGCTGTCACCTTTTGATCTTCGAGAGCATAGGTCTTTTTCTTGCGGAGAAAATCCACCACTTTGTTTTTGGCCACTGAGTAAATCCAGGAGATTGTTTTGCGCAAATCTGATATATCATCAAATCCTCCGGCTAAACTCATAAACACTTCCTGAACAATGTCCTCGGCATCTTCCTGAGAGCCCACCTGCTTCCTCACAAAACCTGTGAGACGTGCCTGTTCCTGATCAAAGGCTGCACCGATATGTTGTTCTTTTGTTGCCATTAATTGCTGCATTCAGGTTTATAGTCGAATGAGAAGGAATTATATTTTAAGAAAAATGAAAAAAATTAAAATTAATTTGCAAAGCACTCATCTAATGACAAAAGCGAACAACGAATATAACATTATCAACATTTAGAATGCTGTTTTTTTGGTTTTACCAACATTTAGAATGTTGCTATTCTTGATTTATCAACATTTAAAATGTGGTTAATTCACACAAAAAACACGATTAAAGTGTTACTTCACCAACAAATAAGCCATACTTAAAGTGTCATCCTTAGGAGGGGTCAAGGGGAGGTAGCCGGAACGTATTTTGTTGCCATCCATCACCAGAGGATGATTGGTCTTCAGATCCATATCAAAAAGCGCCAGCGAAACAGAAGGATTAGAGATAATCTTAAATTCGCACACACTACCGGGCGCAATATGTTTTTCCAGATGAAGCGCCACTATGCCCATATTGTTGCGTAAATTAATCTCTATGCAAGGCTGCAGACGTACATTACTATCCGAATCGCGAAAGACCAAAGCATCGACACCAAAATATCCTTCAAAATGCTTGGCCAAGCCACTATTTTGCAAGGCTGGTAGCAGTTCTTCTAAAGCAGCATTTATCACACCGATATCCCACAAATGATAGGCTTCTTTGGGCAGGCTTTTAGGATCAAAAGGAATATGGTGGCCTTCGTACTGCCCTTTTTCGTTCGTAGAAAATGAGGAATAGCCGACAAAGAATATTTCGCCTTTCTGCATCTTAAATTCATACGCGAAATCGCAGATTTTTTCAAAGAGAGGTTCTACCATTACCCCGCCTTGTTGTTTTATTAGACTACGCGTTTTGTTAATAATGTTAATATCTAGCTGATTTCCGCGAAGCATCTGAATTCCACGCCCGGAGCTGGAATAGGGTGCTTTAATAACAACTTTTCCCCACTCTGCTAACAGCTTTTCAACATCGGTAAGCGAATCCGCATAACGCGCCACACGACTCGGATTAATGATACGTGGCAGATTTTTTCCAAAAAGATTTTTAAGAATACTGAGCGCAAATTCACGACTAAAAAAGGGCTTTAAATCATCGTTCCATATTGCCCCTAAAGGTCTCAGCAAATGGGCCACTGCAGGGCTCCACCCCCAGGGTGATGGTACAAAATCGGCCGAAAGATGGTCGACCTTATCAATCAAGCGAAAACCCGGCAAATCAAAGCCCGCAGCACTCAAGCGATCTGTAAATTCAGCATCCGGCATCCGACACACCAGCACACAGTCCTCCTCCGAGGCATACACCAGAGGTAAAACCTCCAAATCCTGTACAAACTTCAGCAAGTGTGACGGTGGAGTATAACTCACCTCGCCATTAGCCACCTCCATTTCGCAGGTTGGATTAAAGATATGTGCATAGCGCTTAGACATAAGCTTAATATCACAAATAAAAATCAAACTCCAAGAAGCAGATCCATCTTTTTAGATTTGAAAATTGAGAGTCGTTATTTATAAAATATTTATTGTCAATGGATATTTATATAACTCACCATCATTAGCTTTTATAGCACCTTTGATAACAAAAATCAAGTTAAGAATTGCCAAAACAATAAGACCAACAAGACCAATGCCAATGATAACTAATACACCACTTACAGCACACCAAATCAAAAAAGAAATCATCCAATTAATCACCATTCGTCCATGCTGATCAACCATCGAACTATCATCTTTACCCATCAGCCACATAACAATTGGCATTACAAAACCAGCAAAAGGAATGATAATGCCGGCAAACTGCGATATATGCAACAGCGTGCAATAACCACGCTCGTCCATTCCCCACAACTTTTTACGCCCGGTATAAATAGGAGCTTGCTGGGCATCAGGTGCACTCTTTTTATTCTCAATCTCATCAAGAATACGCTTTTTCTCACGTTGAAACTCTTCTTCGGTGATTGCGCCCTTGTCACGCAATGCGGTCAATCGTTCTAAATCTTCGTACATACTATGTTGGTATTAGATATTAAGCTATTGGCAATTAGCAGTTGGCTGTTTGCTCTTATTCTGGAATTAATAATTTATTTAGTAAGCTGAGCAAAAACCTCTTCTAAATCAGAATCCAGTTGTTTCATCATCAGGATGGTCCAATTTTGTGAAGCTGAAAACTGTGCAATATCAGGACGAACATCTTCCTTACTTGTTACACTTATTTTTAGTTTCTTAGCATCAATGCTTTCTATGGCACCAATACTTTTTACTTCTTTCGCCAAAAGATCAGCATCCACTTCTTGCAAAAACTCTACCTCCAATTGCTGTCCCTTTTCAGACAAATTTAAGACATTATCCACAGAATCGTTAGCCACCACTTTTCCTTTGTTGATAATGAGTACATCGTTGCATACCGACTTCACCTCTTGCATCAAGTGAGTAGAAAGGATGACCGTTTTATCTTTAGCCAGCGATTTTATGAGCTCCCGCACTTCTACAATCTGGTTAGGATCCAAACCCGTAGTAGGTTCATCCAAAATCAAGACCTCAGGATTTGGGATAAGAGCAGAAGCCAAACCAACACGCTGACGGTAACCTTTCGATAGAGCTTTGATTTTTTTATGTTTTTCAGCCGTAAGGCCCACCAAGATCAGCAGTTCCTCAATGTTGGCTTTATCAACTCTATATAGTCCGGCCACATAAGCAAGATATTCCTTTACATACATTTCCAGATGCAAAGGGTTGTGCTCAGGCAAATAACCTATCAGGTGTTGAAGCTCTGGTTTGTTGACCTCCATTTTATAGCCGCACACATTCACCTCACCCTCATCAGCAGCAATATAGCCGGTGATGATTTTCATCAAAGTAGACTTGCCGGCACCATTAGGCCCCAATAAACCAAGAATGCGTCCTTTCGATGCCTTAAACGACACGTCATCAAGAGCTTTCTGCTCTCCAAAATATTTACTGACCTTATCTGCTACAACCATTTTGCTCTGTGAAAATTATGCTATTGCAAACGTAAGAAAAGTCGCTTACTTACACAAACGGTTTTTTATGAGAGAGGAAGGGGGAGGGAGAGACGGTGAGACTTTGAGAAAGGGAGATGAGAAGACGTTAGTGACTTAAGAGAACGAAGCGACTTTAGCAAATGGGCGAGCGAAACGACTTTAGCGACAGCTAATAACCTTGAAACCCTGAAACCCTGAAACCTTGAAACCCTGAAACCCTTTTAACCCTGAAACCCTATAAACCCAATAAGCCCCATACACCCTATTGCGCATTCGGGCTGTAATGATTAAATTTGCGGACTTATAGAATTGTGAGAAAGAAATAACAGAAAACATTATGTTTGAGAATTTATCGGATAGGTTAGAGCGCTCCCTGAAACTGGTTAAGGGACAAGGAAGAATAACCGAAATAAACGTGGCAGAAACCCTGAAAGATGTGCGCCGTGCGCTTCTTGATGCCGACGTTAACTATAAAACAGCCAAGACTTTTACAGCCAATGTGAAAGACAAGGCTATGGGACAAGATGTTCTGAATGCTGTGAAGCCGGAACAAATGATGGTAAAGATAGTACACGACGAGCTGGCCGTATTGATGGGTGGCGAAACGGTGGATATCAACATCAAAGGAAGTCCTGCAGTTATCCTGATGTCTGGTTTGCAAGGTTCGGGTAAAACGACCTTCACCGGTAAACTGGCCAATATGCTGAAATCAAAGCGCGGCAAAAACCCGCTTTTAGTAGCTTGTGACGTTTATCGTCCGGCAGCGATTGATCAGCTGGGTGTACTTGGCGAGCAAATCGGCTGCCCTGTTTACTCCGAAGTTGGTAATCAGGATCCTGTTGCTATTGCTAAGAATGGTATCAAAGAAGCCAAGAAAAATGGCAATGACCTGGTCATTATCGATACCGCGGGTCGTTTGGCCATTGACGAGGCGATGATGAAAGAAATCGAGGCCATCAAAAAAGCCATCGATCCTCAGGAAACGCTTTTCGTGGTAGACTCCATGACGGGTCAGGATGCTGTTAACACGGCAAAAGAATTCAACGACCGCCTTAACTTCGACGGGGTTATTCTTACCAAACTGGATGGTGATACCCGTGGTGGTGCGGCCCTTTCTATCCGCTCGGTGGTTAATAAACCAATCAAGTTTGTAGGTACGGGTGAAAAAATGGATGCACTTGATGTCTTCCACCCTAACCGTATGGCCGACCGTATTCTGGGTATGGGTGACATCGTTTCCCTTGTAGAAAAAGCACAGGAACAATACGACGAAGAAGAAGCCCGCAAGTTGCAAAAGAAACTGGCTAAAAACGAATTTAACTTCAACGATTTCCTTAGCCAGATTCAGCAAATCAAAAAGATGGGTAACCTGAAAGATTTAGCCGGTATGATTCCGGGGATGGGCAAGGCCATGAAGAATATTGACATAGATGACGATGCCTTTAAATCTATAGAGGCTATTATCTATTCAATGACACCAACAGAGCGCGAAAATCCAAAACTTATGAATGGTAGTCGACGTAAGCGTATTGCTGATGGTAGTGGTACTTCTGTACAGGAAATCAACCGCCTATTGAAACAGTTTGAAGAAACTCGCAAAGTGATGCGCATGGTGGCCCAAGGGAAAAACATCAACAATATGATGGGCGGAATGGGACGCCGTCGCAGATAAAAAGCCTCCCCCACCCCGTCCAAAGGTGGGGAGAGGTTCTACTCCAAAGATTCAGAGTAATTTTAAGTGTCTTTTTAGATCTAGAAAATGAAATTATTGAAATACTAACTTTTAAAATATATCCCTTCTTCCCTCCTCTAGAGGGGTTGAGATGGAGACCTTTACCCAATGCAATTAATCGACGGAAAAAAGACTTCGCAAGACATCAGAGCTGAAATAGCCGAAGAGGTAAAAGAAATAGTAGCCAACGGCGGCAAACGTCCACACCTGGCAGCCGTACTGGTAGGCAACGACGGTGGTAGTATGACTTACGTCAATGCCAAAGTTAAAGCTTGCAAGGAAGTTGGTTTTGAATCTACTTTGATAAAAAAAGAGGATAACATCACCGAAGAAGAATTGCTACAGATAGTTGACGATCTGAACAATGATGCCGACATCGATGGTTTCATCGTGCAGTTGCCGTTGCCCAAACACATCTCGGAAGATAAAGTAACTGAAGCCATTGATCCTAAAAAAGATGTTGATGGTTTTCACCCGGTAAATGTGGGTCGTTTGGTAGTAGGCCTGCCGACGTTTGTGTCAGCTACACCTTACGGTATTACGCAGTTGCTAAAGCGTTATAATGTAGAAACTTCGGGTAAAAACTGTGTGGTTCTTGGCCGCAGCAACATTGTGGGCCGCCCTATGAGTATCCTGATGTCGCAAAAAGACATGAACTGCACAGTAACAGTAGCACACAGCCGCACGCAAAACCTGAAAGAGGTATGTGCCTCTGCCGACATACTGATTGCCGCCATCGGTTCTCCGGAATTTGTGACCGCCGATATGGTGAAAGAGGGCGCTACAGTTATCGATGTGGGTACCACACGCGTCCCTTCTAGCGAGACAAAATCAGGCTGGCGCCTAAAAGGTGATGTTAAATTTGAAGAAGTAGCGCCTAAATGTAACTTCATCACACCGGTACCGGGCGGCGTGGGTCCTATGACCATTGTTTCATTACTAAGTAACACCTTATTGGCCGGTAAAAAAGCCATTTACAAATAACTTTAACTCACTTTAGTTCACTCTAGTCA
>DHQI01000077.1:20268-28323 GCA_002408065.1 Bacteroidales bacterium UBA5342
AGTCACTTTAGTTCACTTTAGCACACTTATACATTATGTCCGAAACTATCGTATCTCCATCATTATTAGCCGCTGATTTCGGCAATTTGCAAAACGACCTTGAAATGATTAACGCCAGTGAAGCACAATGGTTGCATCTGGACATTATGGATGGCGTTTTTGTTGAAAATATTTCTTTCGGTTTTCCGGTAATTGAAAGTGTAGCTAAGCACTGCACTAAAAAACTGGACGTGCATCTGATGATAGTAGAACCGTGGAAATTTACTGAACGATTAGCTGAGTTAGGCGTTTATATGATGGGCGTGCACTTCGAAGCCTGTCCGCACCTTCACCGTGTGGTACAGCGCATCAAAAAAGCAGGTATGAAAGCTTGTGTTACACTTAACCCGCACACACCGGTAGAACTATTGGAAGACATTCTTCCGGATTTGGATATGGTACTTCTGATGTCGGTGAATCCCGGTTTTGGTGGGCAATCTTTTATAGAAAACACCGTAGAAAAAACAGCCCGCCTGAAAGCTATGATTGAACGCAAAGGCTGCAACACCCTGATACAAATAGACGGTGGTGTAAACTACGACACCGGCAAGCGCTTAGTAGATGCAGGAGCAGATTCGTTGGTAGCCGGAAGCTTTGTATTTGGGAATGATGACCCTAAAGAAGTGATTAAGAATTTGAAGGAATTGTAAACCAAAATCATTAATTATGAATATTCAAGCAGAAAAATTAGAGATTATGAGGTTGGTTTTGGAAACAGACAACCAAGGCATCTTGGAATCTATCAAAAGAGTGTTTTATAAAAACGAAAACATTAGCCAGTGGAATTCTCTTAGTGAATACGAAAAAGAAGATATTTTAGAAGGTATAGAAGATCACGAAAAAGGTAATACAATTCCATACGAAGAGGTATTGAAAGAACTTAAGATATGAGAACTATTTCATATACCCAAAAAGCAAAGTACAATCTCAAGAAAATTCTGGATTACCTTGAACCTGAATGGTCTTATAAAAGTAGGGAGAAATTTGGAGAAACACTAAAAGTTAAAACAAAAAGCATTCAACAATTCCCCAACTCGTCTCCGATATTTGACCAACAACGGAAACTATATAAATTAGTAACTACAAAACAAACATCTTTATTTTACAGATTCAACGACTCTGAGATTACAATTATCACAATAATTGACAACAGGATGAATCCTAATAGAATAAACAAAGAATTAGATTAATATGAAAAACACAATTAAAATAGCCCTAATCCTAGCGGCAACCCTTTTCCCGCTAGCCTCTTGGGCCTGCACTAACATTCTGGTTACTAAAGGCGCCAGTGCTACCGGGTCTACAATGATCAGCTATGCTGCTGATTCGCATACCTTGTATGGCGAACTGTACCACTGGCCGGCTGCCAAATACAAAGAAGGCGCTATGCTGCAAATCAAAGAGTGGGACACCGGAAAACCATTAGGCGAGATAGCTCAGGTAGCTGAAACCTACAACGTAGTAGGTAATATGAACGAGCACCAGTTAGCTATTGGAGAAACCACTTACGGTGGTCGTAAAGAATTAGTGGACACCACCGGTATTATGGATTACGGTAGCTTGATTTATGTGACTCTGCAACGTGCTAAGACAGCGCGCGAAGCCATTCAGGTAATGACTGATTTGGTGGCAGAATACGGTTACTACAGCAGTGGCGAGTCTTTCTCTATTGCCGACCCTAACGAGGTGTGGATAATGGAGATGATAGGCAAAGGTGGTGTAGAAAAAGGCGCTGTATGGGTAGCACAACGCATCCCTGATGGTTACGTAAGCGGCCACGCCAACCAGGCACGTATTACCACCATCGATTTCAAAGACAAAGAAAATTTTATCTACGCTAAAGACGTGGTTAAGTTTGCTGAAAAAATGGGTTATTTCGACGGTAAAAAAGAAGAATTCAGCTTTTCGGATGTGTATGCACCACTTGATTTTGGCGGACAGCGTTTTTGCGAAGCGCGTGTATGGGCGTTTTACAACATTGTAAACCCAGAAGAAGCAAAGCAATACACCGATTATGCTATGGGCTATGCGGACAACCGTATGCCACTTTATTTCAAAGCTAATAAAAAGCTAACGCACCGCGATGTGCAGGAAGTGATGCGCGACCACTACGAAGGAACGCCTATGGATATGACCAAAGATGCCGGGGCCGGCCCTTACGGAGTACCTTACCGCTGGCGTGGCCTTACTTGGGAAGTGGATTCGGTAAAATACTGTAACGAACGTGCTATTGCCACACAGCAAACCGGTTTTTCTTTTGTAGCTGAAATGCGTAGCTGGTTGCCAAACACAGTAGGCGGCATCCTATGGTTTGGTGTGGATGATGCCGATATGTCGGTTTATATGCCAATGTACAGCAGCATTACTGAAATACCGGAACCTGTAAAAGTAGGCAACGGCGATATGATGACCTGGAGCTGGACCTCTGCTTTCTGGATGTTCAACTGGGTAAGCAACCAAGCCTACAACAAATATTCTTATATGATTAAGGATATTAAAGTGCGTCAAAAATCTTTAGAAGACCTTTTTGCTGAGAATGTAGACGATGCCGACAAGAAAGCCTTAGAGCTTCTTGAAAAAGGTGAAGACAAAGCCATTGACTTCCTAAACGCTTATTCTAATGCTCAGGCAGAAACGACGCTGAATACGTGGAAAGAACTCGGCATCTACCTAACAATGAAGTATATTGACGGTAACATTAAAAAAGAAAAAGACGGTAAATTTATAGATAATGGCTACGGACTGCTGGCTTTCCCTGATCAGCCGGGTTATTCGGAAGAATTTTACCGTGCTATTGTAAAAGATAACGGTGAGGTACTGAAAGTAGTAGGCGACGGACACTAAGAGACTGAGAAAAAGGGGACTTAGTGACCGTGAGACAGTTTCGAAGTCACAAACTCATGAAATATTGACAAATAACAACCTCCCCTCCTTTGAAGGGGTTGGGGGAGGCTTAATTAAAATTCACACATACGAAAATGGTTACTTCTGAAACTATCGGACAGTATTTTCCGCGCGCTACTGAGGAACAGCTAGCGCAATTTGACCGTCTGGAAAAGCTGGTAAAAGAGTGGAATGAGAAAATTAATGTGATTAGCCGTAAAAACACGGAACACATTATGGAACAACACATTTTACATTCTCTTTCCATCGTTAAATTGATTCGCTTCAAAGAGGGTACACGCGTATTGGACGTAGGCTGCGGCGGTGGCTTTCCCGGACTACCACTGGCTATTTTCTTCCCTGATGTTCAGTTTCACTTAGTGGATTCTATCGCCAAAAAAATTAAGGTGGTCAAAGGCATTGCCGATGAGCTGGGACTAAAAAATGTAGTGGCCGAGCAACGCAACGTAAAAGAAATGACGGAAAAATACGACTTTATCATCAGCCGTGCCGTAACAGCATTCCCGGCCTTTGTAGAAATGACCGAACACTGCGTGGACTACGACAACTCTAAAAACGGTCTGCCAAATGGCATCATTTACCTTAAAGGCGGCGATTTCAAAGAAGAAATTGTGCCTTTTAACAAACGCATCGCTGTTTTTGACATCTCCGACAATTTTACCGAAGAATTTTTTGAAACTAAGAAGATAATATATCTACAGAAGTAATTGCAATGACGTAAAGACGCGATTAATCGCCTCTCCACTAACACGCTATGAAATACACAGTATCCCCACCCGCTACCATAGACGCTGAAATACAACTCACCACTTCGAAAAGTGTGTGCAACCGTGCCCTTATCATTGCTGCTTTGTGCCAAGATAAGGTAGAACTCAAAAACATCAGCGATAGTGACGACAGCCAAATACTGGATGCCTGCCTCAGTGGGGAAGGCCCTCTTTTCAACATTGGTGCAGCGGGCACGGCTATGCGTTTTCTTACTGCATACCTGGCACAGAAGCCCGGCGAATGGCAAATCACCGGTAGCGAGCGTATGAAACAACGCCCGATTGGTGTGCTTGTAGATGCTTTACGCGAACTGGGAGCCGACATAGAATATGCCGAAAACGAAGGCTACCCGCCACTTAACATCAAAGGAAAAAAATTGCAAGGGGGCGAATTGACCCTAAAAAGCAACATCAGCAGTCAGTTTATCTCGGCCATTCTGATGATAGCGCCGACCCTGGAAGGTGGACTTACTCTAACACTCGACGGCGATATTATTTCCCGACCTTACATCCAGATGACTTTAGATTTAATGGCTTATTTTGGCGTTGAAGCTGTATGGAGCGATCACCAAATCACCATTCCTGAAAAAACATATGCTGCCGAGGTTTTCGATGTGGAAATAGACTGGTCTGGTGCCTCTTACTGGTACGAGGTCGTCGCCTTCTGCAAAGCAGCCAAAGTACTGCTTAAAGGCGCTCAGGCTGTCAGCTACCAAGGTGATGCCGATGTGCAAAGCATCTATAAAGCTTTAGGCGTTCAAACCACCTTTACGGAAGAAGGTGCTTTGCTGCAAAATACCGGCTATACCATGGCTTATTTTGAGTGGAACCTGATAGATCAACCTGACTTAGCACAAACGGTAGTGACCACTTGTGCCATGCTTAACATTCCATTTAAAATTTCTGGTCTACAAACCTTGCGCATTAAAGAAACCGACCGCATAGCCGCCCTTATCAACGAACTGGCCAAATACGGCATTGCCATTCGCGAAAGCGAAGCCGGCACACTGGAATGGAACGGCGAAACCTGCGAAAAAGCTTCTGATATCAGCATTGCCACCTACGACGATCACCGCATGGCACTGGCTTTTGCCCCTACAGCTCTATTACATCCGGGCATCAGCATCCAGGAACCTGAAGTAGTGAGTAAATCGTACCCGGGCTATTGGGATGATATGAAGATGGTTGGATTTGACATTAACTCATAATTTATTACTTTTGATGATATCAATTGATATCATCATGACAACTTCATTCAAA
Organism: Bacteroidales bacterium UBA5342; assembly: GCA_002408065.1. GTDB lineage: Bacteria > Bacteroidota > Bacteroidia > Bacteroidales > UBA5342 > UBA5342. Next base: position 25,239 of record DHQI01000077.1, read on the forward strand.
ACCGCCTACTTACCTATTCATTTCCGCTCTATCGGAATCGTGTTTATCTTAATTGGTATTGTTAACCTTATTCAACTATATTACCTAGGCGTTCTTTTAATGCTTTTGGGGATTCCTCTTTTGCTTATACACCATGGTGTAGCTATTGACACAGACAAGCAGCAAATCAAACAATACCTCAATATTTTTGGTCTAAAAACAGGCCAATGGCGAGACATCTCTGACGCCAGGGCTATACAGCTTATTGAACTGAATGAAAGCCAACGTATGTGGGTACGTTCCATTAATAGAACCAACTATTACAAGGTTTGTAAACTTTACATCAGTATGGAAAATGAGCATATCCTGATAATGAAAGGTGATAAGAAAAGACTTATGGAGAAAGCCCGAAAACTATCGGAGCTAATGAATGTTGAACTAATAGACAAGACTTCATAATGTACCAAGACCTCATCCAAGATCTGCTAGCTACCATCGAAACCTTTCAAGATCCTAAACGGCTAGAAATGGCCAAGACCGTATACCCCACATCAAGCCGGGTGATAGGTGTGAGCAATCCGAACCTTAAGACTGTTATACGTGAGCTACACTTGCACAGCAAACAATGGGAAAACCGGAAAAAGATAGAATTGGCTAAAGCCTTGGTAAACGAAGGAACTTTTGAGTTACAACAGATGGCTTACGAGTATCTGGAGCTGAATAAAAAAACCAAAGCTGAGCTTATACCACAGGATGTAGAAGACCTGAATGTAAGGATGGACAACTGGGTAGTGACGGACTATTACGGTGCTTTTATTGTGGGGTATGCATGGCGTGAAAACATCATTCCGATGGAAAGGGTAAAACAGTTTATGCGCTCTGACAATGTATGGCAACGCCGTCTGGCACTGGCTGCCACTACTGCTCTTAATCAGAATGCCCGCGGTGGTAAAGGTGATGCTCCGCGCACCCTGGAAATATGCAAAATGGCCGTAGACGACCGTGAAGACATGGTGGTTAAAGCCTTGTCCTGGGCACTTCGCGCTCTATCGATGCGTCTGCGTGGACCTGTTGAAGATTTTCTGGAAGAATACGAAGCGCGACTAGCCAAACGAGTTATCCGCGAAGTATGGCGCAAGCTGGAAACCGGACGGAAATATGGGTGACAATAAAAAGTGAATAAAGTGTGCTAGAGTGAACTAAAGTGACTAAAGTTTATCCTGCCACCAAAGTACCCTATTAACCCAAGAAACCTATCACCCCAAGCCCCCATCTCCCACTCATAAGTTCTAATGATTTAGCCCTCTGCCTGTCAACCAATCCTCTGTGATAAATGTTACCAAGAGAATATTTAAAACAGAAGAATTATGAAACTTTTCACATTTGGAGAATACATCGACGATAAAAGCTACAAAGTCTTGAACGAACGTGTCATAAAAGGCAGTGGCGCACTGATGTTTCTTATCGGAATAATTGCTTTTATTAATGGTTTTGTAGTGAAAAACTACATTGTACTTCCTTATCTTGCAGGCTTTATGATGCTAAACTTTGCGATTGGTATTTTTATTAATCCAAAATTTTCGCCTACTGTAATTATTGCCCGCCTGCTCACCCGCAAACAAACACCTATATGGGTAGGAGCTATTCAGAAAAAGTTTGCCTGGAGTCTGGGCTTTTTACTCTCCGGTAGCATCTTTGTTTTGTCACTCTTCCTGCTTCAGGACGAGGGTTATTTCGAACTCCTTTGTCAGCTTTGTTTGCTTTGTCTCTTGCTTATTTTTTTGGAAATGGGCTTTGGCATTTGTGTGGGATGTAAGCTCTATTTTTTAGCTCTAAGAGTTAAACTTTTACCCAAACCAAAAGATAATCCCAACTGCACAGGAGATTCTTGTGATTTTAAAACAAGGTAAAGCGTTAAACTTTTCAAGCAGTTGTGTTGTTTTACCCACCTAACTAAAACACACAACTATGGCTAAATCTAAATGTGGCGAATGTAAACTACGCGCCAAGTACGACGAGAATCCTAAATCTTTTGCAGGACGTTTTTGGCGCTGGCACATTAACTGGTGTCCGGGGTGGAAAGAATACATGAATACTGTCACGACAGAAAAAAGAGACACACTACTGATAAAATACAATATTAAAATAAGCAAGTAAAAAAAACAGCGACATCAAATATGACGTCGCTGTTTCAGTAAAAATATGAATGCGTTTTCTAAAAGTACCTCTTCTTGAATTTCAAAGCCACATTAACCAGAGCAATCATCACCGGCACCTCAACTAATGGCCCGATAACAGCAGCAAAAGCTTCGCCGGAATTCATACCGAAAATGGCGATAGCTACCGCAATAGCCAACTCAAAGTTATTGCTGGCTGCTGTGAACGAAAGCGTGGTGCTTTGCTCGTAATTCGCCCCTACTTTTTTGCTCATAAAGAACGAAACCAGAAACATCACAATGAAGTAAATCAACAATGGAATGGCAATCAAGACCACATCCATCGGTATTTTTACAATATATTCGCCTTTCATTGAGAACATCACCACGATAGTGAATAAAAGTGCTATCAATGTAATCGGGCTGATTTTCGGAATAAACTTAGTATGATACCAGTCTTTGTCTTTGACACGAATCAGGATAAAACGTGTCAGAAAGCCTGCGGCAAACGGAATACCGAGATAAATCAACACACTTTCAGCAATCTGCCAGATAGTGATATTTTCTACAGCACTATTTGTTGGTACACCAAACCAACCCGGTAATACCGCGATAAAGAAGTAAGCATACACCGAGAAGAACAGCACCTGAAAGATGGAATTAAAAGCCACCAATCCGGCTGCATACTGCGTATCACCTTTGGCCAGATCGTTCCACACAATCACCATGGCGATACAACGCGCCAAACCAATCATAATAATACCGTACATATACGGCAGGTTGGCATTGTTTTCACCCGGAAAAAGCTTGAAAAACAAAATCCCCAAAGCAAACATCAGTACTGGTCCTATCACCCAGTTTTGCACCAAGGAAAGGGTCAGCACCTTATAGTTTTTAAACACATCGCCTAATTCCTCGTAACGCACCTTAGCCAGTGGCGGGGACATCAT
>DHQI01000077.1:28519-28940 GCA_002408065.1 Bacteroidales bacterium UBA5342
AGCCAGTGGCGGGTACATCATCAGAATAAGACCAATAGCAATAGGAAGATTGGTGGTACTGTCCTCCGAAGGCTTCAGTGAATCCCAAAAATCCGCAATGCCGGGAAAGAAATAGCCCATAGACACCCCCAGTGCCATCGCTAAAAATATCCATAGGGTCAGATAACGATCTAAAACCCCTAATTTTGAACTTGTAGACATAGTTGTCAAATTTCAATATTTCAAAAAAAATCCAAATGTCGACGACAAATTGGAATCCGCAATTTTGAATTCGGAATTACTTCAACTGTGGTTTAATCTCTTCTTCGTAAAGCTTAAAGAAGTCTCTCTTGATTTCGTCACGCACACGGACAAACTCGCTCCAAATAAACTCTTCCGTTCCTTCAGCGTGCGAAGGATCATCAAAACCAATATGCAAACG
>DHQI01000077.1:29154-29451 GCA_002408065.1 Bacteroidales bacterium UBA5342
CATCAAAACCAATATGCAAACGGTTTTTAACCTTGCCGAAAAAGGCGGGACAATTCTCATTAGCTCCACCGCAAACAGTAATCACATAATCCCACTCATCATTCAAAAATTTCTTCACCGAGTCAGAAGTATGATCACTAATATCAATGCCGATTTCAGCCATCGCCTTTACAGCTCCCGGATTCAACTTGCCCGACGCCTCTGTTCCACCACTCTGAACATCGATACGCTCATCAAAAGATTGTAAAAAACCGTGTGCCATCTGGCTACGACAGCTGTTTCCTGTACAAAGAATTA